>CAYFPY010000001.1:0-105241 GCA_964345125.1 uncultured Actinomyces sp.
AAGCACTGAGAGAATAAAAGCACTGAGAGAATAAATCGCGCTAAGAAATTGCGTGGGTGCCTGTCACTGTGGAGCTAGGGGGAGTCGAACCCCCGACCTCTTCCATGCCATGGAAGCGCGCTACCAACTGCGCCATAGCCCCGTCCGATATCACGTGATGCTTGTGTACAGTCTACGCGATCCGACTCCAGGGTTCCAACCATATTCCGTGGCGACGCACACAGTGCCAGCAGCGGTCGACCTACCGACTGTCAAAGAGAAATTTTGCTGTTCTGCGCCCACAGGGAGTCAAGCCCGTAAAATGCTCGAGCCTCCTCTAAGAAAAGGTGGAACGTGACATCACCGTAATCAATCAACACCCAGGTCGCCTCCCCTTCCCCCTCCACCTGGCGGGGCGACAATTGATGTTCCTCCCTAAGCTGAGCCGTCAGTGCGTGACTGATCGCTTTCAAATGTCGGGGATTGTCTGCACTAGCCAAAACAAATACGTCCGTAAACGGCAACGTGCTTGACACGTCTATCGCTACAATATCCTCCGCCTGACTGTCATCTAAGGATCGTTTCGCCGATTGCAGTATCTCGGTAGTCTCGTTTCTCACTATCATTTCCTCTCTGCTTCAGGCCCCCATGTTCCGAGCTTCTGCGCCCTCGGACAAATCTTTATCTTAGACACCACGTTCTTAGGATCCATAAAGGTCATACTTCTGAATGTATTGGACAACACCATCGGGCACCAGGTACCACACTGGTTTATGCTCCCCAACCCGCCTTCTGATGTCAGTGGACGAAATTGCCAGGGCAGGTATTTCCATCAATGTCACCGCGTCGGTAGGCAGCCCGTGCCCATCCAGGTGGTGCCCAGGACGAGAAACGCCGACAAAGTGGGCGATATCGAAAAGTTCCCCGGCCCGTTTCCAGGAGAGTATGTCTCGCAAAGCATCAGCGCCCGTGATGAAAAACCAATCCACCTCTGGTCTTTGCTGACTCAAGTCATGCAAAGTGTCATACGTGTAGGTAATCCCCCCACGATCAATGTCCACTCTCGATACAGAAAACCGAGGGTTTGAGGCCGTGGCTATTACTGTCATCAAATACCTATGCTCTGCCAGTGTGGTTGGGTCACCCTGTTTGAAAGGCTGAGTAGCGGCCGGCACAAAAACAACCTGATCCAAATCAAAGTTATTCATAACCTCCGAAGCGGCCACCAAGTGACCGTGGTGAATGGGGTCAAACGTTCCCCCCATGATCCCTACTCGCACGCGGTTCCCCCCGGCACGCTCCCCATTGTCTTCAGTTACCAACGTTCACTCCCGCCCCGGATCTACCCAGTAACCATCGTCCGCTTCAGCCCGCAGTTCTTGTCGCGCCCGCTCTTTTGCGTCCATCGTCCGTTTGTATTCCTCTCTCTTCTCCCTGCGGGTGGCACGAGCATTATCCTGCAGCCGTCGATCCTCACCCCGACGGCCCAACATCTGCTCTCCACTAGCCACATTGGGTTCCCAGTCGAAAATCACGCCCCCTTCCAGCGGTCCAACAACTACCGGATCACCAGGAAGCGCCCCCGCCTTAGCGAGTTCGTCCTCTACTCCAGCACCGGTGAGGCGGTCAGCCAGGTATCCCACGGCCTCGTCATTACCAAAATCTGTTTGCCGCACCCAAAGCTCCGGGCCTTTCCCCCTTACCTGGTACACAGTTTGCCCCGAATGCTCCACTGGCTCCACGGTAAAAAGGGTTCCCTGCCGCTTGGCGAGCGCCGGTACCTCAACCACAGGCCTGTGCTCATCAGGTTCCGGTTGAGACGCGCGGGCATTGTCCACTGCTTCACCCAACCCAAAAGCCAGCTCCTTCAGCCCTTTTTGAGTAACCGCTGAAGTTTCAAAAACCTTGTACCCTTCACCCTCAAGATTGGACCGGACCAGTTGCGCTAGATAGCCCCCATCCGGATCATCCGTTTTGTTGAGCACAACAACACGAGGTCGCTGCGACAGTGGAATATAACCCTCCACGACACCCAAATCGCCCTCATACTCCGCCAGCTCAGCTTCGATGGTCTCTAAGTCGGTGACGGGGTCTCGCTCGACTTCTAAAGTGGCTGTGTCAATAACGTGGGCAATCACGGAACACCGTTCTATATGCCGCAGGAAGTCCAACCCCAGGCCTTTGCCCTGAGCGGCGCCCGGGATCAAACCGGGAACATCGGCCACCGTGTATTCGTAACCTCCGGCCCTGACCACCCCCAAGTTAGGCGTTAGCGTGGTAAATGGGTAGTCCGCAATTTTTGGTCGGGCCGCTGATAATGCTGCTATCAGTGAAGATTTCCCTGCCGATGGATACCCCACGAGTGCAACATCGGCTATAGACTTCAATTCCAGCACCACCGTACCTTCTTCGCCCGGCTCCCCAAGCAAAGCAAAGCCCGGAGCTTTTCTGGTCCTGCTGACCAAGGCGGCGTTCCCCAACCCGCCCCTTCCGCCCCGGGCCACCACTACTTCAGCTCCCTGCGCTGAAAGGTCCGCCAGGACCCTACCCCCGGAGTCCTTAACTACGGTGCCCACCGGCACTAGCAGCACCTCATCCTCGGCGTTCTTCCCATGGCGCATGCTTCCCGCACCGGCTTCCCCACTATCAGCCTTTCTGTGGGGCCGATGGTGGTAGTCCAGCAGAGAGTTACGCTTCCTATCCGCCCGGATCAGAACCGACCCTCCATTCCCGCCGTTACCCCCATCTGGGCCGCCCAAAGGCCTAAACTTTTCACGAAGAATAGAGGAAGCCCCCCGTCCTCCAGACCCCCCAGCCACCCTAATTTTTGCTTGGTCAACAAATTGAGCCACGAAACCCCCTTCTCCTCTAGCAAGCATACCGCCGGCCTTGACAGGGAAGAAACACGACTGCTCTCTCCATAGTTTCCAGCTCAGGCACTTACGTTAAGTAAAAGTAGGGAAGACACGACACGGTGTCTCCCCTACTTTACTGTACTAATTGCACTACTCCCTCGATGTTACTGCGAGCTTGATCAAAGAAAGTCTACGCTCCCACGACGCTGATTGAACGGCGCCCGCGAATATTCCCAAACTCTACCTGGCCATCCACTAGCGCAAACAGCGTGTCATCACGACCTCGCCCAACGTTGACGCCTGGATGGTATTTGGTGCCCCTTTGGCGGACTAGGATTTCGCCGGCCAGGACGTCCTGACCCCCAAATCTCTTCACACCTAAGCGCTGTGCATTTGAGTCGCGACCATTACGAGTCGAACCCACACCCTTTTTCGATGCCATCTTCTATTCTCCTCCAAAGTCCGTTCTGCCCCAACAAGCGAAAGAGCAAACTGCTACCTTCAGCCGATGCTCGTAACTTTTACAACCGACTGTTGTTGGCGATGTCCCAACCGTTTCCGGTAACCCGACTTGTTTTTATACTTGATAATGCGGACCTTAGGCCCTTTTGCATCACCAACCAGCTCAGCAGTGACAGTGGCGGTTTCCAAAGCCTGAGGATCGGTGATGGTTTTTTCGCCATCGACGATCATTACCGGTTCAAGCTCCACTGTCGAGCCAACCTCAGCTGACACCTTATCAATGACAACAACATCGCCTACAGACACCTTGTCTTGATGTCCGCCAGCCTTAACGATCGCGTAGACCACTACTCTACCCATTTCTCAATCGGGAACTTACCTACTGTCACCGGCACGGTTACGCCAGTGAGCGCTAGATGCGCCAAGCTAATAATCTAATGCAAGCCCTAGTAGGGAAGCAACTCACTTCCCCTTTTCTTGCTCTGTTTCACTGTGCTGTTGCGCACTCTGGGCGGATATCAGCTCTTGAACTGCCTGTTTCGCTTGCTCGTCCTTGCCAGCCTGGGTCTCTCTGGGACCGGAGTCCCCTTCTATTCGCCCGGTGTCGACAGGCCCCTGAGAAACGGCGCGGCGCCTTCCCACCCTTTTCGGGGCAGGTTCCTTTTTCCTTTCAGGAAGCTTGATATCGGCCGTGGTTGCAACACCCTGTTTTGGGGCATCAGCTTTCTTTTTCACAGTGGCCTTGTTGCGTTGAGGTGTCTCCTTCCGGCTTGGCTGCTCATCCTCAACCGTTGGAACCGTTGCGGCAGCAATTGCCGACAACGCAGTCTTGACTTTCTCTTCACCGACGTGTGATTCCTTGCCATTCTTCTCAGCAGTATCTTTCTTCGGTTTATTGTCCTGTTTGCGCTGATTGGATCTGCGCTGAGGGCGCCTTGACTCTCCCGAACCGACCTCGACGGGATGGTCGTGGACAAGGAAGCCTCGCCCTTCGCATGCCTCACACGTGGTGGAGAAAGCTTCGACGAGTCCTTCGCCGACACGTTTGCGGGTCATCTGCACTAATCCCAGGGAAGTTATCTCGGTGACTTGGTGCCGGGTGCGGTCCCTACCTAGGGATTCCACCAGCCTTCTTAGCACTAATTCACGGTTGGACTCCAGAACCATGTCAACAAAATCAATGATGATAATCCCACCGATATCCCGCAACCGGAGCTGCCGCACAATCTCTTCAGCGGCTTCCAAATTGTTCCGGGTAACCGTTTCTTCGAGTGTGCCCCCCGAGCCAACAAATTTGCCCGTGTTTACGTCCACGACTGTCAGTGCTTCGGTTCTTTCAATCACCAGGGTCCCGCCGGAAGGTAGCCACACCTTTTTGTCCATGCCCTTGGAGAGCTGCTGCCTGATCCGTTTGACTTGGAAAACGTCTTCCGGCCCAGTCCAATGTTCTAGCCTGTCCAACAATTCCGGTGACAGGTCCTCCACATATTCGTGAACGGTCTTCCAAGTTTCGTTGCCCTGCACCACCAGTTTGGAGATATCTTCCGTAAACAAGTCACGCACCACACGTACAACTAGTTCCGGTTCACCTTTTAGAAGCGCGGGAGCCTTCTTGGTGGACTTCTCCTTCTTTAAGATGTCTTCCCACTGACCACGCAAACGGTCTACGTCATCTCTAAGCTGCTCCTCTGTCGCACCTTCCGCGGCTGTCCTCACAATGACACCCGCGTCCTTGGGGACAATGTCTTGCAGCAGTTTCTTCAGGCGGCGTCTTTCCGATTCTGGAAGTTTACGGCTGATGCCCAACATGGAGGAGCCTGGAACAAGCACCAGGTGACGTCCAGCCAGTGTCACTTGGCTTGTAAGGCGGGCTCCCTTGTGGCCAATGGGATCCTTGGTTACTTGGACTACGACGTTATCCCCAGGGGAAAGCGCTTTCTCAATTTTCCTGGGTTTGCCCTCCATGCCCAGCACGTCCCAGTTAACTTCCCCCGCGTAGAGAACTGCGTTTCTACCTCGGCCGATATCTATGAAGGCCGCTTCCATCGAGGGGAGAACGTTCTGGACCTTACCCATGTAGATGTCGCCAACGATGCTCTCGGTAGTTCCCCTAGCAACGAAATGCTCGACGAGGATTCCATCCTCGAGTACTGCAATCTGGTCGGCACCATGCTCGTGGCGGACCACCATTTCTCGGTCCACGGATTCACGGCGTGAAAGAAACTCGGACTCTGTTATTGATTTGCGCCTCCGCCCGTCTCTGCGTCCCTCTCTTCTACGCATCCGCTTCGCTTCCAGACGGGTGGATCCTTTCAGACCGCGCACTTGATCGTCAGATGAGTCCCCAGCCCCATCTCCCGCACTTCGTTGTCTACCATCGTTCGAGGAGGAGTTTGGTCGGTTCCTTCTCCGGCGGCGCACATTTTCGGAAGGCTTGTCTTGCGAATTATCGCCCTTCGAGTCAGGCTGCTCCTTTTTTCCGCCTTCCGATGCCTTATTTGCTTCTTCCTTCTTAGGCTTTGTCTTTTGCGCTTGCTGCCCTTTGTTTGATTTTCCCGAAGCGGCTGCAGATTCTTTAGTTTTCTCAGTCTTTTTCTGCGTTTCTTCTTCGGCCTTCCGCGCTGGTTGGCGAGAGTTGTCTGATCTGGCCTGTCCCCCTCGCCTATTGCCTCTGCCGCCACCGCCAGAACGTGAAGCAGCAGCATTTTCTTGGTCGTTACCTGACCTGTCCTTGGCCCTGCCTTCCCCGGACTCGTTTGTCTTGCTGGGGGCAGGGGCGCGAAACTCGGGCGCCTGAAATAGTAGGGCTGCAGCCGGCACTGTTGCCTGCTGTGCCTTCGACTTCTCGTCGTTAGTCACAATGCTCCAAAAATGCGAGTGCGTGCTCCACACCAAGCCCGCACTGCGGGTTTTAGTAAACGCCGCCCGTAACAACGAGCGGAAATCTTGCGGGCGTTCCCATCGAGTTGCACTTGGTCGGCCTTAGTCGACGGGATTTGTTCTTACTGGAGGTGCGTCCAGTAGCCCTAATAAGAAGCTTACCACCCGCACCACCGCCCTAAAAGCAGAACACAGAAAGGTTACATTTCTGCACTTTCTTCCCCCCTCCCACTCCAAACCGCGTACGAAACAGAAAATATGAGGTACATTATTGAAGTGTTCCTTTCTGTTAACACAAGTTCGTCTCCTGGCGTAACCGCCAGCGAGAACAACTTCCCTAACGGAAAGGGCATGTTCTCCTGTTCCGTACGATATGAAAGGTCGGACGAATGGATCTTGTCTCGACAGCTCTTGACCCTGTCGCGTTAGGAAGATGGCAGTTCGGTATCACTACCGTGTACCACTTCTTGCTAGTCCCTCTTACTATCGGGCTTTCCTTGCTCATAGCCATCATGCAAACCATGTGGTACAAGAGCGGTAAAGAAGCCTGGTTAAAAGGAACGCGATTCTTCGGCAAGCTATTTTTAATTAACTTTGCCCTCGGTGTTGCCACCGGTATTGTGCAAGAGTTCCAGTTCGGTATGAACTGGTCCGAGTACTCCCGTTATGTTGGTGACATCTTCGGTGCGCCGCTGGCCATTGAAGCACTGCTCGCCTTCTTCATGGAGTCCACTTTCCTGGGTCTGTGGATCTTTGGTTGGGGACGCCTGTCTAAGGGAGTTCACTTAGCAACCATCTGGCTTGTGGCTGCCGGTGTAAACCTCTCAGCCCTGTGGATCCTAGCTGCAAATTCTTGGATGCAGCACCCGGTAGGTGCGGTGTTCGACCCGGTTGAAGGCCGAGCCGTACTTGATGGTGTTGGCGGATTCTTCAATGTTGTCATGAATCCCATGACGTGGCTGACATTCAGCCACGTGGTGACATCCGCCTGGTTACTTGCCGGTACGTTTGTTGCCGGTATTTCTATCTGGTGGATGACACGAGCTGCCCGCGAAGGTGGCGCATCTGGGGAGCAGGAAGCACGGGAAATCTGGCGTCCACTGACCGTATTTGGACTGTGGGTTGTCATCATTGGTGGACTGGGAACAGTCACCACTGGACACTTCCAGGGTCAAGAACTAGCCTCTTCACAGCCAATGAAGATGGCTGCAGCCGAGGCCATCTGTGTTGACACTGAAGGCGCCGCATTTACTGTTGCCGCTTTCGGAGAATGTCCACTGGATGGCAGCAGCGAGCCAACTCGCATTGTGACCATTCCAGGCCTGGCGTCCTTCCTCTCCCACAATGACTTCAGCTCTGAAGTCAAGGGTGTTCAAGGGGCTCAGGACCAACTGGTTGAGCTTCTGAACTCAAATGAGGACTTTGTTAACAAGTACGGTGATGCCAGCCAGTACGACTTCCGTCCCCCACAGATGGTCACATTCTGGACCTTCCGCTTGATGATCGCATTCGGTGGATTCTCGGCCATCCTTGCCATCTGGGCACTGGTGGCGATGCGCGGGGGCCGAACACCGTCCTCTGCCGCATTGGGCAAGTTCGGTCTCATTTCCCTGCCAATGCCTTTCCTAGCTGCTTCCTTCGGGTGGATCTTCACCGAAATGGGACGTCAACCCTGGGTTGTCGTGCCGAACTTGCTTGCGCTAGAGAATGGTGAACCAGGTGGATCGGTACTGCAGATGACTGAAATGGGTGTCTCCACTGCGGTGAACCCAGTTTACATTCTGCTTTCCCTGGTCCTGTTCACGCTGTTGTATGGCGTGCTGGGCGTCATCTGGGTTTGGCTGATGCGCCGATACATTCTAGAGGGCGTAACCCTGCCCGAAGACCCAACAGCGGATGAAGAAGCTGCTGCTGAGTCTCTATACTTCGGTTACTAAGAGAGAGGGCATAGATTATGACTCTAGCGGTAGTTTGGTTTATTTTGATCGCGGTCCTGTGGACCGTGTACCTGGTACTTGAGGGTTTCGACTTCGGTGTCGGGATGCTCCTACCAATCCTGGGCCAATCAAGGAACGACAGGAACGTCATGATACGTACCTTTGGCCCTCACTGGGATGGGAACGAAGTGTGGCTACTAACGGCTGGCGGTGCAACATTTGCCGCTATGCCGCTGTGGTACGCCACAATGTTCTCAGGCATGTACTTTGCTCTCTTCCTGCTGCTTGTGCTGCTGATCGTGCGGATTACTGCTATCGAGTGGAGATCCTCCATTAAGTCTGAGAAGTGGGTAGACACATGGGATTGGCTTCTCACCGTTTCCTCCTACGGTGCCCCACTGGTTCTTGGCGTTGCCTTCTCCAACTTGGTTGCAGGCATGATCATTGAAGCGCAGCAGGTTACTGTTGTAGATGGCAGTCTGCAGCCCACAACAGTAGCCCCGGGCGAAGTTGCGGGACTGATGGACTCTGGAACGATCGTGTTCAACATGACCGGTGGGTTCTGGGCTCTTTTCACCCCCTACTCGATTCTCGGTGGACTGGTGATAGTAGCTATCAGCTTCTCTTTAGGCGCCCAGTTCCTGTCCCTTCGTACAGAGGACGCACTGCTGCAAAGGGCACGCGCAATCTCTGGCCCTGCGTCAGTTGTTGCCGTTGCTCTAGCTGCGATATGGGTTATCTGGGGGCAGCTAGCCTACTCCACCAACATGTTCTCCTGGATTCCGCTCCTGATTGCCGCAGTGGCACTAATCGCTGCTGCTGCCTTCAGCCAGCCGGGTCTACGTAATGAGATGAACGCGTTCATCGCCTCGTCGATAGGTATCGCTGGGGCGGTAGCCTGGGTGTTCTCATCCATGGCTCCCTACGTAATGAAGTCCAAGGTGGAAGGTGCCGAAGAAGCTTACTCCCTAACAATGGAGTGGGCTGCTTCATCGCAACCAACCTTGATCATTATGTTGGTCGTGGCACTGGTCCTAGTGCCGGTCGTTATTGGATACACCATCTGGTCCTACTGGGTAATGCGCGGCAGGATCACAGGTAAACAGGTTGAGGGCTTGAGCGGGCTTTTGCCTGACTCTGTTCGCCCCAAGGCAAACTTCCTCTCAGGAAAGAGCTACTAGCCTGTCATCACACCCTTCCAAAGGGTAAGGCTGTTTGGCGGCCAGTTGCGCACATCGTGTGTCGGCTGGCCGCCACTGCTTTTAATATCCCAGCCTTCGGCCGTTTAGACAGGCACACGCACGTTCTACGCCTCAGCAGTTTCTGCCATAATGGGGTCGTGAAACCTTTTGATCCTCGACTTTTAAAATATGCGGAGTCCTCCAAACGATACATCGTAGAAATTGCAGTTCTCGGTGTGATTACAGCGGCCCTGGTCATTGCCCAGGCTTTCCTGATTTCTGCCAGTATCTCCCCAGTTATCTCCCAGGGAGCCCGCCTGAACCAAGTTTTGGTCCCCATCGGTTGGCTGGTGGCCGTCATCTCAGCGCGGGCCCTGCTTGTCTATATCAGGGACGCCCGCGCACACCGCGCCGCAGATCAGGCAATAGAGTCTCTCCGCGAAGAGGTAACAAAAAAGGCTGTTGCTTTAGGGCCACGGTGGCGTGCCCGCCACTCCTCCGAGACAACAACTCTGCTGACTAGGGGCCTCAACGATTTAGAGCCTTACTATGTAGATTTCCTGCCCCAGCTGCTGCTGGTCGTAACTGTTACCCCAATGACACTGTTGACCATGTTCTTCCTGGATGTGTGGTCTGCAGTCATCGCCATCATTGTGATTCCCCTTATCCCCATCTTCATGGTGCTGATCGGGAAGATGACAGTCGGGTTTTCCTCCAAAAAATTGGTGGCAATGGAACGTCTAGGTGCTCAGCTCCTGGACATGCTCACGGGCATACCCACTTTGCGTGCTCTGGGACGTGAAGAGGGCCCCCGCTCCCACCTGGTCAAGCTCTCTAAGCAGAACACCCGCACCACAATGGCCACACTGCGGGTTGCCTTCCTTTCCGGCGGCGTTCTGGAGTTCATGGCAACACTATCGGTAGCCCTGGTAGCAGTTCAGGTCGGAATGCGCATGGTGACGGGCGAGATCAGCTTATTCACCGGGCTAATTGTAATTACCCTTGCCCCAGATATTTTTGATCCACTAAGATCCGTTGGAACCCAGTTTCATGCATCTACCAATGGCGTGGCTGCTGCCGAACAAGCTTTCGACATCCTGGAAGAACCCACAGCGGCCGAGGGAGAAGTTATGCCCTCCTCCCCCGCTGAATCTCCAATAGTCATTTCAGATCTGTACGTGGCTTCCCGTGGGAGATGGGCTCCGGCTGCTCTCACAGGAACGGTCCAGCCTGGCAAAATAACTGCTCTCGCTGGCCCTTCTGGCACCGGCAAATCCACTACGGTCCAGGTGCTTTTGGGGTTTGAGCCGGCGACTCGTGGCACCATTCTTATTCCAACCCCCACGGGAACACCAACCCCCATAAGTGAGATCAACAAACCCGCATGGTGGAAACATATTGCGTGGGTTCCCCAGCATCCCACTATTGTTCCAGGAACAGTGGCAAGCAACGTTTTGGGGGCCGGCTACTCACCGGCTGACGCGGAAGCCATTGCACGCCCCGCAGCGGAGGCAACTGGGTTCGCCCAGGTGGTTGATTCTCTCCCTAAAGGTTGGGACACTCCACTGGGCAGCGGAGGCGAGGGTCTGTCCGTTGGTCAACGACAGCGCCTTGCGTTAACTAGAATTCTTGTCCACCCACCAGAACTGTTAGTTCTTGACGAACCCACAGCCCACCTGGATGCGGTCAGTGAAGAACAGGTAGTTGGTGTACTGCGGGAACTACGTGACCAAGGCACGACAATTTTGGTGATTGCGCACCGTAAGTCCGTCATCGAAATTGCCGACGAGGTCCTAACTACCGTGCCCCTCGATGCATCGGAGAGCGAAATGGAGAAATACCCCGAGCTGCAGGACGACTACCAGCTGGAAGATCTGCGGGGGACGCTACCTCCCTTGATGGACGTAGACATGCTGGAAGCGACCAGGAGTGACGAGTAATGGAACTAATACTTACAAGCCCAGAACGCAGAGCGCTGGGAAGAGTCGTAAAAATGCTCGACTTGAAACCAGGTAGCTTCGCACTTTCTCTACTCTTTGGGGTCGCAGGTTTAGGGTCTGCTATTGGTTTGGCTGCAGTGTCAGCCTGGCTGATCGCCAGGGCATCCCAAATGCCACCCGTGCTGTACCTCCAAGTAGCCGCTACCTCCGTGCGAATGTTTGGGGTTTCCCGAGCGCTCCTGCGCTACGTTCAGAGATTGGCAAGCCATAAGGTGGCTCTAGAAGGCATGGACTCACTGAGGCTGAACGTCTATGACCGCCTAGTCAAGGGACCCATTGAACGAGTCGCGGCTCTGCAACGTGGTGATCTGCTCTCGCGTGTCGGCCAGGATATTGATGCGGTGGGTGACTATGTGGTGAAGGCACTCCTACCCTTCTTAGTTGCAGCAATTGTCGGTGTTGGTACTGTCGCAGGCTTCGCCCTCCTCTCCATTCCCGCCGCTATCATTGTGGCTATTGGCCTGCTCGTCTCAGGCTTAGTGGCCCCCCTTTTGACGGCACGGGCTGCCCGCATCGCGGAAATGGAAGAACAGCAGGCGCGTTTAGACCTCGCAGTTACCACGCTCAACGTTCTGGAAAATGCGGACGAACTATCTGTCGACGGTCGCTTACAGACCACCTACCAACACTTGGATCGAGTTTCCGCCAACATTAACCAGTCCCGTTCCAAGGCAGCCAAACCGGCCGCCTTTGCTGCGGCCTTGGATAAGTTTGCAATGGGAGCCACCGTCATCGGAGTCATGATCGTAGCTATTCCAGAAACAACGGCCGGAATGGTGGCTGCCGTGGCCCTAGCCGTACTGGTTCTGACGCCGCTAGCAGCGTTTGAAGGCACCTCGGAGTTAGGGGCAGCTTCCGTCCAGATGATCCGGTCGGCCCAAGCCTCCCAGCGGATCCTCGACCTGATTGGACCAGAAACAACTGAGGACCTCGAGGCACACAACATTCCGGTAGAAGCCCATCCCCAACTGGAAGCCAAAGACCTATCGGTGGGGTGGCAAGGACGCCCAGTTGCCCTGGAGGGAGTTAACCTTGAATTAGCTCAAGGTCAAATCGTCGGTGTCGTTGGACCTTCGGGGATCGGTAAATCCACTCTGCTCTACACGCTCGCCGGCATGATCGAACCTAAAGCCGGTGCTGCCTACCTCAATAGCGCCCCCATCTGGCGAGGTAACAGGGAAGAGGTGACTAAACAGGTATCGCTTACCACCGAGGATGCTCACGTTTTCGCCACCACCGTGCTGGAAAATCT
Source organism: uncultured Actinomyces sp. (assembly GCA_964345125.1). Classification (GTDB taxonomy): domain Bacteria; phylum Actinomycetota; class Actinomycetes; order Actinomycetales; family Actinomycetaceae; genus Scrofimicrobium. The sequence goes on from CAYFPY010000001.1 coordinate 12,547, forward strand.
TCGGGTGGCTCGCGGCGACCTCACCCGGGAGGAAGGGACAAGCCTGCTGGATGCCGTCGGCTTAGGCGAGTGGGTCTCAGGGTTACCACTCGGGTTAGATACGTTATTGGGCCCGGGAGCCACTTCCATTTCGGGTGGGGAAAGGCGCAGACTACTGCTGGCCCGAGCTCTGGCTTCACCTGCGAAACTCCTGCTGTTAGATGAACCCGGCGAACACCTTGATCCGGAAACAGCCGACAGAGTGCTGCAGACACTTTTCACTGGTCACGGTCAAGACCGAGGGCTGGTGGTAGTCACCCACAGACTGTCTACCTTGAAGCAAGTGGACAAGGTGTTGTACTTGGAGCGAAGCGCTGAAAAGGGACAGCCAGCCTTCGTCGGGGCACAGGGCAGCCACGAAGAATTGGCTGCAACCGTGCCCGCTTACCGTTGGGCATTGGACCAGGAATAGACCCAACATGGGGACTGCGAGCACGAACGAAGAGGGTCAGCAGCAGCAAGCGTGGCTTGCCGCGTACGCTTCCTTCGCACTCGGCCTCTTAGCAGAAACTGAGGTGGGACTAGAGGAAAGAGCGTTGCTGTCGTTCCTAGAGACGATTCGCTCTGCCACAAAAGCGACTGGATCGGCTATTTTCCTTGAGTCTCCTCAGGGCCAGTGGGTGTGCGAAGCCGTGACAGTAGAGGAGCTAGATCAAGAAGGTAGCCTGGAACAACTGGGCTCAACGTTTCCCGGCACCGGTGAAGAACTTGGACGCCTCCTCAACCACGAAATCACTCCCCTCGCGTCCGCACCCACCGAGTCGGCACCAGTTTCAAGCCATCATGCCTTAGTGTACGCTGTCTGGCCGCATACGAAGTCTGGTTGCCTGCTATTCCTGGCACACTTTGCAGTAATGGTGGCTCCGCCCCTGCAACGACACCTTTCTAATAGGCGCACCGCATCTTGGGCAGGGGAGCCCCTGCCGGCCGTAGACCAGCAGTTCCCGAGCGAAATAGCCAGCGTTACCATCAGCGTCAACGTATAGCTCATCGAATGATGTGCCCCCAGCTTCTATTGCCTCAGTCATCACTAAGCGGGCATTACGATAGATGTCCTGAACCTCGTCTTCACTCAAAGAGCTCGCCAGATCATGGCCTCTTATGCCCGCCCGAAACAGTGCTTCGTCCGCATAGATGTTGCCCAGTCCACTGACAATGTGCTGATCCAACAGCACGGTTTTGATAGGACGGTTGACATTTCGGAGCCTTGGCAACAGCAAAGAATAGTCATCCCTCTCAAAAATGTCTGGGGCAATGTGCCTACTCGAATGTGGGATGGAGCGACCTAACTCGTCCGTTGTTAAGTCGGAGACAGTGAGGTGACCAAATGTTCTTTGATCAACGAAGCTAACAGCGCCGCCCGCATCCAGGACAAACCGTAAATGTTCATGCGGCAAAAGATGGGTGGGCCGTTGCTGGTGGTAGAGTACCTGACCAGACATGCCCAGGTGTACCACAAAAGCTTGATCGCAGTCAGGAAACGTAAGCCACAAGAACTTTCCTCGACGGTTTATAGCCTCGATGGTTCTGTGAGTAACCAGCCCGACTACATCAGACACACCCTGGGGGTTATTGCGCACGAGACGGCCCCCCGCGCCTTCAACGCTCCGAATTCGTTTTCCGACCAGATGCTTCTCCAAGCCTAACCGGATCGTTTCGACCTCCGGGAGTTCAGGCATCGTTTCTCTCGGTGAAAGCGAAGTATGCGGCTTTCGCAGCATCGTTTTCGGCAGACTTCTTTGAACTTCCTGCCCCCACCCCCAAAGTATCGCCTTGCCAGTGCACCTGAGCTTCGTAGTGCTTATCGTGGTCCGGACCGACGCCAACCACGGTGAAGGTGATATCCCCCTGCCTGGCGGGTTTTAAGAGTTTCGTGAGGGGCGTTTTCCAGTCGTAACCGCTCCCCTGCCCTTCGGATTCTTCCAGGGCTGATGATAGGTGCCGCAGGACCACGGTTCGAGTTTGCTCCAAGCCCCGTGACAGGTAAGTGGCTCCGATGAGAGCTTCGAATGTGTCAGACAGGATCGACGGTTTGCGCATACCGCCAGTTTTTCTTTCTCCGACACCAAGGAGCACATATTCGCCTAAACCCAACTGTTGGGCTGCTTCTGCCAGAGGTGTTTGGGACACGATACTGGCACGACGTTTAGATAGGCCACTTTCTGGTAGTTCGGGAAACCGGGTGAACAGGTCGTCAGTAATAATTATGGATAACACTGAGTCCCCCAAGAACTCAAGGCGTTCATTGTTGGGGATCCCCCCCTGCTCGTTTGCAAATGACCTGTGGGTTAGCGCCAAAACTAACAGTTCAGGATCAATTGGGACTCCCCATCGTTCCAACAGCTGCTGAACATCTTGGTTAGCGGCACCTGCCCGCACGTCAGCCTTCGTCATCGCTGTTCTGCATTTCCTGCACCAAAGCCCCCAGTTCAGCAAATCGTGGATCCAAGAACTCGTGCTTATGGTTGGGCCCAGCATCTTTGAGGAGGATCCCGCAGTGCTCACAGATACCCAGACAATCAACAGAACAAAGCGGTTGGAAGGGGACTTGGCCTAAAATCGCGTCACGCAGCAGTGGCTCGATGTTCACTGTGTCCCGCTCAATGATCAAAGGCTCGTCGATAACGTCCCCGGTCACCTCTACCACGCCTGCCTGTGCTCCCCCAGCCGCAATGCTTTGCACCGACTCTTCCTCGACAAAGGTCTCTCCATAGTGGAACGGTGTTGGCAAACTAACGTCTTCCAGGCACCTCACACACTGGCTTTCCAGGTTCGCTGCGCCCTGCAGCTGCACGTAGACGCCATCTTCCATCGAAATCACCTGAACGGTGACTGGTATCTGCTGCCCCGGAGTTAAGTGAGCGACTTCAGTTTTCCACCCTTCAGGTACTTCCCACTGCAGGGTTCGCTCAGTCTGTTCCCCAACTTGTCTGGGCTGATCACGCAAGGATAAAACTAATGAGGACTCCCCCATTTCGCTGCTCCCCTCAATCCTACGGGTGTACCACCCACGTCTTAGTCTGCTTATTTTAGCTAGTCTAACTCCAAGGAGCCAGGCTGGTACTGTCCGGAACTGGAGTCCTCTACCTTCCTAATCCCTGCCTCCGTGCGGGCCAAGAATTCACTTAGGAGTTTCGCTGTCTCGGTCAACGTGGCTGCCGTGTATTCGTTTGCTCCCGCCTTCAGTTTTCTAGCCTCTTGATCAGCATCCTGTAGCAGACTTTCAGCGTGTGCTTTGGCGGCTACGGTCACCTGGTGTTCAGAGACAAGCCCCTGGGCGTCCTGCTTGGCTTTCGAAACTATCCTCTTGGCTTCTTCGTTCGCGTTAGCAATGGTTTTGTCAGCCTGGTCTTGCGCTTCACGAAGGATGGTTTCTTGTTGCTCTTTGGTGCTAGTCAAGTTAGCTTGCGCCTTGGCTTCAGCCTCCGCAAGCGATGCAGCTGCGGTGCTCTCTGCCCGTGAAAGTACTGCATTGGCGTCCTGGACCACAGCGTGAGCGGTGACAATATCGTAGGGGAGGGCGGTGTGCGCCTGGTCAACCAGATCCAGTACCTCAGCCTTGTTCAAAAGGACGTTAGCTGAAAGTGGTACAACCCTCGCTTCGTTCACCAGGTGCGTAATCTGGTCTAACGCTGCCACAACCGTGGAGGTCTCGTTACCAACTACCACGTTGGGGGTCTGCCCTGACGTTTCTACCTCCACAGCCGTCTGCTCAACGTCTTCAACAAATTCGTCATCATTTAGTCGTTCGGCCATTTTTCCTCTCCAAGCCATGTCGCTCAATGCTTTTCAGGACCTTTCAGGTTTCGTCCCCTACTAGGATTGTCCACCATCCGCGGGTAGCCCGCTAGCAGGCTGGCCGTTCATCTTCGCAATGGTTTCTTGAACCTGACTGGGAACATACTGACTGGTGGGCCCGCCGAAGTGGGACAGTTCCCGTACTACCGAAGCTGAAATTGGTTGCCATTCCGGTAGTGATGGCAGCCAAAGTGTTTCCATCCCACTTATTTGCCGGTTAACAGTTGCTTGCGTCCATTCAGATGCGAAGTCGGCCTCATTGCGTAATCCCTTGATGATGACGTTAGCACCTTGCTGCCTCGCACAATCCACCACTAACCCAGAGAAACTGCAGACAGTCACGTTTGGGGTTTGTAATGTTTCCGTGGCGATTCTCTCCAACAGGTTCACTCGGGTTTCTACCGGTAACCAGGCCGACTTGTCCTGGTTGTATCCCACGGCCACCACGACACGCTCAAAAAGTGCAGCCGCGCGCGCAATCATGTCAACATGTCCGTTTGTGGGAGGGTCAAAACTCCCCGCATAAATAGCCGTCACCATGGTCCCATCATACCGTTACGCTCCCCCTGTCTGCGCATCACCGCCCTGCGCAGGGGCCTCCTTGCTGTCCCGATGTCCTACGAACCATATGCGCCCCGCACCCTGCTTCCTGGAACTCAAAGTGAACAGTGTGGTGGGTAGCGTTGGTGCCGGCGCGGCCGTGGGGCGTTCGATCACGAGGGTCGCCTCGGCTGAAACTCTGGGTGCAAGTAGCCGGAGTATTTCGGCTAACGACTCTTCATCCATGTCGTAGGGAGGGTCCAGGAAAAGCAGGTCGTAGGTACCCTGATCTTTGCGAACAAAGCGCTGAGCCGGGGATGTGACGACCGTGGTTTGGCTTTGAAAGCCTGTAACCCGAACATTGTTTTTCACAACGCGCACCGCATGTGGTGAACTATCTACGACCACCGCGGATTGGGCACCTCGAGACAGCGCTTCCAAAGCTAGGGCCCCTGATCCTCCGAAGAGGTCCAAAACTCTTGCGTGTTTGACCGCCTGCCACGCCTCCAACCGAGAAAACAATGCTTCCCTTGCCCGGTCAGAGGTGGGTCTGGTTCCCGCGGAGGGGACCTGCAGTCGGCGCCCCTTAGCGTGCCCCGCTACTACCCTAGTCATTTTCTGCTTAGCTCCCCGCGCATTAGTTCCGCTCCAACCAGATTACCTCGTCGCCCTTAAGGTTCCCGACCCAGCGGGACAGATCTGGGTGATCCGTCAGAGTCGGGTCATCTTCCAGTATTGTCTGAGCCTTATCTCGGGCGGCCGTGATTATGCCTCCGTCGCGCAGAACTGACAAAAACTTGAGTCCGCTTCTGAAACCAGACTGACTCTGCCCGAGGACGTCGCCTTCACGACGCAGGCGCAGATCAGTTTCAGCCAGAACGAAACCATCGGTGGTTGCGGAAATGGCCTGTAACCGCTGTTGGGTGATGGGGTTTTGTGAAGGGTGTGAAACCAAAAGGCAAATGCTCTGCCTCTGAGAGCGGCCTACCCGTCCACGCAGCTGGTGTAGTTGTGACAGCCCAAACCTGTCGGCCCCGAGCACCACGATCATGGAGGCTTCGGGAACGTCCACGCCCACTTCGATGACCGTCGTAGCCACCAGGATCGGAGTGGTTCCGTCCTGGAACTCTCGGAAAGCTGCCGCGTTTTCGTCGCCGGCTGCCTGTCCATGCGCCACACCCACGCCGATTCCCGCAAGCTGTTGGTTATTGCGGAGCTCCTTCGCCACATCCCGGACAGAGGGGATCTTAGCAGTCGTGCCGTTGCCGTCTTCTCCGTCGACGACACCATCCCCCTTAGCTTCCTTTTCCACTTCGGCCGCGTCAATACTTGGGCAGACTACGTACACGCGTCCACCCGAGTTGACTTCTTCCACCACTCGCTGCCAGATGCGGTGCATCCAAGCCTCGTTGCGGGCGTCCACCAGGGTCGTTTGCACTTCTTTTCTTCCGGGTGGCAATCCCTTCATGGCGGTCACATCCAAGTCCCCAAAAACTGTCATGGCGATAGTTCTTGGAATGGGCGTGGCTGTCATGACCAGCAGGTGGGGCACCTGCTCCAACCCTTCACGTAGATGCTCACGTTGGGCAACACCGAACCTATGTTGTTCGTCGACCACCAACAAACCCAGCCGGGGAAGCTGGACATCTTCCTGAAGCAAAGCATGAGTACCCACCACAATACCTGGTTCGCCCGCAGCCAAGGGGATCAGGGCCTTTTCTTTTTCCGCTGCTGAGAGTTTTCCAGTCAGCAAGTGCAAAGGTACCGTGATCCCTGCACGATCCAACATCTGAGCCAAAGAGCGGTAATGCTGCCGAGCCAGAACCTCTGTTGGTGCCAACAGAGCCGACTGGTAACCCGCTTGGACCGCTTTGACCATGGCTAGTAGCGCCACCACCGTTTTTCCAGCCCCCACGTCAGCCTGCAGGAGCCGCTGCATAGGCTCATCTTTCTCCAAATCACTCTCAATTTGTTCCCAGGCCTCTTTTTGCCCTTCAGTGAGATCGAAGGGTAGACCCTCTTCCAGTGAAGCAACCAGGTCAGTTGCGTCCGCGGATAAGGCCAAAGGCACTGATAAAGCTTCATCCTGAGCCAGTCGTTGGAAGCGCGGTGCCAACAAAAACACTTGCAGTGCTAGCGCTTCGGCCCAACTCAGAGTCCGCAAGGCACCCTCATAGTCGACTGCGGCTTCAGGCTGATGGAGTTTTCGGTAAGCCTCAGCCATTGTCAGTAAACCATGTTGACTGCGAACGTCCTGCGGCAATGGTTCTAGAAATGAACTCTGGTCTAGCTCGTCTAGAACCGTCGAAACGGCTGCAGAGATTTTCCATGACGGCAAGCCCGAGACGGAGGAGTAAACGGGAATGGGCCGTCCAGCGCGCCGCGCTACGAGTTCTGGAGAGGCTTCCTCCAACTCTTCAAATTCGGGTTGGACCATTTGTTTCTTGCCCCGATATTCACTAACTTTCCCCCCAAACAGGACGGTCTCCCCCGGCTTGAGTAGACGTTGGTGGTGGCTCAACATGTAGGGGTTCTTCGCAAAAAACGTGCAGGTCAAACGGCCTTGACCATCGGTGATATCAACCAGCAAACGCACCCCTTTTCCCGACCTGTTACGCACTAGGTTTTGGTTCACCACTTGCGCCAAGACAGTAGCGTCCTCCCCCACGCGGAGGTCCCCAATGTCCGTGAGAGTCCCCCACGAGTAGTAACGTCGAGGAGCGTAGGAAAGGAGATCCCCAACCGTAGTCAGCCCCCCATCTTCCAACTTTTTTGCGATTGCCTTACCTAAACGCGTGAATAGTGGGGCTTCAAGTCCCAGTTCTGCCACCTGTTTCGCTCCCTTGCCTATCTGTTGACATAAAAGTTTAGCGACAAAAATCGAATGTGTGCTATTCTACACCCCCACAAGCGCTGGTATATTGCCGAACCAAGCCAAAAGCGGCTAACCTAAGTAGGTTGCCTCTTCAGAGCTTACTTGGGAGTAAATCTACCGGGACGCTCCACAGAGGCTAGACATCCGCTTAGGCGGTCAGGTAACGAGATGAGGAGGCCCCATGGCTTCGGTATGCGACATCTGTGGAAAAACGCCACAGTTCGGTAAGTCGGTCTCGCACTCACATGTGCGCACCAACCGCCGTTTCAACCCGAACATCCAACGGGTGCGTGCACGTGTTAATGGGGAAACCAAACGCATGAATGTCTGCACCACCTGTATCAAGAGCGACCGTTTCGAACGGGCAATCTAAGAAAGTTCTACAAGAAAGGGAGTGGGGAATTGTCCTCACTCCCTTTTTGGTGCGCGAATCCCTCAAGCGGAAAAGTGGTCGAACCCTCCCGCGAGTTTTTCGCCGTCGTACAGCACCTGCCCCGGTCCCCCACCAGAACCGGGCTTGGGAGCGGTCACGGTTCCAATCTGCCGAAAAGGGTGAGACACCAAAGTGTAGGGAGGAAAGGTGGCGAGCAATCCATGATCCTCACCCCCGTATAAAACCCAATCCAAAGGATCCGTCTCCAGTGCTTCCCCCACTTGCTGAAGGTGAGCCACATCTGGTTCGAGGGCGGACCTGCTGATATTGAACCCCACACCCGAAGCGGAAGCCAACCTAGCCGCATCAGGTGCTAAACCATCCGAAAGGTCCATCATGGCCTTAGCGCCCGTTTCTACTGCCACACGCCCTGCCTCTAAGGGAGGCTTCGGCACACGATAGTCGCTCACAACCTGTGTGAAAGGTGCCGGAACCAAACTGTCCGGCAGGTCCGGGGACACCACCCCTGAAGTCAACGCAGCCAGACCAGCAGCGCTGCTCCCTAGACGGCCAGCCACCGCTAGAACGTCGCCGGCCTGGGCCCCCGACCTAGTAACGTACTCGCCCTCGGTAACCCCATGCGCAGTAACCGAGACCACTATCGCGGGTCCCGCTACCAAATCTCCGCCCACCACCCCTGCTCCAGTCGGGGCCAGAACTGAGTGCAGCCCACCGGCAAAGTCCTCCACCCAAGCCACAGGCAGGTCCTTGGGAAGCACCAGTGAAACCACCAGGGCAGCCGGGGTAGCCCCCATGGCCACCACATCCGCCAAGTTCTGTGCTGCGGCTCTTGCACCCACGTGGTGGCCGTTGGACCAGTCCGAGCGGAAATGCACGCCCTCAACAAGAACGTCGGTGGTTACCAGGAACTTGTTTCCCTCGCACCGCACCACGGCGCAATCATCCCCGGGACCCAAAATAGTGTGGTTACCGAAGGGAAGCAGAGGCACTATGCGCTCCAAAATTTTTTCCTCGCTGAGCTGCCCCACTTTGAGGATCCGATTGTTCATGCTTTGTCCGCCCGGGCTTGCTGCGAAGAATATAAGCACAACGTGGCTGCTGAAGCAGCATTCAAAGACTCGGAGGCACCCGTCATCGGAATTGATACGATCCGCGAGCATTCTGCCTGCTGTGTGGCGGATAGTCCGCGGGCCTCATTGCCAAACATCCACACGTGTGTGCGGGTCAGTTCAGAATTGATAAACCTGGGATCGACCAGGCTGGTTTCCCCTGCCATGTCTGCTCCGAATATGGGAACCCCAGCGCGCCGGAAGTCAGCGAAAGTGGATGTCTCCCCACCGGCAAGGACCAACGGTAGGTGGAACACGGACCCAGCAGAAGAGCGAATAACTTTCGGACTTGTTAGCTCCACACTGCCTTTTCCGACAACCACGGCGGAAGCCCCGAATGCGTCAGCCGAACGAATAACTGTCCCCATGTTTCCTGGGTCCTGCAGTTCTGGCAGATACGCCAAATAGCCACCACCAAAGCTGCTCAAGAACTCTGGGAGCTCACCAGGCCAAACCACGGCACTCATTGATACCACCGCAACCACCCCCTGACTGTCGGCACTCAGTGCCCTCATCACCTCTGTGGTCGTCACATGCACCCACTTAGTTGCCTGGTTTGCCAGTGCCACCAGTTCAGGCCGCTGAGACGCTAAGTCTTCTACGAAGTACACATCCTGTACTTTCTCCGGTCGATGCAACAGTAGCTCCTCCACCGAAGTGGGTCCTTCCACCAGCGTGTCCTTCTGCGTCTACGAACAGAACGCCCACCCAGTGCCGCAACCCTGCGCACTCTGTCAGAGCGAGGGTTTGTGAGCACGGGTGGGCGCATCTATACCTTAGGTTACTTTCGTCCTAGGCCGCGGAAGGAGCGTTTACATCCTTCGGCAACGCGTCCTTTGCGGTTTGCACCAGTGAGGAGAACACTTGTGGGTCATTCACCGCCAGGTCGGCTAGCATCCGACGATCCACCTCTACACCAGCGAGGTGGAGCCCTTGGATGAACCGGTTGTACGTCAAACCTTCGGCTCTGGCGCCAGCGTTAATCCGCTGAATCCATAGGCGCCTGAATTCCCTCTTCTTGTTCCGCCTATCCCGGTAGCTGTAAACATGGGAATGGGTGACCTGCTCTTTGGCTTTCCGGTAAAGGCGGGAACGCTGCCCCCGATAGCCAGAAGCCTGCTCCATTATGTCGCGCCGCTTCTTCTTAGCGTTAATCGACCGCTTCACTCTTGCCATTTGTTTTCCTTCCTAAAGTTCTAATCTGGTTAGCGCCCCAAGAGACGCTTAACCTGCTTGGTGTCCGCATCGGATACAGGCTGATCAGTCGAAAGCTTTAGCTTCCTGCGCTGAGACTTGTGCTCCAACAAATGTCTTTTACCTGCCTGTTCGCGCATCAGCTTCCCAGTACCAGTCACCCGGAAACGTTTCTTAGCTCCTGAATGAGTCTTATTCTTAGCCATTCCTATTCCTTTTTTACTAGCTATTAGGTTCTTCATCGAGGCCTTGAGCTGCCCGTTCTCTGGCTGCCCGCTCCTCATGTTTAGCTCGCCGAGCTGCACGCTCCGCTTTCCGCCTCTGCCTCTGTTCAACCATCGCATCTGACTTACGACGCACGGGCGCCAACACCATGGTCATGTTTCGACCATCTTGTCGTGGAGAAGACTCGATTGTTGAAAGTTCCGCCACTTCTTCTGCAAGCCGTTGTAACAGGCGCACACCCGCCTCTGGGCGAGACTGCTCCCGTCCCCGAAACATGATCATGACCTTAACCTTGTCGCCCTGCTCTAAGAAGCGGCGCACATGACCAGTTTTGGTGTCAAAGTCGTGATCGTCAATCTTGATCCGGAATCGTATCTCTTTTAGCTGAGTGTTGGCCTGGTTTCTACGTGCGTCCCTAGCCTTTTGGGCCTGCTCGTACTTGTATTTTCCGTAATCTAAAAGCTTGGCCACTGGCGGTTTTGAATTAGGCGCTACTTCTACCAGGTCTAGTCCTGCTTCTCGGGCTAACCTGACTGCATCCTCAACACGCACTACTCCTACCTGCTCGCCAGCCGGTCCCACAAGTCGCACTTCTGGGACTCGGATGCCTTCATTGATACGCGGTTCGCTGATGGGGTTTCTCCTTCCAACTGTCCTGTCCGGGGTAACAAAAAAGCCCCGTACCCTATTGCGCGCACGGAGCTATCCCAGGCCTTACAGCCGGGTACCTGACACCTCTGCCCGGTTCCTACGGGTTCGAAACCCGCTTGTCCGGTGCTCCGCCTTGGCGGGGGCATCCAGGTGGGAGTTGCTCCACTTACGTTCAGGCGATGGTCGCCTGTCACGGTCACAGCTAGAATACCACGCTACAGCCGCTGATACCCGTCCCAACAGAACGTCTGTCGGTGTGTTCACTCACATGGGGTGCACTAGCTTTGGAGCGATTTCCACACTCTGACCAGCCATTTTCAGTCTTGGCTCAGCAGCTATGGCCGAAAGCGCGTTCGCCAGCTGACTACGGTTTTCAGCGCTGTTTCCATCTACGAGTACCTGCACTTCTACCCCGCCCATCCAGTCCTCTTGTTGAGCACTCTCACCAGGAACGATCCGCACTTCTAGCACACCTGCACAGTTACTGCGGGCAGCCTGGAGAAGGTCGGAGCTCAATTCCCCGTCTTCCCAGGCTGGTAGCCAATCGTCTTTAGCCGCCAGCGCATGCACAGCGGGTGTCGGCAAGAAAACTGGTGCTTCGCTTGCTGGATTCACCAACAAAGCGCCAACCTGTGTTGTCATGCCCGCTATAACAGCCACTCTTTGTGCGGACATGGTCATCGGACGAGCTTCGGCGTCCCACCGCAGTAGTTCATCGGCTGAAGTGAAGGCAACAACTGTGGGCCCGAAAATGGTGGCTGTGGTCTTCAGGGGAATGAAGTCTTCCTCCCCTAACCCTTGCTCTTGATGGCCGTGACCCAAATCTGGGTGTTGCTCCACGGGTATGGGTACTACTAAACGTTCCCTATTCAGAGCCTTCTGCAGAGACCAGGATCTGTGAGCAGCTCTGGGAGCACCGTCGGTGGGGAGCGCAAGTGCCTTGGCCGTGTCCGGCAACAGTTCTCCCAGGTCGGACCGGTCTGGTTTCATCTTGAGCCTTGCGGCTATTTTTTGTCTTTGCGCGTCTGAAAGGACTGGGCCAGTCATGTTAGCCTCGGGCAACTTCAAGTGCCTCTTCAATTGTGAACGCTCCGGCATAAAGTGCTTTCCCTACGATTGCGCCCTCAACCCCCAACGGCACGAGGTCGCGTAGGGCCGCAATATCTGCCAGTGTGGCCACACCCCCGGAAGCTATGACCGGAGCGTCTGTGGCCGAACAGACTCTCTCTAAAAGTTCAAGATTCGGCCCGTTGAGCATGCCATCGCGAGCGACGTCGGTAACAACGTAGCGGGAACAGCCAGCTAGGTTTAACTCGAGTAGAGTGTCCCAGAGGTTTCCCCCTTCCTCAGTCCACCCGCGGGCCGCTAGCGTATCTCCTCGAACGTCTAGTCCGACCGCAACCTGGTCGCCGAATCTGGATATTGCCGATGCGGTCCATTCTGGGTCTTCAAGCGCCGCTGTACCCAGATTGACGCGGGTAGCTCCCATTCCTAGAGCCGCTAGGAGGGCTTCTTCGTCGCGGATTCCTCCGGACAGTTCCACGTCAAGCGAAACGCTTTCTATAACATTCTTGAGGACGTCGGTATTCCTTCCGCGTCCGAAAGCGGCGTCTAGGTCAACTAAATGGATCCAAGTGGCTCCCGCCTTGGCAAACTCTTTCGCCATGTCAACTGGGTCGCCGTAGACAGTTTCGGTTCCGGCTTCCCCCTGCGTGAGGCGCACCGCTTTTCCTGACACAACGTCAATAGCTGGCAGCAATGTTAGTTCCACTACTTAGCTCCTTGTCGCGAATTCATTTTCTTTCAGTGTCCCCCAAGAATGCGTCCCATCCAGGTTGGGCGCAGCATCGTCTTTCTCCATTCCCCAACCTGCTCCACATCCAAGCGGCCTAGCAATAGTTCTTCAGCCACGAGGTCGAAGTGTGTTAGCACCATGCCTGCCGGTAGGTCCTGCTGTTCTTCTCCACCTACGTAGCGGCGTGCGGCTATGTTCCCTGCCAGGTGTTCGCTCTGCTCCACGTCAGGAGCCACCCACGCGGTTAGGGCAACAGCCCCCTTGGAGGAGAGTTTGGAGACCAGTTTGGCAACTTCGGCTACTTTTGTGGGCAGTGGCCGTTTGGAGCCTAGCAGTTCCGCTAGAGCATCCTGGTCGTCTTGCTCCTGTTGTTCCTGGTTAACATACACGGCCGTGTTTGCCCCCAGGTCCACCACGGGGTATTCCACACCTGCCAGACTCAGAGCTGCCTGAAGGGCGCCCACGGAGTCGTAGGGCGAAACGACTAGGGATATAACCCGTTTTTTGTTTGTTTTGCTGGTCACAGTACCCCCTTCGTCGATGGCACTCCATCAACGCGGGGGTCAAGGGCCGTGGCTTCCTTAAGGGCAAGTGCCAGAGCCTTAAACTGTGCTTCTACGATGTGGTGCGGATCTGTTCCCGCCAGGAGTGTCATGTGCAAAGCAATCTGGGCGTTGAAAGCGAAGGACTCAAAAACGTGGCGGGTCATAGCGCCTGCATAGTGGCCACCTATCAGATGCCAGTTCTGTTCGGTTGGTTCACCCGACACAACGCAGTAAGGCCTACCCGACAGGTCGACAACCGCCCGAGCCAGTGACTCGTCGAGGGGGGCAAACCCTGTCCCATACCGAACTAGGTTTTTCTTGTCGCCTAACGCTTCTTTGAATGCCAGCCCAAGAGTGATAGCAACGTCTTCAATCGTGTGGTGCCCGTCCACAGCAATATCGCCTTCTGCTTCCACTTTCAGGTCGATTAGTGAATGGCGTGTCAAGGCGGTAAGCATGTGATCATAGAAAGGTAAGCCGGTTGTGATGTCAGCGTTCCCTCCCCCATCTAAAGAGAGGGTGACCGTAACGTCGCTCTCACCAGTTTTTCTGCTGACGGTCGCCTGCCGTTTGTCGCTCATTTTAGAGCCTCCTCGAGTGCCGTTTTGAAAGTTTTGTTTTCTGCGGGTGTTCCCACAGTAACCCTTAGGTAGTCAGTCGGTGGGATTTCTCGGATTAGTACACCCTTGTTGACCAGTTCTTCCCAGACTTCGTGCGGATCCTCCAGTGGGCCGAACATCAGAAAGTTAGACGCGGACGCCGACACCATTAGTCCTTGGGATTCCAGCCATGAGGCAAGTTTCTTGCGTTCTTCGCGTACGAGCGCCACCTGTGCCAGCTGGGTGTCTGCGTGCTTGAGTGTGGCCACGGCGGCCGCTTGAGTTATTGACGACAGGTGATAGGGCAGGCGCACTTTCATAACCTCCTGCACTACTTGCGGTGAAGCAACCATGTAGCCGAGACGAAGCCCAGCCGCAGCGAATGCTTTAGACATTGTTCTGGTGACAACCAAGTTCTGGTATGTGTCCAGCATTTCTATCGCCGATTTTACGCCTGGATCTCTGAATTCTGCATATGCCTCGTCAACAACGACCAAAGTTGCCTGGCCCTGTCCTGGGGCGCTGCCCTCACCTGGCCCCGTGTACTGGGATGCCCGCAGAATCTCTTCAAGGTCCTGTGAGCTCACAGGTGCTCCCGTAGGGTTGTTGGGGTTGGGTACGAAAACGACGGCTGGTCTTCTCTTGTGCATTGCCCGAATCAGCCTTTGTGCTGAAAACCGGGGAAGCTTTTTGCGTCTCTTCCTCGCCTTTTTGCCTCCCACTAAACGCCATCTAGTGTTCGTGTCCCGAGCGTACTCTTCATACATTGAATAGGTGGGCCACTGAGCCATGGCGAGCCGAGTGGGGCCACCAAATGCTTGGAGGATCTGAACCATTATTTCATTGGAACCGTTGGCAGCCCACACCTGGTCCGAGGTTACGTCCACCTGGGCTTCCTCATTAACGTAGTCGGCCAGCTCTTCTCTCAAGTTAATTGCATCCCGATCTGCATAGCGATTCAAGTCCGCCGCCGCAACGCGAACCGCTTCCGTGATCGAATCGATAACTTCTGGGCTGGGGGGAAACGGATTCTCGTTCACATTCAGCCTCACGGGAACATCTAACATCGGTGCCCCATAGGGAAGAACATCGTCAAGTTCTGGCCGAAAAGGCAAGGACGCCCCTTGAGTCGTGTCTTCTGAGACCTGACTGGCACCCCCAGAGAGCTCCTGTCGTGCTTGTGTGGCCTGTCCGTGAGCGGGAAGGCCTTCCGCTTCCGCTAAATCCACAATGGTCCTTTCAACGCTGCGTAAAGCCTGTTCACTGTAATCTATAATCTGCACCGAACGCAGAAATTGGAGGACGTTCAGCCCTGAATCATAGCGCGCACTTCCACCGGTCGGTAGCACGTGGTTAGACCCCGCTGCATAATCCCCCAACGCTACCGGCGAGTAGGGACCTACAAAGACTGCGCCCGCGTTACGTGCTCGGAAAGCAAAGTCTAAAGCGTTGCG
This sequence comes from uncultured Actinomyces sp., assembly GCA_964345125.1. GTDB lineage: Bacteria > Actinomycetota > Actinomycetes > Actinomycetales > Actinomycetaceae > Scrofimicrobium. The sequence goes on from CAYFPY010000001.1 coordinate 27,765, forward strand.
GGTAACCACACTTAGGTGCTCCGGCCCATATGCTGCCACCACCTGTTGTGCCTGATCTAAATCCTCCACCAGAACAATTGCCGACTGGGGGCCAGCCAATGCTTCACGGATCCTCTCCACATGCTGCGTCTGTCCAGACAAGTCCCTAACTGTGTCACTAACCTGCTGGGCTAGTCCATCACTATCAGTCACCAGGATTGCCGCCGCAGCTGGGTCATGTTCCGCCTGGCTAATAAGATCCCACGCAACCAACTTCGGATCTGCAGAGTCATCAGCAACCACCATAATTTCTGTGGTCCCTGCCTCCGAATCGATACCGCAAACTTCTTTCACTAACCTTTTTGCAGCAGCGACGTAAATGTTACCTGGACCGGTAACCATGTCCACGGGAGCGCTCACATAAGTTTCGTCTTCAGTACGATCAGTGAACCCATATGCCAACGCTGCAATCGCCTGAGCACCTCCCGCCGCTACGACCTCTTCCACACCCAGAAGTTCGCAGGCAGCCAAAATTGTCGGGTGGGGCAGACCAACAAATTGCGGATCATCCGCCTCACGTTGTGGTGGCGACGCCACCACAAGGGACGGGACTCCAGCCGTCTGCGCAGCAACCACGTTCATCACAACTGAAGAAGGGTAAACAGCAAGCCCACCGGGGACATACAAGCCCACTCTCCCCACCGGCTGGTAGCGTTGATACACCACCCCGCCCGGCACAATCTCAGTCGTGACAGGAAGGGGTTTTTGCGCTTCGTGCCCTGCTCGCATGTTGCGGATAGATACTTCCAGAGCTGCTTTTACTTCTGGTTTCAGCCCAGCCAAAGCCGCACGCATCGCGGACCGGGGCACCCGCAACCTCTGAGGCCGTACACCATCATAATGTTCAGCGAAGCTGTACAGGGCGCTGGCCCCCTCCTTCTGAACCCTAGCAAGAATGGGGCCCACGGCAGAGGTAGCTTCATTCATGTCAACTTTGGGTCGAGGAAGCAAGTGATCCAAGTCTTTAGGGGCAACCCCACCTGTAACGTCGATAAGTTTCACGCCACCAGCTTAGATCAAAAGCCCTACCGATTACCCAGCCGACCATCTAGCGAGTGCTACCGCACAGAGTCGACCCCCAGCAAACCTTTTATGGCCGCAAATAAGGATGAGCTTGGATCCACTTTACGGTTCGGACCTAAATCGACAACGGTTTCGCGCCCTCGGTCTACGATTGTTAAGCGAACAGCCGCAGCGCCCGGGAAGTCTTCCACAATCCGCGACAGGGAACTCAAAGTTTCTGGATGGCACTGTTCCCCCATCAACCTAACGTCTAAGGGTTGGTCTTCGCGGTCCTGTAACTGCAACACTCGCACATCATGTCCGGTTACTGAAGCCTGGTCGTCCCTGATACTCACACGCCCCTGTATCTGCACAATCTGATCCGTCTGTAACTGCTCCTGGACCTTCTCATACTGGCGGGCGAAAAAGAAGACTTCGATAGAGCCACTAAAGTCTTCGACCGTCGCAATAGCCCAGGGCAGCCCCTGCCGGTTGATCTTCACATCCAGGTTCGTTACCAGTCCAGCAATTCGTGTGCGCTCATTGTCAAGATTCTTCGCGTCCTCCTTCAGTTTGCCAATCTGCTCATCCTGATACCGCAGCAGAGTCCGTTCGAAGCCCCGCAGCGGATGGTCCGAGACGTACAGTCCCAACATCTCTCGCTCGAACGCAAGCTTCTGGTCCCTGGGCCAATCAGGAATATCAGGGATCTCCACGTTGAACGTAGCCGGTGTGCCCCGTTCTCCCGCCAAGTCGGCGAACAGGTCATACTGTCCCGCAGCCTCGTTCCGTTTCAAGTCAAGAACGGAATCAACGGCTTCGTCAGAACGTATATCGAGTGCACGCCGCGCGTCACCAAAACTGTCAAAAGCGCCCGCCTTAATAAGCGAGGTGATAGTCCTCTTGTTGCACACCACCTGGGGAACCTTGTCTAAGAAGTCCTGGAAAGAGGTAAAGTCACCCTTGTCCTGACGCGTCTGCACGATGGCATCGACAACATTCACGCCGACGTTGCGAACAGACCCCAATCCGAAACGCACACCGCCCTCGTCTGCCGTAAAGTTTCCGTAGGAAAGGTTCACATCAGGTTGGGCAACACTGATCCCCATCCGGCGACATTCGGCCAGGTACAACGCGCGCTTATCCGTATTGCCTGCCGTAGAAGTTAGCAAGGCAGCCATGTACTCGGCCGGATAGTGCGCTTTCAGGTAGGCGGTCCAGTAGGACACCAAGCCGTAGGCTGCAGAATGAGACTTATTGAACGCGTAGTCGGCGAATGGCACCAGGGTATCCCACAGGGCCGTAATCGCCTGAGGTGAATAACCCCTTTCCACCATCCCTGCCTGAAAAGGAGCGAACTCCTTGTCCAGGATCTCTTTTTTCTTTTTCCCCATGGCGCGGCGCAGCATGTCCGCCTGGCCCAGGCTGTAACCCGCCACCTTTTGGGCAATTTCCATAACCTGTTCCTGGTACACGATTAATCCGTGTGTTGCACCAAGAATCTCCTCAAGAGGTTCTTCCAGCTCCGGATGAATCGGCTCTGCTACCTGGCGACCATTTTTCCGTAGCGCGTAGTTTGTGTGTGACCCCGCCCCCATTGGCCCCGGACGGTAAAGGGCGCCCACCGCAGAAATATCCTCGAAATTGTCGGGCTGCATTAGGCGAAGCAGTTCTCGCATTCCGGAACCTTCCAACTGGAAGATTCCCAGCGTCTCGCCTGCTGCAAGCAGTTCGTACGTGCGCTCATCGTCCAATTCCAACGAGTCTATATCCGGCGTTTCTTTCCCCTGTAACCTGATATTTTCGATCGTGTCAGAAATCACGGTCAAGTTGCGCAGGCCCAAGAAGTCCATTTTCAGCAGCCCGAGGTCTTCGCAAGCCTCATAGTCAAACTGGGTGATGATGGCCCCATCCTGGGGACGCATCATTAGCGGAATGATGTCGGTGAGTCTCTGGCTGGCCATAATCACAGCGCAAGCATGGACACCCCACTGCCGGGTAATACCTTCCAGACGCTGGCCCAGATCAACCACATCATGAAGATCGGGGCGCTCCTCAAATAGTTTCCGGAACTCTTTGGCCTCCACGTAGCGCGAGTGCGACTCATCAAAAATGCCCGACAGTGGCATGGGCTTACCCATGACATCGGGAGGGAGCGCCTTTGTGAGTTCATCACCTGTTTTGAAATCTCTTCCCATTATTCGGGCTGAGTCCTTCAAAGCTTGTTTCGAACCAATCTTGCCGTACGTGACCACCTGAGCAACGGAGGCTTCTCCGTACTTGCCTTTAACGTAGTCAATGACTTCGTCTCTGCGACGCTCATCAAAATCGACGTCGAAATCCGGCATGGAGATTCTCTCGGGATTAAGAAACCGTTCAAATAGTAGGCCGTGTTCGATTGGGTTCAGTTCAGTTATACCCAGTGCGTACGCCACCATTGATCCCGCTCCCGAGCCTCGGCCGGGACCCACCCGAATCCCCTGTCTTTTCGCCCAGTTGATAAAGTCCGCAACGACCAGGAAGTACCCAGGAAACCCCATTTGCAAAATTACTTGCTCTTCGTATTCGGCGCGAGAACGCACGTGTGCCGGTACATTCGCCCCAAAGCGGTCACGCAAGCCGCGCTCCACCTCTTTTATGAACCAAGAGGTTTCGTCTTCCCCTTCCGGGGTGGGGAACTGCGGCATGAAGTTGGCCCCCTCCGCCTTGGTCTGGAACTTGACTTCCGCGCGTTCCGCAATCCTGAGGGTGTTATCCAACGCTTCGGGAAAGTCTGCGAACGCTCTTCGCATATCTTGCGTGGAACGCAGATGGTATCCCTTCCCTTCAAAAGAAAATCGCGTTCCGCCCTTCCACGTGGGTTCTTCGGTTAGCCGTGATCCGGAGTTAATGGCAAGCAGGGCATCCTGCGTTTCAGCATCTTCTTCCCGAACGTAGTGTGAATCATTAGTAACCACCATGGGCGCGTCAAGAGCCTGCGCCAGTTTTGGTAACTGTTTCAGAGTTTTCGCTTCAAAATCAGTCCCGTGGTCCATCAATTCGACGTAAAAGTTCTCAGCGCCAAAGATATCCCGTAGCTCCGCGGCTTCAGCCACGGCCTCGTCCCATTGCCCTAACCTTAATCGGGTTTGCACCGCGGAAGATGGGCATCCTGTAAAAACTGTGACGCCCTCGCTGTACTGTGCCATAAGCTCTTTATCGACCCGGGGAGCTTTCCCCATCTGCCCCTCCAAGGAGGCTTGGGTTGCCATGCGGAATAGGTTGTGCATGCCCTGTGTCGAGTGAGCCAATAGCGTCAGGTGCGTGTAGGACCCCCTTGCCGAAACATCGTCAGCTGACTGCCAGGGTTCCCCCCAAGTCACCCGTTCCTTGTCGAACCTGGCGGTTCCCGGGGTAGCGTACGCCTCCAGACCAATGATTGGTTTGATCCCCTGTTCTATGGCTTCCCGATAGAATTCGTAGGCTCCAAACAGGTACCCGTGATCAGTGATCGCCAGTGCCGGCTGTTCCAAGCGGGCCGCTTCAGCAACCATTGGCTTGATTCGGGCCGCTCCGTCCAGCATGGAATATTCAGAGTGATTATGGAGGTGAACAAAATTGGGAGATGCAAACTGCGTACCTGTCGACATGCCCCTCAGCCTACCTAAAGTCAGCGATGAGCATCGCAAATTTCATCTGTCGCTAAAGCGCGCTGCTGCCTAGGTGTCAGTGCCGAGTCTGCGGACCATCTCCAGATGCTCAATCCCAGCGTCATAAAATCTGTCACGTTCCGTCGGCACATAGCCAAGCGACTCATAAAAACCTTGAGCTGCCACCTGAGCATCCAGAAAGATGTGTATCTCGCCCTGGCCCAGGGTCTGTATTTCCCGTTGGAGGGCGAGCATCAGTTCTCGTCCAACCCCAGTTCCACGAGCATTTTGGGTAACAGCGAGTCTGCCAATGTGGAAGTTGTTCGGAGTGTCACGAATTATTCGCCCCGTACCAATTATGTCCCCACCCTGTTGGGCCACTATGTGAACCGTGTCTGGGCTGAAATCCCTAGCGTCTATCTCGAGTACGGGCGGAACGTTCTGCTCAAGCACAAACACGTCCCACCTAACCTGCTGGAGAGCTCGCATGTCGTCCTGGGACTGGGCGACCCGCGTATCCAGTTGATTATCCATGTTTCGTTCTGACTTTCATGAGCGCCTCTTCCAGGTCGGGAGGATAGAGGGATTGCACACTCATCCACTCGTCTGTTTGAGGATGATTGAAGCCAACCTCGACGGCGTGAAGCCACTGTCGATCCAATTCAAACTCTTCGGCGGCACGTGGGTTAGCACCGTAAAACGTGTCTCCCAGACAAGGGTGGTTGAGAGCTGCCATGTGGACTCTAATCTGGTGGGTCCGGCCCGTGACCAGGTCTATTTCCACCAGGGCTGCTCCGGGCATCAACTCAAGGACATCGTAGTGTGTCAGTGAGGGTCTTCCCCCTTCGATGACGGCCATTCTCCACTGCTTTGAGGGGTGTCTGCCGATGGGAGCGTCTATGGTCCCCCTGCTAGGTTCGGGATGACCTTCCACCAGAGTGTGGTAGATCTTTTTCACTTCCCGATCCCGGAAGGCCTGTTTCAACTTCGAGTAGGCAATTTCAGACTTCGCGACGATCATGGCACCAGAGGTGCCAACGTCAAGTCTCTGGACAATCCCGTTTCTTTCTGGCGGCCCACCTTTAGCCACCTCCACGCCTTGAGCTTTCAGACTTGCCAGAACTGTAGGCCCAGTCCATCCGGGCCCAGAATGGGCTGCCATTCCCACTGGCTTATCCACGACAACCAAGTCGTCGTCCTCGTAGAGAATGTCGAGCTTAGGTGTCTGCCTCTTGATTTCGGCCACTTCGGGTAGGTTAACCTCCAGGAAGTCGCCTGCCGCAACCAACAGCGATTTGGTCGCCATTAGTTCGTTAACCTGCACTTTACCTTCGCTGATGAGAGTTCCACATTTATTGCGCGAGAAGCCGGAAAGCTGCGCCATAGCGACGTCAAGTCGAACCCCCGCCAACCCTTGTGGAACCGTGGCCGACCAGATTTTAGTCTCTGCCATGAGGGTCCTCAACACTCTTGGTTTCTGCACGTTTCTTTTTCTGTTCTATCACGGCGGCGTAAATGAACAGACCAAAGGCTGCCACTACAATCCAGATGTCGGCAACATTCCCAACGAACCAATCGTTGTAGTTAATGAAGTCTACAACGTGCCCCCTCGCGAAGCTCGGGGGCCGGATGAGCCTATCCAACAGGTTCCCCGCTGCTCCCCCCGCCAGTAGTCCCAGCAAGATGGCCAGCCACCTGCTGTTGATCTTTGGGACGTACCAAACGAGGGCGATGAGGACAGCGCCCGTCACGATCGTAAAAATCCAGGTGGCCTGATGGCCCAAAGAAAAAGCAGCGCCTGGGTTATACGTTAATTTTAGAGTGATAAACTCACCCAAAAGGGGGGTTTCATCCCCTTCTACCAGCCTATCCAGCACCCACAGTTTAGTTAGCCAATCCAGCAAAAAGGAAAACAGGGCGACGACGGCGAACACTGCTGTATATTCGCGTTTTATCTTGGGTCCTTGGTTATTGTGTTCCACGGTCACCCCACCTCATCCACTTGTGAAACGGAAACAGTACTTCCCGCCAGGTCCGGGACCAGGCGGGAAGTAACATACCTTCGATTGGTAGACCTGCTAACTCCGGTTCTACCTCCAGTTAGGCAGTTGTTGTGTCGGAGGGCGTTTCCTGAACGGTTTCCAGGAGCTTCTCGAGGTGATCGGAAATCGATGCCCTGTATTCAGATTCAAAAGAGCGGAGGTCGTTGATTGAGTTTTCCAACTCGGACTGTTCAACCTGCAACTGCGCAAGCACTCCATCACGTTGTGCCTTAGCATCAGCAATAATGGAAGCCTTTTCGGCCTGCGCTTCAGAAATTATGCTGGAAGCTTCTTCTTTACCTTCGTCTACGTACTCGTCATGGAGCCTCTGGGCTAGGGAAAGCATTGCGCTTGCTGCACCAGGTTCGTCCTGAGGTGTGCTGGCAGCAGAAACTACCGGATCCGGCTCTTGAGCTGGCGCTACTTCTTGAACTGGGTCGGGGAGAACCTCGACTGTTTCTTCAACCACGGCGGTCTGTTCAACCACAGCTCCATCTGAGAGGTTACCCAGTTGATACTCACAGTTTTGGAGTTTTTCCTCCAGGTCGGCAATTTTTTCGTTAAGGACGTAGATTGTAGCGACAACTTCGTCAAGGAAGTCGTCAACCTCTACTTGGTCATAACCCTCACGGAACTTGACGGGCTGAAACTCCTTGTTCAGCACATCCTCAGCGGTCAGAAGCTCCATCGTGATCTCCTACTCTTTGTTTTTAGCTCTAGGCCAAAAATATTTTTTGTCGGTACTGTCTGTCTGCTCAAACTTGCTGCACGTTGACCAACAGTACCTCGATCCTATCTGATAACTCCTACTACTTCTGCAACTTCTGCAACAAGTTTCACATAATGCCCTTAAAACTACCCCAAGCTTTAGGTACCAAGCAACCAAAAATAAAAAGACTCTGACCACCGTTCTCCAGGACCGGGGCATTCCCAACGATTCCCCTCATACGGCCCCCACCATCGAGAAGCGCACCAACCACAACCCGACCCGGCCTAAAAGAGTCACAGCAATAAACAGGACAATGAACCCGACGTCTAGGGCAATGCCTCCTAAACGCAGAGGGGGGATCACTTTAGAGAGTTCACGCAAAGGAGGATCTGTAAGACGGTAGATCCAGTCAGCAAGGAACAGCAGTGGCCCTCCTGGAGTCCACGAGGGGATCAAAACCCGTGCCCAGTCAAGGACAACCCTGGCAAAAAGAATAAAAACGTAAATAGAGGCAGAAAAATAGATCGCCTTACCTATAAATACCAGCATTGCACCTGAACCAGTTCTGTGAATTCACTCAAGTCAAACTACGTGGTTGGCCTGCCACTCAGAAGGGAAACTCGTCAAGTGGGTGCTTAGACCCTCCAGGCATGGGAGACCCTGCCCCAACCTCAACGCCTTTGGGAGACATCAGAAAGACCCTACCCGCGATTTTTTCGATGTTTCCAGCTAGTCCGTAAGTAACACCGGAAGCAAAATCCAAAACCCGAGTGGCCTCGTTTTCGGGCATCTCGGCCAAGTTCAGAATGACTGGCACCCCATCCCGGAATGCGTCGCCTATCTGAGTTGCTTCAGAGTATTTAGTTGGGTGGAGGGTCATGATTCTTTGGAAGCTACGACCCGAGCGGTCCGGGGTAGAAATCGAGTGGACCGAAGGTTCTGCCCCACCCGATATTGCGTGTAGCTGGACTTCTCCCTCAACCGTCTCGGTGGAGAACTCTTCTTCTATAAGATCCTGGTCCTCCTCAGGTACACGCCACCCCATTACCTCTAGTGCTCGCCCCAGTTTTCCAGACATAAGTTTCCCTCCGCGTTAATTTTCTTTACTTATACTTAGCTCGCACGCCTCACAAAACGCAGCTGTATCTAACACGGTAGTGGACTGGCGTACACAGGCAACGTATTACCCTCGGCATGTCATTGCTTCCGCAACCGATAAACTGCTGCCGCTCTACCTCAAGAAGTCCGGAATGTCCATGTCAGGATCAGTTTCAGAGTCGTCGAAGATTGGTCCTGTTTCCAATGCCCCCGTATTTGTTGGCACGACCGGCGGCGTTGGGGCAGCTGGGGCCTGCGGGGCCGGCAGTGCGGGCACAACACCGGTCCTGGTGGGAACCGTAGGCTCAGCGCGGTGTGCGGGAGTGGTGGAGTCCTCCATCGTCCCCTGCCATTGACTGGAAGCATCCTCCTGCGTGGGCGTAGAGGCGGGTGTTGCCGAGGGCGCTACCAAACCCGGGGCAGCGGCCTCCGCCGGAGGTGGCGGAGTAGGCTGAGCAACGCTCTGGTGTCCAGAAGGTAGCTGGGCATTCGGTACACGATCGTCAAAACCCGCCGCTATCACCGTCACTCGGAATTCATCTCCCAGCGACTCATCCACGACATGTCCGACGATAATGTTGGCTTCGTCGTGAGCTGCTTCCTTGACGAGGTCGGCCGCAATGTGGACCTCCTGGAGGCCAACGTCCGGTCCACCCTGAGAGAAAATAAGGGCTCCGTGCGCCCCATCAATCGAGGCTTCCAGAAGTGGTGAAGAAATGGCAGTTTCCACCGCACGCATCGCTCTGTCTTCCCCTGTCGCAGAACCCATCCCCATGAGGGCAGAGCCAGCATCCTTCATCACAGAACGCACATCGTTAAAGTCCACGTTGATCAAACCGGGTGTGGTAATTAGCTCCGTTATCCCTTGAACGCCCGACAACAACACCCGATCAGCCGCTTTGAACGCGTCCAAGACCGATATTGATTGATCAGCAATATCTAGAAGTCGATCGTTGGGAATAACGATCAGCGTGTCCACCTCATCGCGCAGTGTCTCCACACCTTGATCAGCCTGTTGTGACCGCCTGTTACCTTCGAATGAAAACGGCCTGGTGACCACCCCTACCGTCAAGGCTCCCGCGTTGCGAGCCGCCCTGGCAACTATGGGTGCACCGCCGGTGCCAGTTCCCCCGCCTTCACCTGCGGTGACGAAAACCATGTCCGCTCCGGCCACAGCTTCAGCAATCTCATCCTCGTGGTCCTCCGCCGCTTTCCTGCCTACCGAGGGGTCGGCTCCAGCCCCCAATCCATGGGTCAAATCACGACCGATATCTAGTTTGGTCTCTGCATCCGACATGAGCAACGCTTGTGCGTCCGTGTTAACCGCAATGAATTCCACGCCCTTCAGGCCCTCTTCAATCATTCGGTTGACGGCATTCACCCCACCTCCACCGACGCCAACTACTTTGATAACGGCTAAATGGTTCTGCGGTACTCCCATTTGGTCCCCCTTTTGAAGACAACCCTAAGGTTAAAGCTGAAGGTTTAGATTTTACTACCGATTAGCGCATCGACCGTAGTTATCTAAATGCGCATGTGCAAGGACAAATGCCGGTGTGTCTACGCGAGCATTGAAAGCACTCATCTGGCGGAGGGGGCACTTGGCTCGGAAACATCAATCACGGCCTCAGATCGAGACTCCAACAAGAGACCGGCCACCTCCGCCTTGTAGCCACTGTCCTCTACGGATCCCCAAATGACTCGCCTGTCTCCCTCTAGGACAAGAACTACACCAGCCGGCGTAGCGGTCAAGGCAACAACCTCCTGAAAAAGTTCTTTAGGCAGCCCTTGCCAAACCGTGTACGCGTCCGCACGCAGAGCCCGTTTCTGTTCCGCATCATCAACTCCGCTCACCTCTATACTCATGAGTTCCTCTGGCCTTTGCCTTGTTTGAGAAACCGTCACACCGTCCTCGCCCACCAACTGGTAACCGCTAGCAGACTTGGACACCATCACCGGGTCACGCGCAACCGCATCTACCGTGATCCCCCGAGGCCAGGCTCGCACCACGGATGCTTGACGAATACCTGGCTGCTTCGCCAAATCTTCCTCAATCTGCTGTCGGGGGACGCGCAACAAAGGCACACCCTGATACTCATCGACCAGCGCTACGGCCTGCCCCAACCCTTCCCCTTCCAGACCCTCTATCGTAATTTTCTCACGGTCCAGCCCCGTCAACGAAGAAAAACCGAAAACCCACGTGCCTACCCCAACAACAGCAAGTACACCAAAGGCCACCAGTAGGCGAGATACCAATAACTTCCGTTTAGCCGAGCTCCTCTCCTTGAGGCGCGCTCCCAACTCGACCTGTTTTTCACGGTCAGCCATCTCCTGACGCCTGGAAACACCCCTGTCATTTCCAATGGCACCGCCCAGCCGACTGTCGCTCTCGATCGGACGGGGCTGCGCACTGCCTAGGCTCCTAGGCAGGCGCGGGCGCTTGCTCCTGGCCCCCATGACCTACCGCTCCTCCAGCGCGTGCCAATGTTCCTCCACCAAAGGTCCGCGCTCGTTGATGTCACCCGCACCTATAAGAAGACACACGTCAGAGTCCCGCGTCAACTTGGCACCAAGCACGGCAGCATCATCGGCATGCCCACCAAGATGAAAACTAGCCTCCACGTCAGAATGATCAACGAGAAGTTCGGGCACAACCCCGGGTATCGGATCTTCCCGTGCAGGAAAAATATCGGCTACAACCACCTCATCAGCAAGATTCAGGGCTTTAACCAACTCATCGGTGAAAGTCTGCGTACGGGAGTACAGATGCGGCTGGAAAACTGCTATTACCCGACCGTCACCTGCAAGTAAACGTGCCTGTTGCAACGCTGCTTGCAGCTCCGTTGGATGATGCGCATAGTCGTGAACCAGTCTGCGCCCCCTAATCGCCTCCCCCACTTCAAACCTGCGGCCTGTCCCCACGTAGGCTTCCAAAGCTGTTGCAGCCCTCTCCCCACTCATACCCAGCAAAACGGCGGTGGTCCATGCTGCCGCAGCGTTAAGAACGTTATGAAAACCCGTGACCTGCAGAGCAACCTTCCCTTTCTCACCACGAAACTCGAAGGTGGCCTCAGCACCGAACGCCCCCAAGCTAACCTGGCTGACACGCACATCTGGCTCCTTAGATGAATGCTCCGCCCGACCGTAAGTAACGACCCCTACCTCATCCAGTTGGCGCCTGGCACGTCCGGCCAAAGCGGCACTCCCCGCATCCTCCTCGCAGGCGACCAGGTATCCGCCCTCGACAATATTCCCCACAAACTGGTCAAAAGCCTCCTCAACTGCGTGTTGGGATCCGAAATGATCCAGATGATCCGGCTCCACATTGGTAACCACCGCAATGCGAGGCGAGTAGTTCAGAAATGACCCGTCTGACTCATCAGCCTCAGCGATGAAAACATTGCCTCCCAATCTGGCTCCGGTCCCCAAGTCCAACAGCTTCCCGCCAATGGCAAATGTGGGGTCGAACCCCCCACGCAGCAACGTAACTGCCAGCATCGCGGAAGTCGACGTCTTGCCGTGCGCACCTGCCACCGCCACCAACTCATGCGATGCCGCAACAAGCGCTAGCGCCTCCGAACGGTGGATCACTTTCTGCCCCCGGCTCTCAGCCATCCGCAGCTCCACATTGTCGGGGCGGATTGCCGATGAGACAACGACAGTTGCGGTTTCAGGAAACTCATGGGCCCCATGCGGGGAAAAGGCTCGGATACCACTGTCACGCAGCCCAACCAAAACATCCGAGTCATTTCGGTCCGACCCGGACACTGTGGCACCCGCGGCCAGCAGCAGCTCAGCCAACACGGACATGCCGGCTCCCCCGATACCTATCAGATGGAACTCTCGACCCTTCAAGGTGGTGCTCACGCCTGCCTCTCCGCCAAATCTGCTACCTCCACCGCACCGCCCGCTGGAGTTACCTTACGCATGGCTTCCCCCATTCTCCGCAACACGTTCTCCCGACCAGTCAATGGAACCACCTCACGCAAGAACACGTTTCGATCAAAATCTTTGTCCTCGACTAAACGGGCACCGCCAGCCCGTACCTGCGCCTGAGAGTTCCTCCTTTGCTCCCCGTTGCCTATTGGCAACGGAACATAGAAAGCGGGAAGCCCCAGGACACCTAGCTCGGCGACCGTCCCCGCCCCCGATCGACACAACACCAGATCGGCGGCCGCTAACGCGGGGGTCATGTCCAAGAGATATTCTTCAGTCAACCACCTACTTGCGGTGGTCTCCCCCACCCGCCTGAGAACTTCGGCGCTCTTGCCGTGTCCCGTCAGGTGAATAACCTGCAAATTAGCAGGCACCAACCCCGACCCCTCGGCCGCAACCGTATTGAGGTGCTGAGCTCCCAAAGAGCCGCCTGTGACCAGCAAAGTTGGTAAGTCCGGGTTAAGCCCAAGCTGTTCTGCGCCCCACTGTCTTGCAGCCTTTCTCCTGCGCACGTCTTTGCGTTCCCTCGCCAGGTTGGTGATTTCTTTCCGTAAAGGCAGTCCGGTCACCGCGGTTATGCCACGCCTGGCTGACAGCTTCGTTTCAGGGAACGCTAAGGAAACAGCCTTCGCGAAAGGAGCAGCCATGCGATTTGCTATTCCCGGTTTCACGTTCTGTTCCTGTACCACAATGGGGATCCCCATTTTTCTGGCCGCCAAATATGCGGGTGCCGAAACGTATCCCCCAAAACCAACTAATACGTCAGCACCCTGCAGATGCACTTGGGCAGCATCAACTGCCTCCATGAGCTGACCGGGGAGCACAATCAGTTCTCGGCCCGGTTTTCGCGGCAGCGGCACCTTGGGCACCATAAGGAGTTCAAACCCATTCTGCGGGACCAACTGTGCTTCCAGTCCTTCTTCCGTGCCTATGACAGACACCTGATGCTCACGTGACCGAAGCTCCTGTGCAACCGCCAAAAGGGGATTAACATGTCCGGCCGTCCCCCCACCCGCCAACACTACTTTTAATGCCATATCGCTATCATCCCCTTCTGGTCGCGGTAATGGACCGGCGCTTAAACCCTACGCCTCTTGCTTGGCTTGCGCGGGTCTCGACCCGCGGTGTCGGGGTCAAGTCGTCCCCTCAACTGCAGACCTGCATCAGACCTGGCAAACGACAGCAAAACCCCCACCGTCATCGCTGTAATGGCAAAGGAAGATCCTCCGGAGGAAACCAGGGGAAAAGGGACACCAATAACTGGAGTCAACCCGGTAACCGTGCCGACATTAAGAAACGTTTGAAAAATAAACCAGGATGCAATGGCGGCAGAAGCAATTCGAATGAAGGCGGTGCTCCCTTGCGCAGATAAACGCAACATCCCATAGACCATGATTGCAATCAACAGAAGCGTAGTTACTGTGCCGACCAAACCGAACTCTTCGCCAACAATCGCCAGAATGAAGTCGGTGTGGGCTTCCTGCAGGTAGTTCCACTTCGATCTGGATGCGCCTGGGCCAAGTCCCGTTAATCCCCCCGAACCCAATGCCCACATTCCATGGTCAGTCTGGGTTGGCGATGACGTAGAGGGTTCCACACCGTAACCAGGGAGAAACTCTATGACCCGGCGCGTGCGTGACGCACTTTGGGCTACAAAGAAAACCATCGCCGTTGCCCCGGCAACTGTCAGCCCCAGAAGTAAACGTTTAGGTACTCCAGCGACCCACAGGGCAGCCCCCGCTAGCGGAAGGAAAATGAGCATTGTGCCCATATCCGAACCAATCATCACCGCCCCCATTGCCAGCAAGGCTGGAACAACCGCTCCCAAGAGAACCTGTTTTAGGTCGTCAACGCGCATCATCACAGATGATAAAGATCTCGCCAACAGGAGGGCAGTTGCCAGCTTCAACAGCTCGGAAGGCTGAAACGTGAAGCCCGTACCCGGTATCAAAAGCCAGTTTGTGTTCCCTCCTTCTGAAAGTCCGTAAGGTATCAAAAGGAGCTGCAGCACCATTGCAACTAGGAATAATGTTGGTGCCAGCATCTTCCACCAATTCGGGGATATAAACGCTGCAGCAACACCCAAAAATAGTGCTATAACAGTTATAACCCCACTGCGTAGGAGCAAAGCATAGGGATTAGCCCCTTGCGCTATCTGAGAGACAGTGGATGCCGAAAAATTCATGAGCACGCCAAAAACGCCAAGAAGTAAAGCCGGCACCAAGATCAAATAGTAGGTGGTGACAGCAGCCCTCTTAGCATCTGGTTGGCCAGCCGGACGCTGAAAACTAGGCAGACGGCCGCGTAGCCCGGGGGACCCTGACCTCTGTTTAAGCATCTCACTCACCTACCTGCCGCAACAACTGTTCTACGGACTGTTCGAAGACCTCTCCCCTTTGTTGGTAGTCCACGAACTGGTCCCAAGATGCTGCCGCTGGCGCCAGCATGACCGCGTCGCCTGGTTCCGCTAATGCGGCGGCTTCAGTGACCGCCTGCAACATCCACCGGCGACGACTCCCGGTACCGTCAACTTGAGCAAGGGGCACCTGCGGCGCCTTGTCAGCGAATACGGCGGCTAGCTCTTTTTGGTTGCTGCCAATTATCACAGCGGCACGTAGCCTGTTTCGCACCTGCGCAATCACGCCGGATAAGTCCTGTCCCTTAGTCTGCCCACCAACGATCCAGACGATCTTTCCACCGGTCCACTGCTGTAAAGCGCTGGCGGCCGCATGAGTGTTCGTGGCTTTCGAATTGTTTATCCAAACCACACCACCTTGGGTCCCCACCTGGTGCCCCCTGTGCCCATCAAGCACAAAGTCTGTAAGCCCCTGTTGAACAGCGGCGGGGGTCGCCCCACAACTTAGCGCCAAAGCCGTGGCAGCCAGGGCGTCCCGAACCAGAGGATCCCGCTCTCCCGCATCATTCTGAGCTGCCGCTACCAGAAGTGGGATCCCGGTCAGGTCCGCAACCACCCTGGGCTTGTCACTGAAAGCATGGTCCACGATGCGTCCCTCCACCACGCCCACTCGCCTTTCCGTGACCGAACCGAAGCTTAGACCGATCAGCCTTGCTGCATCCGCGTGGGAGGCTTGTTCAGCCATGCTTGCGCACCTGGGATCATCTACGAAAAATAGCCTAGAATCCGTAACTCCCCTGTAGACCTGTGCCTTTGCACTCCAGTACTCCTCAACGTTTCCATGCCAATCCAGGTGATCTTCCTGCGCGTTAAGACATACTGCCGCAAAGGGATTCATGGTTGAAGTGGTTTCCAGCTGGAACGAAGAAAGTTCCGCGATGATTATGGCGGGCTGGTCCAGTACCGCCTTAGTTATCGGGAAACCGACGTTGCCGGCCTGCACGGCGGGCGTCCCATTGGCTCGGAGAATTGCGGCAGTCATTCCAACAGTGGTTGTTTTCCCATTGGTTCCGGTGATCCCTAAAAGCTTCGGTTCCGACCCTTGAACACGTCCGTATTTGTCAAGGTACCGCCAAGCCAGTTCAACCTCACCAATGACTGGGATCCGCGCTTCTTCCAGGGCAGTCAAAACCGGGGAATGAGGTGGGATCCCGGGGGAGACGACCACCGTATCTGGTTGGAATGAGATGATACTAGCCGCCAAAAGGGTTGGGTCTTGGTTGACAGTCACCGGGAAACCACTGTCCTGCGGATGGCTTTGCGAGAAGACCTGTGTTTCTACGCCCGCATCGTCCAAGAGAGCGTATGCCCCCTGGCCGGCGACACCGGCACCGACCACAGCAACTCTTGACAACCTCATTGGCTAGACAGTACCCAGTCAATGTAGAACAGGCCTACCCCTGCTGCTGATAGCAGGGCAGAGACTATCCAAAAACGTGTAACAATAGTGACCTCTTGCCAACCTTTTAACTCGAAGTGGTGGTGCAAAGGGGCCATAAGGAAGACCCGCTTTCCAGTCTTTTTAAAGACCGCAATCTGGATCACGTCCGACATGGTAACTGCAAAGAACAGCCCGCCAATGAGAATCGCCAAAAGTTCGGTGTGGGTCAGAATCGACAGTCCAGCAAAGGCAGCTCCCAACGCCAAAGAACCGGTGTCACCCATGAATATGCGGGCCGGGGAGGCATTCCACCACAGGAAGCCGAGGAGGGCGCCAACCACGGCTGCAGAAAAGATGGCCAGCCCCAAAGGATCTCGAGTTACGTAACACCCCGCTTCAGCGCCCCCAAGAGCAAAACAAGAGCGGCTGTACTGCCAAAATGCGATGATGGTGTATGCGGCAAATGCTCCAATGGAAGCGCCGGTAGCCAAACCGTCAAGACCATCGGTCAGGTTAACCGCGTTAGACCAGGATGCGACAATCAGGTTAACCCAAAGGACAAATAGGATCACACCCACTATGATCCCTGCGAACGCCAGGTTTACCGACAGGTCGCCGATCACCTTGACGGTGAAACTGCCGGGAGTGTACCCAGCCGCGTTCGGCCTAACTGTCAACATCAAAGCAAATATGGTGGCTACCCCCACCTGGCCAATTACTTTCCCACCCGGGTGCAGCCCCATCGATCTATGTTTGCGAATCTTGATGAAGTCGTCCAGAAACCCAACCAATCCAGCACCTAAAAAGAGGAACATGAGTGCGAAGATGGAGTAGGGTGGCCAGGTTCGATTGGCAAGAAAACCGCCGAAAGTAGCCAAGACAATGGCCAGGATAATAACCACACCCCCCATCGTGGGTGTGCCCCTTTTCGTAAAGTGCGCAGTGGGACCATCGTGACGGATGAACTGGCCGTACTCCTTAGTCACTAACAGTTTCGCGTAGGAAGGCGTGACTACTATCGCAACGAGGAAAGCGATGGTGAACGCGGCGATTACTCCGAGCATTACTCGGCGACTCCTTTCGGACTTTGAGAGGCTAGCTTCTGGGCTACTTGCCAAGCACCAGAAGCATTGGAACCCTTAACAAGGACAATGTCCTGCGCTCTGAGCTTTGACATTAGCAGGTGATAAGCGTCCTCAGCGTCCGCCGCTCCCAGTATTTGCGGATCCTTACCAGCTACATCATCAGCTCCGTGTGCCACGGCCCCAGGAAAATAGGCGTCGGCACCACGACCAAGGAGAATGATGAGCCGCGGTTGAGCTTCGGCCATTACTTGGCCTACCTGCCTGTGGAGGGAGGAGGACGTTTCGCCTAGCTCGAGCATTTCTCCCAGAACAAGCACTAGGCTGTCTGGAGCAGGCGCCAAGTTTGTTACCGCCTCTATCGCCGCCCGCATCGAATCAGGGTTGGCGTTATACGAATCGTCGACCAACGTGTACGTCCCGTACGGTAGCTGCTCTTTACTTATCGCCATGCGTTGAGGTGAGATGGGCCAGGACTCGTTCAGTCTGGAAGCGACCAAACTGGAATCTAGACCTAAAGCCTGTCCTACTGCAAACACTGCGAGGGCGTTGGCAACCTGATGCCTCCCCACCACGTTCAAAGACACCGGCACCTCCTCGCCTTCTACATGCGCTACGAAACTTGGATACCCTGCAACGCCAACCTCCACGTCACTTGCTGTGACCTGCGCTTCTGGTTCGTTGAGGGCCGAGAAGTAGATTATCCGCCCCGCGTTGGTGTGCATGTCTCTAACCGCTTGGTCATCGTAGTTCAGTATGGCGGTTGAGGAGGGGGCTAAACTTGCGACAAGTTCTTCTTTTGCGGCTACCAAGCCAGCAATGGTGCCGAATCCTTCAAGGTGAGCCTGGCCAACGAGGAGGACGACAGCCACATCCAACGGGGCTAGTTGAGTGAGGTACTCCAGGTGACCGGGCCCAGAAGCCCCCATCTCTAGAACAAGGTAGCGGGTATTCTCCCCCGCTTCCAACACAGTTAATGGGCAGCCAACCTCATTATTGAATGAGAGTCTGGAAGCAACAGTTTCCCCCTGGCCCTCCAGCACCTGCGCTAAAAGATCTTTTGTTGTGGTTTTGCCAGCAGACCCAGTGATACCAATCACTTGGATCCCTGTTTTTTGTTTGAGCTCAGCCAAATGATGCTTGGCTAACTGACCGAGGGCGATCGTCGAATCCACGACCACTATCTGCGGAACCGGCAACGACTCCTGCTCCCGTTCCACGATCACTGCTGCAGCCCCCTTCTCTACTGCAGAATCAACAAAGATGTGTCCGTCTGTCTGCTCACCCCTGCGGGCAACGTAAATGCTGCCCGGTTCGCACATGCGTGAATCGGTCTGAGTTAGGGATAAATCCAAGGCTCTGGGCACCTGCGCCCCTGCTTGCTGCTCACCATCTACAACTAGGCGACCATCCACGGCCTTCGCTACCCACTCCACCGAACGCTTCACTTCATTCCCTTCCAATCGCCCTAAAATGTGGCTAAGGCCGTTTGCTTCGCCGCCAGGCTACTGTTGGCCGGGTTCACTAGGGTACAGCTTAGGCTTACCCTTCGAAGGTTGTATTCCCAAAACCCGAATAGCATCCAATTCCACTGACGCCATTAGAGGTGCTGCTATTTCCCCTGCGGTTAAGCCGGTCTTAGGTTTGTAAACAACAACAGCTAACGCCAGCTCAGGTTCGTCAGCAGGAAGAACACCCACCATGCTCGCTATTTTGCCGCCCGAAGCGATCTCTGCAGTACCCGTTTTCGCAGCCAAACGGTAGCCGTCAATCTTTGCCAGAGAACCCGTGCCTTTGGCTTCTTCGGAAGTAACAGATTCCATCATCAGTAGCAGCTGCTGAGCCGCTGCCGGATGCATGGCTTCCTTGGGGGTGGGAACCGGGGTTGCTGTGAATTGCCCGTCGGCCGTGGTAACCCCCGATGTCAGTCGCGGGGCCATCCACGTACCTTCTCTGCCGATGGTCGCCGCAATGTTGGCGGCCTGTAGCGCAGTCACCGCGTATCCCTGACCGAACATAGTCGTGTATTTTGTCCGCCCATCCCAAGTCTCAGGTTCGGTCAATAGCCCGCTAGATTCTCCCGGAAGCTCAATGCCGGTCTCGGCTCCCAAGCCAAATTTCTTTAAGGTGTTGTAACGTTCTTCATCCGTGGTTAACTCACCAATCATTACGGTTCCGGTGTTCATGGATCGGGCGAGGACGCCTGTCGCTGTTAGAGAAACTCCTTGGTGTCGATTCACATCGACGAAGGTTTGGCCATTTTCCGTGACGTAGGTGTGGTTCATGCTGAACTCACTTTGTGGCTCAATCGAACCACTTTCGAGGGCCGTGGCGAATGTGAGAACCTTACCTACGGACCCAGGTTCAAACACCATCTGTGTCGCTAAGGCTGACTGCAGCTCAGTACCTGGTTCCACCGTCCCTGAGTCGGCCATGACCAGTACCTGTGAGGTCTCAATATCTATGACAACGACGCTTCCCCACTCTGCGGAAAACTTCTTCACCGTCCGGTCGACAGCGCGTTCGGCGGCATATTGGAGATCAGCGTTGATTGTTGTGTGCACTGTTGCCCCGGGTTTCGCTTCTTTCACCGTAGTTTTCGCCCCCGGAATGATAGCGCCTGTGGGGCCGATCTCGTGTGCTTCTTCACCTGGGATTCCGGTAAGTTCATCGTCGAATGTAAGTTCCAACCCGCTGTTCCCCTTCCCATCCTGATCTACCGACCCAACGATCCGGCCAGCGGTAGCGCCCCCTGGGTAGACACGTTGGAAAGAAGGTTCCCACTCGACCCCATAAATCCCCATCTTGCGGATCTGCCTAAAGGTCTCCTCATCTACGTTCTTAGCGATGTACTCGTATGAGTTATCTCCAATCATTGCGCCACCAAGCTCAGCCTCATCAACACCCAAAAGAGGTGCCAACTGCCGAGCGGCCTCCTGCGGGCCCACACCTATGGTCTCGCCGTCCTCGTCCTTGTGCCGATACTCCAAGATATGTTTCTGGTTCACCGCAATGTGGTGTGTAGCCACCGAGTCCACGAGGACCTGACCAGAAGCATCAACAATTTTTCCCCGGGGAGCTTGCACAGCACTGGCGGAGGTTCGCACAATCCGCCCCTGCTCTGCTAGTTCCTCCCCCTTTACGATCTGAATAACGAACAGTTGGATGATGGAGACCACCAAGAAAGCAAGGCCTAGCCACCCAATCCATCTCGTTCGGCTTTGGGCCATCACTTGGCCCTCTCCCCACCCTCAACCGTCTTGTCTTCCAAACTCACGGCACCCAACTTACCCGCCGGCACCAATCCTGCCTCCGCCGCTTTCTTCCTCAGGGCATTCGGAGATGATGCTGAGCGCAATTCGGCCTCCAGCGTGCTCTTCCGCGCTTGAAGTTCGTTCAACACAACCTGTTGATCACGAATATCGTAGGACCGTTGGGCCATCTGGGTGTTTAGCACCAGGGGTGCTATGACCGCCACAACTAACAAAACCAAAGCAACCACGAGAGCAGGCCAAGCCACATCTCGCAACTCAGAACGGCTTCCAACCACAACTTGGAAGCGCTCCTGACCACGGTTTGGTGGGACTGCAACATTACGTTCTTTGAGGGCCAGAGAATGGGAAAAACTAGCTGCCATGTTCCCTCCAAGGTTTGAGTAGCTCTGCAGCACGTAAACGCACCGAAGCGCTGCGAGGATTCACTTCAATTTCTTCCGGAGATGCTTTTATGGCACCTCGGGTAAGCAGGCGCAGTGTGCGGTACTCATCAACCTCACTGGCCTCTAGAGGTAACCCCGCAGGCACACCTGCCTGGGCCCCCTTTGCGAATAGCTTTTTTACCAACCGGTCTTCCAAGGAGTGGTATGCCTCGACCGCCAGACGCCCTCCCACCCGTAGAGACGCCAAGGCTGCCGGCAACGCGCTTTCTAGGTTATCCAGTTCCCCATTAACTGCTATACGCAATGCTTGGAAGGTCCGCTTCGCCGGATGTCCACCAGTTCTACGGGCAGCCGCAGGCACGCTAGACCGGATTGTGTCCACCAGTTGCGCCGTATTGTCGTAGGGCACCTGTTGCCTCTGATTCACGATGGACTGGGAAATCCTGGCCGCGAACCTCTCTTCGCCGTACTGCCGCAACACCCTTCTTATCTCCCCTTCAGACCACTCGTTAAGGATGGTCTCGGCAGTGAAGTTCTGAGTCTGATCCATTCGCATGTCCAAAGGCGCTTTCGCAGAGTAGGAGAAACCACGCGACGGCTCATCAAGTTGCAGTGAGGAGACTCCTAGGTCCAAAAGAATCCCATCTGCTTTCGCGCCGGCTAAAGCGTGGGGAATTTCGTCATAAGTTCCCAAGTGAGTGGTGAACCGGTCACCGAATACTTGCAGCCGCTTGCGGGCGGACGCCAAGGCTTGAGCGTCTCGATCCACGCCCAAAACATGCAGGTTGGGAAACGCTCGAAGGAACGCCTCAGCGTGGCCCCCTAGTCCGACGGTACCGTCCACCAATAACGGTGTTGGCCCGGTCAGGGCGGGCCCCAGCAGGCGGATGCAGTCCTCGACCAAAACAGGCGCATGGGTACGTTCGGGGGACGTCACCTGCTCCGCCTTCGTCGTCATCACGCCTCCTTCGCCACATCCGCACGCCCTGCCCTCTTAACATTGGTCTCCATCCGCTGTTCTGCCTTCGGGGAAGTGAAGTCAGAACGACGGCTAGAGACCGACGTCAAGAGTCATAACATGCCGGGGACAACCTCTTCCGCAGTTTGGGAAAATTCCTCTTCATGGCCCGCTAAATACCTCTCCCAAGCCTCCCGATCCCACACCTCAGCTCGATTCCCGGCTCCGATAACGACCAGGTCTCTACCCAACCCTGCATACTCACGCAAAGCGGCGGGAATCGTTATCCGGCCCTGTTTATCTGGCACTTCGTCCGAGGCACCAGAAAGCAGGATTCGGATGTAGTCACGAGCATTCTTCGAAGTTGTGGGTGCTTTCCTTAGTTCTTGGAACATGTCTTGGAACTCGTTTTGCGTGAATACATACAAACAGCGATCCTGGCCCCTAGTTAGCACCAGCCCTTCGGAAAGTTGATCACGAAATTTGGCCGGCAATATAAGCCTGCCTTTCTGGTCGAGCTTCGGTTCGTAGGTACCCAAAAACATGGAAAGCACCTCCCTTCACGAGCTATGTTACTCCATTATGCTCCACTTTGAACCTTTTTGCTCCATTTTTTGGATTTTTCGAGCCATTTCTGGTTTCCCACACCAAAAACGCAACAAAAATCCCCCCGGTCTTTGACCAGGGGGATTCATGGTTCGGCGCGTCTACCCGAACAGCGCTACTCGTCTATGTTGTCAGCCACGCCCTCTTTGCTCCCAACGCTGCCGACGTATTTCATTGCGGTCCTTGCCACTCATACGGGTCTTCGGAGCAGTGGGACCAGGATTTTTTCCAGGTTCAGCATCCACATTCGTAGAGGGACCATCGATTGGCCTCAGAGCATACAGGGACCCAGCAACCATAGCGGCAAAACCGACAACCCCCATAAGAATTGCCCAAACTGTTAGGCCTAAAGACACGCCTAAAAGAATAGCTCCCAAACCCAAAGTAACTAGGATTGCCCCCAAAGCAATCCGGCGTGGAGACAACCTTGTTGGAGGCTCCTGCACTTCTTCTTCCTCAGGCAGAGAGCTCGCCATCGCATCGGCCAGGTCCGGGTCAGCGTTACGTAGATGCTGCTCCATCTCCGCTAACACTTGCTTCTCATAATCAGATAATGCCACGGTACCTCCCTCCATCTCCAGATGGGAATAATCCCCCACCCACCCATCTAGCTTAGCTAGTTTTACCCACTATAGCTAACAAAATTAGCCTCACTCACTTTTGGGCCTATCAATCAAAGAAGCAGGCCGCAATGCCTGGCTTCCATAACGAAACGTTACCGAATCCATTACCTCCTCCGTCGCCTTCGTTCGTATATCCTCGTCCAACAAAACCGGCAACCCATCATCGGGTCCCACCAAACCTGAAGTGCTAACCCCCAACAACCTGTAGCCAGCTCGCGGGATCGGTTCTTGCCCAACCAACTCCTGAGCGACCTGCGCAATTTCACGACCCACATGAGTAGGAGCGAGCAACGTGCGTGAGCGAGTAACAGTCTTGAAATTGCCGTCCCGTAACTTCACGCTGACAGTCCAAGCCATCAGGTCTGCCTTCCGCAAGCGGACAGCGCACTTGTGGGAGGCATCCAAAACGTAGTCTGCAACCTCCTCATAGTTGCGAATGTTGCTGTCAAAAGTCCGCTCGGTAGATATCGACTTTTCCTGGGGTCGGCTCGTGACTGGAGCGTCATCCTTACCTAAAGCCAACTGTTTTAAACTTAGAGCTCTGGCTTCACCGAGCCATTCGACTAGATAGGTGTCCTCCGTTTGGGCTAGATCCTTCACGTAATGAATTCCCTTGCGTTGTAAAAGGTCACCGGTGACCCGACCCACGCCAGGAAGCGCTCCTATTGGGAGTGCCTGCAAAAAAGCCACGCTTGCTTGGTCTGGGACTAGCGCTATCCCATCGGGCTTGGCTTCACCCGAAGCTATCTTTGCAATGACTTTAGACCTGCCGATCCCGACGGAGGCAGGCAGTCCCACCTCCCGGCGAACTTGAGTTCGCAGTCCAGCTGCGATCTCCAGGGGCCTTCCTAGACGCCTTCGCGCCCCCTCTACATCTAGGAAGGCTTCGTCTATGCTTATTTGCTCCACACGATCTGTGATCCTCGATAATACTTCCATGACCCGCTCGGAGTACTCAGAATACAAGGACTGTCTGCCCGGTAGTACCACCGCCTGCGGGCACCGTCTCTTCGCTTGGCTCATCGGCATTCCCGCCCGAACCCCAAAAGCTCTCGCCTCGTACGTGGCTGCGGTAACGACTCCCCGGTTTCCGCGCCCTCCAACCAGTAAAGGAAGCCCCCTTAGCTTGGGATTCTCGTTGACTTCCACCGAGGCATAGAAGCTATCCATGTCCACGTGCAAAACAAATGTCTGAGAGTCATCATCTCCCCACCTGCCCACATGCACCGGTAACACTTCGGCCCCCTGTCTCTACCTTTGGACCTAATTTTAGCCTCTTTGTCGCCCACGGGCTCACCACCCCAAGGTTGCCAGAAAACTAGGGAGCGATAAGGTGGGGACGTGAAAAAGACTTCCCACAACCGGACCAGCTATCAGCGCGCACGAAGGCTCATAACCAAACAGGGGGCGGAAGCGATCACTGAAGGTCCTATCTTGGAAGTCACTAGAGACGGCGTGCCCCAGTCCTACACGGACCTGTCCAGACCCGGCCGCCTAGAATTTGAATATCTGCAGCATATGAATTTGGCATACCAGGCATTCGCGACCCTACCACGCTGGGGTGAGCACGTGCGGGCAATACACATTGGGACGGGGGGAGCTACTCTTCCGTTGTCCTGGTTGTCTTTGCAACCAGAAATGACACAAATTGCTGTGGACATCGATGACGAATTACTCGCTCTGGTCGAGAGCTGGGCGGATTTACCGAAAAGAAGCCGCTTGAAACTTCGCGCTGGGGACGGCCGATCCGTTTTGGAAGGGTCCTCATCAACGTTCGACCTCGTGGTGAGGGATGCGTTTAAAGGCCGGAACACACCGAATGCCCTTTCCAACCTAAGTTGGACCGAACTGGTGGCAAGTCGTCTACGGCCTCACGGTCTGTACCTCGCCAACGTGGGGCATGATCCCCATAGGCCAGGTAAGGCTGAGGTAGCGGCAATTCTGGAGGTGTTTCCACAAGCGTTCGTTCTTACTGACCAGGGTGCTTGGCAGTCCAAACGTTCTGGAAACATTATGGTTGCCGCTTGGAAAGAGGGGCAGCCTGACTGGGGGGAGCTGGAGAGGTCCATCCGGTCCCTTCCTTTCCCGGCGGCTTTGCACAGGTTGCCTCGTATTCGCCAGTGGGTAGCGGGAACACGTCCAGACTTCAGTTAGGTCTGCGCTTTCCACACCTGCAAGGTTGTGGTTAGAAGCTACTCTTCTTCGTTTTCTTCACCCGGTTTGTTCCAGGTCTGACCCTCCAACGGCTTGGGGGCGCGGTGACGGGGCTGGTACTTTGCTGTTTCCCCCCGGGCTGCTTCTGCCGTCTGGTCATCTTGTTGCAGTGATTCTTCTACCTGACTTTCGAGGTGCCTTCCAGATCTAGTTTTTCTCTTAGCTTGGGTACGAAGATATTTTTCTACCGCACTACCTATAAAGTCTGCTATGGAAGATTCGCTGTCTTCGTTCACTCTCTCAGCGTCTGGGAAAGCTCCTGTGGCCTCGGCTTCCATCATCGCTTCCCAGGGCGGTAAAGACTGTGTTTCGTCCTCACCTTCTTGGTCCTGGTCCAATCGGGCTCCCTCAGCGGCGGCCCCTGAGATTGAGTCGTAGTGTGCTTCCAAGGCTTTCACTGTTCCTCGGAGTTCCGCATTGTGGGACAGTAACTTTTCCACCTGGTTCTGATCTTGTCCGGCTCCCCGTTCCAAGTCTCCGATTGGTAGCGACAGTTCCGCTATGCTCGACAGCCTTCGCAGAAGGGCGGACGAGGCTTTCGGAAATGAGGTTTCACTCATGTAGTAAGGAACTGTTGCTAGTAGTGCCATGCCCGGTATGCCTCGTCTGCTCAGCCGGTATTGGAGGAAACTCGTGAACGGCGCGGGGAAGCGAGCAATACCACCCATGTGGGGCTGCTCTGGCAGCAGGTCCGCGTCCGTGCTTTGGATGTGCACACTCGTGGGCCGGCTGTGGGGGACCGCTGCCGGCAAGCCATGTAAAGAGAACATGACCTCTACACCGGCTTCCTCAACTAGGTCCATCACTGCTTGAGTGAAGGCTTCCCAGCGTCCATCAGGTTCGGGTCCGTGCAAGAGAAACACGGGGGTGCCAGCATCGTCGTGAAGCAGATCAATGGCTATTTCCGGTACCGACACTTTTGCTGTGACCCAATCCCTCACCTCCGCGACTGGGCGGTGGGATCTGTAGTCGATTAGCTCATCCGGGTTGAAAGTTACTACTCGTTGGCTCGGCAGGGATCGCAGCAGCTGATAGGTGGCAAGGCCGCCGGCCGAACCGGCATCCAAAGCGCCTTCAAAGTGGGTTACGAGGATTGGCGCTTTCGCGCTCGCTGCTGCCCCCTTCACGTAAAGTTCTTGTGGTTCCATCTGGCCCTCCCTTTCACCTTTGGCCCAAGCGACGCTCCGAGCTGTAAGGCTTTCTTCTTCCTAGTTTAGCGGTCGTATTGTAGGAGGGCGATGAGTAACCCACTTTTGTGCTGCTGGACGAATGTACAAGCAACGGAGAACAGGGAATAATAGCTAGCCGACAGAAGCAGACCCAGACAGTGTGATGGAGGCAAGCGGAGTGAGTAGTACCCACACATCCAAGCAATCCGAACCGTTGGACGCCGCCATCAAAGAAGAACAAGTCTTCCTAAACGAAGCCTACTCAACTGTTGCCGACTTGCGTAAGCAGTACCGGCAGAGGCAACAGGAAATTGAGGCTCAGGGGGCCTGGGGGTCGCCACAGGCCCGCACGGAGAGGGACGCGAAGGCGGCCCACTACGGTGATCAAGCTACCCGACTGGAACAAATTGAGGATCGACTCGTTTTTGGTCGGTTAGATACTGAGGAGGGTGCGAAAAACTATATAGGTCGGGTAGGTCTGGCCAATGATGAGGGCGGCCGACTCCTTTTAGACTGGCGGGTTCCTGCTGCCCGTCCTTTCTACCAGGCTACCGCTGCACACCCTCAAGGAATTGTCCGTAGACGCCACATCTCCACCCATCTGAGGAAGGTCACGGGCCTGGAGGACGACGTGCTCAACATTGAAAGTGCTCGCGATAGTGGCTTGCAGTTCCAGGGTGAAGGGGCCCTCATGTCGGCTCTGGCCACAGCCAGAGACGGACGTATGAGCGACATTGTCGCCACCATCCAGGCCGAGCAGGACCAGATTATTCGCGCCTCCGACGAGGGGATACTGGTCGTCCAGGGGGGCCCCGGAACCGGCAAGACCGCGGTTGCTCTCCACCGTGCTGCCTACCTGCTATACACCCACCGTGAACGCTTGGAACGTTCCGGTGTTCTGCTGGTGGGTCCCTCCCAAATCTTCCTGCGTTATATTGAAAAAGTTCTTCCGTCCCTGGGGGAAGATGGTGTCGTTGCTATCACTCCTGGGCAACTAGTTCCCGGCTTTAACCCAACGAAGGAAGACAGTGCAAAAGTTGCATATGCCAAAGGCAAACTTGCCTGGGTCGAAACACTGAAGGCAGCGGTAAAAGACTTGCAGCGACTCCCACCGGAAGACTTGACTTTCCACGTCAATGGAAAAAAGGTTAGGCTCACGCGCGATGATGTATTGCGAGCTCGCACGAATGCGCGCCGCGGAGGAAAAACACACAATGAGGCCCGCACAAACTTTGCCTTGGAACTAATTGGGGTTCTGACAGAACAGCTAGGCGAAGACGAAGATGCAGAGAGTCTGTCCTGGTGGGAAGATGCCGTCAGGTCTCATCGCGATATCCGTAGAGAAATCAACCTGTGTTGGATGCCAACCAGCGCCACCGACCTACTGGCAAAATTGTTCTCGCGTCCTGAACTTCTCGCACGTGTCAACCGCGGCTTAGAGCCGACAGACCTGAAACTGGTTCAACGACCACCGCAATCCTCGCTTACGGTCTCCGATATTCCCCTGCTTGACGAGCTCGAAGAGCTACTCGGCCCCTTACAAGACTCTGCTGCCACCCAGGCATCGCAAAAAGCTCAAGATAGAGCTATCAGGATAGAACATATCCAGGACGCGATGGCCAGCCAAGAATTGGGGGGCGGAATTGTCTCCGCTGAGCTTCTGGATGCCCACACGCAGCAAAACTCCGAATGGATTCCCTTGGCGGAGCGGGCGTTGAAGGATCGAACCTGGACCTATGGGCATATCGTGGTGGACGAAGCTCAGGACCTCAGTCCGATGGACTGGCACGCTCTTCTGCGACGCTGCCCCTCACGTTCCTTCACGGTAGTTGGCGACTTAGACCAATACCGTGGCCACCAACGTCCCACCTCCTGGTTCGCTGCGTTAGGGCCAGCTTCCAGAGCACTGCAGGACGAGTTTGTGCTCACAATTTCCTATAGGACACCGGAAACACTCACTAGGTTGGCTCAAGATGTACTTCGGGAGGCTGGTCACCCTGTCCTTTACCCAATCACCTCGGCCCGGGACCGCCCGGATTGTCTGGCAGACACCCAACTATCTGCTGACGATCTAACTCACAGAGGCTTGGAGAAGATAATCCAAACAGAACTTTCCATACTCGATGGCCTGGTAGGCAAGGACGAAGGGAAAATCGGTGTGCTGCTTTCCTCCGGGCGCGCCGAGGAATGGGGTGCCGATACCACGGGGGCAAAAGCGTTAGACGAAAGGGTTTCGTTTCTGAGTGTGGCGGGCGCAAAAGGGCTTGAATTCGACACTACGATACTTGTTGAACCAGCAGAAATATTGGCTGATGGGCCTGGCGACCTGTTCGTGGCAATGACGAGATCAACCCAGAGGCTTCACTCCGTGAGAAACGGCCCCCTTCCACTCGTGTGGGAGAGTACCCTGGAAAAGGAAACACAACTCTAACAGCGAGGACTAGAAAACGTGATCAAGGCTCTTTTACTTGAGAACCCGCACCCCCAAGCCAGTGAACTCCTAAAAAAGCAAGGCATTGACGTCACTGTCCTGCCAGGCAGTTTAGACGAGGACGAGCTCATTTCTGCCCTCAAAGGCATACAGATTGTGGGGGTTCGCTCCAAAACTGAGTTGACCAGAAGAGTCCTAGCCGCCAGCCCTGATCTGCAGGTAATCGGGGCTTTCAGCGTGGGCACTAACCAAATTGCCCTACCCGCTGCAGCTGAACGGGGCATCCCCGTCTTTAACGCTCCCTATGCAAACACTCGTTCCGTGGTGGAGCTAGCGATTGCTAACATCATTGCACTAATGCGTAGACTTACCGTCAAAAACAGCAAACTGCACCGGGGCATCTGGGACAAAACCGCAGCCCACGCGCACGAGATCCGTGGAAGAACTCTAGGCATTATCGGTTACGGAAACATTGGCAGCCAACTATCGGTCCTAGCCGAGGCACTGGGTTTGAAAGTTGTTTTCTATGACGTTGAAGAGAAGTTAGCTCTTGGTAACGCGGTTCCCGCCCAGTCAATGGAAGAAGTCCTGCGGGAGGCCGACATAGTTTCACTGCACGTCGACGGTGACTCCTCAAACCAGAACCTCTTTGGGGAACGCGAGTTCTCCCAAATGAAGCCGGGCTCCCTGTTCGTGAACCTTTCGCGCGGGTTCACTGTTGACACGCAGGCACTGGAAAATTCCTTAGCCAGTGGTCACCTAATCGGAGCAGCAGTGGATGTTTTTCCCGAGGAACCAAAAGCCAACGGTGACCCCTTCGAATCGAATTTAGCCGGCCTGGACAACGTTATTCTCACCCCACATATCGGGGGATCTACCATCGAGGCGCAGCATGACATTGGGGAGTTTGTGGCCAACAAGATGATTGGTTACCTGCAGAGAGGCTCAACTGCGCTTAGTGTGAACTTGCCGAACCTCTCTCTGGCTAAAGATGCCACGAACGCTTATCGCCTATGCTTCATCCACCACAACACCCCCGGCGTGATGGCCTCTTTGAATGATGTGTTTGGTGATGCGTCAGTGAACGTGGAACGGCAGGGTTTAGCAACTAAAGGAACGATCGGCTACGCCGTGACCGACCTAGCTTCTCCTTTGCCCGAAGAGTCTATCCGCCGTATAAGCGAGTCCCCTACTTGTATAGCTCTGCGTTACTTCCCTTTGAGTAGCTCTCCGCAAACCAGCTTCAATAGGATCGAGGCTTAGGGGTCTGTTAGTCAAACTGTTGAGGGTTTACAAGCCAAACAGGAGCCGGCGTATCCGGAAGAGTGGAAACCATGAACCTGACTGACGAATTACGTGAGCAGTACGCTCCCGGTGTCCCTTTTGAGGTGGACTCTGAGGAAACACGCATCTCAGATTTTTTAGTGGGGTCAGCCCAGCGTTACCCCAATAGAGTTGCTCTAGATTTTCTGAACCAAAAAACAACCTATATTGAGCTCTTGGAGGAGTCACGTAAAGCTGCCTCCCTCTTTCTGGAAGCGGGGGTTCAGCCTGGCGACAGAGTTGCCCTGGTACTCCCTAACTGTCCCCAACACGTCGTGGCTATTTTTGCGGCATCACTTATTGGGGCAGTCGTGGTGGAACACAACCCTTTAGCCCCCCGTGAAGAACTGCGGGAGCAGTTTGACAGGCATAAAGCAAAAGTTGCAGTGGTTTGGGAAAACGCGGTGGAGAACTTAGACTTCCTTCCCATTTCCACACCCGTGTTTGGTGTTGACCTGGCGTATGCATTGTCTCGAACAACGCGTACACTCCTGAGACTTCCCCTATCTTCCTTGAAGGAAAAGCGTTCGCAGTTAGGAACAAAAACGCCCCGGCACGTCCGCAGTTGGGACAGGATGGTACGCACCAGCGAACCTTGGCGGGGCGAGACACCATCCACAGCAGATGATGCCGCGCTTCTTTTGCACACAGGGGGCACAACTGGGTCGCCCAAGGCCGTGGTTCTGTCACACAAAAACCTCTCGTCAAACGTTGTCCAGTCGATTGCTTGGGTACCGCCCCTGCATGAAGGGGCGGAAGTTTTCTACGCGATCCTCCCGTTTTTCCACGCTTACGGTTTCACTATCACGTTGCTTTCAGGAATCAGAATGGGAGCAACGATTGCTGTTTTTCCAAAGTTTGACGTGGCTCAGGTGATGTTGGCTCAAAAGAGGTTACCGTGCACATTCTTTGTGGGCGTACCCCCGATTTTTGAACGCCTGCTAGCTGAGAAGCAAAGCTTTGGGGCCGACTTTTCCTCTGTCCGTTTTACCCTGTCGGGGGCTATGCCTCTAAGCGTGGAACTGGCGAGCCAGTGGGAGGAAGCAACCGGCAGCCTCCTGATCGAGGGTTACGGGATGACCGAAGCCTCTCCCGTCCTTCTGGGTTCGCCTCTTACTTCAAAACGTCAGCCCGGATCCTTAGGGTTGCCGTACCCATCCACAGAAGTGAGGATCGTTTCTCCTGACGATCCAAGCAAGGACGTTGCCCCTGGTGAGGTAGGCGAGCTGATTGCTCGTGGTCCCCAAGTTTTTGAAGAATATCTAGGAGATGCCGAAGAAACTGCGCTAGCTCTCCGGGACGGGTGGTTGCATACGGGGGATCTAGTCCAGGTTCGTGATGGCTACATCTACATGGAAGACCGCCGCAAGGAGCTAATAATCTCGGGCGGGTTCAACATCTATCCAGCCCAGGTGGAGGATGTGGTGCGGCAGGTTCCCGGTGTCCTAGATGTGGCCGTAGTGGGGCTTCCTGCAGCCAATAAGGGCGAGGAGGTGGTTGCTGCTCTAGTTCTAGAAGCCGGTGCATCTGTTACGTTGTCTGACATCAGGCAGTGGGCAGAAAAGTCCTTGGCCCACTATGCTCTTCCTCGTCAAATCGTAGTGCTGCAAGAATTGCCGCGTTCACAGTTGGGCAAGGTAATGCGTAGGCGGGTGCGCCAGCAGATTCTTGGCTTGCAGGAAGGAATTGAGGGTAGGTTTCCAGCGTTTGCGGGGCAGGTTTCTGACCTCGCGGACCGGGCTGGAGATGCTGCGGCAGCCATGAAGGACTCTTTATCTACAGCAGCGACTGAAGCAACTCGTGCTGCTGCTGATTTTTTGAAGTTGGGAGAGGAATCAGCCCCGCAGGAAGGAGGCAAAACGCCTCTACAGGAAAATGAGGACACTGCCGCCCCGGACGAAAAGTCTTCGAGTGGCTCCAATTCCACTGAGTAACAGGAACGGTGGCTAGCTGGTTTTGTGGTGGCTGCCGCTTGGCGTTTCCCCATTGTCTTGGGCCCGCAGGCTACGGATTGCCTGGTCAAAGTCGTCAAGGGATTGGAAAGACGAATACACCGAAGCAAACCTTAAATAGGCGATAACATCAAGCTGGCGCAGATAAGGCAATATGGCCTTGCCGACTTCGTCAGTTGAGACGACCGATTGGCCAGAGATCCGTAGTGCTTCTTCAACCTGTTGGGCTAGGTACGCTAAATCGTGGTCAGACACTGGGCGCCCTTGGCAGGCTTTGCCCACTCCCGCAAGCACCTTATCGGTAGAGAAGGGTTCAACAACACCGGAGCGCTTCTCAACGGAGAAGCTTGATGTTTCTAGAGTGGTGAAGCGTCTTTTACATTCAGTACACTCCCGACGTCTGCGAATAGTTGCGCCATCATCCGCGACCCTAGAGTCGACGACGCGGGTGTCAGGATGTTTACAAAAGGGACAGTGCAACTGGGCCTCCTCTGGCGGTATAGATAGACCGTAGGACGCCAGCGCAAATAGTGCAAGATAGGTGACCTTATTGCGCCGGCAGAATCAAGTCTTGGCCCTGCACAATCTGGTTACCATTCAGATGGTTCAGTTCCCTAATATCTTCTACTATCTGATCAAGAGGCCGATCGGATGAAACCATTGCTGCTAGGCCCCACAGAGACTCACCTGCTCCCACCGAATGCACCCAGGTCTCTCCTTCGTATGCAGCTGGTCTAAGTGCAACACCCGCCCCGGCAGCCACCGCAAATAGTAGGAGGGTCGCCACCGTCCAGGTGAGCACACTTTTCCAGTGGGTGCGGACGAGGCTTGCAATAGTTATGGCAAGCAGATCTGCCTGGATGGTGCTCTGAGCGGGCCCTGTTCTCTTTGCTTCTTGTTCTAACCCCACTGGATTTGGTTGACTAACAGCGGGCGTCAGTCCTGGGAATGGAAGCACCACGGCTTCGCCTGCACCTGCTTGCAGTCGGCTAGCAGCATTGCGCTCGTCTAAAGGGGCAACCGCGCTCATCGTTTTCTCCTAACTAACCCGCCTAGAAACACCGGGAACGAAACCAGACTGAACCATCCAAATCGTTCACATGTTCGTAGAACAGTTGTTCGTTCGATAGCTATATAGTCGCAAACAGCTCCGACAAAAAGGCCCACTCTACGCGCGTAATTGACAAAATGTGAGGCAACTCTCCAAACACAGTCGAACGGTTGTATGGCTTTCTTCTTGTTGCTACTAGGCTGAGGGTAAGTGAAAGAAGGAGCTCATGTCGGACAAGGATCACCTCAGCGCACGTCAACAGCAGATACTGAACTTCATTCAGTATTCCACTGAAGAAAAAGGCTACTCCCCCTCGGTTCGAGAGATTGGAAAGGCCGTTGGCTTGGCTTCCCCCAGCACGGTGAAGCACCACCTGGACAGTCTCCAACAAAAAGGGCTCCTCGCTAGAGACGGTGGCCTGCCCCGAGCGTTACGCCTCAACGAAACTGGAGACAACACAGCCTCCGGAACCGAGCAAGTAAAAGCGATCGAGATACCAGTTGCCTCAAGCACCGAAGATGAAGTTGGAGTGCCGCTCGTGGGGCGCATCGCCGCAGGTGTTCCTGTCCTCGCCGAGCAGAACGTGGACGACGTTTTTACCCTGCCACGCCGAATCACAGGAAACGGCTCCCTCTTCGTACTAGAAGTTACGGGTGACTCAATGATCGACGCCGCGATCTGCGATGGTGACTTTGTGGTCATCAGATCTCAACCAACCGCAGAGAACGGCCAAATTGTTGCCGCCATGATTGAAGGGGAAGCAACAGTGAAGGTCCTGTCACACATTGACGGTCACACCTGGCTGCTCCCACGCAACCACGAGTACACCCCTATACCCGCGGACGACGCATCAATCCTAGGTATTGTAGTAGCCCTGGTGCGCTCCATTTAGACCGAAAGGTACGCGGCTTCAGGACTCGCGAAACTCCTCCAATTCAGCAGCTAACGCAGCAGGCACCTGAGCAGTGAGGTGTACCCCCTCTTCGCCCCAAGTCTCTGCCATCACAATCCCCTCTTCATGCGCTAAAGCAACCAGTCTCGACTCGGAAAAAGGTAGGCGGACAGTCAGAAGTTGCAGATCCTGCGGCAAACTCTCGGCAATTGCCTCACGTAGTTCCGCAATCCCCTCCCCCTGTCGCGCCGAGATTTCCACCGCCCCGGGATACAGGGCACGCAGCCGTGCCCGAGCTTCTAACGAAACCAGGTCAACCTTATTTAAAACGACCAGCTCTTTGTCCGGGGAATATCCCGGCACATCTGCCAAAACGCCCCGCACAGTCTCCACCTGTGTCTCAACGTCATCGTGGGAGCCATCGACCACATGCAATACGAGGTCGGCTTCACCTATCTCTTCCAGCGTCGAGCGAAAGGCCTCAACCAGTTGAGTGGGTAGGTTACGCACAAATCCAACGGTATCCGTCAACGTGAAACCACGGCCCTGCGGTGTTTCGGCCTTCCTAACGGTCGGATCCAATGTGGCAAACAGTGCATCTTGCACCAGTAGGTCAGTGCCCGTCAACGTAGACAGGAGAGTCGACTTCCCCGCATTCGTGTATCCAGCAATAGCCACAGCCGGCACCTGACCTCGACGCCGAGAGGATCTTCGCGCCTCACGAGCTGGCGCCATGGACCGGATCTGCTTGCGTAGCCGAGCCATCCTGCTTCGAATTCTCCGCCTATCCAACTCAATTTTGGTTTCTCCTGGCCCCCTAGAACCAATCCCCGCACCCCCGGCAACCCGGCCACCAGTTTGGCGAGACATGGACTCCCCCCAGCCGCGCAGTCGCGGCAATAGGTACTCTAGCTGAGCCAACTCAACCTGGGCCTTCCCCTCCTTAGACTGCGCGTGCTGAGCAAAAATATCTAGAATGACAGCGGTCCTGTCTACAACTTTGATTCCCACCGCATCTTCGAGGCCACGCCGCTGGGAGGGGCTCAGGTCCCCATCTACGATGATGGTGTCCGCCCCCACATCTGCCGCCAGCTCTTTGAGTTCGGCAGCTTTCCCCTGCCCCAAATATGTCGCAGTATCCGGAGCTAAACGGGACTGGACAACGGCACCCAGCACCTGGGCACCGGCCGTTGTCGCCAGCGCGGCCATTTCCTGTACCGAAGCTTCCAAGTCCTCAGCGGTCCCTTCTAAACGCAAGGCAACTAGGACCACTCTCTCCAGGCGAACCTGCCTGTACTCGACCTCACCAACGTCCTCCAACTCTGCTTCGGCTGCCATCCGAGCAGACCGACCAGTGGCCCTGCGGTCAAGCCACTCTATGTGGTCTTCCGCCGGTTCGGAGGACTGTTCGGCGGCCCCTGCCGAAACCTGCTCCCGTGATAGGACTCTCTGCGCTATCTCTTCGGCTCTAGCCAAACCTGCCGTTTCGTCCTCGGAGCCTTTAGCGTTGTCTCCAGAAGTACCGGGCCTCAGGGGCATAAATTCACCTTCGCTGCTCGTATAGTCTGCCTCCAAGGTACCAGGTAACATACAGATGTGAACCAACAGTATTTCTCCCCCCACGATCAAGCAACACCCAGTGAGAAACGATCCATCACCGTTCTGGCGCGTGGACGCAGCCTCCAATTCAAGGCTGCCGACTCCGTGTTCTCTTCCCACGGCCTCGATCCTGGTACCGAACAACTCCTTCGATCCGCTCCTCCTCTACCCCAAGCGGGACACTTTCTGGACTTGGGGAGCGGATGGGGCGTGCTTGCTAACTACATGGCTTTAGAGGCACCCAGAGCCCAGGTACTAGCGGTTGACGTAAACCCGCGAGCATTGGGCTTGACCGCCGAGAACGCCCGAGATCTAGGGGCCACCAACTTGGAGGTGCTTCCTGCCGCAAAAGCGCTCCAACGTGCGCACTCAACAGGTACCAAGTTTGACGTCATCTGGTCCAACCCGCCGATCCGCATCGGGAAACCAGCCCTGCGCGCGCTCCTTCAGGACTGGCTATCCCTCCTCTCCCCCACTGGATACGCGCTGCTTGTTGTCTCCAAACATTTAGGTTCAGATAGTTTGGCTAGATGGCTCAAAACTTCCGGTTACGCTGTCAACCGAATCAGTTCTAAAAAAGGCTTCCGAGTCCTTCGGGTATCCCAAGCAACATCTTCACCCGCTTAATTCTCTACCCGAGGGTGACTGCACGCAGTTTCTCCAACATTTGGCTCACCAAACGATCCGTGTTCTGCTGCCCGTCCAGCCGGTTGATTCGCGGGTCACGTCGGAACCATTTCCTCTGGTTGCGTGCTAACCGTCTAGTAGCCGTAATGGTGTCTTCGCGCGCTTCTTCCACCGACATTTCTCCTCGAAGCGCCCTCAGAATCTGGCGGTATCCCGTTGCTCTAGAAGCTGTCTTCCCCTGTTCTAAACCTCGGTGCCGCAACGCTTCCACCTCTGCCACAAACCCTTCGGCAAACATCTGGTTTGTCCTTTGGGCAATTAATTCGTCATGATGATCCTGTTCTAGTTCCACGCCAAATTGGATCGTTGGTTTGTGGTATTCGTACTGGGGAAGCGTGGCAGAAAAAGGCCTGCCGGTAAGCTCTATCGCTTCGAGAGCCCTGATCAATCTGCGCTCATTTTCTGGGGCTATGTTAGTGGCAGCCTGCGGATCCAGTTTGTTCAGACGTTCATGCAACGATGCGGCGCCGAGCACCAGGATCTCTTCTTCCAACCGGGCACGCACTAGCGGGTCCGTTGGTGGAAACTCGAACCTGTCCAAAGCGGCCCGAATATATAAGCCAGAGCCTCCGACTATCAGGGCATGTCTTCCCCGGCTTTGAATCTTGTCGATATCATCACGCGCATGCTTTTGGTACGCTGCCACCGAAGCTTCTTGCTGAACTTCTAGTACATCTAACTGATGATGTGGAATGCCCCTGCGTTCATCAGGTGAAACCTTAGCCGTGCCTATGTCCATTCCCTGGTAAAGAGTCATGGCGTCGGCGGCCACAATTTCAGCGTTCTTCGCACCGCCGAGCGCTTGCCCCAACGCTAAAGCCAACGAACTTTTCCCGGTTGCTGTAGCACCCACGATCCCTATGATCATCGGGCTTCCTCCGTTCCGCTATCCGCCAAAACAACAGATCCTCCTCCCTAAACACTACCCGGCCAAAACATGCTCTAGGTATGACGCTTGACCCACCAGAAGTGACTGCTTCCCTGATAATGTCAGCGCTCAACACAACTTGGAACACTACTGCCCAAGATTGCACACATGGGTGACCGATACCGGAGAAGTCAAAATCCAGTCCGATCATGCATTCGGCTGGCTAAAGCAATTGAGGAAGCGCTAACAACCCTTCTTGGCGCTCACGATGCTCTGCCCACGCTACTCCCACCCGTCTGGTAGTTAGCTCCGCCTATCAAGCGAACTGGCAAGCTAGCTGGCGTTACGTACCCGAGGAATACCCAAGGAGATTCGCGGGTCTTCAGTTTCATTAGTTTTCTGCTCCCACGCCTCTCCAGCCGCGGTGGGACGCACTTCGTAGGTTCCTCCAGAAAGTGCAGAGTCTGCTAGCAGGTGGTAGGGCGCAGCGTGGGTCACTGCTACCGTAACCATGTCACCAGGTCTAGGTTCGGGCTGGTCTGGGGGGAGGGCGAAGTGGACCAGCCTGTTCTCAGGGGAACGCCCGGACATCCTGTTGGTGGCGCCGTCCTTGCGCCCTCCCTCAGCCACCAGCACCTGGGTGGTTCTCCCAATCAATTTCTGGTTCTCTTCGAGTGCGATGCGGTTTTGCAGGGCAAGTAACCTATCGTAACGTTCTGCGACCACTTCCGAAGGCACCGTATCTGTTCGCTCCGCCGCGGGAGTCCCCGGCCTCGGTGAGTAAATAAACGTGTAGGCAGCAGCAAAACGTGCCTGCTCAACCACTTTGAGTGTTTGAGCGAAGTCTTCCTCGGTCTCCCCAGGAAAACCCACAATTAGGTCAGTTGTGATCGCTGCTCCCGGGATTCTTTCCCTAACCTTGTCGAGGATATTCAGATAGCGGGACTGCCTGTAAGAACGACGCATCTCGCGCAGCACCTTATCTGACCCGGATTGCAGGGGCATATGCAGGCTGGGCATCACCGCCGGGGTGTCCGCCATGGCGTCTATTACGTCGTCCGTGAAGGCCGCTGGATGCGGGGAAGTGAAACGTAGCCGCTCCAGGCCCGGTATTCGTCCCACCTCTCGTAACAGTTCCGCAAAGGCGCCCCTGTTCCCAAAGGAAACCCCATATGAGTTCACATTCTGTCCAAGGAGGGTGACTTCTAGGGCTCCCTGGGATACCACCGCCCGCACTTCGTCCACAATTTCTTCGGGTAGCCTGTCTTGCTCACGGCCCCGCAACCGGGGAACAATGCAAAATGTGCACGTATTGTTGCATCCCACTGAGATGGATACCCACGCAGCATAAACGGATTCACGCACTGTCGGCAGGGTGGAAGGAAAAACTTTCAAAGACTCTTCAATTTCAACTGCTGCTTGCCTGTTGTGTTCGGCCCTTTTCAGGAGGGCCGGAAGAACATCAATGTTGTGTGTACCAAAAACAGCATCCACCCACGGTGCCCGATCCACAATCTGCTCACCCATCTGTTGTGCTAGGCACCCCCCAACTGCAATCTGCATTCCCGGACGTTCCCGTTTCACGGAAGCCAACTGCCCCAGGTGTCCAAAAAGTTTGTTTGCTGCATTCTCTCTGACAGAACAGGTGTTTATTACGACGACATCGGCACCGCCGTCCCCAGCTTCAGTGCCCAAAGCTTCAAGCCCCGGCACAGAAGCGGCGGGAACCAGACCAGCCTGTTCTAGCAGGCCCGCAATCCGTTCCGAGTCATGCTGGTTCATCTGGCAGCCAAGGGTGCGCACCAAATAGGTACGCGGTCGGCTGCTGCCCTCAAGCGTTGCGTTCACAGTTTCTTTCACGCCCAAAATCCTACGGATTTTATCTCAGCCTGCCAAGAAGGAGTGTTGCTTTGTGGTGCGTTTCAGCCTTCCAGCCAACGGTAAAACAACTGGAGGGAGCGACGCACGACTTGTTCTCGCACTTGGTTCCGATTGCCAGTTAACCGCAGCTCCACTGTCTCTCCGGTCCCAGAAACGTTTCTTACGGCAACAAAAGCGAGCCCGGCGGGCCCATCAGGAGATGCTTCAGGACCCGCCACGCCCGTTGTCGCTAGGGCCCAGGTTGAACCGAACAGGTTCAAAGCCCCAACAGCCATCTGCTCCGCAACTTCCCCTTGGACCGCTCCACCGCGCTCCAACAGCTTTGGTTGCACGCCTAGCAGGTCGGTCTTTATCAGGTTGTTGTATGCGATTGCGCCCCCGAGAACTGCGGCAGAGCTACCGGAAAAGTCAATGAGAGCCGATGCGAGGAGCCCCCCAGTCAGGGACTCAGCGAATGCTACGGTCTCTCCTCTTTTGCGCAGGAGATTCAACACGCCGAGCGCATCCCCAGGTTGGCCACTCACTGCCGTAGCCCCGATCCTGGGGTAAACTCCCGTTGGCTAGCGCCCTGTTCTATCGCCTTGAACGCAGTTGATTGGCTGTAGCCGCGCCTACCCATGTAGGCCAAGAAGCGACGCAGCGACTTTTGATCCAAATGTCCTTTGTCATTCCAGGTAAACGAGTATTTCTCGGCAAGATTTTGAGCTCTGCGGAGCTCTTCGTCTTCGTCGATATGCTCCAAAGCAGCCTCCACCACAGAGTCTGCCACCCCTTTTTGTCTCAGGAGCCGCTTCAAGCCCCTATAGCTCAGGTCTGGTTTTGACCGCACCAGAGTGGCTGCATAAGAACTGTCGTCCAGATAACCCATCTGGTCCACTCTGCTTAAAGCACATTCAGCGACCAGATCTGCGATGTTTCGTCGCAACAGCTTTTCTTTGAGTTCCGCTTTTGAGTGATCTCTTTGACCAAGAATTCGTAGGGCCGAACTAACGGCGGACGAAATTTCTTGCTCATCTTGAGCTTCATCGGGCATCCTAGTTACGCTGCCCCAGCGGAACCTGACTTATCAGAAGCAGGATCCGCCCCGCTTCCATTGGAAGATATGCCAAGCGTATCCAAGATTTTTGCTTCAATCTCGTCTGCCAATTCAGGATTATCGATTAGGAATTGGCGCACATTTTCCTTACCTTGCCCAAGCTGGTCAGCATCATACGTGTACCACGACCCAGATTTACGAATAATGCCACTATCAACGCCCATATCGATCAAAGAACCCTCGCGAGAGATCCCCTTGCCGTAAACGATGTCAAACTCGGCCTGCTTAAAGGGTGGTGCCATCTTATTTTTAACGATCTTCGCTCTCGTCCGGTTAGCAACGGGCATTCCCGCCTCTTTCAAAGTTTCGATACGCCGTACGTCTATTCGTACCGAGGAATAAAACTTCAAAGCTTTCCCGCCGGTAGTTGTCTCCGGCGAACCGAAAAAGACGCCAATTTTCTCCCGCAATTGGTTAATGAAGATTGCCGTGGTCCCAGTTGCAGACAGAGCCCCGGTGATCTTGCGCAAAGCCTGACTCATCAGCCTTGCTTGCAGTCCAACGTGAGAATCCCCCATTTCCCCCTCGATCTCTGCCTTTGGTACCAGTGCAGCAACCGAGTCCACCACGATGATGTCAATCCCACCAGACCGGATTAGCATGTCCGTAATCTCCAATGCCTGCTCCCCCGTGTCAGGCTGAGAAACCAAAAGACTATCGGTATCCACCCCTAATGCCTGAGCATAAACTGGATCGAGTGCGTGCTCGGCATCAATGAAAGCCGCATTACCCCCCGCCTTCTGCGCAGAAGCTACGGCATGCAAAGCAACCGTCGTTTTCCCTGAAGATTCTGGGCCGTATATTTCAACCACGCGGCCCCTGGGTAGGCCCCCCACCCCCAGCGCTACGTCTAAGGCTAGAGAACCGGTAGGAATGGCCTGCACACTAGGACGATTGTCGTCCCCCAGGCGCATGACCGAGCCTTTGCCGAATTGGCGATCGATTTGACTCAAAGCCAAGTCCAGCGCCTTCGTACGATCATCGTTACGAACGCTTGCCTTCTCAGACGACATGATTCTCTCCTATACTGGGCCTCTCCGACCCTTAGACGACTGGCCTCAAAACGTAAACCCTCTCCGAGCTACGTAGACAACCATATGTCCGGCCACCGACATTTAAAACGACCATCCCCGAACACTCGGGAAAACTGCTCGTTTTGGCGTCTGTGGAAAGCCTACTAGAACTAACGTTCGATTGGTGGCGACAGCACCCGCGTGTTGCGCACCCCGCAACTGGGAAACCAGCGCTGTCACCGCTGCAATCTGTGGGCACTCCTATGGATCCAAAGTGCCTCGTCCCCTCGGTCCGTTTCTTCCACGAGAGCCGACCACACGGCCAACGGGGTATACCCAGCCTCTAACAACTCCTCGGCACTTCCCCCCAAAGTTGGCAGATACAAGTCGTGGAATAGTGAAGGCCCTAGAGCAGGTCCGAAAACCTGCTCTAGGGCCAAATCAAATTCAGAACGTTTCAAACTCAGTCAACCGATGATACGGAAAGAAAATCGTCAGGTACCGTATCTGGGACGACAGCCTGCTCCAGGAGCATAAGCCGGGTAGACACCTCGCGCAACACTAGCCACAGTGGCACTCCAAGCGCCTGAGAAATTGCAACCAGAAGCTCGGAAGACGCTTCTTTCTGACCACGCTCGACCTCACTCA
The DNA here is from genome assembly GCA_964345125.1 of uncultured Actinomyces sp. Classification (GTDB taxonomy): domain Bacteria; phylum Actinomycetota; class Actinomycetes; order Actinomycetales; family Actinomycetaceae; genus Scrofimicrobium. The sequence goes on from CAYFPY010000001.1 coordinate 69,768, forward strand.
GATAACCCAAAGACACCTGGGCATCCGAGGAAACCTCACGCAGCGTCCTCCCCTGGTTCGTCCGCACGTTACGGAGCACGTCTCCGAGCTCCGAACGCAGAAGTGGATCCTGCTGCCCAACGACGACCGGAGATTTCAGGCCTTCCTGGACACCAGCGATCTGACGGCCCCCTCCAGGGAACGCCGCCTTGTCTCGAAGGACCCGTTCAGGACGGGTACGCCTATGCAAATTATTGTTCATCATCCCTTACTATACCGGCCCAAAGTTTGCGACGAAACCCCCGGTGAGGTTAAGCACCTCTAACAGACACGCGGGACAAATGCTATTCAGCCTTTTGGTCCCCGCTGGTTCTAACGGTAGCAACCAGATACTGGATGCCCGTCCAGACCGTCACAACCAAAGTCACCCAAACCAAAGTCAAGATGACGACCTGCACCCCCTGGAGTGCTGCACCAGTCACAAAAGCCGACCATGGGATGATGAGTGCGATTATCAGTCCCATTTGCAGCACAGTCTTGACCTTTCCCCCCGAGCTTGCTGGAACCACTTGCCCTCGCCGACGCAAAACTTCCCGCAGAACAGTTATCCCCACTTCTCGCACCGCCACTATTACAGTGAACCACCACCCCAGCTCTCCCAAAAGTGAGAACACAACGAACGCACCCAACGTGAGAAACTTGTCAGCTAGCGGATCTGCCAGCTTCCCAAAGTCTGTCTCCAAGTTACGGGCCCGAGCAATCTTCCCATCCAGCATGTCCGTGTAGGCGGCAACAACAAAAGTGGCCGCTGCCACCCATCGATAGCCAGGCGTGTTCTGCCAGAGCAACCAGAGGAACACCGGCACAAGCAGTAAGCGCCCCAACGTCAGCGCATTCGGCAGATTCACCTGTTCCGAAAACTTGTTAGGCCTACTCGTCATCACCATCCCCTACGTTATGTCCTGCCGGCGTGTACTCCTGTGCTCCAGAGACGGCTGTCCCCTCATTACTGTCGGTGCGCACCAAGACCTCGCCAAACTCATCGGTTTCAGTCTCTACCCCAACCTCCCCCACCTCCAAGGAAGAATCCTCCACGGCAGAGGTGTCTAACGTCTGGGACTCACCGCGTAGCAGGGCAAGAACAGCCGGCAAATCCTCAGGTTGGACCAGGACTTGCCTGGCCTTGGACCCTTCAGACGGTCCCACAATCGACCTACTTTCCAGAAGGTCCATGAGCCTGCCCGCCCGCGCAAACCCTATTCTCAACTTCCTTTGCAACATCGAAGTGGAACCAAGCTGCGTGTTAACCACCAACTCCGCAGCTTCCAGAAGGTCATCCAGATCGTCACCAATGTCCTCAGCAACCAACGGGGCACTTTTTTCTGGAACAACATCCTGTCTATATTCGGGGTCGCGCTGGGCCTTCACGTGCTGCACCACCCGCTGAATCTCATCTTCCCCCACCCAGGCCCCCTGAACACGCTCAGGCTTAGCAGCCCCTGCAGGAAGGTAGAGAGCGTCTCCCTGCCCGATCAGCTTCTCTGCCCCCGGCTGATCCAAGATTACGCGCGAGTCAGCTAGAGCGGACGTAGCAAAGGCCAAGCGTGAAGGTACGTTCGCTTTAATTAGGCCCGTCACCACATCCACCGAAGGGCGCTGTGTGGCTAGTACCAGGTGGATGCCAGCGGCCCTAGCCAACTGGGTAATCCTCTGCACCGACGCTTCTACGTCCCGGGGTGCCACCATCATCAGGTCGGCTAACTCATCTACAACCACCAGCAAATAGGGGTAGGGCTTAAATTCCCGAGTTACCCCGGCGGGTGGGACCAGAGTTCCCTCCGCAACAGCCTGATTGAAATCATCAATATGCTTAAATTGGTACTTGGCGAGGTCGTCATACCTGGCATCCATTTCCCGAACTACCCACTCCAAAGCCTCCGCCGCTTTCTTCGGATCCGTAATTATGGGAGTAACCAAATGCGGGATGCCTTCATAAACACTGAGCTCAACACGCTTAGGATCCACCAAAACCATGCGAACCTGTTCAGGAGTTGATCGCATCATAATGGAAACAATCATGGAGTTGATAAAGGATGACTTACCAGAGCCAGTCTGACCAGCAACCAGCAAATGCGGGGTACGAGCAAGGTTAGTGACCACATACCCACCTTCAATATCGGTTCCCACGCCAACCACCAGCGGGTGAGCATTGCTGCGCGCTTGATCACCCTGAAGAACGTCTCCTAAGGTAACAATTTCCCTATCGGAGTTGGGGATCTCAATCCCTATAGCACTCTTACCTGGGATGGGTGCCAAGATTCGTACATCCGCGCTGGCCACCGCATACGCAATATTGCCCGCTAACGCCGTAATTCGTTCAACTTTAACGCCGGGACCAAGCGAGAGTTCGTAGCGCGTTACAGTGGGTCCCCTGGAAAACCCTTCCACCGTGGCGTCCACTTTAAATTCCTGAAAAACGTTCTCCAAAGCACTGATCACCTGATCGTTAGCTGCCGAACGGCTCTTGTGTGGCGCCCCCTTTTCCAAGAGCTCGGCTGGCGGCAACGCGTAAGACCCCAATCCTGTTTCGCCGGGCGACTGAAAGTCTATGAACTGTTGTGCAGGTTCCGCACCTGCGCCACCCTCGTCTTCTTCCCGGTGATCAGTGGGCGTGCTGGCCGCAAGCCTATCTGCATGGCGCGGAATCGGCGGTGGATTAAACACTTGAGTATCCGCCTCTAAGCTCTCACCCTCCTGTGACAGCGGCGCGGACTTGGTCTCGGCCGTGAAAGCAGACTCCTCTTCCACCACCAAAAAAGGGTCTCCTCGGGTGGCCAAACCTTCCTGCGAAGCTTCTTCGTTCTCGTACTCTACATTGTCTCGGGATGTTCCCCTCTTCGCATTAACCAGCTCCTGAATCCGGGCAAACGCTTCCCTCGCCGAAGTCTTCGATGCCACTAAAACAGAGTAAAACAGCAAGAAAACTAGGGCTACGGCTGCACCAAATGGAGAAAGTAGTTTCCCTAAAGGGTAAGCAAATATCCAACCCACCATGCCGCCGGCTTCCTCAACACCCAAAAATGGGCGCAAAGGAGGATTACCTTTCGACACTTGCACCAGACCCGTCAAGGCCACCACGATGCCCACACCGCCAGCCCAACGGTACGGATACACGTCCCTGCCTGGGGCAGTCCGAAACAGCCTAAAAGCCGCCAGCAACAGCAACACCGGCACCAGGGCACCAAAGAGGCCTACTGTGCCAGCGACCAGATGATGAATGGCCGCCCCGGCATAACCCGAAACGCCGAACCATTCCCGCAAGGCCACCAAAATAGCAGCCACCATAAAGAGGAAAGCGACAGCATCACGCTTAAGTTGAGTGGGGATAGCGCCCCACCCCTGTCGAAGAGAGTCGAACATCTGCCCCTTGGAATCGTCGCCGTTCGGGTTGCGTTTAGTGTTTACTTTTTTCGCCACTTTCTTGCCTCGTAGCCCTACCTTGCCTTGTTGTCTTTTTTCGAGCTTCACTAGCAGGCCGCTCCACCTGGCCTAACATTTCCACGTTAGCCCAGGCACTATCGCCTACCCCCATGGCGCGCCGAACGTCTAGGGCGTAACCTGTAAATCTTCCGGCACTTCCCCCAGTTCAACCACCCTGTCAACCTCCTCTTTGGTTGGCAGAGGAAAGCTAGTTGGATGACTAATCTCGATAGCCGCCCCCGCATTCGCCCTTCTGCAGGCCTCCAAGAGTTTTTTCCCCTGTAGCAGCGCGGCACACATAACTGCCACATGAGTATCCCCCACCCCCGAAGTATCCACCGGCCTGGTTGCCAAAGCCGGAACCTGCTGAACCGGCTGATCTCTAGCAGTCTGTAACTCGCATCCCATCGGCCCAGTTCTGCGCACAACGGCTGCCTGGGAACGCAAATAGCTCCGGATCGTACTCCCCGGCACGTGCTCCCCCAAAACACTCTGCAGAGCCCGTGCCTCCCGAATATTCATGGTCAGCACGTCGGCTCTTCCCAGAAGCACAGCCCAAGCGCCAGCAGAAACCTGTTTGACCCCCGGGGAGGTTTCCACGACGACAGTAACGAACTCGGGCAATGTCTCCACCCAATCGCACACCACCTGGGCGCTGGAAGGTGTCGCCAAATCGGACCCGCTAATATGGACCAGATCTCCTTCTGCTAGTTCCACCCCCTCAAGCTGCTCCTGCGAATGTTCTGCTTCCACCCCTGGGGCCAAAACCGTAGCAGTGCGCCCATCGTCCTGCACCATCGTCACCCCCACCCCGATGTCTCCCACAATTGAACCTGGGACTACGCCGATATCTTCGACCGCTAAGGACCTGCGCACAGCCGAGGAATTTGGTCCCGTCCCCAAAGGGGAAGCTACCCACACGGGAACACCCTGCGCCCTCACACCGGCAGCCACGATGTATCCACCCCCCGGTGTTGATACCGAGGTTTGGGCCCGCAGCTCAGCCCCCTCGCCAGGGAGCTCCTCAACAGCTAATGTCACTGCCAGACTAATGGATGCGGTCGTTATGAACCGCCCTCTATGCGGTACAAGCGGCCTGGGATCCTGCCGGTGCCATCGTCCATCCTTCAGTGATGGCCCCGACCTCTGGAACCCAGCAAATGCGCCCTCCACAGCTACCTGTCGACAACGACCGGGTAGATCATGGGACGCCTGCGCAAGCTTCGATTCAACCAGCGACCTAACGTTTTCCGAAGAGCCTTCTCAACTTTTTGCACCGACACCTGAGGATTCACTACGTTTTGGAGTGCCTCTTCCAACTCCGGCAGGATGTCAGCAAACTCATCCTCGTCGATGGCGGTTCCCACCGCTTCCAGTGTGGGACCGGAAACGATCTCTCCCTTCTTGGTGTCGATCACAGTGTGCAGGAAGACAATGCCCTCATTGGCTAGCGTTTGGCGCACGTCCAGGTCGTCTTCATCAACCTCTCCCACAGAGCTACCGTCCACAAAAATTAGTTCGTTGGGAACGAAACCGGCTATGGACACGTTCCCCCTATGCAAATCCAACGCCACCCCATTCTCTGCCAGAAAAACGTTCTGCGGGTCTACGCCGGTCTTCACCGCAAGTTTGGCGTTGGCCACCAGGTGCCTAATTTCTCCGTGAACTGGCATCACATTTCTTGGTTGGATCACGTTGTAGCTGTACAGGATTTCCCCAGAATAGGCATGCCCCGACACGTGGATGTCAGCATTGGCTTCGTAAACCACTTTGGCCCCCAAGGCCGTCAGGTCATTTATGAGGGCGTATATGGCCGACTCGTTGCCCGGGATCATGGACGAGGAAAGCACAATGGTGTCTCCAGGTTCCACTTCTATCTGGTTGTGCTCACCGCGCGCCATGCGGGCCAGGGCAGCCATGGGTTCACCCTGGGAGCCAGTGACCATGTAGGCCCTCTCGTCCCTGGGCAGTTCTCCGACAGCCGCTAGTTCCAAAACGACGTCGTCGGGGACCTCCAGGTATCCCAGGTCTTCGGCGATCGTCATGTTGCGTTCCATGGATCTTCCAGCTAGCGCGAGTTTCCTCCCGGTTATTTCGGCGGCTTCTATCACCTGTTGAACACGGTGAACGTTAGAAGCGAAAGATGCCACCACGACTGCACCAGGAGACTCATCAAAAATGTTTTCTATTACCGGCCCAATCCCAGTTTCCGTAGGAACGAATCCTGGAACTTCAGCGTTGGTCGAATCCACCAGGTACAGGTCGATTCCCTCTTCCGCTAACCGCGCGAAACTTCGAATATCGGTGGTCCGTCCGTCCAGCGGTGTCGGGTCCATTTTAAAGTCGCCCGTAGCAAAAATGTTTCCCGCCTTTGTGGAAATGTAAACGGCCATGGCATCTGGGATGGAGTGACTTACGTGCACGAACTCTAACTCGAAGGGCAGTATCTGGATGCGTTCACCTTCTTCGACTACGTGAAGATTGTCGGTGGGCATGCCCTGTTCATCAAGTTTCGCTTCCAGTAGGGCTAATGTGAACTCGGATCCGTAGATTGGTAGGTCTTCGCGAAGGCGCAGAAGGTAAGGCACTCCCCCGATATGGTCCTCGTGGCCATGCGTGAGGGCGATGGCAACAATGTCGTCAAGGCGGTCTTCCAAGTAGCCGAAGTCAGGCAAGATGACGTCGACTCCCGGTTGCGTCTCGTTTGGGAAAAGTACCCCAACGTCGAGCACCAAAATTTTCCCTTGCGTTTCAAAGGTGGTCATGTTGCGTCCCACCTCGCCCAATCCTCCCAGTGGGAGAACTCGCACGGTGTTGCTCGGAACTTCCTTCGGCTCAGGAAGGTGATCATACAGGGACATCATGACTCCAATACTTCCACATTCTTAAAATAGTGTGAACCACAGGTGCTCAGTTACCTGACCCGCACCTGTGTCCAATGTACGCCTTGGACCGGCAGGAGCGAAACCCGCCTCCTGGAAGAACTTTACTCTAGCGGCGTCCTCCCCCACTATCCAGGTCGCCATTCCTGGGGCCCCTGCTTCTTTCACGTGGTCAGCTATAGCGCTTAATAGCCGGGACCCGTGCCCTTCTCTTTGTTTCTGAGCAGTGATTTCAAAAGCGAGGATTTGGGCACTTTTAAGCAGTGTTTCCAAAAACTCGTTATCCTGTTCCTGGTCGTTGTGTTCCTCATCGCCGACGGCGAAGGCTGCGAACCCAACGGGCGTATCACCTTCAACAGCGGTGAGTAGGCCTCTACTTTCGGTGGTTGGCACCTGTAAAGCTTGTTCCCAGCTTTTCTCGATGTCTTTGGTTGATATGTTTTTCTGGACTTCGATCCCTGCATCTTCGCCTAGAACTGCAGCTACTGTTGCCACAATCGCGGCACCCTGTACGCGAGAGATTACCGGTACATCAGAGGTAACTGCAGGTCGTACAGAGAGCTTTGGGTTCCCTAGACCCAGATCTGGGATTGTTTGGAAGTTAGCCACGAGCTGTCACCACCGCCGATGACCTTGGTGAGTGAAGCAGCAGCTTGCTAAGCAGCGCTACGTCCTGCGCGCTGACCTTTGAAAATCGTTCCAAGACGTCCTCTACTGTGTAGAATTTTCCGGATAGTTCTGACCGGGCTAATCTGACCATACGTGCGTTCATGCTTTCTAATTCGAGTGTGGCCAGCCCGCGGAGCTGACCTTTTACTCGCTCTAATTCACCCTCTGTGGGACCTTCTTCTGCCAGGTTCTCCACCTCAGCCCAGAGCAGCTTTTCAGCTTCGGCCAAGTTCGTGGGAGCCGTGCCAGCATAGAGAGCAAAGTTACCGGCGTCTGCATAGGAACTGGCGAAGGCATAGGTTGAGTAAGCCAGTCCACGTTTCTCTCTGATCTCCTGGAAGAAGCGTGAGGCCATTCCTCCACCCAGTAGGTTGAGGGTTAGAGCACTGACTGGGAGCAGTCGATGCTCTGCTGGCAGCCAGGGTCCTCCCACGATGATGTGCCCTTGCTCTACGTCCCGGTTGATCACCGTTTCCCTGTCCCACTCCACATCATCGGCCAGGAATCCGGGGGCTTCTTCACGAAACCAAGCCGGGGGATCCTCTGCGTTTCGGTACCTTCTAGGCGCAGGTTTTGTTTCTTCCTGCCACCCCCACGAGGCTTTTTGGACTGCTCGCAGCACCAGGTCGCATAGTTGCTCGTGATCTACTTTCCCAGCGGCTGCCACCACCATTGTCGAGGGCGAGTAGGTTCTTTTGTACAGGTCTCTAATGGTGTCTGGCCCCATCTGCCTGACAGTTTCTGGGCTGCCACCAACGGGACGTCCAAGTGGGCTATTCCCGTAAATAGTCCTGGCAAACGCTTCTTGCACCACATCTGTAGGGGTGTCATCACTCATTGCTAGTTCGTCCAGGATGACGCCTCGTTCAACTTCCACATCTTTAGCTTCCAATACAGAGGCAGATACCATGTCAACCAGCACGTCGAGCATGGCTGGCAGCTCTGAGTCTACAAATCGCGCCCAATAGTAGGTGAACTCTTTGGAAGTTGCGGCATTGTTGTCCGCACCCACCCTGTCAAAGGATTCTGCAATCTCCATGGCATTGCGCGTTTTAGTTCCCTTGAAAAGTAGGTGCTCTAAGAAGTGGCTGGCACCTGACTGAGAAGCATCTTCATCTCTGGACCCGACCTCAAACCAGAGCCCAAGGGAGGTAGTTAGCGCCGTTGGCACCGTTTCACTGATTACTCGGATGCCCCCCGGCAGCACGCTACGCTGGATTTGGCGTGGCCCGTCTTCAATGAGGATGGTTTCGGAGGCACTGTCGCTTTCGAGTGGTAGCAGGGTAGCGGTCGCCGGATCTGTGTAAGGGACTCTAGCGAAGGCATCTTTGTCGTTGTTAATTGTATGTTTCCGTTTCTTCGTTTCCGCTCGCGTCCAAGGGGAGTTCCCGAGTAGGCTCCACTGGTTTCACAGTTTCCTCCCCGTCCGGAGCGGAAACAGTGGGTTGTATTTTGTCCCTATCCCTGGCTGCTTTCAGAGCAGATTTTTCAGCGGCTTTAGCAGATTTTGCTTGCACTTTTGCCGCATGTGCCTGGGCCTTTGCTTCTGAACGGCGCTCTTGTCGTTGGGCCTTGGTGAGAGGGGCAGGGATTGCCCCCGTCACGCTGAGCACGACCGCCATGAAAGATGCCACCGCCGTAATGGCAGTAAACCAGACTCCAGCTTGGAAGCCTAGGGCAACCCCATGTAGCTCTGTCACCCACCCTCCCGACCACATTAATGTCGCTGCCAAAGCAAAGGCAATCGTCATCCACGTCCAAAACGGGATTGGAGTCACGTTCATCAATGAGCGGAACAAACCAAGTAAGGCAGCCAGGATCAGGGCGGGGGTAGCAATAACCACTCCAAGAGCCACGCTCATGGTGGCTATTCGCCCGTACTCCACCGCCGGCAAAGCGGAAGTTTGGGACATGATTGCCCAAGATACTGCTGCCAGAAGTGCCAGGACCCCAAAGAATAGTGAGTCAGTAAACCTTCGCATGTTCCTATCCTACGGCCTTTCTATTGTGGTGGACACTGAGCCCCTGCGTAAGGAGCTGCTAAAGGCGGGGTTGCCCTAAGGGTAACCCCGCCTTTCAAGCCTTTGTGTCCCTAGTTCAAATAGTCAGCGATTTTAGCGAACTCGTCTGCATTCAAGGAAGCACCGCCGACCAGGGCTCCGTCCACGTTGGGTTGGGCCATGATCTCGCGGACGTTCGTCGAGGTCACCGAACCGCCGTAAAGAATCCGAATGGCATCTGCTGTTTCTTTGTCGAAAAGTGCTGCCAAGAGGTTTCTGATGGCAACGCTAACTTCTTCAGCGTCTGCCGGAGTCGCAACTTCGCCGGTACCAATTGCCCAAACCGGTTCGTAAGCAATGACCACGTTCTTTGCTTCATCTTTGGTGAATCCTGCTAGTGCCCCCTCTATCTGGTTCACGACGTGGTCCACGTGCTGACCCTTCTTACGGACCTCGAGAACCTCACCAACGCACAGGATTGGGCGCATCTGTTGGGCTAGTACCGCCTTAGCTTTCTGTCCCACCAGGTCATCACTTTCCTGGTGGTACTCTCGGCGCTCTGAGTGCCCTACAATCACGTAAGAACAGCCCAGTTTGTGGAGCATCAACGCCGAAACTTCCCCGGTGTAAGCACCGGACTCGTACACGGATACGTCCTGTGCCCCTAGCTGTAGATCCAGATTGTCACCTTCAATCACCGTTTGAAGGGAGCGTAGGTCAGTGTAAGGGGGAATCACCACCACTTCGGTCTGGTCATAGTCAAAGCGTTTATCTTCCAACTCCGTGGCCAAACTCTGCACCAACTGAATGGCCTGCAGGTGATCCATGTTCATTTTCCAGTTACCCGCGATAAGGGGAATACGTGTCATTTGTCAGTCCTCCAAAACTGCAATGCCTGGCAGGGTTTTACCTTCAAGAAGTTCTAACGATGCTCCCCCGCCGGTTGATATGTGTGAAAACTTCTCCTCGTCAAAGCCTAACAGCCGAATGGCTGCCGCTGAATCTCCACCGCCAACGACCGAATAGGCCGCGGATTCAGTAAGCGCTTGCGCTATTGCCCGGGTGCCACCAGCAAAGGACGCAAATTCGAAAACGCCCATGGGACCGTTCCAAGCAACAGTTTTCGCATTGCGAATATACTCGCTGAACAGTTCCTGGCTCTTCGGTCCGATATCCAGTCCCATTCCTTTGGGAGGCATATCGTCCGCGTCAAAGACCTCGAAGGGAGCATCTTTGGAAAATTCTGGGGCGACCACCACATCCACGGGAAGAACCAGGTCAACACCCCGGTCCTTAGCTTCCTGGATGTAAGAACGCACGGTTTCTATCTGATCCTCCTCCAGCAACGATGTTCCCACTTCGTAGCCGAGTGCTTTCAAGAAGGTGTAGGCCATTCCCCCACCAATCAAAACTGCGTCCGCCTTCTGTAGTAAATTTTCAATGACTCCGAGCTTGTCGGAAACCTTCGACCCTCCCAAAATCACCACGTAGGGCCGTTCTGGGTCGTCGGTTACCTTAGAAAGAGCCTCCATTTCTGTGATTACCAGTCCACCAGCGGCTGCAGGTAGCATTTCTGCCACGTCGTACACCGAAGCCTGCTTCCTATGCACTACCCCGTACCCATCGGAGACGAAAGCATCCGCCAGTTCAGCATATTCTTTAGCAAGGGCTTGGCGTTGCGCTGCGTCCTGCGAGGTCTCTCTTGCATCGAAGCGAACATTTTCCAAAAATGCTATTTCTCCGGGACGCAGTTCCTCGGCGATTTGCTTCGCTGACTCTCCCGTGACATCAGCTGCCAGAGTGATATCTTGGCCAAGCAGTTCGCCCATTCTCGCTGCGACAGGCTTCAGGGAATACTGGGGGTCTGGCTTGCCCCCAGGCCTACCCAAGTGGGCCGCCACTAGGACAGCAGCCCCCTTTTCTCCCAAGCTCTTTATGGTGGGCAACGCCGCCCTGATTCTTCCATCGTCAGTAATTACACCATCTTGCAATGGCACATTCAGGTCGCACCGCACCAATACGGTTTTTCCCTCTAGATTCCCTAAAGACTCAACGGTCCTCAACATTGTGGACTACCTCCAAATAGTCGTAACCTTCCGTCAACACGGATCCATTCAGGTAAGAAAAAGCGTCCGCGCGCCAAAAGATCACACGGACGCTTTTCCAATGATAAGCAGCGAATAGCTGTGACTACAGGCTCTCTCCCACGATCTTGGTCATATCAACCAAGCGGTTCGAGTAGCCCCACTCGTTGTCGTACCAAGACACGACTTTCACTTCATTGTCGATCACCTTGGTGAGATCGGCATCAAACACCGAAGATGCGGGATCGCCAACAATGTCGCTGGAAACCAAAGGCTGTTCAGAGTAAACCAGGATTCCCTTCATTTCTTCAGTTTCTGCGGCAGCCTTGATGGCGGCGTTGACCTCTTCAACCGTTACTGGTCGGGAAGCGACAAAACTAAGGTCGGTTACCGAACCCGTTGGCACGGGAACACGCAGGGCATACCCGTCCATTTTTCCTTCCAAGTTGGGAAGGACAAGTGAAATTGCTTTCGCGGCTCCGGTAGAAGTTGGCACAACGTTCACCGCGGCCGCCCGGGCACGCCGCAAGTCAGAGTGAGGGGCATCCAGCAGACGCTGGTCGCCCGTGTAAGCGTGGATGGTAGTCATCAGACCACGCTCAATACCAAAAGCTTCATCTAGCACCTTTGACATGGGAGCCAGGCAGTTGGTGGTGCAGGAAGCCATAGAAATGACGTTATCGGTTTCCGGGTTGTAGTCGTCGCCGTTCACACCAAGAACAAAAGTGCCGTCCACATTGGTGGCCGGGGCGGAAATAATCACTTTCTTTACACCAGAGTCCAGATGGACTTTCGCTTTCTCACCATCCGTGAAGAAACCGGTAGCCTCAATAACAATATCGACGTCCAGATCGCCCCAGGGGATATCTGCCGGATCCTTCTGGGCAAAAACCTTGATTGCTTTCCCGTCCACCAAGATCTCATCGTCCCGGTGCTTCACATCTGCGTCAAGGCGGCCCATAACCGAGTCGTACTTGAGCATGTGGGCTAAAGTCTTGGGGTCTGTCAGGTCATTCACCGCTACAACTTCGATGTCAGCACCCTGCGCACCTATGGCCCGGTAATAGTTACGCCCAATACGGCCAAAGCCGTTTATACCTACACGAATGGTCACTGTTTCCTCCTGATGTGCCACCTGGCACCGTAGCTAGCAATTTGGCGGACGCGAATGCGCCCGTAATGTTCACCATCTTTCAAACGAACATACCTATTTCAGTTTACACCCCCTACAAAACGGCGCATAGGTCTTGGCTAGGCAATTAAAAGCTCTGGTTACCCTTCCAAAGACTCTTCGGGGACGCTCACCTCAGTCGAAGGAATGTTTTCCTCCTGTGCGCGTTTATCCGCAAGCGCTAGAAGGCGTCGTATTCTGCCCGCAATTGCGTCTTTTGTTAACGGCGGGTCTGCTTTTTGACCAAGCTCTTCCAATGATGCTTGTCGATTGGATATCCGCAGTTCGCCTGCTTCGCGCAGGTGGTCTGGAACGTCCTCACCGAGTATCTCGAAAGCCCGCGTGACGCGTGCACTGGCTACAACGGCGGCCTGCGCACTTCTGCGGAGGTTGGCGTCATCAAAGTTCGCTAGCCGGTTGGCGCTACCCCGCGCTTCCCGTTTTTCTCTTTGTTCCTGCCACACAGAGAAAGTCTGTGGTACCTGCAGCGCCTGAAGAAGGTTGGCGATGGCTTCCGAATCGCGGACCGTCACTCGGTCTGTTCCCCGCACTTGACGGGTTCTGGCAGCTGCCCCCAATTTACGGGCGGCGCCAACTAGTGCCAGTCCGGTTTCAGGTCCGGGGCAAGTCACCTCTAGGGAACTGGAACGGCCTGGTTCCACTAGGGACCCCCTTGCCATGATCGCGCCGCGCCAGGCAGCCGCTGCTTCCACTGCACTGCCTCCCACGATCTGTGGGGGCAGGCCTCGTACCGGTCTTCCTGCAGCGTCGATCAGTCCGGTTAGGCGTGCGATATGTTGGGCGTTCTTAACGACCCGAATCACGTACCTGTTGCCTTTACGTAAGGCTCCTCCCGACACCATGATGACTTCTGACTCCGCTTTGTAAAGCTGGGTGAGGAAAGCTCTGAGCCTTGCCGCCACGGGTTCCGAGTCCACCTCAGCTTCGATAAGAATGCGCCCCCCGGCGACATGCAGGCCCCCCGCAAACCGGAGCAACACGGCACACTCGGCACGAGCGTCCCGAACTGAAACAGGTTTGTAGGTTGCCAGTTCTTTCTTCAGATCAGTCGTTAGCGACAACTATGTTCTCCATTTCAACTAAGCCAGGCTTCACTTTCCCCAACTTCACCTAAAAAGCCCTCAAATGCGTCACGCAGCGCGGCCGCTAACCGCAATGGGTCGTGCGTCTCTTTGACATCACCCGAACGGACTTGGCGCAGCAGGAGCCGCGCTCCTACTTCGGTGCAAGCCTCCGCCAGACTATCAACATCTTCTACCGCGGTCGGGTCTGCTATAACCACATCTAGTTTAAGTGAGGGGGCCGCTTCATGGAAGGTAGAGACAAGGTCGGCAGCGGAAAGCGATGCGGTCTCCCCTTCCTGGGGCATTAGGTTCAATATGAGAGCTTTCCTCGCATGGGTGTGTGCGAAAGCGTCGTGGAGCCCTTCCACCAACAGGTGTGGGATCACAGATGTGAACCACGAACCCGGACCGAAAATCACCCAATCCGCCTGATCTATTGCTTCGACGACTTGCTCGGGGACCGGTGGGTCGCTGGGTGTTAGGCGAAGTTTCTCAATTACGCCACCTGTACTTGCCACTTCCGTCTGGCCACGAACGCTGATCCGCTCTCCGCTGGGGCAGACAACGTCGGCCTCTATCAGGAGAGGTTCTAGACTCATTGGAAGTACACGCCCATGAATATCCAGCAGTCTGGCCAAATGGTCCAGACCTTCGACCGGATCTTCGTAAAGCTGCCACAGGGCCACTAGGACCAAGTTTCCTAAAGCGTGCCCGTCCAGGTCACCGTCGGTGTCCAACCGCAAATGCATTAGATCCCGCCACGTTAGACCCCATTTGGACTCATCGCCGAGGCTGACCAATGCCATCCTCAGGTCTCCCGGAGGCAGAACCGCTTTTTCTTGCCGGATACGCCCGGATGAACCCCCGTCGTCGCCGACTGTCACCACTGCGGTGATTCTGTGGGTGATGTGTCGCAACGATTTCAAGGTTGCGCTAAGCCCATGGCCTCCCCCCAGGGCCACCACCTTGGGTCCTGGCAGGTCTGTCCTGTGCTCCAGGTCCACTACTCCCTCCCAATATCGCGGTGGGTGATGTGCACTGTTACGCCTTTAGCGCGGAGCTGCCCGGCGACATATTCGGTTAATGCTACGGACCTATGTCTACCTCCGGTACAGCCAATTGCCACAGTAACGGAAGACTTTAATTCCCTCCTGTACCCAGGAAGAGTGGCCTCAATTAGCTCCGCGTACTTTGTGCCGAAGTCTTTAATGCCAGGCTGGCTAAGGACGTACTCGGACACCGGTTCGTCTCGCCCCGTCAGCCTGCGCAGTTCGTCCACCCAGTAGGGATTCTTGAGGAATCTGACATCCAGCACCTGGTCTGCGTCCAGGGGCAGACCATGCTTAAAGCCGAAAGAGATCAGTGCAACACGAACGTCTTGCGGGGACTCACCTTCCACCAGGGCTCGCATTTTGCGGGAAAGGTCGTGAACGGAGAGGTCAGTCGTATCAATGATTTCATCTGCTCGTTCACGCAGTGGCTCTAAGAGTTCCTTTTCGGCAGCTAACCCGTCAAGGATTGTCCCTGTTCCTTGAAGGGGATGAGGGCGTCTGCTGGAGGTAAAGCGCCTGACCAACGTTTGATCGTCCGCTTCCAGGAAAATGAGACGGTAGGGCACCTTGTATTTTTGGAACTGCTTGAGAACGCCTTCCAGGTCTTTGAAGAATTCTCTGCCGCGCACATCCACTACCGCGGCTAGATGATCCACTCCCTGTCCAGCGGGTGTCATCATCCCGGCCAGCGGTAAGAGCAGGTTTGGGGGCAGGTTATCCACCACGTACCAGTCCAGGTCTTCCAAAGCGTCACCCGCGTGGGTTTTCCCACCTCCCGATTGACCGGTAATTATCAAAATTTCGCTAGTGCCGGCACCATTTTTGTGGCTGGCTGGACTGCTTCCTAAAAAGGACTGTGCCTCCAGTGCCGGAATTCCCTCCGGTGCGGTTAGAGGGTGAGGCTCATTTAGATTCATTGGTTCGCTTCGCCTTTTCCCTTATTTCGTGGGCTTTTGTCTGTTGTTGCTAGGTCTTCCAGCTGCTTATGTAGTCTAGCAGCGCTAGCGGGTCCGAAGCCCGGTACCTCTGCTATCTGGTCAACGCTGGCTTCCTTAAGACGCTTCAACGATCCGAATGTTTTCAGCAGCGCTTTTTGTTTGACGGGGCCAATGCCCTGCAATGAATCAAACGTTGACTGTACTTGAGACTTTCCCCGTTTTCTTCGGTGTGCCCTGATCGCGAACCGGTGGGACTCATCTCGTAAATGTTGGAGTAGGTACAGGCCCGGTGACGACCTGGGAAGGATAATGGGGTGCTTGCGGTTTGGTAGCCACACTTCTTCCAACCGTTTCGCCAATCCCAGAACGGGCAGGTCCACCCCCTGTTCTTTAAGGGTACGGGCTGCTGCATTCACCTGCGGTAAGCCACCATCGATAACAAGTAGGTCCGGCTGGTAGGCAAACCGTTGCGGTTTGGAGCTGTCCGCATCTACCTGTCCGGACTGCAACTCTTCCTCCGTCGTGGTCGATGCTCGCCTAAAACGTCTTTCCAAAACTTGTGCAAGAGCGGCGGTATCATCAGCGACTTCCTGCTGATCAATGTTGAAGATACGGTACGCATCTTTGCGGGGTGCGCCATCTTCAAATACGACCATGGATCCCACTTGATGCTGACCCGACGTGTGCGAGATATCGAAGCTTTCAATCCGCAGGGGAGCCCGCTCAAGTTTGAGAGCTGCCATTAACTCTTCCAAGGCCACCGCCCGTTGAGTTATGTCCCCAACGCGCGCTGTCTTGTGAACTCGCAGCGAGTGGTCAGCATTTTGGCTGGCCGTCGCAAGTAACTCAGCTTTTACACCTCGTTTTGGTTGTTTGATAGCCACTTTCCTACCCCGCAGGTCAGTGAACACCCGTTCTAGGCGGGAAAGCTCCGTCGGCTGGTGGGTGACCCATATTTCTGGAGGAATGGCTTCCACCGGCAGATGGGCAATATCGTCAACCGACACCGGTGCAGTTTTAGATCCTAGCTGCGGCATTGTCTGTGATCGCGCAGCGTAAACCTGTTCCAACAGGTCCCCCATCAGATCGGGGGCCTCCTTACCTTCAAGTCTTTCTACCACCCAACCTCTGGTCCCACGGATTCGTCCTCCTCTCACAAAAAATGCTTGGACCGCGGCCTCTAGCTCATCGACCACCAGGGCGTAAATATCCGTATTCACATTTGTGGGTAGTGCCAGAGTGTTTCGTTCCTGGACCTTGGTGATGGCTTCAATCCCATCCCGCTTCTGGGCGGCGACCTCAAAGTTCAACTCTTCAACAGCCTGGTTCATTTCCTGCTCGAGTTTTGTCAACATGGGTTCACTCGCCCCGTCCATGAAGTCACAAAGCTGTTCGGCCAATTCCCGGTGATCTTCCTTGCTGATTCGCCCCACACAGGGAGCGGAACAGCGGTCAATGTACCCCAACAAACAAGGGCGTCCTGATCGCTCCGCACGCCGGAAAACTCCCGCACTGCAAGAACGGATCGGAAACACCGGCAAAAGCAGATCTATCGACTCTCTAATTGCCCACACTTTGGTGTAAGGACCAAAATACCGGTTTCCGGGCTTGTGTGCCCCTCTGGAAATACTTACCCTGGGAAACTCTTCCGCCATTGACACCAACAGGTACGGATAGGACTTATCATCCTTGTACATAACGTTGTAACGCGGATCGAACTGCTTGATCCACTGGTACTCCAAAGTTAGGGCTTCCGCCTCGTTCCCCACCACCGTCCACTGAACACTACTTGCATCCTGCACCATCAATACGGTGCGTGGATGCATCCCCTGGGGATCTTGGAAGTAGGAGGCTAACCTTGATCGAAGATTCTTTGCTTTCCCAACATAAATGACGCGCCCTTGGTCATCCCTGAACCTGTACACCCCAGGCAGGGTGGGGATATCGGCTGTGGCTGGACGCCACGATGGTGGCAACGGGGGGACTTTCATCACTATCCAAATTATGCACGGAACCAGCTACGAAAACTGGTTCAAAGTTTGTAGGATGTTTCGGGACGGCTAAAACTGGTGGCAGGAACACCATGACCGCTACGACCGAAACGCTAACGCCGAAGCAAAAGGTGAACATTCCACCTGCCACCGACAACATGACCATACCAAAAATGTACGCCTACCGCGCAGACAGGTATCCCGGGAGCGTGGCAGCCCAGCAGTGAACTTCCATAGGTGGCTGGAAGGATGTAACCATTTAAGAGCTCCTAGCAGACGCGGAGGTTGAGAAACTGTACAGCGAAAGAAACTGAAGAAAAGTTTTCAAAGGCTAGTAGGGTGGTTCCTGTCAACCTTGCGCGCAAAGCAGGAGAACTCACGAAAGCAGGTCCAAACCCATGATGCACCCAACCCGGTCCGGAAGCTGGGAAAGCCCGGCCCTGGTTCCAGTAGACCCCACCCTCTCCCTCCCTCAAATGGTGTTCGCGCGGGCACAAACTTTCCCGGAGGAAATAGTTGCCGAGTACAGGGCGGGCAGCTACTGGCATGAAGTATCCGCACAACAGTACGCGGCGGACGTTACAGACACGGCCCGGGGCTTCATAGGACTGGGGCTCCAACCGGGTGAACGGATGGCGATTCTCGCCGCCACTTCCTATGAATGGGCCGTGTTAGACATGGCCGGTCTTGCAGCAGGTCTGGTCACCGTCCCAATCTACGAATCTAACTCCGCTACCCAGATCCGACATATTCTCGAGGACGCCGAAGTAAAACTTGTCGTCACCCAAACCTACCTGCAGGCCGACCGGGTGCTGACTGTACAAACCCCGAACCTAGAGAACGTGTTCTCCTTAGACCGCAATGCCATGGACCTTATCCAGCAACACGGACAACCAGTGGATGAAACAGAAGTAGTTCAACGCACCCAAGCCCTCAACCTTGAAGACGTTGCCACCATAATTTACACCTCAGGAACCACCGGCAAACCCAAAGGGGTGATCCTAACCCAAGGCAACTTTGTCGCACCCCTTCTGCAGGCCTACGACATTCTGCCCGACCTGATTGGAAACCCAAACAGTCGCAACCTACTCTTCTTGCCGGTTGCACACGTACTGGCGCGCTTCGTTATGTACGGCATTCTGGTGGGTCGCGGCAGAGTGGGGTTCGCCCCGGACGTTTCGCATCTTGTGGAAGACATACAGGGCTTCAAACCCACCCAACTGCTTGCCGTCCCCAGGGTCCTAGAAAAGGTTTACAACGTTGCCGCTGGTAAGGCGGGTAAAGGGATAAAGAAAAGCATATTCTCCTGGTCATCCCGGCAGGCAAAAAGACTTTCAGCGGCCACCGCATACCCGGAAAAAGCTAAGGCAGGTCAGCTAGCCACTGCAAGAGAAGACACCCAACTGTCCTCCGGCCCAACCCGAACGTTGAGGATGTCCAGCCGCTTAGCCGACACTCTGGTGCTAAACAAAGTTCGGGAGGTCCTGGGCCCCAACTTGGAAACCATCATTTGTGGTGGTGCCCCTCTAGCCCCAGACCTGGCGCACTTTTACAGGGGGCTCGGTGTAACGCTCCTGCAAGGGTACGGTCTGTCAGAAACAGCAGGCCCAATAACAGTTGAAATTCCTGGGGACAATCCGCCCGACTCTGTCGGCTACCTGTGGCCCGGAAACTCACTGAAGATAGCCCCAGATGGGGAGCTGCTCCTTCGCGGGATCTCTCTTTCTCCCGGCTACCTGAACATGCCGGAAGTGACCGCAGAAACCTACGCAGACGGATGGTTCCACACGGGTGACCTGGCCCAAACCGACCCGCAAGGACGCCTGAAAATTACCGGACGCAAAAAGGAACTAATCGTCACAGCCGGTGGGAAGAACGTCAGTCCTGACGTTCTTCAAAGCTCCCTCATCTCCCACCCACTGATCGGACAGGTTGTGGTGGTAGGAGATGGCCGCCCCTACATTGGCGCGCTGCTGACACTAGACCCCGAGATGCTTCCCACCTGGCTCACCAACAAAGGCCTACCAGTTGTGCCGCCTGCAGCCGCATCACGGCTGCCTGAAGTCCGAGAGTCTTTAGAAAAAGCTCTTGGGAAAGCCAACCAGCAAGTTTCCCGAGCCGAGTCGATACGCCGCTACCGAATACTAAACATGGACTTCACCGTCGAAAACGGCTACCTAACTCCCTCTTTAAAACTGAAACGAAACAAAGTACTTATCGACCTCGCGGACACAATTAACGAGCTATACGATATGAGCGAGGAACAACTTTCCGTCAGCGGCGGGTCTGTGTCTCCCAGCAGCTAATAGCCGCACGAACATCAAGGCCGTAGGGACAGTGAATCCTGCAAGTACTTGCCCGTCCAAGAACCCTCAACCTGTGCCACCTGTTCAGGCGTGCCCGCAGCAACGATGGTCCCACCGCCGCTACCTCCGTCGGGCCCCAGATCTAACACCCAGTCCGCACTCTTAATCACATCCAAGTTGTGCTCAATGACAATCACTGAGTTCCCCTTGTCCACCAGCCCCTGAAGGACCAATAACAACTTGCGGATATCTTCAAAATGAAGCCCGGTAGTTGGCTCGTCCAACACGTAAATGCTGCGCCCATTAGAGCGGCGATGCAATTCTGATGCGAGCTTTACCCTCTGGGCTTCCCCACCCGAAAGGGTAGTCGCAGACTGCCCCAACCGAACGTAGCCGAGGCCCACCTCAACAAGGGTATTCAAGTGACGAGCAATCCGCGGAATAGCAGAGAAGAATTCTGCAGCCTCACTAATCGACATCTGCAGAACATCAGCAACAGTCTTATCTCTATACTTAACTTCTAAAGTTTCGCGGTTATAGCGACTACCATTGCAAACCTCGCACGGAACATACACGTCGGGCAGAAAATTCATTTCGATCCGAATAGTGCCGTCGCCCTTACATGCTTCGCAGCGTCCCCCCTTAACGTTGAAAGAGAAACGCCCCGGACCATAACCCCGGACCTTCGCCTCCTCCGTTTGCGAGAACAGTGTTCGGACGTGGTCCCACACGCCCGTGTAAGTGGCCGGGTTCGACCGGGGGGTCCGACCAATCGGAGACTGGTCCACATGAACAACTTTGTCCAAGTGCTCCACACCCTTGAGAGACTTGTACCTTCCCGGAACCAGCCTGGCCCCGTTCAACCTGTTCGCCAGAGCCCGGTACAAAACCTGGTTCACCAAAGTTGACTTTCCTGACCCAGAAACCCCCGTAACTGCAGTCAAAACGCCCAAGGGGAACTCAGCATCCACTTCCACCAGGTTGTTTTCTCGGGCGCCCTCAACCCGCAAAACACGCTCTTTATTGATTTCGCGGCGCTTCGGCGGGATCTCAATCTGCTTGGCGCCACTGAGGTACTGACCGGTCAGGGACTCCTCCGCGTCCTGCAAACCTGCTTGCGGTCCGGAGTAAACGATCTCTCCGCCCTGCTCACCTGCCCTTGGACCTATGTCCACCACCCAGTCCGCAGAATCAATAGTTTCCTCATCGTGCTCCACCACAATCAAGGTGTTACCCAAGTCCCGTAAATGCTCCAAAGTGCCAATAAGACGACGATTGTCACGCTGATGCAAACCTATCGAGGGCTCATCCAACACGTAGAGCACACCCACCAGTCCAGAGCCAATCTGAGTTGCCAAGCGGATCCGCTGCGCTTCCCCACCCGAAAGAGTGCCGGCTCCCCGCCCCAAAGTCAGATAGTCCAAACCAACATCAACAAGAAACTTCAGCCGAGAATTGATCTCCTGCAACACCGGACGAGCAATGTGGGCATCGCGCCCTGTCAGCTCTAAATCCTTCAAGAACTCCTGTGCTTCACCGATCGATATTTGGGACACTTCCGCAATGTTTTTCCCACCCACTCGCACCGCTAAAACTTCCGGCTTCAAACGGGCACCCCGACAAGTCGGGCATTCAACTTCACGCATGTACCCTTGGAGCCGATCTTTCACATAGTTGGAATCCGACTCCTGCAAGCGCCGCTGAACGAAAGCCAAAGCTCCCTCAAAACCCGTATGATATTCGCGCTGGCGTCCCCACCTGTTGCGGTAGCGAACATGCACCTTGTGATCCAAACCATAAAGCACGGCATTCTGGACCTTTTTAGGTAACTTTCTCCACGGTGTGTCCAGGTCAAAGTCCATCTCTTTAGCCAAACCCGCTAAAAGACGCTGATAGTACTTATTGTTGGCCCGCCAAACGACAACAGCCCCGTCCGCTAAAGAAAGATCTTCATCCGTCACAATGAGATCGGGGTCCACCTCCTGCTTGGCCCCTAACCCCGAACAATCCGGGCACGAACCATAGGGGGCATTGAAGGAGAAGGTGCGCGGCTCTATCTCATCTAAAGACAAAGGGTGGTCGTTCGGACAAGCTCTCTTCTCGGAGTAGCGTCGGCGCCTATCCTCCTCGCCCTCATCCAGATCAACATAGTCGATGGTCACCAACCCATCCGCCAGTTCCATAGCCGTTTCTATTGAGTCCGTTAAACGTCTATGCAGGTCAGGCTTCAAAACGAGCCTGTCTACCACCACGTCTATATCATGCTTCAGGTTCTTCTCTAACGTAGGTGGGTCCTCCAAACGGACCGCTTCACCATCGACAACTGCACGCGCAAATCCCTGTGCCTGTAGCTCGGAGAAAAGCTCCTGGTACTCACCTTTTCGCCCCCGCACGACCGGGGCCAGTACCTGGAACCTGGTTCCAGGTTCGCC
The DNA here is from genome assembly GCA_964345125.1 of uncultured Actinomyces sp. Lineage (GTDB taxonomy): Bacteria > Actinomycetota > Actinomycetes > Actinomycetales > Actinomycetaceae > Scrofimicrobium. Next base: position 91,837 of record CAYFPY010000001.1, read on the forward strand.
CTCCAGAATTCGGTCTACAATCTGCTGTGCGTTTTGAGCAGTTATCTGTTCCCCACATTGCGGGCAATACTGGATTCCCGCCCGAGCAAACAGCAAACGCAGATAATCATGAACTTCGGTAATCGTACCCACTGTGGAGCGAGGGTTCTTCGACGTCGACTTCTGGTCAATTGAGACGGCTGGCGAAAGCCCCTCAATAAAATCAACGTCTGGTTTATCCATCTGGCCCAAAAACTGGCGTGCATAGGCTGACAACGACTCAACGTAGCGCCGCTGTCCTTCGGCGAAAATGGTGTCAAAAGCCAAGGACGACTTACCGGAACCGGACAAACCCGTAAAGACAATCAAACTTTCTCGAGGTAACTCGAGGTCCACGTTCTTCAAATTGTGGGCGCGCGCGCCCCGCACCACTAGCTGATCACTCACCCTGGTAACTTTACCTCCCCAAACCGCAGATGGTACGCCTGTTCGACAACAGCGGAACCCGAGCTAATCCTGCGACAGCAGGGCTACCAAAGCATCAACCACTGCCTGGGGTTGTTCCACGGCCGGTAAATGTTTAGAGTCCGCAACGACCACAGGTCCCACCCCACGTTTGAGCTGCCTGGCCAGTGTTTCCATCAGCTCGGGTGGTGTTCCCTCATCCCCATCTCCGGTAAGCAAAAGCACCGCCTGCTCGATCTGTTTGAACTGCTCGCTAAGGTCCGTGGAACCAATAATCCTGCACGACTGGGCATAACCACTTACGCCAGTGCTAAGGAAAGTCTCCTCTGTGCTTTCCACCAGTTCCCGTCCGCGGCCGGAAGCGAACTCAGCAGTAAACCAGCGTTCCATCGCCGGCTCCATTTGCGGGCCAAGGCCCTCTTCCTCCACCATCCGAGCCCGTTCAAACCACATTGATGCAGGAGGAAGGACCGGAGCGGCATCCATTACAGCTGCGCTGCGAACCAGTTCGGGAAAGCCGGACGCCAAAGCAATAGTAACTACCCCACCCATGGACAAACCGCCCACAACTGCCCTGCCAACTCCTAATTCTTCCAAACCCGCTGCAACAGCCGCAGCAACATCGTTGGCGTCCGGGGAATCCTGGGGGAGCAAAGCTGAGTCACCATGGCCGGGCTGCTCCCAAATAATTACCCTCAGTCCATCGGGTAGCAGGGGTACAACCTGGTCCCACATGTGCCGGTCCGCTCCCAGCGCATGGCCAAGAACGACAGTATCGCCCTGCCCCTCTTTGGCACAAAAGAAAGCTAGGGGTGTCGAGTTAGCCTCGAGCCTTCTCATCGCATTTCACCTGTTCCTGTCTGAGTATCTTCTGTCAGCGTACCGGCCTTTTACCGCTCTTTCCGTGAGCAGGTGCAACTTCGGAGGCCCGTCGCCACCGTAACGTCAGGCCGTATGCAGCAACCACCAGTGCTGCTGCGATGGAACCTGCCAGCGCGATTGACTGCCCAAGCGCCACGGAAGGGATCTCCAACGCAAAGAAATCACGAACAGGCCCGATTATCACTCCTGCTGTCGCTCCAAGCACCATGGCCGCGATAAGAGCTATCTTCCAAGGACGCCAAGGCCTAGCCAAAAGTACCAGCAGAGCCATGGCACCCGAGATTAGGGTGAGAGTGGCAGCGGTATGCCCGGGGAGACTTCCCTCTCCGGCCCTGAGGTAGGTGACCAAGGCTGCCGTTCCAAGGATCACTCCGGAAGGTACCGCAATTAAAAGTGTTCTCCGCAGGAACCCCGGACGGTATTTTTGGTCGTTTGGCCCCAGGGATAAGAAAAAGGCTGGCACGCCAATCGTAAAAGCGCTGATGTACGTCAAATGTCTTGGAAGTAGGGGGTAGGACAGGCTGAACAGTGCAACCACCAACGCCAACAACACGGCGTAAACAGTTTTCGTCAGAAACAAGGAAGAGACCCTCTCCATGTTCGCAATGATGCGACGCCCCTGACCAACGACTCCAGGAAGCACAGAAAAGTGTGAGTTCACCAGCACCAAGCGGGAAACTGCTTTGGTTGCCGGAGCTCCGTTGCCCATTGCAATACCCAGGTCAGCCGTCTTCAGCGCCAGCGCATCATTAACACCGTCGCCCGTCATCGCCACCGTATGGCCGCTATCTTGGAGAGCCACAACTAAGGCTTTCTTTTGGTCGGGAGTGACTCTACCAAAAACGTCCCCTTCTCTAGCTGCAACCACGAACTCTTCTGTGTCAATCTCCGGCAAGGTTCGCGCGTCGATAACCGCCAGTTCGTTACCGCTGCTCGGCACCAATCCCAAATCCGCCGCGATCGCTCCCACCGTTCTGTGGGAGTCACCCGAAATTACTTTTACGCCCACACCCTGCTGAGCGAAATATTTCAACGTACGTTCGGCGTCGCTGCGCACATCCTCTTCTAACACGGCTACCAATTGCGGTCGCAACTGATCCGGCAAGGTCTGCTCGTCACCCGTTCCCCCGCCTATCGCCTCTTCGCTGCAGGCCAGGCACACTGTTCGTCGCCCCAACGCGGATGCTTCTCCCACCGCTTCCTCCACCCAGGAATAAGTGGGATCTTCCAGGTCAAGGAGCACTTCTGGTGCACCAAACACCCACGTTTTGCAGATGCTCGGTGCTGAAGTTCCCCCTTCCTCCCGTGAAGCGAAACTGAGTGCCGACCATTTGCGAATAGAGTTGAAAGGGACTTCACTGAACGTGTTATCTGGAAAAGGGTTCTGCCCCCGAACCAGGTTTTGGACCGCTTCAGCCGTGGGATTACCCCCCTCCCTAACCATGGTGGAAAGTACCTTGGTGGCTTGCCCATCCTCCCCGCCCCCCTCCGGTGGATGAACCAGTTCGCGTCCGCGAATTTCACCCGTTGTGAGCGTGCCAGTCTTATCCAGGCACAGCACGTCCACTCGGGCCAATATCTCTACGGCGGGAAGCTCCTGGACAAGAACCCCCTTGCGTGCCAGGGACGCTGCTGTCATCCCAAAGTTCATGGACGTCAGCAACACCAGTCCCTGCGGGATCATGCCCACTATTCCAGCAACGGTCAGAATGACCGCCGCCTTCCAATCGCCCTCATCCACCCGCAGCTGCGACCACATTAGTAAAATGATTATTACGGGCAGGACAAAGGTGATCCACTTCAAAATCCTATCGATTGCCCCCTGTATCTCCGAGTATGCCTTCGAATACTTCTTGGCCTCCGCCGTTATCTTCTGTGCCCAAGCGTCCTCCCCAATTTTCTCTACCCGGAACGTCCCACCACCAGTAACCACGGAAGTTCCAGAAAGAATGGGGTCTTCGCCGACCTTCGGAACCGGATTGGATTCCCCGGTCAAGGGCGATTCGTCAACCTCTAGTCCGTTGGATGTCAGCACGCTGCCATCTGCTGGAACTTGGTCGCCCAAAGACAGTTGCACGACATCGTCAATCACTAGGTCTTCGTTGTTCACGCTTTTCAACTGACCGTCGCGGACCACTTGGGAAGTCGGGGCGTGCAGCACTGCCAATGCATCAAGGGCACGCTTTGACCTGACCTCCCCCACTATCCCTATCCCCAGGTTCAAAACTAAAACAAACCCGAACACTGCGTCACGCCAGTCGCCAACCAGTATCACGGCCAACGCTGCCGTGAAAAGAATGCCGTTAAAAACAGTGAACAAGTTAGCTCGGAGAATGTCTTTCAGGGGCCTGGACGTGGAGCTATCCACATGGTTGCTTTGCCCCTGGTCGTGGCGCTCCTGCACCTGGGCAGTGGTCAGCCCACCGGGCGTGCGGTGTTCAGCTGCCATCAAAGTCCCCTTTTTCTTCTTCCCGCATAGAGTGAGGCCAAGAGCGTCACCAAGATCGTTCCGCCAATTATCCCTAAAGACAATCCCAAACCGGGCTCCCACACAGGGTAGCCTTTCCCCCCGTTGAGGAAGGGCAGACTGTTCTCGGCGAGGGCGTGCAAAATAAGTTTCACACCGATGAAAGCCAGAATGACGGCCAGACCGTAGTGCAGGTACACAAGCTTATCGAGCAAACCATCGATCAAGAAATACATTTGTCGCAACCCCAACAAGGCAAACGCGTTTGCAGCAAACACCAGGTACGGTTCGGAAGTTAAGCCAAAGATGGCTGGAATAGAGTCGAAAGCGAACATAAGATCTGCACTGCCAAGAGCCAACACCACCAATAACATTGGCGTTATGAACGTTTTCCCTCCCGTGCGGTACAGGAAACGTTGGCCTTGAAACCCGTCTGTAACCGGGACCAGCCTACGCACCCAAGAGTTGAAACGGTTCTCCTGATACTGCACATCCGCTTCTTCTTCGCCTGGAGTTTCGAGACCTTTTTTAGCCTGAGAGTAGGCCGTCCATAGTAGCCAAGCGCCGAAAACGAAGAACACCCAAGAAAACCGTTCAATGATGGCGGCCCCAACCAGGATAAACACCAAACGCAAAACCAAAGCGATGATTATGCCTGACAGTAGCGCCTTTTGCTGGTATTCCCGCGGAACCCGGAAGGCTGCCATGATTATGACAAACACAAACAGGTTGTCCACTGATAGCGCTTTCTCTGTTGCCCAGCCTGCTAAGTACTGCAGCCCGTACTCGCCGCCGTAAACTCCCCAGATCAGGCCACCGAAAGCCAACGCCAACAACACGTAAGCAAAAGACCACCATGTCGCTTCCTTAAGCGTCGGCGCGTGGGGCGTTCGCACATGACCAACTATGTCCACGGCTATCAAAATGGTTACGAAAGCCGCTAATACCAGCCACGCAGCAAGGTGGACTTCCACCGGCACCTCCAGTTGTTAGCGAGCTGCCTGCATTCCACGCAGCTCTTGTTTCAGTTCAGCCAGCTCGTCCCGGATCCGGGCAGCCAGTTCGAAGTTCAACTCTACCGCTGCTAGTTGCATTTGTTCGGTCAAAGAGTTGATCAGGTCGATTAAATCACTCTCCGCAGTGGGAACCGTGCTGGGAACGTACGTCGCATCTTCCCCGGTTTTTGGTTTCTTGCGGTAGCCACCAGCCAATAGTTCTTCGGTGTCGATCTGTTCCCGAACCAGCATGTCCGTCACGTCCGCAATTTTTTTCCGTAGCGGCTGGGGATCTATGTTGTGTTCCTTGTTGTAGGCTAACTGCAGGTCCCGGCGCCGTGTCGTCTCGTCTAGGGCGGCCTTCATAGAGTCTGTTACCCGGTCGGCGTACATGTGGACTTCGCCAGAAACGTTTCTGGCTGCTCGCCCTATGGTTTGCACTAGCGAACGAGTTGAGCGGAGGAAACCTTCCTTGTCCGCGTCCAGGATCGCCACCAGGGAGACTTCGGGTAGGTCCAGTCCTTCTCGCAATAGGTTTATCCCAACCAGGACATCAAATTCTCCCTGCCTCAACTCCCGTAAAAGTTCTACTCGTCGCAGTGTATCTACGTCAGAGTGCAGGTATTCCACGCGGACGCCGCGCTCCGCCAGGTAGTCGGTTAGGTCTTCGGCCATCTTTTTGGTCAAAGTAGTGACCAAAACCCGTTCATCCCTGTCTGTACGCACCCGTATTTCCTCCAACAGGTCGTCCACCTGACCTTCTGTTGGTTTCACTTCTACACGAGGGTCTACCAGACCGGTGGGGCGAATGATCTGTTCCACCGGTTCGGGATCTTTTGCCATTTCGTATGGGCCAGGAGTGGCAGACAAGTACACGGTTTGCCCAATTCGTTCCAGGAACTCGTCCCATTTTAGAGGGCGGTTATCGAGGGCAGAGGGGAGTCGGAACCCGTGTTCCACCAGTGTACGTTTGCGTGACATGTCGCCCTCGTACATGGCACCAATCTGGGGTACTGTCACGTGGGACTCATCAATGATGAGCACGAAGTCGTCGGGGAAGAAGTCAAGAAGGGTATGGGGAGGAGTACCTTCCCCACGGCCGTCAATGTGGCGGGAGTAGTTCTCAATCCCCGCACAGGTCCCCACCTCCCGCATCATTTCCAGGTCGTAGGTGGTGCGCATCCTGAGCCTTTGGGCTTCCAGTAGCTTCCCCCTCTTCTCGAACCAGGCAACACGTTCCTCCATTTCCTGCTCTATCTCTGCGATCGCCCTTTTCATTCTTTCCTCACCTGCCACATAGTGGCTGGCTGGGAACACATGAGCTTTTTCAACTTGGCGCAACACGTCTCCAGTCAGGGGATGTAAAACCGATATTCCATCGATTTCGTCACCAAAGAACTCGATTCGGATAGCCAACTCTTCGTACACGGGAATGATTTCCACGGTGTCTCCCCGGACCCTGAAGGTTCCCCTGGTGAAGGCAAAGTCGTTGCGTTCATACTGCATTTGCACAAACCTTTGCAGTAGGTCATCGCGGCTCAGTTCCTGTCCCACTTCAAGTTCCATCATGCGTGCCACGTATTCTGCTGGGGTTCCCAGCCCGTAGATGCTGGATACGGAGGCAACCACAACGGTGTCTTTGCGTGTGAGCAGCGAGTTTGTTGCCGAGTGGCGAAGGCGTTCAACCTCGTCGTTTATTGAGGAGTCTTTTTCAATGAAAGTGTCCGTTTGTGGGACGTACGCTTCTGGCTGGTAGTAGTCGTAGTAAGAAACAAAATATTCGACAGCGTTGTTGGGCATGAGTTCGCGGAACTCGGAAGCCAGTTGGGCCGCCAAAGTTTTGTTGGGAGCCAAAATGAGGGCGGGGCGCTGTATTTTTTCCACCAGCCAGGCGGTGGTCGCCGATTTGCCTGTTCCTGTGGCTCCCAGGAGGACAACGTCGGTCTCCCCAGCGTTTATCCGCTCAGCGATCTGCTCGATCGCTTTGGGTTGATCTCCGCTTGGCTCGTAGGGGGCTATTACCTCAAAGGGTTGTTCCTGCGACTCGACTACCATGACACCTATTCTACTCCGCTACCTGCTTCATCCAATGCGTGTAGATCTCGCTTGCAGTCTTGTACAGATCCCCTTTGGTTCCCTGATTGTTCACCCAGATGTTTGCTACCGCGCGACGTTGATCATCGGTTGCTTGAACGGAGATTCTTTCTTCAGCTTCCGTTTGACTGAGGCCGCGTTCTTGCAGTCTGGCTAGGCGCTGGTGGAGTGGGCTGTCAATGATTACTACGCAGTCAAACTGTTGGCTCAGGTTCTTTTCCACAAGCAGCGGCATTTCGTAGACGACAATGCCTTTCATGGTTTCTAAGCGTTCTTGCAGTATATCGGCGATGAGGGGATGGGTTATCTCCTCCAACTTGAGCCGCTGTTGTTCGTCGCCGAAAACAATTTTGGCTAGAGCTGCTCGGTCCAGGGTGCCGTCGCTTGTAAGTATTCGCTTCCCGTAGCTATGGACAATCTGTGTCAGTCCCTGGGTTCCGGGTTCGACAACCTCTCTTGCTAGGTTGTCGGCTGAAATCGTGTGGGCACCAAGTTTTTGGAAGAGGTTGAGCAGTGTACTTTTCCCCGTCCCGATTCCCCCCGTCAGTCCTACTAGGAATCTTTCTTCCTTCTGCTGCTGCCGGCAGGGTTGAAGTATTAGGTGTCCCATTGTGGCTTCCTCCTAGCGTTGGCTGTTCGGTTCGACGGTGTTGGTAATGTTAGCCCTTTAACAAAAAGATGGTGGGCACCACCGTTCCAGTGATGCCCACCATTTCAGTTCGTAACCGCCACTTTGTGAGGGCGGTCTGCGCCGCTAGTCGGAGGTTGTTAGTTTCTCTCTGAGTGCAGCGAGCGCTTCATCGGAAGCAAGGGCGCCACCGGTATCGTCGGCCGCATCTTCGGACACTGCCACCTGTTGGTCCGCCACGTCTTCTTCTTCCGCATCTTCAGCCGCGGCGAGTATCTGGGCACGGTGACCTTCCCAACGGGCCTGAGCCTCAGCGTACTGTGCTTCCCACACTTTACGTTGCTCGTCGTAGCCTTCCATCCACTCTTGCGTTTCTGGGTCGAACCCTTCTGGATACTTATAGTTGCCGTTTTCGTCGTACTCCGCAGCCATCCCGTACAGTGAAGGATCGAAGTCGTCGGAGTGGGGGTCCACGCTTTCGTTGGCCTGTTTCAGGGACAGGGAGATACGACGACGCTCCAGGTCGATGTCTATGACTTTAACGTAAGCATCGGAACCAACTTCAACCACCTGCTCGGGGGTATCAATATGCTTCTGGGATAGTTCAGAAATGTGCACCAGTCCTTCAATCCCATCCTGAACGCGAACGAAAGCGCCGAAGGGAACCACTTTGGTGACTTTACCGGGAACAATCTGTCCGATTGCATGGACGCGAGCAAACGTTTGCCATGGGTCTTCTTGCGTGGCTTTCAGTGACAGAGAAACGCGTTCGCGGTCCATGTCAACTTCTAGGACTTCCACTTCGACTGGCGTGCCGACCTCAACCACTTCAGATGGGTGGTCAATGTGTTTCCACGACAGTTCTGAAACGTGCACCAGTCCGTCTACGCCACCAAGGTCCACGAAAGCACCAAAGTTGACGATGGAGGAAATGACACCGCTGCGTACCTGCCCCTTCTCTAGGGTGTTCAGGAAAGTGGAGCGGACCTCAGACTGGCTCTGCTCCAGCCAGGCTCTGCGGGAGAGAACCACGTTGTTGCGGTTTTTGTCGAGTTCAATGATTTTAGCGTCCAGCTGGCGTCCAATGTAGGGACCCAGTTCACGCACCCGGCGCATCTCTACCAGTGATGCGGGAAGGAATCCACGCAGCCCGATGTCCACGATCAGGCCGCCTTTGACAACCTCAATGACTGTTCCTGTAACAACACCGTCGGCTTCTTTGATCTGCTCAATTTCTCCCCAAGCGCGTTCGTATTGTGCCCGCTTCTTGGATAGGAGCAGACGCCCCTCTTTGTCTTCCTTTTGCAGGACCAACGCTTCTACGTGGTCGCCGACTTCCACCACTTCGTCAGGATCAACGTCCTGTTTGATGGAAAGTTCTCTTGAGAGAATAACTCCCTCAGTTTTGTAGCCGATATCAACGAGAACCTCGTCGCGGTCTACTTTGACAACTGTGCCCTCCACCAGGTCTCCATCTTTGAAGTATTTGATGGTTTCGTCGATGGCTGCTAGAAGGTCTTGCTCGGTGCCGATGTCATTGACTGCCACCTGTGTGGTGGTTTCAGTTTCCGGCGTAGAAGGATTGGTCATGTAGTTGTTAACTCCGAAACGGATCAGTAGTATTTATTTGGACAAAGCGACTCTGGGGGATTTGCGCATAGCTCACCCTTTGAATCACCTGGTCAAGTTTAGCAGTGTACCCAGCATGTTAGACCAGCTAGTTGTTACAGTTTGCGCACATTTTCACACCAAAGGTGTGTGCTTTGTGACCTGCCCCACCGCCTGTTCGGGACGGTACTAGTGGGCAGCTTCTCTCCAGGAGTGTCCCACCCCAACTGCCACATCCAAAGGAACTGACAGGCTGGCTGCTCCTGCCATTGCTACTTCCACTAAAGCACGCACCTCGGCTTCCTCACCTGGGGCCAGTTCCAAGACTAGTTCGTCATGGACTTGCAGCAACATTCTAGACCTCATCCCTGCCGTTTCTAGTTGTTCCCCAACTTTTATCATTGCTACTTTTATGAGGTCGGCTGCACTTCCTTGGATTGGAGCGTTCAGGGCTCCCCGTTCAGCCATTTCCCGCACTCTGCGCACGGTTGATTCCAGTTCTGGGAAGTACCTGCGCCTGCCCAGCATGGTTTCCGTGTACCCAACTTGCCTGGCTTCGCTTACCACGGTCTGCAAGTAGTCGCCTATGCCCCCAAACCGTGCGAAATACTGGTCGTGGAGTTTACGGGCTTCATCAACGCTGACACCCAGCTGTTTGGACAAGCCAAACGGGCTGAGCCCATACGCCAGTCCGTAAGAAGTAGCTTTGATGCGGTTACGCAGTTCGGTGGTTACGTCTTCCACGGGGACTCCGAACACTTGGGAGGCCATCGTTTTATGCAGGTCTTCGCCAGAGTTGAAAGCGTTGATCAGGTCTTCGTCTTTCGATAAGTGCGCCATGATCCGCATCTCGATTTGCGAATAGTCAACACTCATCAGCGCTTCGTACCCCGGTCCCGCCACAAAAGCATCACGAATACGGATACCCGCGTCTGTGCGGACCGGTATGTTCTGCAGGTTTGGATCGGAGGATGCTACACGTCCGGTTGCTGCTACAGTTTGGTGGAATGTGGTGTGTATCCGCCCGTCTGGCTGGACTTCAGATAGTAGCCCTTCCACCATTTGTAACATTTTTGTGGTGTCCCGGTGCCGCAGCAAGGCTTCTAGGAATGGGTGTTCCGTTTTTTGGTAAAGGTCCGCAAGTGCTTCAGCATCTGTTGTCCACCCGGTTTTAGTTTTCCGGGTTTTAGGCATGTTTAGCTCTTCAAAGAGGACGACCTGCAGCTGTTTGGGGCTGCCTAGGTTCACTTCGTGTCCGATGGCTGCATAGGCCTCTTCGGCTGCTTGGTGAGCGTTCGCGGAGAACTCTTGGCGAAGTTCCTCTAGCTTGGCAACGTCTATTGCGATGCCTGTGGCTTCCATCTGGTAAAGCACTTGGGCGCCGGGAAGCTCTACGTCTTGGAGGAGGTCTAGACCCCCGTGCTCCTCGAGGTAGGTTTCTAGGGGGTTTTTGAGTGCTAGAACAATTTGGGCTTGCTGAGCAAGGGCTGTTTGTGCCGCGCTTGGCCCTTCCCTGTTCCCTCCTTCTATGAAGTCCAGGTCGAAGATGGCGCCCTCGTCCTTTCCGCTGCTTTCTGCACCCATTTTGATTCCTGGCAGGTACTGCTGCGCCACAAGGTCCAGGTCGTAGCGACGTTGGTCGGGCTTGGCTAGGTAGGCGGCCAGTTGCGTGTCGAAGCGGGGAGCATTTAGTTCCCAGCCTCTTGCGGCAACCCCGTGTTGTAACGCTTTACCCCCATGCACAATGAACTGGTCGTGTTGGGCCAGAAAGTTTGCGAGTGCCTTTTCGTTTTCTTCCCCCATGTCAGCTGTGTCAAAAACAAGAGTCAGTTCCTCCCCTGTCACTGCTAAGGCTTCCAGGTCCGCATCCGTTGGGGCGAGCCTGCCTTGGCCCCACAGGCCCACTGCACCGTCTTGGAGTTTTGTCAGGTATTGTTTGCCATCGATGTCTGGCGTTACCACGACAATTTCAGTTGGTGCCACCACCGGTGTTTGAGTTTGCCCATCCTCGCTTGTTTTGCTACTTTCCAACCCCAAGGCAGCAAGGTCCGCACCGTCTTCCCACAGGGGGGCCATGGACTGGTAAAGGCGTGTGCGCAACCGGGTGAACTCGAGCATGTCGAACAGAGAATCAAGTTCTTCCGCGTCCGGTGAGCTTGGAGTACATTCGTCTGGGGACAGGGGCAAATCCATGTCGGTCACCAGACGGTTGATTGCCCGGTTTAGTTGCACCATTTCTATGGATTCTTGTAACGCTTGGCCGCGTTTCCCACTAATTTTGTTTGCATTTTCCAGAAGGTTTTCTAGGCCCCCCCATTTTTGGAGCCATTGGGCAGCTGTTTTCTCTCCCACCCCTGGCACCCCCGGCAGGTTGTCGGAGGTTTCTCCCACAAGCGCAGCAATTTCTGGGTATTGAGCTGGGGGCACCCCGTACCTGGTTTCCACTTCTTCTGGCGTCATGTATTTTAGGTCGGAGGCTGACCGTCCCGGGTAGAGAACGGTGACGTCATCCGTCACCAGTTGGAATGTATCCCTGTCACCCGAGGCGACCAGCACTTCGTACCCGTCCCTGGCACCACGCGTGGCTAGTGTGGCCAGCACATCGTCCGCCTCAAAGTTTTCGATGGTCAAAGTGGGTACGCCCAGCGCTTCGAGGACCGCTCCGATCAGTTCTACCTGTCCTTCAAACTCTGCGGGTGCTTCTGAGCGGGTCCCTTTGTAGTCGGGAAACATTTCAGTTCGAAACGTCACGCGAGAAGGATCAAACGCCACTGCTATGTGGGTGGGCTTGTCTGTTTCTAACAGTTTGGTAAGCATCAGGAAGAACCCGTACACAGCGTTGGTGTGTTGGCCGCCAGCAGCGGTGAAGTCTTGCGCGGGCAGGGCGTAGAAGGCTCGGAATGCCATCGAGTGGCCGTCAATAATCAGGAACTTTTCTTTCACTCTTCTACCCTACCTTCTCCCCCACAGGTTGCAGCCAAGTACAATAAGCCCATGAGCGAAATCGAAATAACGTTGAACGGACTTCAGGTGTCGGCTGGCCGCATGCAGCTTGGAGCAAAGATGGGTATGGCTACCACCAAGATAACTGCTGCTGAAACTGTTGCCACGATGCCAGTTGAAGGCAACCGGCAAAGCATGGGACTACTTCATGGTGGTGCCACCGCCGCGCTTTGCGAAACGGTTGGTTCCATTGCTGCTGCCGCTCACGCCCAGACAGTGGGGGAAGAAAGCGGACAAACCCTGGTCGCTGTGGGAACAGAAGTTTCAATTAGTCACTTGCGATCCACCCAGGGCGGGACTGTTACAGCGACCGCCACCGCTTTGCATTTGGGTCGGACCAGGACGGTTCATCAGGTGCGGGTAAAGGATGATGAGGATAGGCTGGTTTCTTTCGCTACCGTCACCAACATGATTATCGCCCCGCGTTAGTCCCCCACCTGGTCGATCACAGCGTCTGCTACTTCCCGCATGGATAGACGCCGATCCATGGACGTTTTCTGTATCCACCGGAACGCTTCGGGTTCAGTCATTTCCATTTTGGTGATTAACAATGACTTGGCTCGGTCTACCCGCTTGCGGGTTTCGAACCGTTCAGTCAGGTCGTGGACTTCATTTTCGAGGGATTCCAACTGTGCTTGTCTGGTTAGCGCTACCTCCACGGCCGGGATCAGCTCGTTGGGGGTGAATGGTTTCACCAAGTAGGCCATGGCTCCAACGTCTGCTGCTCTGTCCACCAGTTCGCTTTGGGAGAATGCGGTGAGCATCACTATGGCGCAGGAGATGTCTTTAAGTATTTCTTCTGCCGCTGTGATCCCATCCTGCTTGGGCATCTTTACGTCCATGACGCACAGGTCCGGCTCTACCTCCAGAGCTAGTTCTACCGCTTCCACGCCATCAGAGGCTTCTCCTACAATCTCATACCCCGCTGCTTCCAGAGTTTCTACGATATCTAAACGGATCAGCGCTTCGTCTTCTGCTACCAACACACGTTTGGGGACATCTTCGTCTGTGCTCATCATATTCCTTCGTCATAAAGCCTGGTTCAACCTTTGGGTGCCCGGCCTGCGCTGCTGCTTTCACCTAATATCTTACCGACACCTCCCCCAGCACTGCTAACCGTTGCCCCCACTGTCTCCAGATGGAAGCAACGCCACACCTGGATAGTTTCAGTTCTGCTCGCCGACGGTGTATTCTTGTTTGGCGGCATTCGCCCCGATAGCCCAACTGGTAGAGGCGGTCGGCTCAAACCCGGCTTGTTGTCAGTTCGAATCTGACTCGGGGTAC
>CAYFPY010000002.1:0-6844 GCA_964345125.1 uncultured Actinomyces sp.
ACCACAAGCCCTAACCAACCCAAACAACGGGAACAGTTAGGGCAAAACCATTTAAAACACTCGATGAATGGGCCCGGGGATTCGCGCCCCGCACCCGACTTCTGGAGTCCATGGGCCCAGGAGTCATCGGGTGCAACGGCCCAATGGCGATATTCGGTTGGTGGCAGCGTTGCCGGCTAGCGGATGTAGACGTCCAAGTGGTTGCCTGTTGTTCCCCTGTCATAGATCTTGCCTGGCGCACCAAACGGTGTGGGGAAAACAGTGCCTTTGGGTGCAGAGCCGGCTAGGACAATGTAACCGTCCCTGTCAGCTACGTATCCACCAGAGTTGACGTGCCGCCCGGGGATACTCAATCCTCCGCCTGGAAGCACGCTCTGGGAGTAGTAGGTGTATTTGTAGCCGCCCCAGTTGACGACCCCAATACTCTCAAATTCGCTCAGACTGTATAGAGCATCGCTCTTATTTCCGGTGGGCTGTGAAGGTTTGGGTTTCGGCTTAGGTTTGGGCTTTGGTTTGGGTTGGGCTGCGCTTGAGGGAGCTTTTGTTCTGTTCGTTTCTTCAGCAGTGCTTGGTCCAGTCGGCTGCGAAGAACGTGAGCCTTGCTGATCTTGGGCAGTAGTGCCTATATCCTGTGCCTGCTTGTGTCCCGTTCCGCCTTCCGCTGGGCCAGAAGACCCGTCTTCTTCCTGATCAATGTCTTCCGGTTCGATCTGAGGAGGTGCTTCCTTGGCATTTGGAAGCTCTACTTTTGTCCCGACGCGGATAACCCGATCCTGAGCGGGTGTGTCCACCACAAACGTGGGGGAGATATCGACACTATCTACCTGGTGGTGGCGATAGATCAGTCGCGTGCCATCCTGCCCCTTGGAATCAACCTCTTCGATGTCTAAGGGCAGTTCTTCGTCCTCGATGATGACTGTTTTGTGAGGAATTGACGTTATGCCAGCTGGTACCACATTAGTATTGTCTTCTCGGGGATAGTTGCCCGGTTCCACCACCTTGAGCTGGTCTGATCTTGGACGCTCCCGTTGCGTCGTTGAAGTAGCTTTGTTGCCATCAGTGTTGGGGGCAGAAAAAGAGAACGAGGGCCGACTGCTGCTGTCTTCAGTGGGTGCATTATCTGGGGACGCGGCCATAGCACCTGGCGACAAGAATGCAGGAGCCGCCAATGGAACAACGGCTAGACTAAGAGCAGTAACGGACCAACGTTTGTAGGACTGACGTTTTGACATAGAAAAACCTCCACGCCCCAGCATAGTTGCAAATGAGGTTAAAGGGGTGTTTGTGGTTAATGTGACTCGATTGGGGTGCTAGTGATGAGTATGAGGCAGGCAGCAGCCGACTTGTTGAGGTCGGTGATGGTCAGGGTGGGAAGCCAAGCGCCTAGCGTCAAAAAAGTCATGCGCGTTGACTCAAGAGGTGAGTGGTTCCCCGTGTACTACACTCGCCAAGGTCCCCCGTCGGCGCATCCAGCACTTGTGCTACCGGGAGGACCGGGCCTGGCATCCATTATTCCCTACTGGTTTTTCCGTCGACGGGCAGCCCGCGATGGGCTGGACATCATCATGGTGGAGCACAGAGGGGTAGGGTTCTCCCGCATAAATGCTCGAGGCGAAACTCTGACGCATTCGGACATGTGGGTAGAGAAAGTCATTGAGGATCTGGTGGCCGTGCTCGACGCACAAGGCGTCACCTCTGCGTTCCTGGCCGGTTCATCCTACGGGTCATACCTGGCTACAGCCTTTGCTGCCGAGCACCCCGATAGGGTCGAAGGCCTGCTCCTGGACTCCACGCTTCATTCCCCCGAAGACATAGAACTAGAAAGGTACAGTGTCCGCCAAGTGCTCCTAGAAGCGGATCCAGTGCGGGGGGAACGTATCCGTGGACTCATCCGGTCCGGCCAGGATGAACGGGTACTGCTAGACGTACTGAGAGCGGCGTATGAACTGGTCGGGTATCCCTTGGTAGACCGCTTGCTGAAGCACCAACTGCAAGGGAAAAATGACTTAGTATGGCGCGCTCTGGCAGCCTACGTGAAACGAGATGAAACATTAACGGGGGTGCCAGGGTTCTATGAGTTCTCTCAGGCCGGTGCCATTGGATTTAGAGAACTCAACTACGGGGCACACCCCGATGGGAAAACGTTAGACCCGGCCCTTAGCTATTCAGTCTTAGCCGGCAAGTTTCCCCCGTTCGAGGGGCACACGCGCGACCTAGTGGCGGAACTGAAACAGTTCCAATTCCCCGTAGTGCTGATCATTGGCAGTAGGGATCTAAGAACCCCGCCCGCTATTGCCTACCGCGCCGCCAGCGAACTACCTAACGTGACTGTGCTGGAAGTGGAAGGCGGACACGGCGCACTGGAAACAAACTCGGTGCTATTTGAGAGGGCGTTGGCGATGCTGATGCGCGGACAAACCTCCGAACTGGAACTGCTGCGCACAGAGGCGTTACCAACGAAAGGATATGGATCGGTGCTAGCCCGCGCTCTGCAGACTAGCACCGGATGACACCGAACCTACGTCCTCGTCTATAGCTGTACGTCCCGCACAGATTCTAAGGCGGAAGCGTCCTCCTCAGTCATTCCTTCGATGGGGCCACCATCCCAGACCATATCTTCTCCCAGGGCTGCCAGGACTGCCTGATGCTTGCCTCTACTGAGTTTCGCGCCGTGAACCAGTGCGGCCGGAGCCCACACCATTGGTAGGGAATCGTGCCAACCGGCACCAATGTCTTTCCCTTCTACCACGTGGCGAAGCTTCTCGGGAATATCCTTCAGGTGCGGGGTGAAAGCATTAGCCAGCACAGCGGGCTTAATCATTTTCTCTTCACCTGCTGGTGCCATGACAACTTCGGTTTCTTCCCCCACCAGTGCTTGGGAGAAACCTTGTGGATCCAACAGAAGCACACCGTTGGTTGACCTCGGGTTACACTCGATGGCCATTAGTTCGCCCTCGTGCTCCACCCAGTCAAAGGACAGTTGGCCCGTGTAGCTAGGGTCGAGAGTGTCAATCAGCTTCTGCACGTATTCCAAGGGTTTCGTCGAGTCCTGGCTGAGGAAAGAAATACCGGTGGAATGTGCCCACTGATCGGGCGCCTTGTAGGTGGCGATAGAAGTTACCTTACCGTCCACGATAGTGGCGTAACTGCAGACCATGGGGCCATCGGTAAACGGTTGAACAATCCAAGGCTGGTCCACCGTCGGATGGACTTCATCCAACTTTAATGCGCCAGCCAAAGGCCCAGTATTCGTCAGCAGAGCCACTCCTCCACGAGAAAAGGCAGCGCGAGCGAAATACTGCGGAAACTTCTCAGTGGCTGCCCGCAAACTGGCATCATCGGTGGCAACTACAGTCTCAGGGATGGGAACACCAGCATCTTCACAGAGTTTTTGGTAACTTACCTTGTCATGCAGAATGGCGAGCTTGTCGAACGGTCCCGTGTACAGGTCCACCCCTTCAGCCAGATCCTCCCTGCGCGCTGAAAGGTAAAACGCTTCCTCAAATGTGGGGAGGATCATGTCAATCTGGTTGTCCACCACAAAGTCGTTGATGTCAGCAATGAACTTATCAGTATCAAAAGTCGGCGATGCGTAGACACCATGACCCTTCGCATACTTGGAGTGACTCCCCATTGCACCGTCGTAGGTGTCAGCTGCAAACACAGTGTGCCCTGTGGATCCCAGCTTGCGGATGATGTCTAAAGCAAAAGGGTTCCTGGAACTAGTAACTAGAATATTCATCTGTTTCTCCAATGTAGGGGTGACGCAATTCGGCTGATAAATCAAGGTTAGCAGCCACCTTGCTGGTCAGGGTGGTGCCTGACCGTGTGGCGCAAACGAAAAGGTGGGCCTCACCGAAAGAGTTTTCAGTGAGGCCCACCTCCTAGATCTACAGTCGTGGATCAGGTGCTAGCTTTCTTTTTTGAAGCACATGTACCAATCCAGGCAGTACATGTCGTCAGCATCACTTTGCATGCGCTGGGCAGCTGTACCGCAGGAACCAGCTGTCGGGACGATAACATCGTCGCCTGGACGCCAGTCAGCAGGGGTTGCAACGCTGTCAGCGTCTGTCTTCTGTAGAGCCTGCAGAACACGCTTGATCTCGTCGAAGTTGCGTCCAATTTCTAGCGGGTAGTACATGATGGTGCGGATCGTTCCCTTGGGGTCGATGAAGAACACTGCCCGAACCGCCTGGGTGTCGGACTGTCCTGGCTGAACCATCCCGTACTTGCTGGCAACATCCATCTTGATGTCTTCGATCAAGGGGAACTTGACCTTGACGTCCTTCATGCCGTCCCACTCAAGATCCTGGATGTTCCGTAGCCAAGCAATATGCGCGTAAAGGGAGTCAATTGACAGACCAATTAGCTCGGTGTTTAGCTCAGCAAACTCTTGGGCCATATGGCCGAACTTCATGAATTCGGTGGTGCAAACAGGCGTAAAGTCAGCTGGGTGAGAGAACAGGACGACCCACTTGCCTTCATAATCCTCAGGGAAGTTAATAACTCCCTGAGTGGTGACTGCTTCAAAAGCAGGTGCCGGTTGACCAAGTAGTGGCATTGGGTTATATGTTTCAACAACTTCAGCTGTTACGGTGTCAGTCATCAGATGATGCTCCTAAAAATTGTCTTCCAGATTGAATCGCTTCCAAAAAACCTTGCCCAGCTGTGTTTCCGGGGGAAGCAACAGCTTGACCATACCAAGCCCAGCGTCACAGAACCAGACAGTTTCGCTGATTACGTAACGACCCCGTGACGTAATAGGTCACACTGGGGCTGGGGTGGGAGGAAACTCCTAGGGTCGCCTGATTCGACGGTCTTGGACCAGATAGAAATGCTGAATGACAAACGTGAGTCTGCGTTCATTATTGCCTTAACTAACCGTGTCTTTTCCTATTTTTTCAGCTCTTTCTGTATGCTTTGATCTCGAGAGGGGCCGCAACGGCGCCCCCAAAACGAAAGGTAACTAAAATGTCCGAGAAGTTTGATCCAGACCCCGAAATCGGGAGCGAGCCCACCGCTTTAGACCACACGCCTGCGCCAACACCGGCGGGGCCATCAAACTTCGCCACATTAGTGGCCGAGTTTGCGGGAACCTTCCTACTAGTTCTCGGTGGGGTTGGGTCGGCCGTTCTGGCTGCCACTTTCGGGTTGGCGGATAACGGTACCCCGCTAGGAATTGGGTTTGCCGGAGTCTCTCTAGCATTTGGTCTGACCGTGGTCGCAGGCGCCTATGCGTTTGGCCCAATCTCCGGAGGCCACTTCAACCCGGCTGTAACGGTTGGACTGGCAGCTGCCGGGAGATTTCCCTGGGCTAAGGCTTTGCCGTACATGGTGGCGCAGGTCTTGGGTGGGATACTAGCCACTAGCGTTCTTGCCATTATTGGTTCCTCAAAACCAGGCTGGCTAACCGAGGCCCGAGCAGGTGGATTTGCTTCAAACGGGTACGGTGAACTGTCTCCGGGGGGATTCGGAATAGTGGGGGCGATAGGCGTCGAGATCGTGTTCACAGCGGTGTTTGTCACCGTGATTCTGGGTGTTACACACGCAACCAGAGGGACACCCGCGATGGCTGGGCTAACCATCGGGTTAACATTGACGCTTATTCACCTCGTCACAATTCCTGTGGACAACACCTCTGTGAACCCGGCGCGTTCCATCGCGGCAGCTGTGTACGGTGGATCCGGTCCCCTCATGCAGCTGTGGGTGTTCATCATCTTCCCGTTGGTGGGGGCACTGCTGGCCGGCTTCACATACCGTGCTCTATATGATGGAACGAAGTAGGTAGGAGCAAGAAACTTACAAACACCGACAAGACCCTACCCCTTTTTCTGTAGGGTAAACGTCCCAAACCATGGGCCCCCACCAGGCGTTGCCCTTCTTAGGTTTTAATGGTCCTTATGACCGTGAAGACCACTAGGGTGAGGCAGGAGGGGGCCCAATCATTGAACCTGGCTTACATAGCCGTGTTCGCCGCCCTGATTGCTGCTGTGGAGAAGGCGGAACGCACTTCAGCAGCGTTGCGGGCAAGGGGACTGGACTAGACGTAGCGGGCACCTGCTGCCATAGTGGAAGCAGTGGGCAGCCCTTTGGGTGCCCTAGATGTTGAGTGTTGAAGGAGGGCGTGCAGCTTTGTCGCCGAAGTTAGTATTAGGTGGGCTAAGCACCGCGATGGTGGTGGTTGTTGCCGGTTTTCTTTTCCTGGCGGGCGCGTTTGAAGGGGTGGATGAAGAGTTGGAACCGGGAAGATGTGAAGACTTGACCAGCCTTTTCGGGGGGCCAGGCGAACCCGAAGACCCCGCTTTCGTGGAGTGGTCGGGAGGCTCTAACTAGACCAGCACCCGGCAGAGCAACCGGTTGCCCTGCCGGGTATATTGGGTGGGCAGTTAGCGACATCCTTTCCTTTTGAGTACTTTTCCGGTTTCTGCGTTGATTTTTATTCCGCATTTGTGATGCCCCGGCGTGAGAGTTTCACCTTCCCACATAACCACGCCATCGTCGCTGTCCAGCTCCAGTTCAATTACCTGCCCCTGTCCTGCTTCTTGCTCCAGGGTGGTTAGAGCCTGCCGGTAAGAGATGTGTTTGCCGTCGAGGTGTTGCCTGTATTTCTCATCCAACCGGCCATCTGCTTTGGTGCGAACCACATCACCTTGCACGGCATCAATATAGACTTTCTTAACCTGGTCGTCTTGAGCGACCTTCACTTCCCAGACTGTGGTCCCATGGTCCCGCTCTAGCTCTAACTCCAGTATCTCGGCACCGGGATACTGGTCTACCGCTAGTTCTGCTGCCTGCCCAGCATCGACCTGCAGTCCAGTGAGAATTGTGGACGAATCCTGTCGAG
>CAYFPY010000002.1:6944-94421 GCA_964345125.1 uncultured Actinomyces sp.
CGGTTTGCCAGTGATATCTGGAGCGCCGATGCTGCACCCTGATGCAACGAGCACCACGCTTCCTGCCCCCATCACAAGTTTGGTTAGGTAAGTTAGTTTCATTATGTTTCCTTCCATGTGAGAGTTCCTCCGCTTGTTTTTCCAGTCTGTCTCACAATGCTGAAGCGAAGCTGAAAAGGTGAAGAAACTTCAGCTTCAGCTCAGCTGCAGTTCGCGGCGTTACTTTCTCACCATTTTTTTGGCACTATGAAAGCATGACGAAAGAAAAAGTGACAGTCTTACTGGTGGATGACGAACCGCGCCTCGTGGAAGCACTGCAAAGGGGGCTGGAGGCACAGGGCTTCACGGTGGAGACAGCTGCGGATGGGATAACAGGCCAGGCGCTAGCCGAGAGTGGAACCTACGATGTGATAGTTCTAGATGTGATGATGCCTGGTCGTGATGGCCTAGAAGTATGTCGGCGGCTGCGTAACCAGGGAAACGAAACTCCCATCCTCATACTTACTGCCAGAGATGGGGACGCAGACCAGATCCAAGGTTTACGCGCAGGTGCTGATGACTACCTGACTAAACCATTTCACTACCTGGTACTGGTTGAGCGGCTGCGCGCACTAACTCGTCGTGTCCGCTCCTATGAGAGTTCTAACTCCCATGGAAAACAGGCATCCGGGCAGGAAGCCGATGCAGGTTCCGTGCTGGTAGTGGGAGAACTGTCCGTTATCCCGGACCAGAGGCGTGCCCGCCGAAGTAACGTTGAATTGGAACTCACCACGAAGGAGTTTGACATATTGGCCTACCTGGCCGAACGCCCCGGAAGTGTAATTTCAAAAGAAGAGCTAATCGATGAACTGTGGGAAAGTCGGGCTCCAAGGGACCTGAATGCAGTGGAGGTGCACATTAGTTCCCTTCGACGCCAACTTGATGCCCCATTCGAAACCAAGCTGTTGAGAACTGTACGCGGATCCGGATATCGTCTGGCCAGCGAAGGCTAACCCGTGGGCAAGTACAAAATTGGGTCGGTACGCGCTCGGGTAACTCTGGGCGCCGTGAGCGTTGTTGCCTTAGCCTTCCTGGTTGCGGGAGTATTTTCCGTCAGCTTCATCAAGCAGAGCATGATACGCGAAGCTCAGGCGGTCGCAGAAGCACAGGCTGAGAGCCTGGCAATCATGGTGGAAGTAGGGCGGGTAGAAGCAGAGTTGGACGCGGATATATCCAGTGGGTCAGTACTCCAAGTAGTACAAGTCGATGGTCCAGTGCTGGCCGCCTCCCCCGAAGTGAAGCATTTGCAGCCTTTCATGCAATCTCTGCCTTCCGGAAAGCGTACCGAGGCAGTCAACTTGCGGGTGGATGATGCCAACGGTGGGTCCATGGACTACCGTCTTGTCGCACTGGAAGTGTTTTCACCGGAAGGGCCGGTAATAGTCGCTGCGGGGGTTCCTCTGACAAATAGTGAAAAAACACTAAAAATTTTCGTTCAAACACTGATCTTGGGTTCCGGAGCGATGCTGGTCGTGGTGGCCGCAGCGACCTGGTGGGTGACAGGCCGGGCCCTGCAACCCGTGGAGGAAATTCGAGAAGAGGTCGCACGGTTCTCCCAAGAGGACTTGAAAGCCAGGGTCAGGGTCCCAGAACAGCAAGACGAAGTTCACCGCCTTGCAAACACAATGAATCTAATGCTGGACCGTTTAGAGGACGCAACCATGCAGCAACGTAGGTTCATCGCCGATGCAGCCCATGAAATAAGAAGCCCATTAGCTTCTTTACGTGCTCAGCTAGAAGTTGCAGTTGAACATCCGCAGGGACTCGACGCGCAAAGCCTGGCTACCGATGCGCTAGAAGACGTGGATCGGCTACACAGGTTGGCGACAGACCTTCTAAGCCTGGCCCGGTTGGACGCTGGGGAAACCCCGCCGCCCACATCCATCGACATGGTGGAAGAACTCGCCTCCCTGCTCAGTGAGCGGGCGGGGGACCGGGTGGAGATAACTATGCCACAGCCAACACGCGCTATGTGGGTGCAGGCGCCCTCCGATGCCGTAAGAAGAATTCTCACCAACCTGATCGACAACGCGGTTCGGCATGCTGATACTTCCGTCGACATAACGATGGCAGCTGCGGAGGAACAAGGTGTAACCGTGACGGTCACCGATGATGGGCCAGGCATACCTCCCGCTGACAGGGAACTCATTTTTGAACGGTTCGCCCGCCTAGATGATGCACGCAGCAGGCACACGGGAGGCACCGGCCTGGGATTAGCGATCGCTAAGGAACTGGCTCAAGCCGCCCAGGGGAGTCTCCAAATGACTGGTCCTTCCTCATTTGCTCTCACGCTGGAGGGATCTGCTAAGCACTCAGGACGTGACCGCTAAAGCTGCTTCCGGGGCTCTTCGTCTGTTCGCAGTGGCAGCAGTAGCGACCGCGATTCCGGCGGCGCCCCACAGGATTAGAAGGACACCGGCTAACTCTGCCTTCGGCAGCCCAGGCACAAACAAGGCGGCAAAAATACGCGCAGCCACCCCGGTGGGGAGAATGTCAGCAACAACAGACAAGCCGGAATCTGCAGAAGAAGTTAGAGCGGCGCTTATAGCCACCACAAGCACTGAAACTGAAACAGTTACCCACCCCCGAGGCAAGCTCAGGGCCAAGGCCTGTTGAATAGCAGAAAAGGTTAGGCCCACCAAAGCACCGAACCCAATGAGCGCGCCCGTGGTCCCCACAGAAACGCCACCCAGAAACGCAAGAATACTGGCTCCCACAGCACCTAATAGGGCAGTCAACAATGCGGGGGCCAACAAAGCTCGGACAGTCAGCCTGATCGCCGGCCTAGTAGACGACGAAAGGTATGGAACCGCAGCGGGGTAAGCACTCTGCAAGAGGAGCGAAACAAGCCAGAGGAGAAGAGCCAACGCAACTGCAGGTGCTGTCGGAACGCCGAAGCCCAGCTCCGGACGTTCAATGGGGGAAGCAAGAGTGCTACCCAAATCTGCAGCCTGGGTTGTGGTCACATCTGGAAGCTGTTCCCCAGCCTCGGATAAACCGTCCGAAAGCTCTCCAACACCCGAAGCGATTTCGCCTAGACCGCTACCAAGCTCTCCAGCCCCTTCGGCTAACTGGCCGGACCCGTCAGCAAGCTGCCCGACCCCCCATGCTGCTTGTCCTGCCCCGTCAGCAAGCTCTCCAGCCCCCCGGGAAGCAGAGTATGCCCCGTCAGCGAGCTGCCCGATCCCTCCCGCTAGTTCTTGACTACCGGAAGCCAAGCCACGCACCCCACCCGTGTATTCCTTCACCCCACGAGCATATTCCTGTGCCCCGTCAGCATAGGAATGAGATCCTGTGGAGAGCTGTTGTAATCCTTTTGCTAACTCGCCCGTTCCCTCTAAGAGGAACTGCCCGCCCTTTCTAAGCTCTGGCAGCCCTGCCTTTGCTTCTTCCAACCGGTCAAGATCCTCACCTAAAGACTGCAACTGCTCATGGGCCACCCCCAACTGGTCTCTGAGCCAAGCCATGGCCTGAGACAAATCACCATCGTCCACACTTGCCTGCAGTTCACCAGCCAACTGGTCCAAAGCGGCTTGCAACTCTGCCCGTAATTCAGGGTCTGTGCACCAGGGTTGTGTGCCGTCGGCCGCGCAGGCCTTATCAAGCGCTTGCGGCAGTTCGTCTTGGATCCACGTCTGGGCGTTCCCCGTAAAGTCATCCAGCTGACTTTCGGCATTCTGCAGGTTCGTCTCCAGGTCTGCTACGACAGGGACCAGGGGGTCAAGCTGGCTGATTATGTCTTCCATGCCATCTGCCAACTCATCCACTCCGGCAACGTACTCTTGAGTGCCAGTTTCCAGTTGTTTCGCACCGCGAGCGCTGTCAGCCGCTCCTGTGGCCAGTTCGTCGGCTCCGCGAGCAAGTGTTTGTGCCCCTTTGCTGAGGTCAGAACCTGCTGCTGACAGTTGTCCGGCCCCTCCGGCAAGTTCCTGAGCTCCGGCAGTCGCTTCGGTGGACCCTTCTGCTAACTGCTGCAGGCCACCAGCCAGCGATCCTGCGCCTCCCGCAATCTGTTCGATCCCTTCTCTTGCCTGGCCTGCCCCAATGCTGAGATCTTCGGCTCCGTTCGCGAGTGCTTTGCTGCCCTCCTCTGCCTCCAGCGTTCCGTCACGCAGTTGTCGGGTTCCTTCTGCGGCGGCACTGAGCTGGTTTCTCATTTCATCGAAACCAGAGAATATGCCTGTAACGAACTCTTCGCTCAACATGTCGCCCAGCGAAGCTGTTGCTTTCCATACTTCGAGTTCGGCTTCCACAGTTTCCGAGTGGCTGGCGCCAGGGTGCATTTGCACCAGGATGGTGGCTTGCACTGCGTCGGAAAGGGTGGTCAGCGACGTTACTTTTTCAGAAAAGTCGGGCGGGATAAACACGGCTGTGGCAAAGGTCCCATTTGCTAGGCCCTCCTCGGCTTTTTCAGCCGTGGTTATTTCCCACTTGTAGGGCCCTTCGAGTAGAACTAGCTCAGCGGTGAGCTGTCGGCCCATGGGGGCCAGCTCACCGTCAACTTCAGCGGGTATGTCTTCGTTGACGACTGCTCCGAGTTGAGGTTTGACCTCCTGGGGGTAGGCGGACACCAAAGAAAGGGAGAGCAGGCCCAGTGCGATCAGCGCAGTTAGGGCAATGACCAAGGCCCTCCGGCGTCTGTCTGCATTCCTGGGTGGGCGCCCACTACGGTGCGCAGGCGGTCGGGCCTGTTGGGGTTTCACGTTTGACATCAGAGTGCCCTTTCTGGAGCAGTAGGGGCGGCCAGTTTCAAAATTTGCCAGTCTTGAGGGTTCTCTGCAACTAGAGTATCTGGCAGTTGCGGCAGGCGGGTGGCCCCTACAATCACGGTGGGGGAGGATCCCGAAGTTCGACTGAGTTGTGCTAGGCCAGCGGCTGCTTGCAGGTTTTCCCCCAAGTCAACAGCGATGAGTGGAGCTCGTTCTTTCATGGCTCTATCGACTTGCCGAGCAAGTTGCACTGCTCCGTTTGATGTGGGTGGCCCCGCCTCCATGTAGGCAACTTTTCGGCGAATTCCGCTTGCCCGTTCAGGCGTGAGCATCCCGAGAACCTTCAGGTTCCCCCCTTCGGGTTCTTGTCTTCCGGAGAGGGCTCGCAAGAGGGACCGGACTCTGCGCGGATCTCCGGTGACGACCAGTGACTTGCCAGGCTGGAGAAGGAAGCTGAGAGGGTTGTCCCCAGGGAATAAAAGCAGATCGTTGGCTGCCACCGTGTGGTTCTCGGTAGGCCAGTGTTCCAAAGAGCGTTGTCTGGTGACGCTTTCACCTTCTATGTCCAAGATTGGTAACATCCGGTCAAGCCACGCGGGCAGCCACCAGGCCTTGTCGCCAAGCCAAACCATTACGGCAGGTATAAGGGTCATTCGGACAATAAATGCGTCTATTGCAACCCCCACTGCTAGGCCAAAGGCAATGGGTTTTAAGCTCATGTCACCTTCGGGCACGAAGGCGGTGAAGACGGCAACCATGATCACGGCTGCGGCAGTCACCACTTTCGCTGATCCCAGGAACCCAGAGACAATAGATTCTTTTGCCTGTCCTGTTTTGACGTAGTTTTCTCGCATCCGGGACACCAGGAAGACTTCGTAGTCCATTGACAGTCCGAACAGTATTCCCATGGTAACGATGGGCATGAAGTTGATGATGGGTCCCAATCGAGTAACCTGCAGTAGGTCGGCTAGGAACCCCCATTCGAACACCATTACGGTGATTCCGAAGGTGGCGCCGACGGTCAGGAGGTATCCAAGAGCTGCTGTTACGGGAACAGCGACTGAACGGAACACTATCCCTAGCAAAACCAGGGACAGGCCGACCACTACGAGCGCAAACGGTAGCAGAGCATCGGAAAGTTTTTGGGAAACGTCGATTCCTACAGCTGTGTATCCGGTTACTGCAATGTCCACCCCGTAGGTATCTTCCAGGTAGCTATGCTTGTCACGCAACGTGTGCACCAACGCTTCTGTCTCTTCAGAGTCGGGTGCCCCTGTTGGTATCACCTGCACGATCCCTGTGTCAGCGCTCAGGTTGGGCGTGGCTAGGGCAACTGAGTCAACGCCGGGTAGTGCTTCTATCTCTGTTTTGAGGTCGTCCATGAGTCCCAGGGGGTCTGTGGAGGTGACTATGGGGGTCATGACTATCAATGGGCCGTTGTATCCTTCACCGAACTTCTCGGCCACGACCTGGTAATTTATGCGCGCTTCGTTGTCCTTGGGGAGTACGCCAGCGTCTGGCAATGCCAGGCGTAGGTTAGACAGTGGGAGGGCGAGGGCCGCGAGAATGAGGACGACAAGAACTGTGGTGACCGCAGGTCTTCGTGTGGCAGTGTTGATCCAGGCTGAGAAGAACCTGTTCGACGTGGCTTCCACTTCACCCGTGTTTTCTTCCTTTTGCAGTGGTGTTTGTGCCAGGGTGGCACGCTCTTTTTTGGTTAGTACCCGCAAGCCGGCGAAACTCAGTAGTGCTGGCAGCAGTGTCAGTGAGGCGATGACCGCTATCCCAACCGCACCGGCTCCTGCAATGCCCATCATGGTGAGAAATGAGATGCCGGCTACTCCCAGGCCAAGGAGTGCGATCATTACCGTTATACCAGCGAATACGACGGCTGATCCTGCAGTTCCTAAAGCTTGACCAATTGAGGCGACGACTGGTTCCCCCTGTTTGAGCTGGTCTCTGTGTCTGGAGACTATGAATAGGGAGTAGTCGATTCCTACAGCCAGTCCAAGCATCACTGCCAGCAGGGGAGTTGTGGCATTGATGGTGAACTGTCCGGCACCAATGAACAGCAGTGTCATGGACACGGCCACTCCGGCTAGTGCAACCACTAGAGGCATTCCGGCTGCAAGCAGGGTGCCTAGAGTGAAGGTGAGGACGATGAAGGCGACGATTACTCCCAGGACTTCTGTCGCGGATACTTCCGGGAATTCTTGTGCGAACAGGGCGCCACCGAGGTGTGCGGTGTAACCTTCGGGCAGGTTGTTGTTGAGTTCTTGCCCAGCGTCAATGAGGGCATCTTTGACCTCGTCGGGGACGGGCATTGTCTCGGCGGAGAGCTGGATCATTATAAGAGCAGTGGTTTCGTCAGCGGAGATGGGGGCCGCCATGTGTTCATCGACAAGGGGGGTGACAGCTTCAATTTCGTCCCACGTGCCCAAAGCGTCAGTAGCAGCGTTAATGGCATCTGCGCTGGCCCCTTGATCAATTGGGGCTGGGCCTGTTACGACAATTTGGGCTGAGGAGCCGCTCATTTGGGGGAATGTTGCAGCCATCTGTTCCAGTGCGTCGCCGGATTCGGTTCCCGGTATTTCTACGGAGTTGTCAAGTTCCCCCGCATTGAAAACGGTCAGTGTTCCCAGTAGCGCGATTAGGATAACCCAGATCAGCACTGTCATTTTGCGTGCCTGGGCTGCCTTTTTGCCTGCTAGATATAGGAAGGACGACATGTGCTGTTCCGTTCTTGCTGCCGTTTCGGGTGCTGTGCCGGTGCGCACCGATACACCATCGTATCGGATACAGCTGTGTATTGAATAGTGGCAGTGCGGGGGTTTGGCCAGCAGGATGCCCTAGCTGGTTTTGCGGCGCTGGTTGACAGGTTTTTGCACCACTGTGAATCCCCTCAGACAGTCTGATTTACCCGGATCTAATGCTCTACCTGGTTGGTTAGCGCTTCATTGGCGAGGTAGGCAGCCAGGTTGTCGGCAATTAGCGTTTCTGCACCGTGGGCTCGGTAACCCGCAATGTGCGGTGTCAATAGTAGATTGGGTGCATCCCACAGGGGGGAGTCAGCTGGCAGCGGCTCAACGTTTGTCACATCCAAGGCTGCTCCCGACAACTCGCCATTTTGGAGGGCGTCTAGTAGGGCGTCTTCGTCGACAGTGGAGCCTCGCCCTACGTTGCAGACGATAGCCCTGTTGGGAAGGAGACTGATCAGCTCGGCGTTCAGGGCTTTGTCAGTGGATGGTAGGGAGGGCAGAATCATTACCAGGACGTCAGTGTTGGGCAGTTCTTCCGGCAGCTGGTCAGGGCTAATGACAGGGTAGCCGGCTCTTTCACCCTCGGTTTGGGCGACACCTTTTACGTTCGCCTGGAGGGAAGTGAGAATTGGCGCGAGTGCCTGCCCGATCGATCCGAATCCCCAAATGAGAACGTTGGCATCGATAATACTCGACACTCTCTCGGGGTCTTTGAGGGCTCGTGGCATCCCTTTCACGCCATCCCAAAAGTGCTCTTCTTGAGCGCGCACAAGTTCAGGTATCTGCCGGATAAGAGCCAGAAGTAGTGTCACTGTGTGCTCACTTACCGTATGGTCATGCAGCCCTCTGCCAGATGTGAGAATTGTGTTTTCTGGTAGACCATGAGAGATGAAAGCGTCTGTGCCCGCTGAAAGGGACTGGACCCATTTGAGGTTACCCATTTTTTTGTAGTCGCCCAGAGAGTTGTTGTGCCCCCAGGCTATTACTACTTCTGCGTCAAGATGTTCGGGGGGAATAGGTCGAGACTCTTTGAAGTAGACAACTTCGGCATCTGCAGGTGTTTCAAACGTGAAATCAGCTTTGTCGGTGACAAGAATCTTCATTGTTGCCCTCCTTTGGGTCTCCAACCAGTCTAGCTCCCACGTGGGAACAGAAGACAGCGGGTGAGTCGCTACAATAGTTCGTATGCCTTTGCATTTCACATCCCACGGAGCACGCCGCTTGCTCAGGCGCTTCTACCTGAACTCGGCTTGGGCAAGGTGGGGCTCCCAGAAGGCCACCCAAGGTGCTCTGCTCTACGCTCGCACTTTCCCTACAAGCCGCATCCACCCACTCGGTGTTGTGCACCCAGAGCTACACGTTGTGACAGGGTTACCCCCTCGCGCTTTCCCCCGAGGAGGGGTTTGCATAGGCAGCGTATTCCTCTCCGGTCCCACACCGAGTGCTCGGGTTTTGCAGCATGAGGCAGCGCATGCCAGGCAGTGGAAGCGCTACGGTCTTTTATTTCCCCTCTTCTACGTCTTCGCTGGAGCAAACCCTGCTACGAACCGTTTCGAACTGGAAGCTGGGCTGGCGCTGGGAGGCTATCCAACTGATCCAACTCAATGGAGGATGCGTGAGAGTCGGTCAGGCATAGGTAGACTAAAACAGATGATAAAAGTGGGAAGATAACTGCAGAGAAGAGGCAGCGTGGCTGACAGACAGGGCCGAGGAAACAACAGAGGACGCGGTGACGATCGAGGGCGCCGAGATGATCGTCGGGATGGACGCAGAGACGATAGAGGTGGCCGAGACGGTCGAGGACGTCGGGACAATCGCCGAGATGGCCGCCGAGACGATCGGAACGGCGACGAGCAGCGCAGGTTCCGCGGACAAAGATTCGCAGACAACGACTCACGCAACCGGAAACCACGACGGCAGGGACGAGATGATGAATTCCGGCCCAAACGAGCACAGAAACCACACACCGCTGAATACCGCTCGGCAGATCCCAACGAGCCAGTAATACCAGCAGGAGTCAGCGCAGATGAGCTCTCTGATGACATACGTGAACTACTGGAAACCCTTTCCGGGGCCAACCAGGAGATAGTGGCCCGCCACCTAGTGATGGCAGGGCAGCTCCTCGACATTGACCCAGACCTTGCCTACCAACATGCCCAGGCAGCCGTAAGCAGAGCCGGTCGGGTGGATGCGGTGCGTGAAGCAGCAGCCCTGACCGCCTATGCCACCGGACGCTACGAAGAAGCACTCCGAGAGGTACGTGCGGTCAGACGCATGCGTGGGGAGGAATCGCTGCGAGCAATAGAAGCAGACAGTGAAAGAGGTTTGGGAAGGCCCGAGAAAGCCCTGCAAGTCATCGAAGAAACCAATACAACAGGCCTATCACTTGCGGAACAAGCCGAGCTGGTCCTGGTGTCTGCCGGGGCTCGAATGGACTTGGACCAGACTGAAGTGGGTCTGCTGTTGGTAGAAGAAGCGCTCCATACCCTCCCGGAGGAGGGTGAAGAGGAACCCAGGCGTCGACTAATGAGTTTTCAGGCCGACCTTCTCGACAAATTAGGTCGGGCCGGGGAAGCACAGGCTGTCCGAGAAGCTACACCAGAACCCGAAGATCCAATGGAATTTATCGACCTGGCTGAACTGAGGGACGCAGATGTCGTGCACACCCGCACCCCGCTGCGAGGTAACGACAGTAAACTCCTAGATGTTTACGACGCCCTCGTCATGGATCTAGACGGTGTTTGCTTCAATGGGGACACACCAATCGAACACGTCTCGCAAACTCTGCACGAAGCAGACACCATGGGAATCCCTATCGGCTTCGTCACGAACAACGCTTCAAGATCGGCTCAAGAAGTCACTGAGAAACTACAGAGCTTCGACATACCAGCCAAACAAGAGAACGTGATAACTTCGGCAATGGAACTGATGCACCTACTTGAAGAGGAGCTGGAACCAGGCGAAAAAATCCTGGTAGTGGGAGCACCATCACTGTGGAACTCGGTCAAAGAAGCGGGGTTCACCCCGCTGGCCGAAGCGACGGAACCGGTAGGGGCAGTAGTCCAAGGTTTCTCGCCCGACCTTGGTTGGTCGCAACTCAGTGAAGCCGCTTACGCACTAGCGCAGGGGGCGCGTTACTATGCAACGAACCTGGATTCATCTCTACCCACCGAACGTGGATTCGCCCTCGGAAATGGGTCCTTGGTTGCCGCGGTAACGAGGGCGACCGGCAAACGGCCACACTCGGTTGGAAAGCCCAAACCAGAAATGATGCTCAGACTAGCGGGCCAGTTAGAAGCGGAAACGCCCCTTGCTGTAGGTGACCGGCTAGACACAGACGTTGCGGCGGCAGTCGCGGCTCGCATCCCAATTATGCACGTCCTCACCGGGGTATCAGATGCTAACGCAGTGGTGACCGCAAGGAAAGGGGAGCGGCCCACCTACCTGGCTCTCGACCTGCAAGGTTTGAACGAGGAACATCCCCAGCCCAAACATCATAAAGATGGAACTTGGACAGCAGGATACTCCCAGACAGTCAGATTCACACGGTGGGGTTTCCCAGTTATTGACGACATTGAATTGCGGGCCGATGGTGACCCTGTAACAATAACGGCAGACACCTACCGTGCGTTGGCGGCTGCAGGATGGGAAGCACTGGACGAAGACAAGTCAGTGCGTCTTCCAAAGCTCACGATCGTAGAAAACTCAGACAAAACAGGAATTGTCAGCGAGCCCAACTATCAGGAAGAAACCCCTGAAGACGGTCCCGCAACAACCGAGGAGCAAAGCCAGTGAGTGACCTTAACCAGGAAGTAGCAGAAGAAGTGCCACCCGAAAATGGCAACCCAGAAACGGGCGAATACGAAGACCTTACGCGCAAACTCGCAGAGCTAAAACAGAAAGAAACGCAACTACGCGACACTCTCGACACCCTGCGGGTCCGCTAGGGGCCGTGGAGAAAACAGGGGCCGTGGAGAAAACCTAAGATGAGCCGAAGGCGACTGGATGCCGAGTTAGTCAGGCGAGAACTAGCAAGTTCAAGGACAAAAGCGCAAGAACTGGTGGCAGCCGGATCCGTGACGGTGAACGGTGCACCGGCAAGGAAAAGTGCTAGCCAAGTGGCCGCAAGCGACGCGATCCACGTGAAAGAACAGACAGACAGCGGGCAGTACGTTTCACGCGGGGCCCAGAAGCTGCTGGGTGCCCTGCAAGATTTCTCTGGGATTCTTCCCTCAGTTCAGGGTGCCCACTGTTTAGATGCGGGGGCGTCGACCGGCGGATTCACTGACGTTCTTCTCCAAAAAGGGGCGGCCAGTGTCCTGGCTGTTGACGTTGGCTACGGGCAGCTGGCTTGGAAACTCCGTCAAGACCCCAAAGTGACAGTTCTAGAGCGGACCAACATTCGCTACCTTGACCCCGAGACGGTGGAAGAGGAAATAAACCTGGTGGTAGGAGACCTGTCCTTTATCTCCCTCACGAAGGTTCTGCCGGCGCTGATAGCTGCCGCCCCGAAGGCTCTTTTTATCCTGCTCGTAAAACCCCAGTTTGAAGCTGGAAAAGGAAACGTGGGGGCGGGCGGGGTTGTCACGGACCCGAACGTTCGCTCCGCCAGCGTTCTTAAGGTAGCTGAAGAGGCCCAGAGGCTCGGTTTGCAAGTGCTGGGTGTCACGGCCTCCCCCCTCCCAGGACCCGCAGGCAATGTCGAATACTTTCTTGCGTTAGCAGCCACACAAAGGGACCCGGAAGGCGCTACGCTGAGTGGTGATGCTCTTGTAGCGGCAGTTAAAAGCGCGGTCAACTCTGGACCTCAGTAAGGGAAAAAATGGTTGAAAATATCCTTCTCATACGGCACGAGGCCCGAGAGTACGTGGAAGAAGCTACAGCATTGATCAAAGGGGAAGCAGCCAGGATCGGGATTAACATGTTCTACCCCGAAGAGATGGACAACATGCAACCCGATGGTTTTAGCCCTGACATGGTCCTGGCTTTAGGGGGAGACGGCACGATTTTACGAGCCGCTGAATACTCACACCGCTACGATGTTCCCCTACTGGGAATTAACTTTGGAAAAATGGGGTTTCTAGCGGAAACTACTCCGGAGTCCGTCACCAGGGTGCTTAAAGAGGTGGCGGCTGGAGACTACGTGCTGGATAAAAGGATGACGCTGCACGCCCTCATCGACAGGCCTGACGGTCAAACCATGGAAGGGTGGGCACTCAACGACATAGCGGTGGTGCACGGAGACATGGCGCACCCGGCAGACTTTGCGTTCGCCATTGATGGCCAGGTCGTCTCTACCTACGCTGCCGATGGCATCATCATGTCCACGCCTACAGGATCTACTGCCTACGCGTACTCCGCGGGAGGCCCGGTAGTGTGGCCGGACACCGAAGCAATAGTCATGGCCCCCCTGGCTGCTCACGGACTTTTCACGCGTCCGCTTGTGGTGTCACCTAAATCCCAACTTGAAATTGGGGTGTTAGAAAATAACAAAACCAGCCCCAGCATTTGGTTTGACGGGCAACGAACAATTGAAGCGCCAGCGGGGTCACGCATACTTTTCACCAAAGGGGTCAGGCCCATTAAACTAGTGCGGTTGGATGATCTTCCCTTTGCCTCGCGTCTGGTAACCAAGTTCTCGCTGCCCGTACAGGGGTGGAGAGCCATCGAAACCGATGAGGCGCTCACTAAACACACCGACGGCGCTGAGCACCGATAGGCTGCCCACATGTTGACACATCTGCAAGTAAAAGGGTTGGTGACGCTTAACGAGGCCGACCTCGATTTCGGTCCGGGATTGACTGCTGTCACCGGGGAAACAGGTGCGGGAAAAACGGTGTTGCTAACCTCCCTGGGCCTCATAAAGGGGGATCGCGCTCAGAGTGCACTGGTGGACCCGCAAGCACAACAGGTTGAAGTGGATGCAACATTTGTTATCCCCGCTGAGCTGCAGTCCCAGCTGGACCAGGCGGGCTACACCGTGGATGCTGGGGAAGCTATTTTCTCTCGAACGGTGTTGGCAACCGGCAGCAGTAAAGCCAATATTTCTGGGCGGCCGGTCGCAGCAAAAACACTGGCGCTAAATACGCAGGACCTGGTCACTATTCACGGGCAGGCAGGACAATGGCAACTGAAATCCCAAGAACATCAACGAGACATACTCGATGGTTACGGAGGGGCTCAGCATGAAAAAGTGGTGGCTGACTATGGCAAGCAGTGGCAGATAACCCGGAAATTAGAGGAACGATTCGCAGAAACGAAACGGGGGTGGGACCAGCGTCAAGGTGAAAAGCTGCTGCTTGAACAGGTGCTGGCTCAAGCCGAGGAAATGGACATTCGGGCAGACGAGGATGAACGCATCGCTCGTACCATAGACAGGCTGACCAACGTAGAGCAGCTACGTGAATATGCCGAGCAGGCCCTGGAACTTTTGGCAGATACGGCTCAACAGGTGGGTAGTGCCACCGATACCCTACGCAAAGCAGCCATGGATGACGAGGCTTTGACCGAATTGGCGCAGAGAGCATCCAGCGTGGAAGCAGAAACAACCGAAATGGTTACGGATCTAAGAGACTACCTAGACGGACTGTTCGCTGACCCCCAGGAGTTAGCGAACCAACATTCCCGCAGGGCGGCGCTCACAGAGCTAATGCGGGGACGCGCCAGCAGCAGCGAAGAGTTTGTTGACTGGTTAGTGCACGCCGAGCAGCGCCTTCACGAATTAGAATCTGGTTCCCTCGATCCCTGTCAAGTGGAGCAAGAGCTAAAGGAAGCCCAAACCATCCTCTTGGAGAAACAGGAGAACCTGACCGCCTCCCGGCAGGCAATAGCAGAAACCCTGGGCAAGAAAGTAACGGGGGAGCTCCAAGAGCTGGGCCTTAAAGGCGGGGCGCTACACGTAGATGTTAGACCTGCGGCCCCCACCTCGCATGGTGCAGACATGGTGGAAATGTTGCTCCAGAGCCACCCGAAAGCCCCAGCCGCCCCTTTGGCGCAAGGAGCTTCCGGGGGAGAGCTCTCCAGGGTCATGCTGGCTCTGGAAGTGGTTTTGGCAGATGGCGCCCATAGTCGCACGTTTGTTTTTGACGAAATAGATGCTGGAATTGGGGGCACCACGGCAGCGGTGGTGGCTTCTCGACTGGCTCTATTGGCACAGACACACCAGGTGATAGTGGTTACGCACCTGGCGCAGGTGGCCGCAGTGGCCAACACCAACTTTGTGGTCGAAAAACAGGATGGTAAGGCCGCAATCCGGGTGGTGGAAGGTGAGGAGAAAACGTCCGAATTGGTCCGCATGTTAGGTGGAGAAACAAAAGACGGAGCGGCGCGCCGACTCGCATTACAACTGCAAAACCGCGCAGACATGACACAATCAGCACTGTAAGGAAACCAGAGCTGTACGCAGCCTCAGCAACATAGCGGCAAGGAAGATTGCATCGTGACCAACGGAGAAGACTTTCCCCCTGTTTCCGGGCCCGCCCGCCTTGCAGACAAGGACGGACGGTTCCCAAAAATAGTGGCGCCAGGATCAGTTGTGGTGGTTGATATCGCCGACTTGGACCTCAATGCGGCGCACCGGCTCGTAAGCATGCTGCCAGCAGCAGTGCTGAACGCGGCAGCGTGTATTACCGGTAGAGAAATGGCGTTGGGCGTAGATTTGCTCCTGGACAGGGGTATACCGGTGGTAGATGATCTGGGGCCCGACATACTGGCGATAACCACAGGTCAAACATTGCGAGTAACGGGGAACGAAGTGTGGCAGGGCGACACTCTAGTTGCTGAAGGTAACAGGGTAACTGTCCAAGCCGTTATTGCTCGCGAAGACGCCCGCGAGGAAGTGCTGGAGCGGAAGATAGAAGTGGCGTTGGCGGCTCTTCCCACCACGTACGCTACCGATAGTAACCTGTTGGTAAACGAGGAAGATCTCCCAAAGTACACCGACCTACTGAGGGGGCGCACAGCCTTAGTTGCACCGCCTTCCGCTCAGACTGAAACTACGCTTGGCCCCCTCAAACGTTTTGTTCAGGAATATCAGCCAGTGTTCATTGGGGTTGATAGTGGAGCCAACGCGTTCAAACAAGTCAGACGCAAGCCGGACCTGGTGGTGGGACATCCGCAGGACATTCCAGATAAGTGGCTCAAGAAGGCCAAGGGAGTAATTGCGGTCAATCCGGGATCAGCGGGCATCGAAAAACTGGATCACCTTGCTGTGCAGGCAAGAGTAGTAAACACGGAACTTAGCGCAACAGACGTGGCTCTACTGGTTGCCCAAGCCTCGGGAGCTTCGGTGGTTGTGGACGGGGGAGCGGGGAGCACTTTACGTCAAGTCATGGATCAAAGTACGCCCGAGGCCGCTTCGTCACTGCTTGTGCAAGCAAAAATGCGTGACACCTTGATTTCCGGACAGGCAGCGAAAACTTTGTACAGGCCGGGAGTACCCAAGTGGCTATTGATTCTGTTGTTCATTGCAGCTGTCGCCGCCGGACTTTCGGCACTGATTTTCACTCCGTTCGGAGATAGCCTTGTA
The DNA here is from genome assembly GCA_964345125.1 of uncultured Actinomyces sp. Lineage (GTDB taxonomy): Bacteria > Actinomycetota > Actinomycetes > Actinomycetales > Actinomycetaceae > Scrofimicrobium. Next base: position 22,979 of record CAYFPY010000002.1, read on the forward strand.
TTTTCAAACGAGCTTGCTTTTGGGTATTTGGAGCAGAAACCTTGGGGGAACACATGATTAACTTTCGTTACCACCTCGTATCACTGATTGCAGTCTTTCTTGCGCTTGCCGTCGGAGTTGTTCTCGGGGCGGGGCCTTTGCAGAATGCAGTCAACATTGCTGCTCAAGGTGGGGGTAGCAAGGACAGTGCGGTGACCCAGCAGACTGTTGATGAGCTGCGAGCGCAGGTCGACCAGGGGGATATTTATAGCCAGGCGGTGGGCGAACAACTGCTTGCAGGTAGCTTGAAAGGAGAGGCGACCACTGTTGTGGTTATGTCTCCCAGAGACGAACAGGCTATTGACCGGGTGACAGAGGTGCTGGAAACCATGGAGGCCGATGTTGTTGGGCAGGTGGAGCTAACAGCGGACTGGGCATCAATTGACCAAGCAAAATATCGAGCAACCTTGTCCGCAGCCGTATCGGGGAACCTGTCGGAGCGGCCCGAAGATGCTACAGATGCGAGTGTACTTGGGCAAGCGCTAGTTGAAGTGATTACCACGCAGGGGGCAAACGCTGACCTACTGAAGGAAATCTTGTCCGACGAACGGACGCCTCTGGTTGATGCGCAAACATGGCCGGACGAGAAAGCTGACCGTCTGGTCATAGTGGGACCAAAACCTGACGCCGTAGGCCCGCAGGAGCAGGAGAACGCTCAGAGCGGGGACGCGTCTGAGCGTCATGAAAGCTGGGTAGGGATCGCACAGGCAGCAGCTACTGAACCGGGTGCCGTGGCTCTTGGGCATGCACAAAGGGAGGGTGAGTTTATAGCTGTTGTCAGGCAAGCCGAGACAGGTTTGACGACTGTTGATCAGGCCGATAGTGAAATGGGGGCCACGAACCTTGGACTAGCGTTGATGACCGGGGAGCAGGGGCAGTTCGGTCAGGGGCTGGGAGCCGAGCGGGCAGTGCCCCCATTCATATCTTGGGTGCGGGCTCACAATGAGAACTAGCTCAGAAGTGGCATGTCGTATTGGAAGCCGGCTACACTGATATTCCATGGCATTTGACTCCTTGGATTCCCCACGCGACGTGCGGACGAAACAGATTTTTGTTACTGGGGGAGTCGTATCCTCTTTAGGTAAAGGGCTTACTGCATCCTCGCTTGGAATGCTTTTGCGGCGGCGGGGGTTGAAAGTGGTCATGCAAAAGCTAGATCCCTATATCAATGTGGACTCGGGAACCATGAACCCCTACCAGCACGGGGAAGTTTTTGTTACCAAGGACGGCAGCGAAGCTGATCTAGACATCGGCCACTATGAACGTTTCTTAGACGTTGCATTGTCTGGAGCGGCAAACGCAACCACAGGTAAGGTTTATTCAGCCGTCCTGGCGAGGGAACGCAGGGGTGACTATCACGGGGAGACCGTGCAGGTTATCCCTCACATCACGAACGAGATCATGCGCAGGATGCGTGCACAAGCGGAGCCTGAGGACGGTTCCGAACCACCCGACGTCATAATCACCGAGATTGGTGGAACTGTGGGGGACATTGAATCCACCCCATTTTTGGAAGCGGCACGCCAGGTGCGCCGGGAACTGGGGCGCGGCAATTCGATGTTTCTTCATGTCTCCCTGCTTCCTTATTTACAGTCCGCCGGGGAGTTGAAGACCAAACCCACACAGCATTCTGTTGCCATGCTGCGTTCGCTGGGGATTCAGCCGGACGCCCTAGTCCTTAGGACTGAAGTTGAGGTGCCAGAATCGGCAAGAAACAAGGTTGCTCTGATGTGTGATGTGGAGCAAGACGCCGTCGTAGTTTGTCCCGATGTGGACTCCCTCTACGAGGTTCCCAAGGTGCTGCACGAACAGAAACTCGACCTGGTCACTGCTGACATCTTGGACTTGGACTATGGGGAGGTCCAGTGGGATGACTGGGAAGCGTTACTAGAGCAGGTGAAAAACCCCGAGCATTCGGTGGTGATTGCCGTGGTTGGCAAGTACTACGAGCTTCCGGACGCCTACCTGTCGGCGACTGAGGCTTTACGTGCGGGAGGCTTTGCAAATGACGCTCAGGTGACAATTCGGTGGGTATCCCCTGACTCTTGCCAGACGAGTGAAGCATGCGCGCAAGCGTTGCAGGGAGCCGACGGCTTGGTGGTCCCTGGCGGATTTGGCAAACGGGGTTTGACCGGCTTGCTTGTTGCATTGGAATGGGCGCGAACAACTGGTTTGCCCACGTTAGGGATTTCTTTGGGAGCCCAGGCGATGCTGATTGAGGGGGCCCGGAACCTGCTTAACTACCCGACAGCCAATTCGGTTGAGTTCGATGAGGCTAGCGACCACCCTGTCCTCGTTGCAGGGAAGACAAGTGTTGACACCGAGCATTCGGACACGCCGCACAAGCAAGGGATGCGGATCGGCACTTTTGACGCCGAGCTTAAGCCCGGGTCTTTCGTGGAAGAGATCTACGGCACTGACCTAGTTTCGGAACGTCACCGTCACCGCTATGAAATAAATCGGGATTACGAGGGCGAGTTCGCTGGTGTGGGATTCAATTTCTCCGGCTGGTCTCCCAATGGTGAGTTTGTAGAATTTGTCGAACTGGATCGCGCGGAGCACCCTTTCTACGTAGGCACCCAGGCCCATCCCGAGTTTAAATCTCGCCCCACCCGGCCGCACCCATTGTTCGCGGCTTTTGTGCGGGCAGCTTTGCAGCACAAGCATAAAACGAACACACAACAAGAAACGAAGAAATAGGAAAACATGGTACCCGGCTGGAAGATTTACGACCAAGAAGACCAAGAACGCAGGCTGGTAGATACGCAGGCTGCTTGGGACGGGGCTATTTTCTCGGTCCGAGCAGACAGGGTGGAATTGCAGCCTGGGCAGGAGGTCGTAGATCGGCAGTATGTTGAACATCCGGGGTCTGTAGCCGTGGTGGCTATGCGTCCGTGTCCCGATGATGAAACGGAGAACCAAATCCTGTTGCTGCGGCAGTATCGGCATGCTGTGAAGGCCTCCTTATGGGAATTACCCGCTGGGTTAATCGAATCAAGAGACGCCAGCATCGTGGAAGCGGCAGGAAGAGAGCTTTGCGAAGAAGTTGGGCTGCAGGCCCAGAACTGGGATCAGTTACTTAACTTTTATGCTTCGCCTGGCTCCTCTAACGAGCGGCTGACCATCATGTTGGCCACCGATCTATCGGATTGTGAAACCAGCTTCACTCGTCAGGCTGAGGAAGCTGAGATAGTGACAGAGTGGGTGGATTTGCCTACTGTCACCAGGCTGGTCTTGGAAGGAGCATTCTCTAACCCGGGGGTAGTGGCGGGCGTTTTGGCGCTCCATGCCAGGGTGAACGAGGAGTCCTCCTATTAGGGCATGACTCTGTTGCGAAAATCGGATACACTGGGGCAGTGGCATTCGCAATGGAAGTGAGGCAACAGGTGTCGGACACAGTAGCAACTGATACACGTCAGGTGATCCGCAATCTGATCGTGGAAAATGGCCCAATTACCGCCTCAGCATTGGCCCAAATTCTTGGCTTAACAACGGCCGCTGTTCGCAGGCACATTATTGCTTTGGAAGCTGACAGTCAAATAGTGGAGCACGAAGTCAGAACCGATGCAGCCCGAGGTCGAGGTAGGCCAGCACGGCACTACGTGGTCACTGACAGCGGACGAGAGTCCCTCACTGAAGGGTATTCAGATTTGGCTTTGAAGGCTCTGACATACATGAAACAGGTCGCCGGAGAAGACACCGTGGAGGGGTTCGCGGCTTTCCGAACTCGAGAGTTGGAACGTCGCTACACGCCGGTGGTGGAAGCTGCGGGAAAAGACCCTAGAAGGCGCGCACAGGCACTTGCCGATGCACTAACTGACGATGGTTACGCCGCTAGTGTGCGGCCCGTGGGTGATGGAAACTTCGCACTGCAGCTCTGTCAGGGACACTGTCCCATAAGCGATGCTGCCAGTGAGTTCCCCCAGCTCTGCGATGCTGAACTGGTCGCTTTCAGTCGCATCCTAGACCTAGACGTCCGCAGGTTAGCGACCTTGGTGCAGGGCGAGCACGTCTGCACAACGCACATTCCGCTAGGCGGGTACGCGACAACCCCAAATCAGAAACGCTTTCCACTTTTACGACAGGCATAAGTCGTTCAAAAGACAGAAACACAACAAGAACAGAAGGAAACATATGACCCAGTCAGCGCTGGACGCTTCATCACAGAAACGCATGTCTGATGATGAAATCATTGATTCAATTGGCGCCTACGAATACGGTTGGCGGGACTCTGATGACTACTCGCAGGGTGTGCCAAAAGGTATTGATAGAAGTATCGTCGAACACATTTCTGAAACTAAGGAAGAATCAGAATGGATGAGGGCGCGTCGCCTAAAAGCCTACGAACTGTTTGAACGTAAGCCGATGCCCACCTGGGGACCGGACCTGTCAGGAATAAATTTTGATGATTTCAAGTACTACGTACGCTCCACGGACCGCCAAGTTCAGTCGTGGGAGGACCTACCTGAAGAAATTAAGGAAACTTACGACCGTCTCGGAATTCCAGAAGCGGAAAAGGAACGGTTGGTTGCGGGCGTGGCAGCCCAGTACGAATCTGAGGTCGTGTACCAACAGATCCAAGGCGACTTGGAAGAGCAGGGTGTGATTTTTACGGATACCGATACCGCATTGCGGGAGTATCCAGAGATCTTTGAGGAGTACTTCGGCAAAGCAGTGCCCGCAGGCGATAACAAGTTCGCCGCTTTGAACACAGCAACGTGGTCTGGGGGATCATTCGTGTACGTCCCCAAGGGCGTACACGTGGAGATCCCTCTCCAGGCCTACTTCCGGATTAACACCGAGGCGATGGGACAGTTCGAACGTACTCTCATCATTGCTGAAGAGGGCTCCTACGTGCACTACGTAGAAGGATGCACGGCTCCCATTTACGACACGAATTCTTTACATGCGGCTGTAGTGGAGATCTTTGTCCACAAAGATGCTCGCGTGCGCTATACGACAGTACAGAACTGGTCGAACAACGTCCTGAACCTCGTGACCCAGCGGGCAATAGTCGACGAGGGCGGCACCATGGAGTGGGTGGACGGTAACATTGGGTCCAACGTCACCATGAAGTACCCGGCTTCCTATCTGATGGGCCCACACGCTCGTGGTGAAACACTGTCGATCGGTCTGGCTGGGGCTGGCCAACACCAGGACACCGGGGCGAAAATGGTTCATATGGCGCCTCAGACGTCCTCATCGGTAATAGCAAAATCTGTGTCGCGCAACGGTGGACGAACATCCTACAGAGGCCTTGTTGAAGTCCACGCCAGGGCGACCCAGTCCAAGTCGAACGTCCTTTGCGACGCTCTTTTGGTAGACAGGCAATCCCGAACTGACACCTACCCGTACGTGGATGTGCGAACCGAGGATGTCGTGATGGGACACGAAGCAACTGTCTCCAAGGTGAACGAAGACCAGCTCTTTTACTTGATGAGTCGTGGCCTGGACGAAAGCGAAGCCATGTCAACGATCGTCAGAGGTTTCATTGAGCCCATCGCTAAGCATCTCCCAATGGAATACGCGCTGGAGCTAAACCGCCTAGTTGAACTGCAAATGGAAGGATCTGTCGGCTAATATGACCAAAACTAGCGAAATCACCACAGTACTGGAACCATCCGAGGTTTCCAGAGCTGACCGCTTTACCTCTTTTGAGTTGGCCGATTTCTCCATCCCTAAAGGGCGGGAAGAAGAATGGCGCTTTACCCCCATGCGGCGGGTGAAACCTCTGTTCGACGTGGAATCCTACACCGGTACAGCTGACATCACAGTTCGTGCTCCCGACTCAGTGCAAGTCAAGAATGTTAAGAGGGAAGAGCAGAGTGAAGGCATAGCTTTAGCGCCGGATGATTATCCCTCAGCTATTGCCTGGGACAAGTTCACCTCGACTACGTGGGTAACGATTCCCAAAGAGGTTGAAGAGGACGAGCCGGTGTACATCGACATTGTCACTGCCGGCGATCCCTCGGTAGCGCGTGTAGTGGTCGAAGCCGAAGAGCATGCTAAAGGTAAAGTCATCATTTCTCACTCCGGTTCCGGTAACTTCAGCGAAACAGTCGAGATCCGTGCTGGCGATGGCTCTAACCTGTCCGTGGTCTCAATCAACAACTGGGAACGCAACGTACTGATGGCTGGAAGTCACCGGATGACGGTTGGTCGAGACGCAACACTTCACCATCTTGTTGTCTCTTTGGGTGGTGACCTGATCCGGATCAACGTTGAGGATGAATTTACTGCGCCTGGCGGTGAACTCTACATGAACGGTATTTACTTTGCTGACGAAGAGCAACACCTGGAGCACCGTATTTTTCTCCACCATAACAAACCGAACTGCTACTCAAGGGTGGCCTACAAAGGAGCACTCCAGGGGCAGAATGCTCGGTCGGTGTGGGTAGGGGACTGCCTGATCGGCAAGGGCGGGGAGAACACGGACACATATGAGTCGAACCGTAACCTGCTCCTGACCGAAGGTACTAAAGCGGATTCGATCCCTAACCTGGAAATTGAAAACGGAGAAATTGAAGGCGCGGGACATGCTTCTGCGACGGGACGTTTCGACGATGAGCAACTCTTTTATCTGATGAGCCGTGGGATTCCGCCCCTTGAAGCTCGGCGCCTGGTTGTGCGCGGCTTCTTTATGGATGTCCTCAAGGAAATTGGGGAACCAGAGATCGAAGATAGCCTGATAGAAACCATTGAAAACTTGTTAGCCACCGAAGAAGAAGGAAAGAACTAGATGTCAACCTTGAAAATCAAGGACCTACACGTTTCCGTAGAAACCCCAGAGGGTGTAAAGCAGATCCTTAAGGGTGTGGACCTGACCATTGAGTCGGGTCAAATACACGCCATTATGGGCCCCAACGGTTCCGGGAAGTCTACTCTGGCCTATGCACTGGCTGGGCACCCCAACTATGAAATAACTCAAGGGGAGGTTTGGCTTGATGACCAGGACGTTCTCGAGATGAGCGTTGACGAGCGCGCTAAAGCTGGTCTGTTCTTAGCCATGCAATACCCGGTGGAGGTTGAGGGCGTTTCTGTTTCAAACTTGCTGAGGACCGCCAAAACTGCGATAGACGGTAACCCGCCACCACTGCGTCAGTGGGTGGGCGATGTCAAGGAGGCAATGGAGGATTTGCGCATGCCAGCCGACTTTGCGGAACGAGACGTGAACGTTGGTTTTTCTGGCGGTGAGAAGAAGCGCCTTGAGATCCTGCAGATGGAACTGCTGGAACCTAAGTTTGCCATTCTAGATGAGACTGACTCTGGGCTAGATGTTGATGCTTTGCGTATTGTTTCTGCTGGAGTTAACAAGACTTATGAGAAAGACAACCTTGGCATCGTCCTCATCACGCACTACACGAGAATTCTGCGCTACATCAAACCCGATTTTGTGCACGTGTTTGTTGACGGGCGTATCGCCGAAGAGGGCGGACCCGAACTTGCTGATCAGCTAGAAGAAGAAGGCTACGACAAGTACCTGTAAATCAGGTCGACACTACGAGGGTGACGATGGCAAGAACGGATACCCAGGAAGGGTTTTCTCCAATTCAGGTGGAAGCCATTCGTCAAGACTTCCCTGCCCTAAAGAAAACTGGGCGGGGAGGTCAACCCATCGTCTATCTAGATGCTTCTGCAACCAGTCAGAAACCAAATTGTGTGCTGGAAGCAGAGACCGATTTCTACAAAAACAAGAATGGTGCGGTCAACCGCAACACCCATCTGCTCGGCGACGAAGCTACCGTGGCTTTTGAGGAAGCTAGGACCGCTGTTGCTAGTTTCGTTGGGGCGAAAGCCGATCAGGTTGTTTGGACCAAAAATGCCACGGAAGCTTTAAACCTGGTTGCGTTGGCCTTTGATCACGCTTCCACGGGAATTCAAGAACCCCCTTTTGAGCAGGTCGGCGGTGTTGAGCGGCAGGGCACCGACAGGTTCAAGATAGGGCCCGGTGACCGTATTGTTGTCACGCGGGCTGAACACCATTCAAACCTGGTGCCTTGGCAGCAGCTAGCCAAACGAACCGGAGCAGAACTTGCATTCCTGGATCTGACGCCCGACGGAAGAATAGATTTAGACACACTGGAACGAATTACGCCCAACACTAAAATAGTGGCTTTCACACACGTGTCGAATGTAACCGGCGCTATCAGCCCAGTTGATGTGATTCAGGCCAAAGCAACACAGGTTGGTGCGATGACGGTTCTAGACACCTGCCAGGCTTCCGCGCACCTTCCCATCAACTTTGAGGAACTGGGCGCAGACTTCATCGTTCTGTCATCCCATAAGATGTTGGGTCCAACGGGGATTGGCGCACTGGTAGCCAAAGAAGAACTCCTCTCCGCGATGCCGCCTGTCCTAACCGGTGGATCTGTCGTGGCGGATGTTTCCATGGACAAGACTGAGTTCCTCCGCCCTCCGAACAAGTTTGAGGCGGGAAGCCAGCCCGTGGCGCAGGCCGTGGGCTGGGGCAAGGCTCTGGAGTACTTGAATCTGCTGGGAATGGACCGCGTGGCCGCCCAAGAACGAAAAATGGGGGAGAAAATTCTCTCCGGCCTCAACGATATGAGTGGGATCCGACTGTTAGGTCCCTCTGACATGGAAGACCGCACAGGTGTGGTTTCGTTTGAAATTGAAGGTGTGCACCCGCACGATGTAGGTCAAGTACTAGATTTCGAAGATGTGGCTGTGCGGGTGGGGCATCATTGTGCAATTCCCGTGCATCGTTTCTTTGATTCAACAGCTTCAGCCAGAGCCTCCGTTTCAGTTAGCACCAACGATGAAGACGTCGAACGGTTCTTGGTAGGAGTCGAAAAAGTGCAGGACTATTTCCAGGTGAAAGGAGCATGATGAGCGGCTTGGATATGCTGTACCAGCAGGTGATTCTGGACCATTCACGGCAAAGGAGCGGTGAGGGGGACATTTCTGGGTGCGAGCACACGTCCCACCAGGTGAATCCTACATGCGGTGACCAGGTAACTCTGGGAGCGACCGTTGATGGTGACGGGCTGGTAACCAAAATTACCTGGGCGGGTGATGGTTGCTCCATCTCAATGGCATCTTTGTCCATGATGGTCGATGCTCTGACGGGACAACCAGTGGAAACGGCTAAAGAAAAATTTAGTGCTATGGAAGAAATGATGCATTCCCGGGGCAAGGGGGTCAGCGAAGGAGTTCTGGACACCCTGGAGGATGCAGCAGCGCTAGAAGGAACCAGCAAATTCGCGAACAGAATCAAATGTTCACTCCTAGGGTGGTATGCGCTCAGAGATGTGTTGGCCGCCCAGGGTATTGACTTAGCAGGTAATCAGCAGGAAGGGGAGAATAATGTCAAGAATGACTGAACAATCCTATTGGAACCCGATGGCGACTACAGAAGCGCCGCCCCAAGAGTTTGCGCAGCCCGCACAAACAGAAGGGGAAGAGAACAAAGATAACACCGGAAAAATTGATTTCGTAGAAAAGGGAACGTTCTCGGGCGAAGAGGTGGTAGAAGCGCTCAAGGATGTGATTGACCCTGAGCTTGGAATCAATATTGTTGACCTGGGGCTCGTTTACGGGATCAACATTGAAGAAGACAATTCGGTCCGGGTCGATATGACGCTGACCTCGGCGGCCTGCCCACTGACAGATGTCATTGAAAGGCAGGTGCAGATGATGGTCGCTCCTTTCAGTGAGGACGTGACCGTTAACTGGGTGTGGCTGCCACCGTGGGGCCCGGAATGTATTACTCCAGATGGCAAGGACCAACTGAGGGCCATTGGCTTCAACGTGTAGTGCGGTGAGACAGTGGGTGCCTAAAGTTTGCGCCCGTAGAAGCGGGTGAGAACATCCGCGCGGAACTCCAGCAATCGGTCGTCCTCCACGGCCTGACGAATGGCGTCAACCAGCCTGATGGTGAACCACTCGTTGTGAATGGTGGCTAACGTCGAGGCGAGCATTTCTTTAGCTTTGAAGAGGTGGCGCACATAGGCACGCGAATAGTTGCGGCAGGTGTAGCAACCACACCCTTCGACCAGGGGAGAAAAGTCCGACCTGTACCGAGCGCCAGTAACGTTGTACCGACCGCTTGGCGAGTAGATGGCGGCGTTACGAGCGACGCGAGACGGGTTCACGCAGTCAAAAGTGTCTATACCGGCATCGATAGCTTCGAAGAGGTCATAGGGTTCGGATATGCCTAGTAGGTGCCGCCCCTTATGCTCCGGCAGTAAAGGTGTCACCCAGCTAACTATTTGGCCAAGCTGTTCTTTGCGGAGGGCTCCACCAATCCCGAAACCGTCGAATTGGTGCCCCTCAACTTCCATGCTCGCCAGCGTGCGGGCGGTAGACTGCCTCAAATCTTGGTAATCGGCACCCTGAATAACCCCCCACAATTGTTGATACGGTTTTCCCGGGCGGTTTGTGGTCTGTGAAATGTGCTCAGCCAAGGACCTACGGGCCCACTTCTCCGTGCGCTCTAGAGATTCAACCTGGTATGACCTGGGGTGAGACAAACTAGTTAGTTCGTCAAAAGCAAATATTATGTCGGCACCTAACTGGTGTTGCACCGTGATTGAAAACTCTGGGGTGAAGCGGTGGGGTGAACCATCAATGTGGCTTCGGAACGTGACCCCGTCCTCGTCGACCACTGCACGAGAAGCCATAATGGCCTCTTGCTGGGCACGTTCTTGAGCTTCTCTGGTTTGCTCACCGCCTGCGGGGGAGGCAAACTCGTCACTAAGAACCTTTTTGAAGCCGGCCCCCATGGATAGAACCTGGAATCCGCCCGAGTCAGTAAAGGTTGGGCCCGACCAATTCATGAAGTTCCCAAGTCCGCCCGCTTGGTCAACAATCTGGGATCCAGGTTGTAGGTACAGATGGTAAGCATTAGCCAGCACAGCCTGGCCACCCGCAGCGACGACCATTTCTGGCGTTGTGGCTTTTACTGTCGCTTTAGTTCCAACTGGAATGAAAGCGGGTGTCCTGATTTGGCCGTGCGGAGTGTGAATAATTCCCGTTCGCGCTAGCTTTCGCCCCTCCTGTGAGCGGTGGGTGACAGTGAAAGGCGGGGCGCTGTCCAACGGCAATGACTGGCCCTTTTTAGGCCAGGAACTAGTGTCCGCAGGGGACGCATAACCCAACCAATCCGTCATTTCTTCACCCTCCCCAGAATGCTTATGCCCCCATAGGACAGTGGCAGCAACACAACTTCGAAGACCATTTTGTAAACATAGCCGACCAGGACGTAATTCCAAAAACTACTTCCCGTCAGGGTGCCCAAAAAAGCGACTGTAGCGAACACTAGGGTGTCGGCCGCTTCACCAACAACCGAGGAACCCAGGAGGCGGACCCACAAGCCTGAGGAACCCCAATGCTCTTTCATTTTCACTAAGACATAGGCGTTAAGAAGTTGCCCCACGGAGTATGCCAGTAGAGAGGCCGCCACGATTCTGGGAACAAAACCAAGTACCGCTTGGAAAGATTCCTGGTGAACGTATTCAGGTGCGGGAGGAAGAAGCTGAACCAGGGCGAAGGAGCCAGCCGCCAGGATGGAAGCGAACAGCCCCCAAATAATGATCCTTCGCGTTGCTTTGAAGCCGTAGATTTCGGCTAGCACATCGCCTAAAACGTATGTGAAAGGGAACAGGATTGCCCCTCCGTCGAAAATCAGATGTTTCGAGCCGAGCGGAATTTGGAAAAGTTTTGTGGCAGCGATGTTCGCAATTAGGAGCAAAGCCACAAAAGCCACTGCAAGCGGTGTGTACAGTCGTGCTTGCGTCCAACCTACCGGATGTTCTGAATAGTCCACCCCACCATTGTGCCCTAAGCTGGCCAGGTGATAAGCGTCGACAATTTCTCTTTGCGGATTGGACCCCGGGATTTGGTTGGTCCCGTCTCCTTCAGTGTGCCCGCAGGATCCAAAGTGGGCCTAGTAGGACGCAACGGGGCAGGAAAGACAACGATGATGCGTCTGCTGGCGAACGTACCGGATGACGGCGTTGCTGAACACACGGGACAGATCTCTCGCGGTGGGAGAATCGCTTACCTGCCGCAAGATACAGGTGAACAGGACGAGCAGCAGACCGCACGCGAACGCATAATCTCCGTGCGAAACATTGATCAGATTATCCGCAGGATCCGCCGAGCCGAAGAAGAAATGGGAAGTTCGACTGGAGCGCGCCAACAAAAAGCAATGGAACGCTACGTTCGACTGGACCACGAATTCACCCAAGCTGGTGGGTGGGCAGCTAACGCTGAAGCCTCGCAGATTGCTGCAGCGTTAGGGCTGACAGACGAACAGCTCCGCGCACCAACGTCTAACTTGTCTGGGGGACAGAAACGGCGGGTGGAACTAGCTAGAGTTCTTTTCTCTGAGGCGGATACACTACTTCTCGACGAGCCAACGAACCATTTGGACCATGACTCTATTGTCTGGTTGAGGGATTGGCTACAAGACTTTCCCGGGGGATTCATAGTCATCAGTCACGATGTGCCTTTGCTAGCCAACACTGTGAACCGCGTGTTTCATCTTGATTCTGTGACCGCGGAGCTGCAAATCTACAACATGGGCTGGCACGACTACCTGAAAACACGACAAGAGGATCAGATACGCAGAAGAAAAGAGCGGAAGAACGCATTACGCAAAGCTGAGTCCTTGCAAATCCAGGGTGACAAGATGCGGGCAAAGGCAACAAAAGCAGTTGCGGCGCAACAGATGCTGCGCCGGGCACAAGAGCTTAGGGAACTGGCAGGACCAGAGCAAGCTCAAGAGCAGGTAGCCAAAATACAACTTCCGGCCCCGGCGCCGGCAGGAAGAGTGCCACTAACGGCGGAAGGGCTGACAAAAAGCTACGGTAGCCTGGAGGTCTTCACCGGGGTAGATCTGGCTATCGACCGGGGCGCAAAAGTGGCTATCTTGGGGGAAAACGGGGCTGGAAAGACTACGCTCCTACGCCTGTTGGCCGGGGTGGAAGAGCCGGACTTGGGGCAGGTGAACCCAGGACACGGTTTGCAGTTGGGGTATTACGCCCAGGAACACGAGACATTGGACCCGCAGTCAACGGTGGAAGAGAACATGCGTCGAAGCGCACCAGGACTGTCAGACACAGAGATTAGATCAGTCTTAGGCCAGTTTCTTTTCAAAGATTCAGATGTCATGAAACCCGTGTCAGTGCTGTCGGGAGGCGAAAAAACACGTCTAGCATTGGCAACCTTGGTGATATCTGCAGCCAACGTTCTACTTTTGGATGAGCCCACGAACAACCTGGACCCGGCTTCAAGACAGGAAATACTGTCGGCTCTCGAGTCCTACGAGGGTGCTGTCGTCTTGGTGAGTCATGATCCGGGAGCAGTGGAAGCGCTAAATCCCGATCGAGTTCTCCTCTTACCTGAGGGTGACGAAGATCTGTGGGACGAGGACTACTTGGAACTAGTCCTTGTCCGCTAGAAAATCCTCTATCGGCACGACCTCCAGTGGGAAACTTCGGGAGGTTAGGTAGGAACTTAATGTTTCCACGTGGTCGTCGCAGGACATCCAGGTTTTGCTCCGCCCGTAGTGTATTTGCGGGTTGGACCAAACCAGTGCTTGGGTGGCATCAGCTCGGCAGCCTCGTGCCGAGCAAATAATGGACTCTGGTCCCTGTGTTGATGAAAACATGATCGCTCCATTCTGTTTCGACTCTACAGCCAGCTGGGGGTAGAGTTGTAGTCATGAGCACACACACTTTGATACTTGTCCGTCATGCCAAAGCCAACCACTCTGCTGAGGGTGGTGACCAGCAACGTTCACTATCGGACGCTGGGAAGATACAGGCACAAAAGCTTGGAGAGTCTTTGAAGGCTCACCTGGAACAGGTGGATACGGTTCTGTTATCGCCGGCTGTTCGCGCGCAGGAAACTTGGCAAGAAATGGCCCAGGGTGCTGGGCTGACTGAAGCAACCATGCCCAAGGTCAAGGTTCGGGATGTCATCTACTCCGGTTCGCCTGAGCAGCTTCTTGAGACCGTTCGGCTGGAATCAGAAAAAGAAACTTCTCTGCTAGTCGGCCATGAACCCACAATATCTGGGCTGGCCACGCAGGTCGTGAAAGAGGGAGGCGCCGGGGAAGTGCAAACCGGTATGCCCACCGGCAGCGCGGTGTTCGTGACCGCGTCGAAAGACTGGAAAGAGTGGCATTCACACGTAGGAACGATCGAGGACTTCGTACACGTTTCTTACTAGTCCCGGTCTATGGTCGCGGTCCAACCAATCCAATGACTGCGTCTAGGCGAGGGATCGCCAAGTAGCTCTGCGTCTCGCTGCGCACAACCTCCTTGGCGCAAAACGCTACCCCGACACCGGACGCCTGCAACATGGGAATGTCATTGGCACCGTCGCCCACAGTAATGCTGCGCTCCGGAGTGTTCCTGCTCCAACTGACTAGGGCTTCTTTTTTTGCTGCGCCGTTGATGATCGGGCCGAGCGTCCGCCCAGTTAGCCGGCCCTGTTCGATTTCCAGAACGTTTGCCAGGACCCGGTCGACACCCAGGGGCGTCAGTAGAGGTCCTATTACTTGCTCAAAGCCTCCCGACACGACACCGAACGTGGCCTTTTGTGCGTGGGTCCAATCCAGTAGTTCAGCGAAACCGTCTCGGAATGTCAGTCTCTGGCGCACCTGGGTCAGCGCAGTCTCGGGGAGGCCTTCCAGTAGTGCCACACGCCGAGCCAGTGACGCATCGAAGTCGAGCTGTCCACGCATGGCGGCCTCAGTTATTGTTGCTACCTCACTGCCAACGCCAGCAATGTCAGCTAGCTCGTCAATAACCTCTTCAGCGAAAAGCGTAGAATCCGCGTCTGTCAGGACAAGGGTGGGAGGTCTACTTAGCAACGCGCTCGGAATAACTGAGCGGCCTACTTCCACGAATCCGGCCGAAAGTTCAGGATGCTCACGAACCATTTTCTCCGATAGAGACCACCAGGTATCTCCGGTCACTAGTCCAGGAACTTCACTAGCCACAGTGGGCACAGGCCCCTGAAAAACCCTTCGGCCTCTAGGGTCCTTGCTGTCAGTCAAGGTTTTACCACCGTGTTTTTAGGGACCACGGTGATACCAGATTCTGTGACGGTGAAGCCGCGCTCCAAGTCGTGTTCCTTGTCGAAACCGACCTGGGCGTCCTCTTCTAACACAACGTTCTTATCTAGGATCGCCCTGTTGATACGCGCCCTGCGCCGGATGTGGGCGTCATCCAATATGACGGAGTCTTGGATCTGTGCCCAGGAGTGCACACGCACGTTGGGGGAGAGAACAGAACGGTAGACTTCAGCCCCCGAAATGATGACCGCAGAGGAAACAAGTGATTCGACGGCATGACCAATCCGTGAGCCGGTCTCTCCGTGGACAAACTTCACGGGAGGCAACGTCTTAATAGACGTAAGGACCGGCCACTCGTAGTTATAAAGATTGAAAACTGGGTGAACGCTGATCAGGTCAAGATTCGCATCGTAGTAGGAGTCAATAGTTCCCACATCACGCCAATAGTCACGGTCCCTTTCTGTTGCCCCAGGAACGAAGTTGTCCTTGAAGTCGTAGACTGCGGCTTCCCCTTGCTCCACGAAATAGGGGATTATGTCCCCACCCATGTCATGTCTGGACACGGGATTGGTTGAGTCTTTGCGCAGTGCTTCAATTAGCTGGTCGGTGCTAAACACGTAGTTACCCATCGAGGCAAGAACCACGGAAGGATCGTCCTCCAATCCGACCGCGTTTTGTGGTTTCTCTAGGAATTTTTGAATCTTCCCGTCTTTTGCTTCGATCACACCGAATTGAGAAGCGAGCTCTATAGGCTGGCGAATTCCTGCTACGGTGGCGGCCAACCCAGTGGAGATGTGGTAGTCAACCATTTGCGAAAAATCCATGCGGTAGATGTTGTCCGCACCGGTGATCACTAAATAGTCTGGTCTTTCCTCAAAAACCACGTTCAGGGACTGGTAGATAGCGTCGGCGCTCCCCATGTACCAGTAGGGTCCACGCCGTTGCTGGGCGGGCATTGGGGCTACAAAGTTTCCCAACAGGTCTGAAAGCCTCCAGGTGCGGGCAATATGCTTATCCAGGGAGTGTGACTTGTATTGGGTAAGAACCAGGATTTTCAAGAAACCGGAGTTCACTAGGTTCGATAAAGAGAAGTCGATTAGCCTGTAGTTGCCCCCGAAAGGCACCGCAGGCTTGGCTCGGTCCATTGTCAGTGGCATCAGGCGCCTGCCTTCGCCTCCAGCCAGCACAATTCCCAAAATTCGCTTCTTCGCCATAGGCCAAGCTTACCTGCCTTTTGCTTTCGTTTCCGCCAGACCACTCATAGCAGATATTTTCGGAAGCAGAGCTGATAAACCAGGCTGGCTCTGGTCTTATGGCAACCAAAAGACAGGTATGCTTAAGGTGCGTAGTTCGCCCTCTATTTTTAGGACTCGTAATGCGTGTTGACCTTCTGACCAGGGAATATCCGCCGTTCATCTATGGTGGTGCTGGGGTTCATGTTCATGAGCTCAGCCAAGTTATGCGTGAATTGGTTGATCTGCGTATCCACGCGTTCGACGGCCCTAGGGTTCCCGATACGTCTGGAGCTGGGCCGGGGGTCCAGGGATACACTGATATCCCTGAGCTTGCTGACGCCAACCCGGCAGTGCAAGCGTTGGGTGTGGATCTGGCGATGACGCCAGACATAGCGGGCACGGACTTGGTGCATTCCCATACTTGGTACACGAACTTCGCTGGCTACCTGGCGAAACTGCTTTACGGGGTTCCACTGGTGATATCCGCGCACTCGCTTGAACCTCTGAGGCCGTGGAAAGCAGAGCAGCTGGGGGGCGGTTACCGGGTATCATCCTTCGTGGAGAAGCTGAGCTATGAGAATGCGGATGCAATTATCGCCGTGTCGCATGGTATGAAGCATGACATTCTTCGGGCATACCCTACCGTGGACCCGGGGAGGGTCCACGTGATTCACAACGGTGTTGACTTGGACCGTTGGCGCCGCCCTGAAACTGAGAAGGAGAGGGATGCTGCTAGGTCCGTGCAAGAGCAATATGGCGTGGACCCCGACAAACAGACTGTGATGTTCGTGGGTAGGGTGACCAGACAGAAAGGTTTACCGCATTTGCTTCGGGCTGTTAAGGAGCTTCCTCCTGAAGTTCAGGTGGTTCTGTGTGCCGGTTCGCCAGATACTAAGGAAATTGGGGAAGAAGTGGACAGCTTGGTTGAGGAGCTGCAGCGGGAACGTTCGGGTGTCGTCCATATTCCTCAGTCCCTTGAGCAGAACGAAATAATCGCTCTGTTGGGCGCGGCGGATGTTTTTGCAACGCCATCACTTTACGAGCCTTTGGGTATCGTGAACTTGGAGGCTATGGCCATGGGATTACCCGTGGTGGGCACTGCCACCGGGGGAATACCTGACGTGATCGTAGACGGCGTAACCGGCTATTTGGTGCCAATAGAGCAGGTGCAGGACGGAACTGGTCGTCCTATCGACCCAGAAAAGTTTGAAGCGGATTTTGCGGCATCCCTGAATCGGGTATTAGCGGATCCCGTGGCAGCTAAGCGGATGGGTGAAGCCGGCCTGGCACGAGCAAGGGAACACTTTTCCTGGAAGAATATTGGTAAAGACACAGTCGAGCTGTACCGCAGTCTGGTGGCGTTGGAGGACGAAGATGAATGAGCCGTTGGTGGTAGTTTCCGATGCTGTTGTCCGCAAGGGGAACACTGACATTTTGAAGGGTGTGAACTTCAGAATGATGCCGGGGGAACACTGGGTACTTCTGGGTCCCAATGGGGCCGGTAAGACAACTTTGGCGCGCCTAATATCGGGCCGCGAATGGCCTGTGGAAGGGCAGGTGGAAGTTCTGGGCGACAGCACAGGGATCCAGGACCCTAGTTATTTGGCATCCCGAGTTGGGGTTGCCTCCGCGGACGTTCGGGATCGTCTGGGACCATCGGTTCGTGTCATGGATGCTGTACTGCCCGCCTCTTGGGGCGCCGACACTCGCTTTGTTGAAGAATATGTGGAAGAGGATGTGGCCAGGGCGGCCGACCTTCTTGCAGCATTGGGTCTTGCGGGTTTCGAAGATAGACTTTTTGGGACTCTGTCCGAGGGGGAGAAACAAAGGGTTTCCATTGCTCGGGCATTGATGGCGGACCCGGAGATGGTGGTGTTGGACGAGCCCACAGCGGGGTTAGATTTGGGGGCTCGGGAGACCCTCCTACTGGCTTTAACGGACATAATGGCGGATCCGGCGACTCCCGGAGTGGTCCTGATAACCCACGAGCTGGAGGAGATTCCAGAAGGGTTCACCCACGTTGCTTTACTGCAAGAAGGACGCTTGGCTAAGCAGGGACCGATTGAGCAAATGTTGACGGATGATAACTTGAGCGAAGTATTTGGCTTGCCGTTGCAGGTGGACCGCCGGGACGGTCGTTGGTGGGCTTCCGCGAAGCAGAAGGGGTAAACGCTGTGGCACTGTGGTGGCTAGTTGGGGGAGTGATCTTAGGTTTCGTTGAAATTTTCACGGTCGACCTATTTTTTCTGACCCTAGCCTTGGCGGCGTTACTCACGGCGGGAGGCGCGTTGTTAGGCCTTCCGCTTTGGGGGCAGGTTCTGCTTTTTGTGGCAGTGTCCGGGCTGTTTCTTGTGCTGGTGCGGCCTTGGGCGAAGAGTGTATTCGCTGCTTCCACTCCTGATTTGGCGACCAATGTGCAGGGATTGGTGGGCAAGAAGGCAACAGTAACTCAAGACTTAGCTTCGGGGGAGGGGCGCATCAGGCTCGAGGGTGAGACCTGGTCGGCTCGGGCCCTAGATGGCGAACGCTTCCCTGTCGGAGCGCAGGTGCAGGTCATTCGCATTGAAGGGGCCACGGCGATCGTGGGGGAAGCTTGAAGCGGAGCGCTATAGTGAGGCAGACTTGTTTCAAGGGCATTCATCTGGACTGTAGGCCGTGTCCTGGCACGGTTGGGGGAGAAAAATGACTTCATTTGTTGTGTTACTGCTGATAATTGGCTTGGTTGTGGCGGTGGTACTGAACGCGGTCGTTGTAGTGCCTCAGTCCCGCGCCCTGGTGGTCGAGAGGCTGGGTAAGTTTCAATCAGTGAAATATGCTGGCCTGCACATTTTGGTGCCTTTTGTCGACCGTGTGGCTGCCCGCGTGGACCTTCGTGAGCAGGTGACAAGCTTTCCTCCCCAACCGGTAATTACTGCTGACAACGTGGTGGTTTCCATAGATTCGGTTATTTACTACCAGGTGACCGACCCGGTAGCGGCCACCTACGAAATTGCTGACTATATTCAGGCGATTGAGCAGTTAACGATCACCACTTTGCGTAACGTTATCGGCTCTTTAGATCTGGAGCAGACCCTAACGAGTCGTGATCAGATTAACGCTCAGCTCCGCGGTGTCCTCGATGAAGCCACAGGGAGATGGGGTATAAGAATAAACCGGGTGGAGCTCAAGGCAATTGATCCCCCACCTACGATCCAGCAGGCTATGGAGCAGCAGCTGCGCGCTGAACGGGACAAGAGGGCAGCGATCCTGCAGGCACAAGGCGTGCGTGAATCTGCCATCTTACAGGCTGAGGGTCAGAAGCAGTCAGCTATTTTGGAAGCGGAAGGGGCGGCGCAAGCAAGCGTTACTAAGGCAAAGGGGGAGGCGGAAGCAATCGAAACGGTTTTTGGTGCCATACACGAGGGGAACCCGTCACCGGATCTGCTTTCTTACGAGTATTTACGAATGCTGCCTGAGTTGGCAGCTGGTGAGTCATCGAAGGTTTGGGTTGTCCCCACCGAGCTGACGGCCGCCCTAAAATCGATAAGTGGAGGCTTTGGGGCACCGGAGGACGGCTAGCAGGACAGCTGCTGAGTTAGGTTAGAGTACGCGGGAGAAGAAGTCTCGCGTACGCTCTTTTTGGGGGTTATTGATAATTTCTTTGGGATCCCCGCTTTCGATGATGCGACCGTCGTCCATGAAGACCAGTTGGTCCCCAACTTCCTTGGCGAAGCCAACCTCGTGGGTCACTACGACCATTGTCATCCCTGATTCGGCCAGACCTTTTATAACCGCAAGCACTTCTCCGACCAGCTCTGGGTCCAGAGCCGATGTTGGTTCGTCGAACAGCATTAGGTCGGGTTCCATGGCAAGAGCCCGAGCGATGGCTACTCGCTGCTGCTGGCCTCCTGAGAGCTGGGCGGGGTAGTGGTCAGTCCGGTCTGAGAGCCCAACTTGTTCCAGCATCTCGTGAGCCCGTCTTTGGGCTTCCTTCTTGTTTAGGTCCCTAACTTGGATCGGTGCTTCCATCACGTTCTGCAGGGCTGTCATGTGGGGGAAGAGATTGAAACGTTGGAACACCATCCCAATTTTGGACCTTTGGGCAGCCACTTCTTTATCGGTGAGCCGGTATAGGACTTCTTGCCCCGCGCTGTTTTGTTTTGAGCGCATTCCCATTAGCTTTTCATCGACCCACACCCGTCCGGCAGAGATACTCTCGAGTTCGTTGATGCAGCGAAGCAGCGTCGATTTGCCGGAGCCGGAGGGCCCAAGGAGGACGGTAACCTGACCTGGTTCTACTTCTAAGTTCACGCCTTTGAGGACGTGGAGGTCGCCGAAGTACTTGTGCACGTCTCGCGCCTCTACTTTTAGCCCAGGTTGTGGGTTCACTGGGCTGAGCGCTGATTCATCTGGCGTCATGGTGTCACCTCGAGGAAGGTGGTCTCGTTGGGGTCGGCGGCAGCTTTCTTCTTCGACTGGCCACTGTCAAAACCTCGCCCATAGTACGCCTCGATGTAGTGCTGGATGATCATGAGTATGGAGGTTATGAGCAGGTACCAGATGGCGGCAGCTATCAGGAGGGGAACGGGTGCGAACAGTTGGTGTCCTTTGGTGGCGGCGGCAAACGTTAGTTCGAGTGTGAAAGGTATTGCTGCAACCAGAGAGGTAGTTTTCAGCATGGAGATAGTTTCGTTCCCCAAGGGAGGTACGATCACGCGCATTGCTTGTGGCAGGACGATTCTGGACATAATTTTGCTTCGTGACATTCCTAGGGCTGTGGCTGCTTCCCACTGCCCTTTGTCCACCGAGTTGATACCTGCGCGGATGATTTCAGCCAGGTAGGCACCCTCGTTGAAACCAAGACCAAGAACTGCCATCCAGAAGACGGTAAGCACCTGCGAAGTCTGGAATGTAATGAACTCGGGTCCGAATGGAATACCCAGAGATAAATTGGGGTACAGGGTGGGTAACAGCGACCAAAAGATCAGCTGAGTGTAGATTGGGGTGCCTCGAAAGAACCAGATGTAGAAGGTCGCCACTGCCCGCAGAACCGGGTTTGTTGACTGACGCATCACTGCCATCGTTATTGCGAGGACGGTTCCCAAGACCATGGCGAGGACGGTCAGGATGAGCGTATAAAGGACGCCGGTTAGGATTGTTTTGGAGAAAAGCCACTCCCAAACCACTGGCCACTGGAAATTTGGGTTGGTGATGAGGGCGTGTACTACCATCGCAACGATGATGGCTACGGCGAAGGCGCCGACCCATCGGCCTGGCCGGGGAACCGGCTTGGCTTCGATTAGGTCGACGCCGTTGCTCTGCGCGTGTGTTTCCACGGGGCTACGATCCGGGGTTGATCTCTGCCTGTTTGAGGCCTGAGTCCTCAGCACCGTAGTTGGCTAGGATCTGTTCAAGATAACCTTCGTCCATCAGATACTGGGTGGCGGCTTGCACGGCGGCGGTGAGCTGGTCATCATCTTTTGCCACGGCGATGCCTTGAGGTTCCGCTTCAATTACCTCGCCAACTTGTTCCAGCTTTCCATTTGACTGGGTTATGGCGTAGCCAATCACGGGTGAATCTGCAAAGGTGGCGTCGTACTGTCCCCCGGAAACCTTCAGGGTTACTTCGGACTGTAGTTGGTGGGGCATAACTTCGACTTTTTCTTCGCCCTCTTCGACACACTGGTCGGATAGTTTGTTAGCGTATTCTTCTTGGTAGGTCCCAGTCTGGACGCCAATGGTTGTTCCGCAAACGTTTTCGGGGTCAAAGCCTTCGGGGTTCCCCTCTTTCACGGCATAGGCTGAACCGACCTCGAGGTAGGACACCATGTTTACCTGTTCGAGACGTTCAGGGGTTATGGTGAAGGAAGATGCGCCCACATCAAACTTGGTTCCAAGCGAGGGGATAATGGTAGGGAACTCAGCGTGTTCGGTGACACCTTTCTCAAGTCCCATTACTTTAGCAAGGGCTTCAACAATCTCGACGTCGTACCCCGTGGGTGTGGAGGCATCGTCTTCAAGGAACTCCCCAGGTGGGTAGTCGGTAGACGCTCCGTTGGTGAGCTGTCCAGGATGAACCAGGGTGTCAGGGGTCATTTCGACAATGTCTGGGACGGGTTCTAGGGTGCTCGGGTCAAATTGCTCCCCGGAGGCGGTGCCGCTTTGTTCTTCTTTTGTCTCATCGGGTGTAGTACCTGGGTCTGAACAGCCAGATAGCGCCAGGGCACCTGTAGCAAGCAGTATAAGGGGGGACAGCTTTTTCATTATTTTCTCCATCGTCTAGTAACTCAGCCACGATAAGTATGCATCAGCTTGAATAGTAATCCAAGCGGGATCTCACTATCTGATCAAATGCTGTGCAGTATTTGGGAGCGGTAGGGAGATGTGGAGTTAGCCGCGCAAGCTACGTCTGGATATTCTCGTGTTGTAAGGATCTACACCCTTTGGAATCGACACAGCTCTGTTGCCCAGTGCCTGCAGGCGATTAGCGACTTCAGGCACTTCCTGTTTAGTCAGGGACTTTGGCAGAGAGTTCAGTTTAGATTTCAGTTTCTTGAGAGGCACCTGGCCGTCCTGCGTACCCATCTGAATAAACGTTATGGGAACGTTGGAAATCGAGCGTTGAATTCTTTTGCGTTCGGTATCCAGTAGGGAACGGACGCTGTTAGGGCTCCCCTCGGAAACTAAAACGACACCAGGCCTGCCTATTAGGCGCCACACTAGGTCCTGGTTCCTGTTTGCAGCCACTGGTTCGTCATCGACTACCCACCCTCTGCGGATCTGGCCGATTACGGCGTAGGCTGCCCCCACTTTGCCATCAATCTGCTGGTACATTGCAGGTCGGACCAGGTAGGCAAGCAGAGACAGATCGGCCAGTAGTGCAAGTCCAATGAAGGTTAAAGGTATGAGGATCAAGGATCCGCGTACTATCCCGAGGAATATTCCGAAGCCAATCAAGATTATTGGCGCAAGGATCAAAGCGTAAAGGATCCAGGGATACGTTCGTCTGACGACTTTATAGGCGTCGGAATAGTTGTGGTACCAGCGCCGCTTCTTGGACGCTGATGTCAGTTCAGGTGTTTTTTCTTTCTTAGCCATGATGTTCCCTATCCTAACGTTGTTACGCTAGATCTGATAATGCTTTGAGCGGTAGTGCGGCACAAGCAATAGTGCTCCAACCAGCGCCACTCCTATTCCGGCGGCAGCAGCGAGCATAAATGTGTTGTAACTTCCCCAGTTCTGGGCAACTGCTCCTCCCGCAGCCGAACCTGTAGCCACACCCACGGTCACGGAGGACTGAAGTAGTGTCATGGCTACCGATATCCCATTTTGGGGAGCTAACTTTTCAGTCAACGTGAAAGCGGTAACCAGGGAGGGGCCCACAAATAAGCCGGTCAGGAGGAAGATGAGGGCCAGCATCCCCAGGTTCTGCTGCTGCGCCGCCCAAAAGATTGTACCGGCCATCCCCGTGCCGAAAACTAGGAGGCGATGGGACATGCGGAAGCGTGTGGGTAAGGCAACGACTAGCAGGGCGGCAACCGCTGATCCGATACCGACAGTGGCGTACACCAGCCCTGCGCGGCTGGGTTGGCCAAGGGCCTCCGTTAGCTCGGTGGTCGCAGCTTGGAGGGAGCCAAAGAACATACCTATGAATATGAGAGCCAAGGAAGCGGGTGCCACCAGGTAAACAACTCGGAAGATGCTTGGGTGGACCTTTTCCGCGTCCTGAGCAGTCCCCATCGAGGCTTTAGGTAATATCTGGGGAGCCCGCAAAGCGAAAGGAATCCCTGCCACCAGTGCCAGTAGAAAAGCCAAAAGGAGTGGTGCTGCTGGAGCCGACGTGCTCGCAGCTATCCCCACCAGAGCAGGACCGAGGACGAAAACAAGTTCGTCCGCCACAGATTCGTAGGAGAAAGCAGCTGCCATTGTGCCTGGAGGCGGACCAGTGTTCACCCACCTTGCTCGAGCAAAGGACCCGACTGGGATTGCAGTAGCCCCAGCTAGAAACCACAGAAGCGCAATGGGTCCACCGTACCTACCGTTGCTTGCTGCCCAGAATAGGCTCAGAATTGCCAGTGCGTTTAGTGGCGTTAGGGCGAGGAGCAGGGTGCGTTGCCCCCAAAGGTCCGCCCCTCTTCCTATAAGGGGCGAAAAGATAGCTACAGCCACGGAGAAAACTCCGGTAGCAAGCCCACCGACCGCGATTTCACCGCTTGCAGCGGTGAAGGCTGTCATGATTCCTAGGGGCATCATCGCTTGTGGTGCCCGAGCAAGGAAGCCGGCTACCAGGATGGATCGGTTAACGTAGTCGGTGAGCTCTCGATAGTGGCTTAAAGACCGCAGGGGGGAAGATGAACTCAACAGCATCGTCTCCTTCCCCAAACAGTTGGACTCACAGGAAGCTATTTGTTGCCGCTCCAATAATTCCCCACTGACCGACAATACTCTCATGAGAGCATCTGATGGAACCCAACAAGTTTTTGCACTCACAAACAGGGGGATTGTTTGGCTAAACCAGACACCAGGGCAAGGTGCGAAGCTTGTGTTTCCCTCCCTGGAAAGAGGCACGGACTCAGAAAGAAGGCTTTGGAGGGCGATAGCTGCCCTAACCGGTCAGACCGTGGTTCCGGTCACGATTACCCAAGAAGGAGAGGTTGTTGCCCACCTAATTGGCAGCAGAACCGGCAGCAGCGCGTTTGAGGGGAGAACAAGTGCGCAGGACAGTCTGGTGGAAGTGACTGGCCAACTTTCCCGACTGGGCGTGGACAATTGGGACGCAATATCTGTCCGGAGGGAGACCAACGGTCAGCTTCTTCTGTCTGCAATTAAGCTTCCACCACAGTTGGGTTTTCGCCCTTTACAGCAGAAAATCTTGATGTACCGTTCAGGAGGCTCCATCACTGCAGCAACTGGGGCTGCCTGGAACGTGGACCTGGTAAAGCGGGAACCTGGAACCGTCAAAGACTTGCCGACCAGAATGGTTGTGCAGGCGCGTTTGTCAGGGTGGTCCCACCGAGTGCTCTGGCCCCCACCCAAAGGGGTGATGATCTATGTGGGTTCCCTTATCGCCACTAGCGTGGGTTCATTCGCACACATGTTTCTGCAGCCTTTCTGAAGTGTCTCTCCCCGGTCAGGCAACTAGCTTAACCAAAAGGTGGGGCCCGCCTCTGAGAAGCGAGCCCCACCTCTTGAAAACATCTATCCCTTGCTGCGACTAACTACAGTTGCAAAGAAGGCAGAAAGTCCGCTGCCTCCAACTTCTGCTTCACCGAGGAAAGGAACCGGGCAGCATCCGCCCCGTCGACCAACCTATGGTCATAGGAAATCGAGAGGTAAACCATCGAGCGAATCGCGATCGAATCGCCACCCAGCTGGTTTTTGATGACAACTGGACGCTTAACTATCGTTCCCACGCCCATAATGCCCACTTCCGGCATGTTCAGCACAGGCGTGTCAAACAGGGCCCCTCCCGACCCGGTGTTGGTGATGGTGAAAGTTGACCCGGTCAATTGGTCAACCTTGACGGTGCCATCCCTTACATCTGTGGCCAAGGAATTGATGGACTCCGCAATCTGCGGAAGCTGCATCTCTCCAGCATCTTTGATCACGGGCACCATCAGACCCTCGGGAGCGTCCACCGCTATACCGATGTTTTCGTGGTCATGGTAGATGACTTCGTTCCCAGATATGGATGCGTTCATCACTGGATGTTCTTTAAGTGAGTCGATTGCAGCCTTGACGAAAAACGGTAGGAACGTCAAACGTGTACCATGAACCTTTTCGAACTCGTCTTTATAGGCAGCTCTTATCTCTGCCACCTTCGTAACATCTGCTTCGAAAACTGTTGTTAGCTGTGCCGAGCTTTCTAGCGATTCCATCATGTGTTTCGCGATGGTCTGGCGTAGCCTCGTCATCTTCTGGGTAGTTCCTCGCAGTGCGGCGGCCTCTTCAGAAATCGCTGAAGCAGTATCTGTGCTGGCAGCAACGGCCGGGGCAGCGGGAGTGGAGGCCTTTGCTTCGACCACGGCTAAGACATCTTCTTTTCGGATACGTCCACCCACTCCAGAACCCGTGACCTCAGATAGATCCACTCCATTCTCTCGGGCGAGCTTACGTACGATTGGTGTCACGTAAGTACCGGCAGCCGGCGTAGCAGGAGCAGATGCCGTTGCAGCTGGGGCTGCTGGTGCAGGAGCCGCTGTTTCTGGGGCTGCTGTTTCTGGGGCTACTGGGGGGACCAGTGGTGCAGCGGGTGGTTGAGGGGTTGCCTCTTCCACTGCTGGTTGGGCTGCTGGCTGTGCTGGGGCTGAAGCACCGGAAGTGGGGCTGCCTACCCGAGCGATCGGGGTGCCTACTTCAACGGTTTCGTCTTCTTCAACCAGGATTTCTAGCAGGACTCCTGCTACGGGTGAGGGGACTTCCGTATCCACTTTGTCGGTGGCAACTTCAACTAACGGTTCGTCAGCATCTACGGTGTCGCCCACTTCTTTCAGCCACATGCTGACCGTTCCCTCGGTCACAGACTCCCCAAGAGCCGGCATGGTGATCTCAGTGCTATCACCGGTGTCTCCACCGTCAGCCGTTGGTGCAGGTGCTGCTGGTGCTGCTGGTGCAGGTGCTGCTGGGGCTGGTGCTGCTGGTGCAGGAGCCGCACTAGGTTCGTCATCCACTCTATGGGCAGGTGGGAACGAGGGAGGTGCGGGAGGGATAACAGGGGCAGCGGATGTAACAGGCTGAGCCTCGGAAGCGGCAGGGGCACCCGGAGCGCCTGCCGAAGGTGGAAATGAAGGTGGTGCAGGAGGAACTACCGGTCCTGACTCCTCAGGTTCAGCAGGGGCAGCGGCCTCATCGGACGCTCCCACCTTTGCGATCGGGGTGCCTACTTCAACGGTTTCGTCTTCTTCAACCAGGATTTCTAGCAGGACTCCTGCTACGGGTGAGGGGACTTCCGTATCCACTTTGTCGGTGGCAACTTCAACTAACGGTTCGTCAGCATCTACGGTGTCGCCCACTTCTTTCAGCCACATGCTGACCGTTCCCTCGGTCACAGACTCCCCAAGAGCCGGCATCGTGATGAACTCAGCCATTAATAATCAATCTCCTTATTTAGCAACTGGAAGGATCAGTTGTGTGCGTGTAGAGGTTTACCAGCCAAAGCCATGGCTGCTTCGCCGATTGCTTCATTCTGGGTTGGGTGAGCATGGATTAAACGGGCAACGTCCTCCGGGTAAGCCTCCCAGGAAACCATGAGCTCGCCCTCACCAACCTGTTCACTAATACGTGAACCAATGGCATGGAAACCGACGATAGGCCCGTCTTCCACACCAACTAATTTAACGATCCCAGCAGTATCCAGGATGTTCGACTTGCCATTACCAGCCAGGTTGTACTCGACTTTCTTCACCCGGTCAGCCCCATACTGCTCAATGGCCTGAGCTTCCGTTAAACCAACAGAAGCAATTTCTGGGTCAGTGAAAGTCGTCCGTGGAATCGTGTTTTCATCAATCACGTCAGGCTGCAAACCTGCAATCTGCTCAGCCACAAAAATTCCCTGTAGGAAACCCCGGTGAGCCAACTGCAATCCGGGAACAATGTCTCCAACAGCGTAAACGTTAGGTACAGCCGTCTGCAAATGTTCGTTAGTCACAACAAAGCCAGCATCCAGACCCACCCCAATCTGTTCCAGGCCAATGTCTTCGGTCACGGGACCCCTGCCAACAGCAACAAGCAGAATATCGGCAGAAAGCGTTTTCCCGTCCTCGGTTGTCACATGAACCTGAGCTTCATCCTGCTCGGCAGAAGCGAAACGTGTTCCTGTCATAAACTTAATCTTGCGCCTGCGAAAGGCCCGCTCAAGATTTTTTGAAATAGCGGAGTCCTCATTTGGAACCAAATTAGGCAACGCTTCAATTATGGTTACGTCTGAGCCAAAGGACCTCCATGCGGAGGCGAACTCAGAGCCGATAACTCCGCCACCCAAAATGATGGCACTATTGGGTACCCAGTCAAGCTGTAGCGCTTCATCCGAAGTCATGATGCGGCCCCCAATTGGCAAATTGGGGAAAGTCTTGGAATAGGAACCCGTAGCAATAATAAGGTTCTTCCCGGTCACTGTGCGTCCGTCAACCTCAACCGTAGTTGGGCTGGTGACACGCCCCCATCCATGAATCGTTTCAACACCGCGGCTGGAAAGTAAACCTTCGACACCGCGGTAAAGTTTTTCGACAACTGAGTCGCGGTAGTGGCCAACTTTGACCATGTCAATCGCATTCAAAGTCGCGTCAATGCCGAATTTGGAACTTTCACGTACTGCGTCGGCTGTATCGGCTGCGTGTAGATACGCTTTTGTAGGAATGCAGCCTTTGTGGAGGCAAGTGCCACCCACTTTGTCACCTTCGATCAAAGCGACTTTCATTCCCAGTTGTGCTGCCCGCAAAGCTGCGGCATACCCTCCTGAGCCTGCGCCCAAGATTACGACGTCGTAGGTTGTTGCAGTCAAACTAGCTACTCCTTAGTTTCGTGGTCAGAGCTCCTAGCAGAGCTTTTGCATCCGCCCCTCTATTGTTTCATGTCTGGAGGCTTAACGGAGAGACGTTTTTGACTATCCCGCCACGTTTTACCCCCGTGAAAGAGGAAAGTGCCTGATCATCGGGGGATCTCTGTAACTAAACAGCTCCGGGGAACCCCAGTTGTTCCCATGCTTTGTATGTTGCAATCGAGGCTGCGTTGGCCAGATTCAGCGACCTAGCTCCCGGCACCATCCCTATGCGAATCTGTCCAGACACGCGGGGATCCCGCAGGATGTGTGGAGGGAGGCCATCAGGTTCTGGCCCAAAAAGTAGACAATCTTCATCCTCGTATTTCACCTGGGAGTAGAAAGTGGAAGAATCTCCAGTGAAAGCCCAGACCCTGCCGGGAACGCTTTCTAGGAGATCCTCGAAAGTGGGGTGCACACTTACGTGAGTTAGGTCATGGTAGTCGAGTCCCGCTCTGCGCAGCTTCGAGTCTTCCATGTCAAACCCCAAAGGTTCTACCAGATGAAGAAGTGCCCCCGTGCATGCAGCCAGACGTATCGCTGCCCCCGTGTTACCTGGGATGCGGGGTTCGTAAAAGGCTATGTGGAGCATTTGTTTAGTGCTGGTAGGTGCCGGTTATAGTAGCGCGAGCTATCGTGTGAAAGAGAGCCTGGAAAGCCGCTTTGGTCGGGGTCGTCTCGGGGGTGACTTCTAAAGTGTCAGTGTCCAGAGCGTGCACTGCAAAAACATAGCGATGAGGGCGGTCACCAGCGGGCGGGTAGGGGCCAAAATAGGCATTGTCCCCACCGTCGTTTGGGAGGTGGAGCGCCCCGGAAGGCAGTGTTGCGTTCGATTTCCCCGCAGCGGTGTTCAGGTCCGTAACTTCAACGGGTATGTTCGCTACCGTCCAATGCCAAAACCCGGCAGGGGTAGGGGCATCTGGGTCGAAAACATTTATTAGAAAACTCTTTGTTTCGGGGGGAAACCCAGACCAGCTCAACTGGGGAGACATGTTGTTGCCCGGACCCGCAAAATCAATTGCTAAAGGCTCACCATCTTTGAAATCTGCTGAGGTGACCGTGAACTGGGGAACGGGGGGAAGTAGCTCGTAGGGGGCGGGGGCTAAGGGGCGATCTGACAGTTCCATTGTTCTCCTTGGCTGTGGTGCTTGGTGGGGTAAGTGGGGCCTCTTTCGTTTCAAATTATAGTGCCTATGGAAAATGTCGGAAAGAGGGTCTAGAGTAGAACAACTGTTCGATTTGTTGGGAGTTGGTTCTGTGAAGCAACGCAGCAGACTTCTTCTTGCTCAAGAGGCATTGTGGCAGGCAGAAACTAAGTTAGAGGTTGAATCAACAGTGAAGAGATCTGTGGACCGCGTTCCCTCTTCCTGGGGAGTATTTCACCTTTCCCTAGAAAGAGAAGAGGTGTTGCCTTTCCGCCAACTAATAGCAGCCGTGGTGGAAATAGGGGGTCCCAGGGGATGGGTTGCTTTCGTCGGTATTCCAAATGTGGGATGGGAAGCTGCTAGCCATCTAGGGGTAAATCTGCAAAATGTGGTGAACATTTTGCATCCGGGAAGCCAAACACCAAGAGTGTTGGGCCGTTTAGTAGAGAGTTTCCAGGTGGTTGCAGTTGGGCAGGTGAGCCTCCGCCCCTCTGAACAAAGACGTTTAGCAGCTAAGGCCAGGACGGCACGTAGCAGCATTTTAACTTATGCACCCTGGCCAAACGTGAGTGTCCCACTGACAACCGGAAACTATACGAAAGTAGCGGGTAGGGGTCATAAAGTTATTGAGTGGAGGGTGGCCAACTGATGGTGGGGGATGCTGAAGCAAAAAAATACTTTTTAACGGATGCAGCTTCTCGATACGTTACTCTTTGGGTTCCTAACTGGCCGCTCAACTCTTTGGTGGTGGGAGCACCACCTGGTGCGCCAGCGGTGATCACAAACCAGCGGGGGGCAGTGGTATCTGCTACGCCGGTTGCTAAATCTCGCGGAGTAAGGAAAGGGATGTCCTTATTACAGGCGAGGAACTTGGACCCGGATCTGCTTGTTTTTAAGGAAGATGAGGACAGGCAATCTGCAATGTTTGAACTGGTTCTGGAAGTTTTTGATGAACACGCCGCGGGGGTGACGGTGGTACGTCCAGGGTTAGCATACGCACTTGCGCGTGGACCCAGCGGGTGGGCTGGAGGCGAGGAATCACTAAGGGAGGGGCTGGTGGAGGAGATTAGCGCAGTGACGGGAGCGGAGTCCCAAGTTGGGGTAGCCAGAGGCCTAGGGGCATCCTTCTTGGCCGCAAAAAGAAACTTGCTAGTGCCAGACCAGCAAACCCATCATTTTGTTTCCAGGTTAGCTTTGCGAGAAATAAGCGCAGAGTTTACCGATCCCGAAAAGAACTATTTTGCAGAAATCTTGGAAACTTTGGACAGTCTAGGGGTGAAGACCGTTGGAGAATATTTTAATTTAGGCTTTGACAGCGTGACGTCCAGGTTTGGATTGGTGGGGCAAAAGCTGTGGAAGATCAGCGAAGGGGCCGACGAGTATGCCCTCAACCATTTTCGGGGAGACAACGATGTTCATGTTTCCATTGAAGTTGATCCCCCTGTCATGCGGGTTGAAGAATCCCTCGGCGTAGTGGCAAGACTTAGCTCGGAACTGGCAAAGAGATTGGAAAGTCGAGGACTGTTTTCCAACAACATTCACGTTGAACTGAAACGTGGTGATGGGAAAACCTATCAAAGGCACTGGACAATGGTTGATGCCACTTCGTCGACACAGGTAGGAAAACGGGTGTTGTGGCAAATTCGCGCATGGTCTGAGAAAGACACAAGCCAGAGTGAGGATCATCTAGCGTCCGCACTTACCAGCGTTTCTGTCACTGCTTCACAGGTGCAAAGTTCTCCTGAACTGTCGCCGCTTTGGGGAAAGCAACAAGACATGCGGCAAATTTCTGCCGCGGTGGAAGAAGTACAGTCGTTGTTGGGACCACAAGCTGTGCAAATATTAAGACTGCAAGGCGGTTTTGATCCTAGGACCAGGGTGGCTTCTGCCGTGTGGGGACTTAGAGAACCCGATGGAACGGAAGGAGGCCACTGGGAGGGTGGGGTGCGTGAAGCCCCGCTGATCCTATATGAGAACTCCCCAGAGGCACTGGTGATGGGGGACATGAATGATGGCAGTGTGGGCTCTATCTGGGTAGATGATAGGGGCCAACTGCAAGGAAAACCGACCACCCTGGTGGTGCGGGAAAATCAGGATCAGCTTTCTTCCGGCCACTATCCTATTGTCGGAGTATCCGGTGTTTGGATGGTGTTGGGCCGATGGTGGGAACAGGGAAGACCAGACACCAAAACGGATGTCAGTAGAGGGCCGCGAAGCTTTATGCGGATACAAATTCCAGACCATCCAGACATTCTCTTAGTGCAAAGAGGAAGACGTTGGAAGGTGGAGGGCATTTATGGTTAACCCCTACAGGTGGAGCGGGCGACGAGAATCGAACTCGCACTATCTGCTTGGAAGGCAGAGGCTCTACCATTGAGCTACGCCCGCGACTCCAGAATCTGGATGTATCCACTATAACCCCAGTTTGGACCCGACATGTTCACTATTAGAGTCATTTTTCCCACAGCGGACGATCTAGTTAGGTTCGAAGAGTTTCCCTGCCGTATGCTCTACGTATAATAGAGACTTCTGCCCTAACCGGAACCGATTTGGAGAATTAGCAGTGAAAAGTACTGTAGAGAACCTGGAAGAAACTAAAGTCAAGCTCACCGTAGAAGCTGAATACGATGAATTGAAAGCCGAAGTGGACAAGGCATACAAACAGATAGCACAGCAGGTGAATATCCCAGGCTTCCGAAAAGGACACGTGCCGCCAGCAATCATAGATCAACGGTTTGGGCGCGGCGCAGTACTGGAACAAGCAGTAAATGAGAAACTTCCAGAATTTTTGAATAACGCCATAATTGAGCAAGATCTTCGACCATTAGGACAGCCCGAGGTGGAAGTGGTCGAACTGCCGGCAACGGCAGGCAAGCCTGGGGGAAACCTCGTGTTCACTGCAGAAATGAACGTGGTACCCGAGTTTGCAATGCCCAGCCTTGATGGAAGAACCATCAAGGTTAGCGACATAGAGGTTTCGGATGATGAACTTCAGGCAGAGCTGGATGATTTAAGGGGACGCTTCGCTACTTTGAAGGATTTGGATAGGCCCGCCGAAGACGGTGATTACCTCACGCTAAATCTGGTTGCCATGGTGGAAGATCAGGAAGTGGATACACTCGCCGATGTCTCCTACGAGTTAGGCTCCGAAAACATGCTGGATGGGCAAGACGAGGCCCTGCGTGGTGCTAAGACGGGAGATGAGATCGTGTTCACTTCGCAGGTGCGGGGCGGACAGTGGGCTGGACAGGATGCCCAGATCACCGTGAACGTCTTGGGTGTAAAGGAGCGAGAGCTACCGGACCTGGATGATGACTTTGCTCAAATGGTTTCAGAGTTCGACACGGCTGAAGAGCTGGTGGAGGACACACGTAAAGAGCTGAAAAGCAAAAAGCGTGGTAACCAAGCAGTCGAAGCCCGTGACCTGCTGCTTCAAGAGCTAGTTGACGAAGCCGAACTGGTTCTCCCCCCAGAAATCGTCGAAGCCGAGGTTCTCCACAGGGTTGGTGAGGAAGCGACAGAGGAGCAGAAGCAGGAAGCAAGCCAGGATGTGGAAGCACAGCTGAAGCAACAGATTTTCATGGATACCTTGGCCCAAAAACAAGAGATTAGCGTTGATCAGCAAGAGCTAATTGACTACATGATGCACGTTTCGCAAACGTTTGGCATTGACATAAATGAAATGTTCTCTGATCAAGACCAGATTCAGCGGATGTATGCCGAAATGGCTCGCACTAAGGCTTTGGTCTCCGTGCTAAAGAACACTGAAGTGGTGGACGGACAAGGAAATCAGGTTGATATTTCCCAGTACACCCAGACTCCTCAGGAAGCGCAAGCAAAGGCGCAGGAAGAGGCCGTGCAGGCAGCAGACGACGGCAGCTTCGTGATCGATGTGGACGATTTGACGGACGAAAATTAACTTCCTGCACCATCTGCGCCAACAGCGAAATAGGGGTGTCAGCCATCCCGAAAATAGCAAACACGGGCTATTTTTGAGGCAGAGATGAACCACCACCTTGCGTGGTCAACGTGACTTCAATCTTCGAAAGGGAGATTAACTTGTCTGAGGAAACACCCGCACTGGCGGGCACAAAGGATGGGACGGCAGGGCTGACTGACAACGTCTATCAACGCCTGCTTAAAGAGCGAATCATTTGGCTTGGTGGGGAAGTCAGGGACGACAGTGCTAATGCTGTGTGTGCTCAACTGCTGCTGCTAGCCGCGGAGAACCCCGACGAGGACATATATCTGTATATCAACTCGCCAGGAGGATCAGTTACGGCAGGGATGGCGATCTATGACACGATGCAATACGTGAAACCAGATGTGGCTACGGTGGGCATGGGGCTCGCTGCATCTATGGGCCAGTTCCTCCTAACGGCTGGAACCCCAGGCAAAAGGTACATAACCCCCCACACTAGGGTGCTGATGCACCAGCCTTCCGGTGGAGCTGGAGGGTCGGCAACTGACATCCGG
This sequence comes from uncultured Actinomyces sp., assembly GCA_964345125.1. GTDB lineage: Bacteria > Actinomycetota > Actinomycetes > Actinomycetales > Actinomycetaceae > Scrofimicrobium. The sequence goes on from CAYFPY010000002.1 coordinate 57,434, forward strand.
ATTAACGCTGACCTGATTTTGCAGATGAAAAGAGAACTCGCCGAAATTATTGCCGATAAGACGAATAAGTCCGTCCAGCAGATTGAAGAAGACTTTGACCGCGACAAGTGGTTCACGGCCCAGGAAGCACTTGACTACGGTTTCGTGGACCACATTGTGTACGCCCCCCAAGCCATTGGCAGGGACCGAGAAGACGGAAAGCAGTAGGGATAATAGATGACGTCCTCTAAAACATATTTCGAGGCCATAGCTAGGCAGCTGCCAGAAGCGCGTTACGTGTTCCCCGCTTTTGAGGAGCGGACGGCCTACGGCTACAAACGGCAAGACCCGTACGCAAAGCTGTTTGAAGACAGGATTGTATTCCTCGGTGTTCAGGTAGACGACGCTTCCGCAGACGACGTTATGGCGCAGCTTTTGGTGTTGGAAAGTATGGACACTGATTCACTAATCACCATGTACATTAACTCTCCAGGTGGCTCGTTCACAGCTATGACAGCCATCTACGACACGATGAACTACATACGACCGCACATACAAACAGTGTGCTTGGGACAGGCTGCTTCCGCCGCTGCTGTTCTACTAGGAGCAGGACAGAAAGGGAAGAGACTAGCGCTACCCAATGCGCGGATTCTCATCCATCAGCCAGCTATGGAAGGAATGCAGGGTCAGGCGTCAGATATTCAGATTGTGGCTGACGAGATTGACCGCATGAGGCACTGGATGGAAGAGACTCTGGCACAGCAGACCGGTAGGACTGAGGAGGATGTGCGCAGAGACGTTGAGCGCGACAAGATCCTGACAGCGGAACAGGCTAAAGAGTATGGCCTGATAGACCACGTGTTGGCGAGCAGAAAACTGGAGTCCTAATAGGGAGGCACCCGCACGCCACGCCGAGAGGGACATGGCTCTACGTGGGCTGGTGCTTTAGGCTCTTGGTGAGTGTTCCACGGTGGAGGACTGGGAACAACTTTTACGAAGGTGGTGCCAGTGGCGTCTTTTAGTGATGGAACAGAACTGCTCACATGTGCTTTCTGTTCTAAAACCCAGAAGCAGGTTCGTAAACTTATAGGCGGTTCCGGCGTCTACATTTGTAACGAATGTGTGGAGCTGTGTAACGATATTTTGGCCGAAGAGCTACCCGAGGAACCTCCAGCGGCTCCCTTTAAGTTGCCCAAGCCTAAAGAGATTAAAGATTTCCTTGACTCTTGGGTGGTTGGCCAGGACGTTTCTAAGAAGGCACTGTCGGTTGCGGTTTACAACCACTACAAGCGGGCACGAGCCACTTCTAAGTTGGATGAAGATACTCTGATAGATGGGACGAAATCGAACATCCTGTTGCTGGGGCCAACAGGTACCGGTAAGACCCATTTGGCGCGATCCTTGGCTCGGCTTCTTGACGTTCCCTTTAGCATCGTAGACGCGACAGCTCTAACCGAGGCGGGATATGTTGGCGAGGACGTTGAGAACATCCTTTTGAAGCTTATTCAAGAGGCCGACGGGGACATCAAAAAAGCTGAGACGGGCATAATCTACATTGATGAGATCGATAAGATCGGCCGAAAAGGGGAAAATGCTTCTATCACCCGGGATGTGTCGGGTGAAGGGGTACAACAAGCGTTACTGAAGATCATTGAGGGCACGAAAGCGTCTGTTCCCCCACAAGGAGGAAGGAAACATCCTCACCAACAGTTTTTAGAGATAGACACTTCATCCATACTGTTCATAGCAGCGGGGGCCTTTGCGGGTATAGAGGACATTGTGCGCGATAGGTTAAGTAAACGCACTACAGGGTTCGGCACGAACTTGACTCCCAGAACCCAAATGGACAACGTTTACAGCGAAATAACTACGGAAGATCTGCACACCTACGGCTTGATACCGGAATTCATTGGACGTTTACCAGTCGTTACCAGTACGGAGCCCCTATCTGAGGACGACATGGTGCGGATCCTTACAGAACCGAAAGATTGTTTGGTTAGGCAGTACCAGCATTTGTTTGAGTTGGATGGGGTGGATCTAAGTTTCACGGACGACGCACTGCGAGCGATCGCTTCTACCGCGCTCTCCAGATCTTCAGGGGCACGCGGTTTGGCTTCGGTGATGGAGCAAACTTTATCCAATCTGATGTACGAAATTCCTTCGAGACCTGACGTTACACGGGTGGTAATCAACGCTGAAGCAGTTGAAGGTGTTGGCGAAGCAGAACTGGTGTATGAGCCAGCCGCGTCCGAGAAGTCAGCCTAGAGTCGGGGGATGACTGCCGCTTTATAACAGGGGAGAAAACGGAATGGCTACAGGCGCTGGCAGTGACCAGATACCACCGGAGCTCGCTCAGGAGCGACTCACCATCGACAATATCGACGCTGCATTGATCCACATTCTGGCTGAACGGTTCCGGTCAACTCAAAGGGTGGGGCACATCAAAGCGCAGAAGGGACTTCCGCCAGCGGACCCGGGCCGTGAGGAACAACAGGTGCGCAGGCTGCGTGAACTTGCCGCCGACTCCGGTTTAGACCCTGACTTCGCCGAGAAGTTTCTATCCTTCATGGTGACGGAAGTTATCCGCCACCATGAAGTGATAAAGAAAGGTTACGAAGAGGGGCAGCAGAATACGTGACTGCTGGCTACCTGTTGCGGTTTCGGGGTGGGGCCTGTCCCAACTCGAACTGCGGTAGGTGAATTTCTTCGCTACCGGTAACCTCTGCTAGTTGCCAGTCCCCGTCCGCGTGCGCTGCGGCCCGTAGATCTCGCTCAACAAGGCGCAGATGTTCAATCTGGCTTGGGGACCCCGCAACAGTAACCGTTAGGTAGGGGGTGCGGGGCGAGACCTTCGCTTCGGACTTGACTCTGCGCAGGAGAGTCAATGCCTGTGAGGTTGTATCCAGTAGGTCGGCGTCGCCGCCCTCGGTGTGGTACTCGGCCGCAGTTGGCCAATTGGCTGTGTGCACCGACCCTTCCCTGTACCAGGACCATGTCTCTTCCGCGGTGAAAGGAAGGTATGGTGCCAGGAGCCGTACCGATGCGTCGACTACCAGGGCCAATGCGGAACGAGCAGACTGCGCTTCCTGGGCAGTCCAGGATCCCTGCGCGTTGTAGGCGCGCTCTTTGACCAGTTCAATGTAATCATCGCAGAACGTCCAGAAGAACGTCTCGGTGACCTCCAAGGCTTTGGTGTGATTATAGTTCTCGAGTGCATCGGTCGCTTCCTCAATTACTTCCGAGAGTGCTTCGACAACTGCTAGGTCAATGGGCACCGACAGAAGTGACAGGTCCAAGTCTAAAGTTCCTTCGGAACCCGCGATTGAAAGGGCAAACTTTGAAGCATTAAGTAGTTTGATGGCGAGTCTGCGACCAATCTTGATTTGCCCCTCGTCAAAAGTGGTGTCGGTTCCCAGGCGCCCACTGTCCGCCCAGTAGCGCACGGCATCGGAGCCGTATTTTTCTAACAGCTCTTTCGGGGTGACCACGTTGCCTTTAGACTTGGACATCTTCTTCTTGTCCGTGTCTAGAATCCAGCCCGATATCGCAGCATTTTTCCAGGGGAGCTCATCAAATTGCAGGTTTGAGCGAAGCATGGTGGAGAACAGCCAGGTGCGTAAAATGTCTTGACCTTGGGCTCGTAGATCCATGGGGAACACTTTTTCGTACAGATCCATGTCGGTAAGCCACCCGGTAGGAATCTGGGGAGTAAGAGAGGAAGTAGCCCAGGTATCCATAATGTCAATCTCGCCATGAAAGCCGTTTGGCACGTCCCTTTGGTCTGCTGAATAGCCGGCCGGGACATCGGTGCTGGGGTCAATCGGCAGGTTGTGTGGGTCCGGGGTGAGGACCTGCTCATAATCGACCTGTCCGTCCTCATCAACCACATACCACACGGGAATTGGAACACCGAAGAACCTCTGGCGCGAGATCAACCAGTCCGAATTGAGTCCCTCCACCCAATTGTCGTAACGCACTCGCATGAAATCAGGATAAAAGTTCAGGTCCTTACCGCGCATAAGCATTTCTGCCCGCAGTTCCTGGACGCCGTTTTCACGGACAAATTCTTTCCCGCCGTTACGTATGTACCACTGGCGAGAAGTAACTATCTCCAGCGGCCTGTCGCCCTTTTCAAAAAAGTTAACCATCCTCGTTGTTGGCTCCACATCAGTTGAAGCGCCGCCTGTCTGTTGGAGCGCTTCAACTATCGCTTTGCGGGCTGAGAAAACGGTTTTTCCACTGGTGGCCTCGAAGAGCGAAACTCCCTCCTCAGTCTGAATCCATTCGGGGGTTTCCCTGGAAATACGTCCATCCCGATCAAGAATTGGACGAAGGGGCAAATCCAGTTCTCGCCACCATTGCACGTCCACAAGGTCACCGAACGTGCAGCACATTGCTATTCCAGCACCCTTGTCCATCTCAGCCAAAGGGTGGGGAAGAACGGGAACTTCAACCCCAAACCCGGGGGAGAGAACCGTTTTGCCGAACATGTCTTGGTAACGCTCGTCGTCCGGGTGCGCTATCAGGGCTACGCACGCGCCAAGGAGTTCGGGTCGGGTGGTCTTAATATCAATGTCTCTGCTCGCGTCGCCACTGGACCCGAAGGTTAACGTGTAATAGTCACCGGGGTGTTCGCGTGCTTCTACCTCGGCTTGGGCAACAGCGGTTTGGAAGGTGACATCCCACAAACCGGGGGCATTCGCCATGTAGGCCTCGCCCCTAGCCAAGTTCTCCAGAAAGGCTGCCTGAGCAATTTTCCTCGCGTCTACACCAATAGTCTGATAGGTCAGATCCCAATCAACTGACAGACCCAGGTAGCGCCAGAGCTCTTCAAACTGTTTTTCGTCCTCTTGGCTCAGCCGCTCGCATAGTTCGATGAAGTTACCTCGAGAAACTGGCTGCTGATCTGCTGGCCGTATGCTTTTGCCGCTGGAGCCATCGTGAGGGGGTACGTAGCCTTCCTGATAGGGAAGCGAGGGATCACAGCGTACTCCATAGTGGTTTTGTACGCGCCTCTCGGTGGGTAGTCCGTTGTCGTCCCATCCCATCGGGTAGAAAACGTGGAATCCCCGCATTCTCTTGTACCGGGCCACCGTGTCAGTGTGAGTGTAGGAAAACACGTGCCCCATGTGTAGTGAACCGGAGACAGTAGGTGGCGGGGTGTCAATCGAGTAAACTTGTTCGCGGGTAGTGTCCCTATCGAAACCATAGAGACGCTGCTCCTGCCATTTCTGGTCCCACTTTTCTTCCAGCCCTTCCAAACTCACCCTGTCCGGCACCTGTGGTGCTGGAAGTTTCATTGGCAGGGACATGTTGGGCTGACTCATAGGGGATCTCCAATAAATGTTTAGGAAAGCAACTGTAGGCTATGCGGATGTGTGTTTACGAATGTGGTCCCAGTTTAGCGGGGGTCTGGTACTAAAATAACAATGGCGGAAAAATAGGACAACCTGACGCGGCTTCTACAGGGTGTCGTTGAGCTCAAGTTCCTTGTTAATTACCGCGTCTATTCCGGCTCTGAGAGCGGAACCCAACCCTTTTTCTTGTGCGGCTAAGAGTCCGGCAATGCTTGTGCCCCCAGGAGAGCAAACCCGGTCCACCAGTTCGGTCGCATTGCCGCCCTTGCGTAAATGGTCCTCCAACATTGCTGCTGAACCGCGCATGGCAACCACGGCGGCTTCCATGGCGCGTTGTTTGTCTAGCCCATGTTTGACGCCGGCCCGAGCCATCTCTTCAATCAACTCGAAAAACATGGCGGGTGAAGAGGCAGCAAGGGCGGTAAACGTAGGAAATAGGGCTTCGGAGAGTTCCATAGTGCTGCCAATCGTGTTTAGGAATCGTTTGGCGGTGCTCAGCTGCTGATCGTTTACCTGACTGTTGTAGCAGTAGGCGGTCATCGCCTGGTCGATAAGTGCGTTTACGTTCGGCATGGCTCGTAAGACGGCCGGTTGTTTCTGTCGTCCGGGGAAGGTCAAGTCGGCCGCGACGGTGTCCAGGTTCCGGCCGGCAGCAATGGTTAGAAAGAGGGCGCCTGGTGCTGGGGGAAGCATCTGGAGCAACTCGGCTTGGTTTTGGGGGCGAACGGCTAGCACAATGATTTCTGTGTCAACAGTGGCGTCTTCCAGAGTGGCCGCTGCGTAGCCGTTCACCTCTTCAGCGAGCCTGCTCGCCTTTTCGTAGCTAGTGTCGAAAAAAGTGAGGTTCCATGCGTCCGGATCTGCTCGGTAGGCTCCTTGGGCTATTGCGGTTGCCATCGAGCCCGCCCCTATGAAGCTTATGCGGGTGCTGTCTGGGTTCTTTTCATTCATAGGTTGATTCTACTATCAATGCACAGCCAGCAGCTTCCCCAATTTTTGTGTTCCCGCGGGTCGAAGAGCGTTGGGTATGCAAGTTTTGGGTTATGGCAGAAAAAAAGTTTCCGCCCAGGTCTGCCCTTCGATCCCGTGTCGGTGCCACCAATGGTGTTGCCGGTCAGGCAGTTCGCTGGCGCCTCCACCCGCTGAACGCCCTACTTTTGGTGGTCTTACTTCTAGCTTTGCTGTTTGTTGGTGGAGTTCGCCAGTACCTTCAAGCCGGCACTCCTAACGAGGTCGACTTGGTTACCCAGTCCCAGTCGAGTGCTCCAAAGGGTCACGGTCTGGAGGAGATAGGTGGAGGGGAACAGTCTGCGGACAATATCGTCGTTTATGTTACAGGGGAGGTAGCCGATCCGAAGCTGGTGCAGGTTCCCGCGGGTGCCCGGGTTGGTGATGCGATTGAAGCGGCGGGAGGAATGCTGTCGTCTGCCGATATGTCTTCACAAAACCTTGCTAGGGAGGCGGGGGATGGGGAGCACATCCACGTTGCCAAGCCGGGAGAAAGCGGTCCCTCGAAGGACAGAGGGAGCGCAGCAACGGGCCCCTCTGAAGAATCTACGCAGTGTGTGGATTTGAATGCGGCGGACGAGCAGGCATTGCAAGTTCTAGATGGGATAGGTCCAAAACTGGCAGAACGGATAGTCACGCATAGAGAGTCAGTGGGGGGCTTCAATGACGTGGAACAGCTGCTTGCTGTACCCGGAATTGGACCAGTGCTGTTTGAGAGGATCAGTGCTGGTGTTTGCTAGGGACAGCGGCGGTGAGCGACAGGAGAGTTGGGGCAGCGTGGTGGACGTTCGCCTAGTGGTTCTTGCCTCTTTTTTGTGGGTAGGGGTATTAGTCGGTCTTGCCACGGGGAGGTGGCAACATCGCTTTTTGGTGGTGGTTGGCTTGGTTATCCTTCTTTTACTGGGAGCATTATGGAGGTACCCGTGGGTCACGGCCACCGTGGCGACCTTGACTCTGGGTGTGGGGTTGTTGGCTGGGCATTGGGCTGGAAGCCACTATGAGCAGTCTGCGGTGCTAAGGCAATTAGAGGAAGGTGGTTATCTAAAGCTAACGGGTAGGGTGCTCACGGAACCTCAACCTGGGAACACTCCTTGGAGCAAAGAACAACAATTCATGAAGGTTCGATCGGGTGCAGTTCAAGTCGTTGTGTCGCTAACCGATGGACAAACGTACATACCGGGCCAGGAAGTGACAGTTCGGGGGATCGGCTCCCAATTTGAAAGCCGCCAAGGTCCGATGGCTGGAGTCATTAAATCCATCAGCATTACTGAAGTGCGCTCGGCACCACAAAGCCAGAGGTACATCCAACAAATCAGAGAAAACCTGCGCCAAGTTACAGATGAAAACGGAGGGAAATACGCGCCACTTATCACGGGGATGGCGGTGGGTGATGATCGCAGGTTGGACCTCGAGGTGCGTGAGGCAATGCTGACCACCAGTACCACCCATCTAACGGCTGTTTCAGGATCTCACATTGCAATTTCGATGGCAGCGATCCGCACCATTGTGCCAGGAAGACGGAAACTGAGGTACTTGACGATAGCTGTTTTTCTATTGTCACTGGTCCTGGTAGTCGGGGCAACTCCCAGTGTCCTACGGGCTTCCGGCATGGCTATCCTGACCATCTGGGGACTCCTGCTTCGGCGCGCAGGCCAACCCCTAGCCCTACTTGCTACCGTCACAATAATAGGTCTACTACTGAATCCTTGGAACGCCCTGTCGCTGGGCTTCACATTGTCTGTTGTAGCCACTGGTGGCATTCTCACATTGGGAAAAGCCCTGATCAACGTGGGCAAAGATTGGCTAGGAAAGCACGAGCAGCTTCCGTCCCCAGTTCGGCGAGCATTGAATGTTGCTTGGGATGCTTTCGCAATAGCTTTTAGTGCCCATGTGGTTACGCTTCCGATACTGGCACTAGTCAACCCCTGGTTACCAACCTGGGGGATAATAGCCAATCTTGCGGTGGCGCCGGTGGTGGCTCCGCTAACGTTGTTGGCACTGGGGACCGCTATCACTACCGCCCTCATGCCAAACATTGCTCCCATTTTTTCCGGGCTGGCCGCTCCGTTAGCGCACTGGATGGGAACTGCTGCTTTGCATATTGCGCAATGGCCCATGGCCAGAGCGCCTTGGCCGCAGGGCCCAGCAGGGTTCCTCTTGGCTGCAATTATTCAGTTCCTGGTCATAGGGGGAACGGCGGCACTTTTCAAAGCTTTGCCGGCCTTTCAGGATAGGATGGGACAGTTGAAATGGCAGCGATTATGGGAGCGGGTGAAATGGCTGTGACTGAAACATCAATCAGCTCGGTGACACTTATCAGGGGGAGCGAACAGGCACTTTCCGACCTTGAGGTAGCTCGACTTAAGGAAGCAATTAACCAGGCCCACCCGGACGTCGAGTGGACAACACTCTCGGCTGCAGAAGATGCGTACGTCCAGGGCGACATATTTACGCAGACCGCACCCTCATTGTTTTCAGAAGCGAAAGCAGTTCTGGTGGAGGACGGAGATAAGCCGGCAACCGCTTTTGTTGCTGACTTCTTGGAGTATCTGGAGAATATTCCACCACAAAGTTGGCTGATCATCAGGCAGCCCCGCAAGACTGGTGGCACCAAAATACACCGTGCCCTGAGTCAGGCGGGCTATCCTGTCTTTGCGGCGGATCCTCTCAAGCGGGACGACGACAAGAGAGCACTCTTGCAGCAGGTAGTGCGGGAAAGTGGAGCTAGCATTACCAAGGAGGCCGCTACAGCTCTGGTTGAGTCTGTGGGGTCTGACCTTGCGGAAATGCTTTCGTCTGCCCGCCAGCTGGGGGCTGACTCAGGCGGAACAATTACAGAGAGCCTTGTCCATGCTTTCCATCAAGGACGGGTGGAGACAAAAGTTTTCGATGTCGCCGATGCCTTGGCCGCCAAACAGGGGAGCCGTGCCCTGCTGCTTGCCAGGCAGGCGCTGGCAAGTGGCGTTACTCCGGTGAGTATCGTGGCTGTACTTGCTTCGAAGTTTCGTTTATTAGCGGCAGGGAAAACAACTGGTCTATCTGGTCGAGACCTTGGGGTGCAGGACTGGATGCTAGATAGGGCGCGAAGGGAAAGTACTCGATGGTCTGAGCATGGTTTAGGGGCTGCGATGCTCGCTCTGGCTTGGGCCGATGACGGGGTAAAAGGAAAGTCTAGATCTGCCGATAGCGTAGTTGAACTTGCCATCATGCAGATAGCCGGATACTAGGGTGACCGACCGGTTAAACAGTAATGCTCCCATGAATCCCGCGACGGGGAACAGGGAGCAATACCTTGTAGGACGTAACGTCACATAGCGTTCACGCGTTTAGCCAAACGTGCTTTCCGGTTCGCAGCCTGATTACGGTGAATAACACCCTTGGAAACCGCGATATCGAGTTTCCGGCTTGCTGCACGCAGGCTTTCTTCAGCCGCTTCCTTATCGCCCGCAGTTACAGCTTCACGCGTCTTGCGGATCAGGGTTTTCAGTTCTGACTTGTAAGCCTGATTGCGTACGCGCCGCTTTTCGTTTGTTTTTACGCGTTTCTTCTGTTGCTTAATGTTCGCCAAGGTCCAACTCTCCTCTGTGTTTAGTTACTGGGTCGAAGAGGGGTGAGGTGAAGCCAGGACTGGGCGTGGGGTGCCCGCAAACGGCTTATACCTGGATTGCGCACTCGACCAAGTGGTCAATCCACTGAGCCACATTACCAGCGTTAAGCGGATATGCCATCTCTCTTCGGGCGCTTGGCCTGTGTGACTACTCACTAGATGGTGCTTAGATGGGGCTGGAAGCAGTCAGTAACGCAAGTGTAGTTATCAAACCTAGAAGCAACATTGCCGGAACGCTGATGGTCACTGCCACAAACAAAGTGATCAAGGGGCGCAGGTCCTTCTGAACCCAAGCGGGTGTACCGGGACCTTGAACTAGAATCCTTACACTTCGTTGCGCAGCTTCTATGCGTGGCAGAAACGTCCTCCGGCGGATCTGATATTCAGCTACGGCACTTGTGGCCGCCTGGAAGCCGTCTTGGACGGGAAACTCTTCCCTCTCTTTGTTACTCCGTTTGCTGGGATGCGCGTTGGTTGCGGCCTGATGGGCAGGTTCCGGCCTGTTCGGAACGCGGGAACTGCGGGCGCGTACTATGGCAAGCCCTACCCATAGGAGCCAGCTAACTGCCGCCAAGGCGAGGGGGAGATTACCTTTCCCCGGGGATGCCTTGTTTAGCAAGAGCGCAAGAAACAAGACGCCCAAGTTGGCGCCACCCGCCACCAGAAGGAGCGCTGCACCAGCGGAGTGGGCAATCCTGTCGACGAGAGAGGCCAAGGATAACATTGCTCTGCCTGCTGGCGTTGTGCGTGCGTGGGACGGCAAAGGATCGAGGATACTGTCCACGTACTCGGTTTCTCCCTGCGTGCTTCTTTCACCAAAATTCTTTGTCATCGCTCACACGGCGCAATGCCGGCCACGCCTCCTGGTTAGAATTAGTTCAACTATCATGGGAAACTCTACACAGAGAACAGTAAGGGGAGGCATTCTTGGCAGAGCAATCGACGGCCGGCAATGAGTTTACAGAGCAGAAACTGATTCGGAACTTTTCGATCATTGCTCACATTGACCACGGTAAGTCGACACTAGCCGACCGTATGTTGCAACTCACTGGGGCGGTTGAGAATAGGGATATGCGAGCCCAGTACCTGGACAGCATGGACATTGAGCGTGAGCGAGGCATCACTATCAAAAGCCAAGCCGTGCGGATGCCGTGGAACGTTGAAGGCCAAAAGTACACGCTGAATATGATCGATACTCCCGGTCACGTGGACTTCACCTATGAAGTGTCCAGATCTTTAACTGCTTGCGAAGGTGCGTTACTGCTGGTGGATGCTGCCCAGGGAATAGAAGCCCAGACCCTAGCCAACCTTTATCTGGCAATGGAAAACGATCTGACGATCATTCCCGTCCTCAACAAGATCGATCTGCCTGGTGCTCAACCAGAAAAGTTCGCGGATGAACTGGCAGGCCTGATCGGAGTTGAACCCGAGGAGATCCTCTTAGTTTCGGGGAAAACAGGTGAAGGTGTGGCCGAACTTATGGATCGGATCGTCAAGGAGATCCCCCCTCCCAGTGGGAACCCGGATGCGCCGGCGCGCGCAGAAATTTTTGACTCGGTTTATGATGCCTACCGAGGGGTAGTCACGTACGTGAGGGTGTTTGACGGACAGCTACTTAACCGGGAAAAGGTGCTCATGATGTCCACGGGTGCCCGACATGACCTGTTGGAAGTCGGTGTCCTGACACCGGATCCAGTAGTCACCAAAGGGCTAGGGGCCGGGGAGGTTGGGTTCCTTATCACGGGAGTTAAGGATGTTCGACAGTCAAGGGTCGGGGACACGATTACCAGTGCGACAAACCCCGCGGAAGAGCCGCTGGCAGGGTACCAAGATCCCCAGCCCATGGTGTTCTCAGGGATCTACCCTGTGGATGGCTCCGACTTTCCGGACCTAAGGGAAGCACTAACAAAACTGCAACTTAACGATGCTGCGTTGACGTTTGAACCCGAGACATCAGTGGCTTTAGGTTTTGGGTTCAGGTGCGGTTTTCTGGGGCTGCTCCACTTGGAAATTGTTCGTGAACGCCTCGAGCGTGAAGCCGGACTTGCCCTGATCGCAACCGCCCCCAATGTTGTGTACAAAGTGACCGCGGAGGACGGCACAGTGACGTACGTGGATAACCCCAGTGAATTCCCAGACGGTAAGGTCGGTAGCGTTGAAGAACCCATGGTGGAGGCAACGATCCTTACACCTTCCGACTACGTCGGGTCCGTCATGGAACTCTGCCAAGACCGGCGCGGCAACATGGTGACCATGGATTATCTCTCCTCGGACCGTGTCGAGTTACGATATCGGCTACCTCTTGCGGAAATAGTGTTTGACTTCTTCGATCAGCTCAAATCAAGAACCAGAGGATACGCATCGTTGGATTATCACGACGATGGCGAACAGAGCGCTGACTTGGTGAAGGTAGACGTCCTCCTCAACCAAGAGAAAGTGGACGCCTTCAGCGCCATCGTGCATAAGGATGATGCGCATGCCTACGGGGTGAAGATGACCCAGCGCCTCAAGGACTTGATTCCGCGGCAGCAGTTCGAAATCCCCGTTCAGGCAGCCGTGGGTTCACGTGTAATTAGCCGCGAAACTATTAAGGCACTCCGCAAAGACATGTTGGCCAAATGTTACGGAGGCGACATCAGCCGTAAAAGGAAGTTGCTGGAAAAGCAGAAGGAAGGAAAGAAGCGCATGAAATCCATCGGGAGGGTGGACGTGCCGCAAGAGGCATTCATTGCCGCTTTGACGGCAGACACGCCAGCCAACAGGAAGTAGACCTGCACTCGAATGGAACAGGGACACGAAGAACCGCTTTTTCTTGCCAGGACAAAATCTTTTACGCGTCGCTCCCGGAGTCTTCCACCCGCACTGGCCCGAGCATTCGGAGAAGCCAAATCGCGCTATGTGGTGGATGTTCCCAGGGATGGGGGCGAAACTTCGGTGGCCCCCGACTTTGTGTTGGACTATCCCAAGTATGAAAAGCGTGGTGGGAAAGCGCGCGACCTGATCGTTGAGATTGGGGTAGGGCGCGGCGAACAGATAACCAGCTTTGCCAAGGCCCATCCAGAGATGGATTTTCTGGGGTTCGAAGTGTGGCTGCCCGGTTTGGCCCGGACCGTGGCAACGGCTGCGCACATGGGGTTAGACAATCTGCAGTTGGTTGAGGCTGACGCACAACAGGCTTTGAAAACGATCCTGCCCGCCCAATCAGTTGCGGAGGTGTGGACATTTTTCCCAGACCCTTGGCGCAAAGCTAGGCACCAAAAGAGACGGCTGGTTGGCTCTGATTTTGCTGAAACGGTCAGCCGATTGCTACGTGATGGCGGTACCTGGAGGCTAGCCACAGACTGGCAGGACTATGCCGAGCAGATTCGAGCCGTGCTGGAAGCAGCCCCGGAGCTACAGAACCCCTATCTCGATCAAGGTACGGGAGGGGAGGGGGGCGCACCGCGCTACCCTGGGCGAATCGAGACACGTTTTGAAGCTAGGGCGAGGATGCAGGGACGGTCAGCAACTGACTTTGTTGCCGTCAGACTACCTAGGGCGGAGATAATCTAACGGTGGCTGCGCATATCCAGGGAATCGAGTGGGATGCAGCGGGAGATCTACCCGTGGGCTACCAGGTGGACCCCACCGCAACGTTCAGTGCCTACATCCATGTACCATTTTGCGATGTTCGGTGTGGTTACTGCGACTTTAACACGTATGTGAGCGACTTTGGTCCTGGCGCAGACCGGCAGTCGTACGCGAGGTCTGTGCTGGAAGAAATTTCTTTCAGCGTCCCAATCTTGGACCGGGTTGGCATGGAAAAGCGGCCGGTGAGCTCCATTTTCTTTGGTGGGGGAACACCGAGTCTGCTGAGGCCTGAAGACATAGGGTCGATGGTGGAAGCCATAAAGTTGGCCCATGGCACCACCGAAGACGTTGAGGTGACGCTGGAAGCCAACCCTGACACTGTGAATAGAGAAACTTTGAAAGGGTACGCAGCTGCCGGGGTGAATCGCTTATCTATCGGTATGCAATCCGCGGTTCCTCACGTGCTGTCTACCTTGGATCGAACGCACAGCCCAGCTTCCGTGGGGTTGGCGGTTGCCGCAGCCCGGGAGGTTGGCCTACAGGTGTCACTGGACCTGATTTACGGGACGCCGGGCGAAAGTTTAGAGGATTGGCGTGATTCTTTGTTCGCAGCAGTGGCGCTGGAACCGGACCATGTGAGTGCCTATTCTCTGATTGTGGAGCAGGGGACGAAGATGGGTCAACAGCTGCGTAGAGGAGAAATTGCAGAACCCGACCCGGATCTCGAGGCGGATAAGTATGAACTCGCTGATGCACTGTTGGGACAGGCGGGGTATCACTGGTACGAAATCTCTAACTTTGCGAAGGGAGAACATGCCGAGTCCGTGCATAATCAAGCTTATTGGCAGGGAGGCAACTGGTGGGGGTATGGTCCGGGAGCACATTCTCAGTTGGGCAATGCGCGCTGGTGGAATGTTGCTCATCCTTTGGCTTATGCAGGGCGAGTGCAGCAAGGGGTATCACCCGCGGGCGCTGGAGAACTGTTGGGAAGTGAGCAGCTGAATTTGGAGAAGGTTTTGTTGTCCATTAGAACCGCTAGGGGATTGGCGGTCGAGGATGCGTCTATTAAAGCTTCCGTAGACACGGTGAAGACGTTGCTGAGCGAGGGACTGTTCGACCCCGTTGCTTACGAAGCTGGCAGACTGATTCCCACCTTGAAAGGACGTCTCTTGGCTGATCACCTTGTTCGCACGCTGTTGGACTGGTGAGAGCATGAAGCTTGTGCGGGGAACGGCTAGTATTAGCACTCGAGGGGAGGTAGTGGGAGATGAGTGAGAAGGCTTCGACGGCGCTTCGACGCAAAAAAGTGTTGCAGGCCGTGGTTATCGAGCATGTTCGGACGTTTGCTCCTGTTTCTTCCAAGGTGGTTGCAACAAAGCATGTGCCTGAGGTTTCTTCGGCCACCATCCGCAACGACATGGCCCTCATGGAGCGGGAAGGGCTGATAGTTCAGCCGCATACATCGGCAGGGCGAGTGCCTACCGAGTCTGGTTATCGCGCGTTCGTCGATTCGTTGGGTCCTGTGCTTACCTTAGATGGAGAGCGCGGTGAGCAGATCCGGATGGACCTGGAGCAGGCCGCGGATTTAGATGATGCGATTGATCGTGCTGTCCGGCTGTTAGCGAGGGTCGCCCGTCAAACAGCGGTTGTTGAGTACCCTGATCTTTCAGCGATGGTGTTACATAGAGTAGAATTGGTGCCCCTGCCGAACGGTTCGTTACTTTTGCTGCTGATTGCTGCTTCCGGACGGGTTTTGGAGCGGCACATGGATTTAACGCACCAGGTCGAGCCGCTGTCTGAGGCGGAGGTGGAGCAGCTCCGCAACGTTTTGAACGCTCTGCTGGCCGGTCAGTCCGCCACTGTCGTCAAAGAACGGCTAGAGAACCTTGACAGGGAAATTCCACCTAACCTGACATATTTGGCTGCCGTGCTGCGGGAGATTATTGTTGAGGTTCTCCACACTTTGGCCCCAACCAGAATCGTGACTGCGGGAACTGCCCACCTGGCGCGTCTGGGGGCCGGATTGTTGGATGTCGCCGAGATTTTTGAGTTGCTTGAAGAGCAAGCAACTTTGAGTGAGCTGTTTGACTTGAGCGGGGAAGATGCGGTGCAGGTGACTATCGGCAAGGAACACAAGTTTGAATCACTTGAGCAGACTTCCTTAGTTTCTTCGACTTATGCGGGACCGAGCCCACGCACAAGACACCTGGGTGTGATTGGTCCCACCCGCATGGACTATGAGCGTTCGCTAGCAGCTGTAGAAACTGTTGGACGCTATCTATCAGCATTACTCTTAGAGCAGTTTGGACAAGGAGCCAGTTCTTAGTGAAAGATTTTTACGAAATTCTCGGTGTCAGCAGTGACGCGAGCACGGAAGAGATCCGCCGCGCTTACAGAAAAAAGGCTAGAGAGCTGCACCCAGACCATGCTGGCACCGATTCAGAGGAAGCGTTTAAGGAAGTATCGGTTGCCTACCAAACTTTATCCGACCCGCAGAAACGGCAAGAGTATGACCTAGGCGGCCCTGCTAGAGCCTTCCCAGGTTTCGGTGGAAGTGGGTTTGGGTTTTCGGATCTGTTCGAGACTATGTTCGGCACCATGGGAGCATTTGGTGCGGGAAGTGGTCCTACCCGGGGGCGTCCAGGGCGAGACAATCTTGTTGCGGTGGAGGTTACCCTGGAAGACGTCGTTTTCGGTACCCAAAAACAAGTTCTGTTGAATACTGCAATGTCCTGTTCGACGTGCACAGGCACAGGGTCGGCCCCTGGGTCCAGTCCCGAGCTGTGCTCCACCTGTGCGGGTGGGGGCTCTCAAGTGCGAGTGCAAAACACGCCCTTGGGGCAGGTGCGCATGGCGGTTCCATGTGGTGACTGTGGGGGCCAGGGACGCAAGATAGTGGACGCTTGTGGTGAGTGCCAGGGGCAGGGGCGGATACATGCTTCCCGAACAATAACTGTTGATATCCCGGCCGGGGTAGAAGAGGGGACTCGGATTCGTTTGCGAGGTCAGGGGGAAGCAGGTGCCCAAGGTGGGTCTTCCGGTGACTTGTATGTTGAGATTAGGGTCACGGATAATAAACTTTTCTCCCGCAGCGGGGATGACTTGCACACCACTGTGTCTGTTCCAATGAGTGCAGCGGCACTGGGAACCACGATGACTCTCGACACGTTTGATGGTGAGAAAGAGGTCGAAATCCCAGCGGGTACGCAGCCGATGACCTCCATTCCACTTTCTGGTTTAGGCGTGGGACGTTTGAGGAGGCCCGGGCGGGGAGACCTTGTTGTGCACGTGGAAGTCGTTGTACCTCGAGATCTCGATGAACATAGCCGGGACTTGTTGGAGCAATTTGCTGAACATAGACGTGAGCAGCGGGTAAAAGTGGCGAACAGTGCCGGATTCTTAGGGAAACTCAAAGATAAGTTGGCTCTGTAGTGACCGCCCCGGTACTGATAGCACCCGACGTCTGGTTTAAGGGGCGGCAGGTGCCCTTGTCGTCGGTGCCCGGTGCCGGTGAAATTATTGAAGTGCGCGGAGAAGAGGCGCGGCACGGCAGGGACGTGAAACGTCTGCGCAGCGGGGAGCCTATCGACCTGGTGGATGGCAAAGGTGGGCGGCTCTCAGCTCGGGTGGCTATCGATAAACAGAACACATCTGGCCTGTCGCTTGAAACTGTGCGTTTTCTGGTAGAGGCGCCGCCGTCCCCCAATATAACTTTAGTTCAGGCCTTGGCTAAAGGTGGGCGGGATGAGCAGGCTGTTGAGGCTTCCACGGAGCTGGGGGTGAACCAGGTCGTGGCTTGGCAGGCTGATCGGTCAACGGTGCGTTGGTCGGGGAAGAAGGAAGCATCGGGTTTGGCTCGTTGGCAACGTGTAGTGAAGTCGGCCGTGAAGCAGTCCCGCCAGGCTTGGGTACCTGATGCCGATATTTTCGTGAATACCACTGGTTTGGTCGCACTGATTGGAACGCGGATTGCTTCTGGGTCCCAGGTGCTTCTGTGCGATGAGGCCAGTGCGGAGCCTATAACGGAGGTACTTAGTTCTCACAGGGATAGGGATGCGCGTCCGGTGGTTGTTATTGTGGGTCCAGAAGGCGGAGTATCAGATGCCGAGAGGAAAGACCTGAAGGGAGCGGGGGCCGTACCAGTTCTTTTGGGTGATACGGTGTTGCGGAGCTCAACTGCGGGGCCTGCAGCTTTAGTGGTCGTGAAGGTTCTTGGTGGCTCATGGTGATGGAAGACGACACGCGAATTGTGGCGCTCCCAGCCGGTCTGGATCCGATTGAGGTGCTTGGGGCAGAAGACAGCACGTTAAGGCTTGTGCAGGAAAGTTTCCCTAACACCCAGATATTTTACGGGGATGGGGTCTTCAATATTTCTGGCTCGGCGGGTGAAGTGCAGCTGGTAGCAAACCTGCTGGAGGAGATAGTTGTTGCGGCTCAGCAGGGGGAGCCTGTTCAGCAGGCAACGGTTGCCCGCGCGGTCAACATTCTGCTCGACTCACAAGAAGACCTACCAGCGGACACCACTGGCGTATTCGAGTCTGTTTCTTGGGCGGGGAGAACTGTGCAGGCTCGCAGTCCGGGGCAACAGAGGTATTTGCAAGCTTTGTCGGACAACCAAGTCGTCTTCGGGATTGGTCCCGCAGGGACCGGTAAAACCTATCTGGCGATGGCTGCCGCAGTCGAGGCTTTGCTGGCAGGGAAGGTTCGCCGATTGGTTTTGACACGCCCGGCAGTTGAGGCAGGTGAGAACCTAGGTTACTTGCCCGGGAGCCTGACAGAGAAGATCGACCCCTATCTGCGTCCTCTTTTTGACGCTTTGCAGGACCTCCTTTCGGATCAAGTTCTGCCTGAACTTATGGAAGCGGGAGCGATTGAAGTGGCGCCGCTGGCATACATGCGGGGACGCACGCTGAATGATGCGTTTATCATATTGGATGAGGCGCAGAACACCACGCCTGCGCAGATGAAAATGGCGCTCACCAGATTGGGACAGAGGTCGAAGATGGTGGTTACAGGGGATGTTACCCAGGTTGATTTGCCTCGGGGAACTATCTCTGGACTCAGCCAAGCCGAGGAAGTGTTGCGTGATGTTGAAGGCATTAACATAACGTACCTGACAAGCGGCGACGTGGTTCGAACTCGACTTGTGGCAGACATTGTGGATGCCTATCAAGAATGGGAGGGCAGGCAACCTCATGGCTACTGAAGTTATGAACGAAACAGACACCGACATAGACGGAACTGAGTTCTCCGACTTAGTTCAGTACGTTTTAGCTGCTCTTCACGTGTCGCCCGCAGCAGAGGTTGCCATCCTTTTTGTGGACCCGGACCCAATGGAGGCTCTGCACAAAAGATGGTTGGGTTTGCCGGGCCCGACCGATGTGCTTAGCTTTCCGATGGATGAGCTTCGCCCTGGAACCGCGGGGAAGCCATCGGCCACGGGTATGCTGGGAGATATTGTTATCTGCCCAGAGGTCGCAGCCAAACAAGCTGAACGGGCGGGACATTCCGTGGAGGAAGAAATGCTTCTATTGGCGACGCATGGGATACTTCACCTGTTGGGATACGATCATGCGGATGAGGAAGAGGAACGTGTGATGTTTGGTTTGCAGCGGAAGCTTCTTTTGACTTTCTTGGCTCGTTGATGACGGTTGCGCTGGTCATAAGCGGTGGGCAGGCTGCCCTACTCATTGTCGTGGGTGTCATCGCGCTGGGTGCGGCAGCATTCCTGTCGGCTACTGATACTTCTTTAGGGAGGATATCGTCCGCTTACGCTGCTGATCTGTTGGAAGATGGGCGCCGAGGTGCCGGTGCCCTCGTCCAAGCCGTGGACTGGAGAAAGCGGTTCCGTCCTACGCTAATTTCAGCTCGCGCATTGCTGCAGAGCCTAGGCTTCGTTTCTCTTGCCGTTGCTGCGGTCGCCCTCGTTTCACCTTGGCGGATGCCCTGGTGGTTAGTGTGGATGGGCACACTGGTAGGAATAGGTGCCGTCCAGCTGGCACTGTCCCTATTTTCCCTCACCATGTTGCGTGGTGATCGTTTTGTTTCTGTCGCCTTGCTGGGAGCCCCAGCGGTCGTCGGATTACAGAAGTTATGGGAACGGATCCCTGGTGTTACTCCTGTGGCAGATTCCGCGGACGAGTATCAGCCTCGCCTACAGGTGGCGGACGAGATCCGGGAAATTGTGGATGAAGTGACGGAGGGACATCCGGAGAGCGCTTTGGCGGAAGAGGACCGGAAGATACTTCGATCGGTATTTGAGTTAGGCCAAACCAGAATTGGCGAGGTGATGGTCCCGCGTTCTTTAATGGTTACCGTTGATGGGGACTCTACGGTGGAGGAAGCCATGGAGACGTGTGTTCATTCTGGGTTTTCTCGAATCCCCGTCATTGGTCAAACGCTGGATGACATTCAGGGAGTTGTTTATCTAAAAGACTTGGCGAAAACGGCTTTGGAGGTAGCTAATTCACAGGGAAAGCCGGTACGAGATTTAGTGCGAAAAGCGGCGTTTGTGCCTGAGATGAAACTGGCGGGTGCAGAACTACGGGAGATGCAATCATCCAACACCCATTTGGCTCTGGTCGTGGATGAGTACGGGGGGATCGCGGGATTGGTAACCATCGAGGACATCTTGGAGGAGCTTGTCGGGGAGATGGTTGATGAGCACGACAAATCGGTTTCAGCCCCTGTTGAACAGAAGCCGGGGCTTTGGTTGGTGCCAAGCTCTTTCAGTGTGGACGATCTAGCGGAGATTCTGAACATCAAGATCGGACAGGATGAGGTGTATTCGGTGGGAGGGCTGCTGACGAAAGCGTTGCATGAACTCCCCAGTCCGGGGGACACCGCTGTAGTGGAGGGGCTGCGCCTAACTGCGGGGCAGAATGTTGGTAGGCGCGGCAGAGTTTTGGATGTTCTGGTATCTGTAGTGGACGAAAAGGATGAGTAGGGAAAACGATGGATGAAGAGATGGACGAATTTAGAGCAGGCTTTGTGGCCGTGGCAGGCCGACCCAATGTTGGGAAATCCACGTTAACCAATGCACTGGTTGGCAGTAAGGTTGCCATCACCTCTACCCGGCCAGAGACGACTAGGCGGAACATTCGAGGGGTAGTAACAACGTCGCAGAGCCAGATCATTCTTGT
This sequence comes from uncultured Actinomyces sp., assembly GCA_964345125.1. Lineage (GTDB taxonomy): Bacteria > Actinomycetota > Actinomycetes > Actinomycetales > Actinomycetaceae > Scrofimicrobium. The sequence goes on from CAYFPY010000002.1 coordinate 78,097, forward strand.
GGATACCCCCGGTTTTCATCGTCCCCGCACGCTTCTCGGGAAGCGCCTGAATTCTATGGTCCAGGAAACTCTGTCGGACGTGGATGTGGTGGCTGTGTGTTTTCCAGCAGACCAGAAGGTTGGGCCCGGAGACCGGTTTATAACCAAGGAGGCCGGATACTCTCGGGCCCGGAAAGTTGCCGTGGTGACCAAGATGGACAAGGTGTCCAAAGATGAGTTGGCCCTGCAGCTGGTCGCGGTTGATCAGCTTGATAACTGGGAGGCGATTGTCCCGGTGAGTGCAAAATCGGGTGAGAACTTGGGAACGCTGATCAACGTCCTCACAGAGGAGCTTCCGGTTTCTGGGATGCTTTACCCGCCCGAGCAGAAGACAGAAGAGACCGAAGAAGATCTAATAGGGGAGTTTGTTCGGGAAGCGGCTCTTGAAGGTGTGGAGGAGGAGCTGCCTCATTCGATTGCAGTTCAGGTGACTGAGCTGGTGGATCGCAGCGGAGGGGAGGAGGGGCCGGGGAAGGAAGGGATGCTCAACGTGTTTGTCACTATATTTGTTGAAAGGGATTCTCAGAAGGGGATCATCATAGGTAAGGGCGGACAGCGGCTGCGGGAAGTGGGCACGAAAGCTCGTAAGCAAATAGAGGAATTGTTGGGGCAGAGAGTCTATTTGCATTTGCACGTTACGGTCGCTAAGAATTGGCAAACTGACCCCAAGGCTTTAGCTAAGTTCGGTTTTTAGCGAGAGGGTAGTTTGTTTACTGTGGGGGCACGAGCCGTGCCAGTATGTGGGTATCGGCTTGCTTGTAGCGACGTTGACGACTAGATTTCAATCATGATCCTGTTTTCTTTGTTGGACTGTCTAGCACTTAATAGCCGCGGCGAAGCCTGAGCCTTGATCGGAGGGCACGCCGCGGGCACAGGCGTATCCGATCTGCTTACCAGACCGATAACTGTTAGGAAAACCAATGAAGACAGCGGGTGTAGAAAATTTTCAGACTGCCTCTAGCATGCCAGTTGCAAAGTACCGTCCCTTTTTGGAGACTCTCCCAATAGATCTTCCCGATAGGACCTGGCCGGATAAACAAATCGCACACGCGCCGCGTTGGTTGTCCACTGACCTGCGTGATGGAAACCAGGCTTTAGTCGAACCTATGGATCCTGAACGCAAGAGGATGTTGTTCGACCTGCTTGTACAAATGGGCTACAAGGAGATAGAGATTGGTTTCCCAGCGGCTTCCCAGACTGATTTTGATTTCGTTCGGTCCCTCGTTGAAACGAACGCGGTGCCTGATGATGTGACAGTTTCAGTGCTGACTCAGGCCAGGCCCGATATTATCACCCGCACTATCGAGTCTTTGCAGGGCTTAAAGCGGGCAACGGTGCACATTTATAATGCGACCTCACCGCTCTTTCGAGAAGTCGTTTTCCGGAACGGTAAAGAGGAAACTGTTGCTTTGGCAGTTTCCGGCGTTAAGCAGGTGATGGAGGACGCCGAACGTATATTGGGTGATGAAACAATCTTCGGGTTGGAGTATTCCCCCGAGATTTTTATTGACACGGAGCCAGACTTTGCGTTGGAGATTTGCGAGGCGGTGATCGAACAGTGGCAACCGGGGCCGCAGCGGGAGATCATTTTGAACTTGCCTGCCACGATCGAGCGGTCCACTCCAAACGTGTATGCGGACCAAGTTGAATGGATGTCGCGTAACGTCAGTAATAGAGAACATGTGGTCATTTCGGTGCACCCCCACAATGACCGGGGGACTGCGGTCGCCGCTGCCGAGTTAGCGATGCTGGCTGGTGCGGACCGGGTGGAGGGCTGCTTGTTTGGTCAGGGAGAAAGAACAGGGAACGTTGATCTGGTAACGCTGGCTCTGAACCTCTATACGCAGGGCGTGGACCCCCAGGTGGACCTGTCGGACATTGACCATGTTCGTCGCACTGTGGAGCATTGCACGCGCATGGAAGTACCGCCACGCACTCCTTATGTTGGGGATCTGGTCTACACTTCATTTTCTGGTTCACACCAGGATGCGATTAAAAAGGGTTTTGCGGCGCGACAGCGAGCGGTGGAGGCTGCCGCACCTGGGGAGGAAGTTCCCTGGGAGATTCCGTATCTTCCCATTGATCCTGTTGATGTGGGCCGTAGCTACGAGGCCGTGGTTCGGGTCAATTCACAATCCGGCAAGGGTGGTATTGCCTTTGTTATGGAGACGGTGCACCAGCTTGATTTACCGCGCCGTTTGCAGATCCACTTCTCCCAAGTTGTGCAAAGAGCTTCCGAGGAGCACGGTGGGGAGATGGATGCGGATAGGATATGGAACATTTTCGCTGACGAGTACCTGCCTGCTGCGGAAGTAGCGGGCTTGGAACCTTGGGGAAGGTTTGTATTGGGGAGATCTTCCGTGGAGGCAGACGAGAGCGGGGCAAGACTGTCCGCTGAGCTTTTTGACGAGGGGGAACCGTTCACCCTGGAGGCCGAGGGGAATGGCCCCATTGATGCTTTCGTATCTGGTTTGCGTGAATTGGGTTATCCGCTGGAAGTACTGGATTACTCTGAGCACGCTATGGGGGCGGAGCAAACAGCGAATGCTGCTGCCTACATAGAAGCTGTTCTCGATGGCCAAGTAGTATGGGGTGTGGGGATTGACCCCTCCATTGCGAGAGCTTCGTATAAGGCCGTGATCTCCGCTTTGAACCAGGGCTTGCGTGCCTAAGGGCAGCATTGTCTACGGCGGTGGGATAATGGGGAAGTGTTGAGAACTTTCCGGGAGCCAGCAATTGTGCTGCGCTCCTATAAGTTGGGGGAAGCCGATCGGATCGTTGTGTTTTTTGGGCGCGAGTCGGGTCAATTTCGTGCTGTCGCCAAAGGGGTGCGGCGCACTGCCAGCAAATTTGGTGCAAGGCTGGGGTCCTTCAACCTGGTTGATGTTCAATGTCACCGTGGAAAAGGTCTTCACACGGTTACCCAAGTTGAGACGATAACTGCCTATGCCGCACATCTTGCTGACAGCTACGATGCATTCACCAACGCGAAGCTCATGGTTGAACTTACCCAGAAGCTGACCGCCGAACAGGAAGGGGAATTGCCGCACCAGCACGCCGAACTTTTCGACTTGTTGCACGGAGCGTTAAACGCCATTTCTGGCGGTGAGCGGCCCCCGTCGCTGCTAGCGTCTTCCTATTTGTTGCGTGCCATGGCGTTGCAGGGATGGCAGGCGCAGCTAGGTGAGTGCAGCTCTTGTTATGAGCGTGGTCCTCACAGCGGTTTCTCTGTCGTGGCTGGGGGTGCTGTTTGTCCTGCCTGTTCGGATAGCTCTACCAGGCGAACGGACCCGAACGTACTGGAGCTGGCCCGTCTGTTGCAGGAGGGGTCGTGGAACGAAGTAACGAACTTTTCGCCCAACCTGTGGGGCGATGTTGCCGACCTCGCCGGAGAATGGGCACAGTGGCAAATTGAGCAGAGATTGCGCTCGTTGAAGTTTGCAACCAGCACTAGAACTATTAGTAACAGAGGGGGTAGGCAAAATGCTACGGGGACAGGATGAGGGCAGAACGCAGTACGATCACCTGGCTGCACCTGGGCAAGGTAGCAGCAGGGTTTCGGATACCCCTGTGGGGAATGTTCCGGATCATGTGGCTGTGATCATGGACGGTAACGGACGTTGGGCTAACTCTAGAGGGCTGCCCAGAACGGATGGCCATAAGGCGGGGGAGTTAGCCCTGATGGATACGGTTGCCGGTGCTGCCGAGGTGGGGCTGAAGTACTTGTCCATGTACGCGTTTTCAACTGAGAACTGGAGACGGTCCCCGGAAGAGGTCAGGTTCCTCATGGGATATTCTCGCGATACTATTCGCCGTCACACCGATCGACTGGATAGCTGGAACGTGAGGGTGCGGTGGGTGGGGCGGAAACCCAAACTGTGGAAGTCTGTGTTGAGTGAACTCAGGAGAGCTGAAGAGCAGACCAGGGAGAACACGGGAACACAGCTTCTGTTGTGTGTGAACTATGGAGGGCGGGCGGAGATAGCGGACGCCGCTCGTGAGCTTGCCCAGGAGGTGGCGGCAGGAAAAAGGAAAGCATCCAGCATAACCGAAAGAGTTTTGGCCTCACGCCTCTATCTGCCCGACGTTCCAGAGGTGGACCTTCTGTTGAGGACTTCGGGGGAACATCGAATTTCAAACTTCTTGCTGTGGCAGCTCGCCTACGCGGAGTTGGACTTTTTGGATGTGGCTTGGCCGGACTTCACTCGGCAGATGTTGTGGGAGCGCTTAGCTAGTTTCAGTGGTCGACAGCGTCGATTTGGGGGCGCGACTGATGCCCCGGTTTCGAGCGCCTAACTGTCCAGAGCCACAATGAGCCAACGGCTACCAGTATGATTACCCAAGCGATGGGGCTCCCGGCAAGAGCTCCCACCACTGTGGTCCAAACGGCGAGTAGCCCGTAACCGTAAATTAAGGCCCAGACCACGGTCCCAGGAAAAATCATGATGGTGAAAAGGAGCCAACGCATACGCACCATTCCAGCTCCTGCCAGAACAGCGGTTTGCAGGCCGACTGTTAAAAAGGAAGCGGGTAGCGCAATGACTCCCCACTTTTCTAGGATTGCTTTCCCCTTTTTTGGTACTGGACCATTTAGCCAAGCAGCTACTTTCTGCAGTCTTGGACCTGCTTGCGCGTGTTTACGTGCCACAAGTTCGGGAATAGCCCGTGCCAGCCAATAGGTGCCCTGAGCGCGCGAAGTGACAACAATGAAAAGGAAGAGGATGAGTGGGGGGCCCTCTTGAGCCCATTCAGGGATACTCATTCGCCGCCATTCTCTTGGCAGCCGGCACAGTGCCCAAACAGCTCGAGGTTATGCTCCAGTAGGTGGTACCCGTGTTTGGCTGCTATCTCGTTCAGAATTTGCTCCAATCCATCGAGGGAGAATTCTCGGGCATCTCCGCAGCTTTGGCACAGAAGATGGTGGTGGTGACCGGTATCTTTGCACAACCTGTAGAGGGTTTCTCCGCTACTGGTGACTATAGCATCTACCTGCCCCGATTCTTCTAACACTCGTAAGTTCCGATAAACGGTAGCTAACCCGACCATTTGACCGGACTGTTCTAGACCGTTGTGGACCTGCTGAGCAGAGCGAAAGTCTAGGTTCTCTTCTAGATTCTTGAGGACGGCTAGATGTTGCCAGGTTGTACGCTGTCTGTGGTTCTGCGTGGTGCTGTCTGGTGTCATTGGTGCATCGGCCTACCTAATCGGCTGGTGAGGGTTTTTACCACGAAGAGTGCGGCGTAAATGACAATTGCTACCACCACGATCGTTGCTCCGGGCGAGATGTCAACGCGATAGGTGATTGCTAGGCCTACAACCGATACCGTGGCTCCTAGCATCATCCCCCACCCCATGGTTGCTGCGAAGGACTTAGAGAACATTTGGGTGGTGGCGATGGGGATTATCATCAGTGCAGAGACTAGCAATGCTCCCACAACCCGCATGGACACGGCTACCGTAACAGCGGAGAGTACTGCAATGAGCATCGACAGTGTGCGCACGGGCAGGCCTGTGGCCTTCGCAAAGTCTTCGTCGTTGGCTACGGAGAATAGGGCGGCTCGAAGTCCGATACCAAAAAGGAAAATGACCGCGGCCATGCCACTAATCAAACCTATGTCTATCCAAGACACTGTTGCTAACGACCCAAAAAGGTAAGAGTTAAGCTGGGTGGAGCTGCCGCCCGCCAGCCCTATCATTACCACCCCCGCCGCGATTCCTCCATAAAAAAGGATGGCAAGGACCACGTCCGCCTGAGTCTTACCGGACTGACGGATAAGTTCGATGGTGATTGCTGCCGCTAAGGAAGCAAAGATTGCTCCGGGAACAGCGAACTTGTCTATGGGCGTCAGATTGGCGATAGAACCGACCAACCACCCCAGGGCCACACCGGTGAGGGCCACGTGGCCGATCCCATCGCCCAGCATGGATAGTCGCCGGTGAACCAGGTAGGTGCCCACCACCGGGGCGCTAACCCCAACGAGGAATGCGGCGATGAAGGACCGCAGGAAGAGTGGAGACGCGAGTAGGCTAAGCATCAGATTGGACCCTCCACGCCTACTGTCTGACCAATCTGGCCGTGTGTTTCCTGACCTAAATGACTGGCGCTATAGGGGCCGTGCGGATCATAGTGACTGCCATGGTCGCACGGACCATCGTGCACAATGTGACCAGAGTGGATGCGTATTTCCCTTGTTATGAGCGGGCGGAATTCAGCCAGTTCGTGGAGGACGATTATTGCCGTTCCTCCCGCTTCTTGGCGTGCCGAAACGATGTCGGCTAAACGCTGGCGGTTATGGGCGTCCAAGCCGGTTAGGGGTTCATCCAAAAGGAGGAGGCTGGGGTCGCGTACTAGCGCGCGGGCTATGAGAACTCTTTGCTGTTGTCCTCCCGAGAGAACCTGGAAGGAATCATCTTTTCGATGACGCAGACCAACAGCGTCGAGAGATTCTTCAACTTTCTGGCGGGATCCTCTCTGCAGCCACATTTTCCGGCCCTTTCCAAGCAGCCCGGTTTGCACGACTTCGGTGACGGTGGATTCTACTCCTCCGGCTGCCGCGAGTCTCTGGGGAACGTACCCGACCCGCCCCCATGGGAGAGGCCCCGTGGGCCTGGCGTGGGCCTGTCGGACATATCCGAGTAGGTCGATGCTGCCTCCTTGCACAGCAACGGTGCCAATCAAGGCTTTGATGAGGGTCGACTTTCCGGAACCGTTGTTGCCTGTAACCGCGACTGTCTCTCCTTGGAGAATACGGGCACTTACATCGTGCAAAATAACGTCGTTATTGTAACCTACCTGCAGGTCACGCAAGGTAACTACTGCTGGGGCGTCGGGGACGGGGTCAGTCTGCAATGGTGGCACCTCTCGATTGTCTTGATTGTCCGCTTGTTGAGAACCATTGTCAAGAGCGTGGGGGTGGTTCTGCCTGCAGCCACTCGGTCGGTACACTAGGGTTATTGCTGGCTTCCCGCAGGGATTACAATGGCGCAAATGAGAGATTAGTGGATGGAGAGCACGCGTGGCTAAAGAAACGTCTAAGTTGGATGCGGTTATCAACCTGGCTAAGCGCAGGGGGTTTGTATATCCTGCGGGTGAGATTTACGGGGGCACCCGTTCCGCTTGGGACTATGGACCCTTGGGCGTTGAACTTAAAGAAAACATCAAGAGGGAATGGTGGAAGAAAATAGTTCGGATGCGCGAAGACGTGGTGGGGATCGACTCCTCTGTTATTTTACCGACCAAAGTCTGGGAAGCATCGGGGCACCTGGAAGCTTTCACTGATCCCCTAACTGAATGTACGAACTGTCATCACAGGCACCGCCAGGACCAGCTGGTGGAACAGTACGCAGAAAAACACGATGTTGCCGAGCAGAGTGTCACCATGGAAATGATTGCTTGCCCGGACTGTGGGGTAAGGGGACAGTTCACGGAACCACGAGCCTTTTCAGGTTTGCTGAAAACTTACTTGGGAGCAGTCGATGACGAGGAGGGACTGCACTATCTGCGGCCGGAAACTGCTCAAGGAATTTTCACTAACTTTGTGAATGTGATGACGTCAACCAGGAAAAAGCCACCTTTTGGAATTGCGCAGATCGGCAAGTCTTTCCGTAACGAGATCACCCCTGGAAACTTCATCTTTCGGACCAGAGAGTTTGAACAGATGGAGCTGGAGTTTTTCGTGGAGCCCGGCACCGATGAAGAGTGGCACGAGTATTGGATCGACGAACGCATTTCCTGGTACACGGACCTGGGGATCTCGAGGGAAAACCTCCGCTTGTTTGAGCACCCTGCTGAAAAGCGCAGTCATTACTCCAAGTCAACGATAGATATTGAGTACACGTTTGGCTTTCAGGGGTCCAAGTGGGGCGAGCTAGAAGGGATAGCCAACCGGACTGACTATGATCTGGGTGTACACATGGAACACTCGGGGGTCAAGATGGACTACTTCGATCAGGCTAAGGACACGCGGTGGACCCCTTACGTAATTGAGCCTTCCGCAGGCTTAACCCGGTCTGTGATGGCATTTCTTGTGGAGTCTTACAGTGAGGACGAAGCTCCGAACACCAAGGGGGGAGTAGACAAGAGGGTAGTGCTGCGCTTGGATCCACGTTTGGCTCCTGTCAAGGTGGCAGTTCTCCCCCTATCCCGCAAGGAGGAGTTGGTTGGGCCAGCAGCGGATTTGGCCACCAACCTGAGGGAACTGTGGAACGTTGAGTACGACGAAGCCGGGGCGGTGGGGCGCCGGTATAGGCGCCAAGATGAGATTGGCACCCCGTACTGCATCACCTATGACTTTGATTCGTTGGAAGACAATGCTGTGACCATTCGTGACCGGGACACGATGGAGCAGGTGCGCATACCGATTGAACAGGTGCGGTCCTGGCTGTTGGAAAGGTTGGAGGTAGCCTGAGCACGCAAGTATTGCCAGGAAGTTTAACTCTTGGGTCCGTAACGGTTGGCACCCCGGTAATTCTGGCCCCGATGGCCGGTGTGACGGATCAGGCCTTTCGCAGGGTGTGCCGGGAGCTAGCGTTGGAGGGAACTTCCCAGGAAGCGCAGGAATCCTTAGGAGACCATGCTCCAGGCGGTCTGTTTATTTCTGAGATGGTTACGGCCCGAGCGTTGTTGGAGGGAAGTAGCCGCTCGTGGCAGATGGTTGAACCCGACCCGCAGGAACATGTCCGGTCGATCCAACTTTACGGAACTGACCCACATACCTTGGGTAGGGCGGCCGGCATGCTGGTGGAACGCAGACTTGCTGACCATATTGACCTCAACTTTGGGTGTCCTGTTCCAAAGGTGACACGCAAAGGAGGAGGGGCTGCGATTCCTTGGAAAAAAGACCTGTTTCGGGAAATGGTGAGCGAGGTGGTTACACAGGTCGAAAAGAACGATCCCCGGGGGGCGGGCCACGTTCCAGTAACTGTGAAGATGCGGATCGGTATCGATGATGATCACACCACGGTGTTCGACGCGGCGCGAACAGCTGAAGAGGTAGGGGTGGCGGGGGTTGGTTTACATGCTCGAACGCAGGCTCAGTACTATTCCGGCCAGGCCCGGTGGTCTTGGATAAAACGCCTCAAGGATGACCTTGAGGTCCCCGTCTTTGGCAATGGCGACGTCTTCTCGGCTGAAGATGCTTTGGATATGTTTGCGGAAACGGGAAGCGATGCTGTTACCATCGGGCGTGGGGTGCAGGGAAGGCCCTGGCTTTTTCGGGATATACGCCAAGCGCTGGCGGGTGATCCGGTGCAGGATCCACCTAATCTGGAAGAGGTGGCTGAAATATTGATGTACCATGCCAACCTATCTGTTGAGTTCGCAGGTAACGAGTCCAGAGCCATGAAGGAAATGCGTAAGCACGTTAGTTGGTACCTGCGTGGTTTCTCCGTGGGCGGTGAACAAAGGCAGAAGTTGGCTTTGGTTGATTCCCTGTCCGGGTTGGAGCAGGGGCTGGCCAGTTTGGATCTAAATCAAGAGTTCCCCGAGGCGGGTAAGGGACGCAGGGGGCGTAAGGGGTCGGCGCGAAAACCTCATCTTCCGCATGGTTGGCTTGACTCCCGTTATCTGACGAACGAAGAGGCCGCAGAGCTAATCCATGCCGAACATGACATCTCGGGTGGATAGCATGCAGCTGGGGCATTTGCGGTTGGGACATGGCGAGCTGGTGGTCGCCACCCCCGTTGTGGCAAAAACTTTGCAAGAGGTCAGACAGCAGTGGGGTGAGGCTCGTAAATTAGGGGCCGATCTCATTGAGTGGAGGCTGGATCATCTTGAGGAAGTGTCCGAGGACGAGGTGGCTGCCTTGGGGCAAGAGATGTTGCGGACGCACGGCCTACCGGTCATTGCCACGTATAGGACAAACCAAGAGGGTGGTTTGGCGCAGGGGGAGTCCGGTTATTTGGATCCTGTGTCCGGCAGAAAGTCTGAGTTGGGGGAAGCGGTCTTAGCAGCTGGATCCTGGGCTAATGTCGTTGACATCGAGATGGAACGTGTTGGGTCCACAGAGCTGTTGCGGGAGATGAAGGTTCCTGTTGTCGCATCTTTTCATGAATTTGAGACGGCGGTCAGCCCCGATTTTCTGCAGAAACTTCTTTGGCGGATGGTTGATAGTGGAGCAGGAATCGTGAAAGTAGCTCACCACGTGGATACAGACTGTGAGCTTCAGGCGGTTCTGGATTTACAAGGTTGGGCTTGGAACAACTTACCCGTGCCAGCAGTGGTTATAGCTATGGGTCAGAAGGGTATTCCAAGTAGGGTTGGGCATCAGGCCCGAATCAGTGCTTTTACGTTTGCTTCAGCCGGTTGGTCGAGTGCCCCGGGGCAGCTGACGATAGGCCAGGTGCGAGCTCGTGATGAAGGAGGGAACCATGAAGGGTAATCAGCCAGCAAACAGCGGCCAGTGGGCCTATTCTGGGCCTGACTTGGAGCGGTTTCACCCCGAAGATCCGAAAGCCTCGGCGAGAACCGACTTTGAACGCGACCGTGCTCGTATCCTCCATTCAGCCGGCTTACGGAGGATGGGCACTAAAACCCAGGTCATGGGCCCCAGTTCCGATGACTTTGTTCGGACTCGACTCACCCACTCCTTGGAGGTCGCCCAAATTGGCCGGGGGCTTGCTCAAGAGCTTGGGGCCAATCCGGATGTGGTTGATGCAGCTTGCTTGGCTCACGACCTGGGGCACCCGCCTTTCGGTCATAACGGTGAGGCTGCGCTGAATTCGGCCGCCGAAGATATTGGCGGTTTTGAAGGTAACGCGCAAACGTTCCGCCTGGTTGGCCGTTTGGAAGCGAAGATTATGACTCCTGAGGGGGAGCCCGGTGGGCTTAACTTGACCCGGGCCACGTTGGATGCGCTAACAAAATATCCGTGGCTAAAAGGGGACGTGCCTGGGGGTGCTGATGAAGGAAAATGGGGTGCTTACCAGGACGATGCTGTCCTTTTTGAGTGGATGCGCAGGGGAGCTCCGCCGGAAAGGCGTTCCCTGGAGGCTCAGATCATGGATCTGTCAGACGACATTGCCTATTCCGTGCATGACTTCGAAGATGCGATAGTTACTGGGCATTTGGACCTTGATCGGATCCAGAAGGACACGGAGTTGGAAGCCGTGATCGCTTCTTCTTTGCAATGGTACGGTGATGACGCTTCTGCCCGAGAACTTGGGGATGCTGCGGAACGGATGCTGGGTCGTGATTATTGGCCTGTGCGTTATGACGGTTCCTACCGGGACAGAGCGCACATGAAGGACTTGACGAGTCAGCTGATTGGTCATTTCTGCTCTGTTACGCAAGAAGCCACTATGGAACGCTATGGGAGCGGGCCACATGGGCGTTATCAGGCGGACCTGGTAGTGCCGCCCCCTGTGAAGGCTGAGATTACCCTTCTGAAGGGCATATCGGCCCACTATGTGATGAGCCCCCGGGAGACGGAACCGGACTACTTCCAACAGAGGACGCTCGTTTTGGATTTAGTTGACGTACTTTCTGACTTGGGCGCCCCGGCTCTGGAGGGACCCTTTGCGGAAGAATATCTGCGAGCGGAAGATGACGCGGGGCGTTTGCGAGCAGTTGTTGACCAGGTTGCTTCTTTGACAGACTTTTCGGCCAGCCAATGGCACGCACGCCTTGTCGGGATGCTTTCAACTCAGCTGTAAGGTTTGGGTGTGGCAGCGGATGAGGCAGGGTGAAATGGGGAAGTCTGGGTAGACTGGGTTCCATGGCAGGAAAGATCAAACGGGAAAGCATTGATGAGGTGCGGCAGAGCGCCCTGATTGATCAGGTTGTTGGGGAGCATGTTACTTTGCGTCCTGCAGGCGTGGGGTCTTTGAAAGGTTTGTGTCCTTTCCATGATGAGCGAACCCCGTCGTTCCATGTTCGGCCCGCCCTCGGGTTTTGGCACTGCTTTGGGTGTGATCAAGGTGGTGATGTTTTCCGTTTCATTCAAGACATTAACCACATGTCTTTCGTTGAGTCAGTGGAGTTTTTAGCTGAGAAGTATGGCGTGACCCTGGCTTACGAGGAAGGGGGCAAACTTAGAAGGTCGGAAGATGTCGGAAACCGCAGACGCCTGTTGGAGGCTCACAGGATTGCCGAGGACTTTTTTCGGAAGTTTCTCTACAGTGCGCGAGGAAAATCTGCGCGCGACTTCCTTATATCTCGTGGGTTTGAGCAGGAACTTGTGGACCAATTCGGCGTCGGTGCTGCACCAGATTCCTGGGATGCTTTAACTCATCATTTACGTTCCTCTGGGTTTACGGACCAAGAAATTGTCACCTCGGGTCTGGCGATTATGGGTCGGAAGGGGCCGTACGACAGGTTCCGCGACCGCGTTGTCTGGCCTATTCGGGACTTAACGGGGCAGACCATTGGCTTCGGTGCTCGGCGACTTAACGAGGACCCTAAATCACCGAAATACTTGAACACTCCGGAAACCCCTATTTATAACAAGTCTTCAGTTTTGTATGGGATTGACCTGGCTAAGAAGGATATTTCCCAGAAACGTAAAGTTGTGGTGGTTGAGGGGTACACGGATGTTATGGCTGCTCATGCGGCTGGAGAGACCACGGCCGTAGCCACTTGTGGGACTGCTTTTGGGGCGGGGCACACTCAAATCATTCGTAGACTTTTGGGGGATGTGGCGGATCCTGCTGCGGGCGTTGTTCTTGCTGATGGGCGTGCCCAAGGTGGGCAGGTCATCTTTACGTTTGATGGTGATGAGGCCGGACTTGCGGCCGCCCGGCGAGCGTATTCGGAAGACCAGGCTTTCGCGGCGCAAACGTTTGTTGCGGCTGATCCGCAGGGGATGGACCCCTGTGATATCCGGTTGGCCAGGGGGGACCAGGCTCTCAGGGAGTTGGTGGACGGTAGGGTACCTCTGTTTGAATTTGTGTTGCGCTCGGTGTTGGAATCTTTAGATCTAGACAGTGCCGAAGGTAGGGTTCAGGGGCTGCGCTCCGTGGGCCCCATTTTGGCTGGAATTAAGGATCAGGCTCTGCGCAATGAGTACACCCGAATGGTGGCCGGCTGGATTGGGAGCACGCCCAGGGAAGTGGAAGCGGAGTGGAGAGCGGCTAGCAGGTTAAGACGATCTCAGGTCCAGGCTGCTGGGAAGCCACCTGAGAAGCAGGTGGATCCGCCAGTCGGACTTGATCCCCAGCGGGTTGATTTGGAGAAGATGGTGTTGGCTTCTGTCCTGCAGCGGCCGTTGGATGGTTTGGCTTCCAACTTTACGGTTCTGTCGGCAGAGTCCTTTCGGCATGAACCTTATGCCGATGTCTTCACCTATTTGCAGAAGCAAGATTTTTTCTCTGACTTTGTTGGCTACTTGCAGCAGGCTGAGGCAAAGCATGGTGTTGGGGCCCTGGCTAATGACGCTGCCGCCGGGAGATGGCTTGAATCGTTAGTGGAAGGCTGCGAGGACAGCTCGGTAAGTGCCCAATTGACGGCGCTGTCTTCTTTGCCGCTGCCTGTCGGTGGAGAAGAGTCGCAGAGCGCTTATGCTCAAGGGGTGGTGCGCGCGTTGCACAGGACTGGACTTGAAGAAACTGTAAGCAATCTGGAAGGTCGACTTCGCAGGCTCCCATCTTCGTCCTCGCAGGCACAGGAAACTTTTGCAGAGCTCATGGCAGCTCAAGGTGAGTTGAGAGCGGCGCGCGCCAGCGAGCAGATTTAGGGCCAGCCTGGCGGACGCGCGCTTTGGTCGCTTGGCTAGCACCCGTAACACGCCGATTAGGACACATACCAATGATGGTATATGATTGGTTTTGTCTGGGTGGATTCGCCCAAATTATTGAACTTTTTTGAAAAGGAGAACTACATGTTGCAAACAAACCTTGAGCACGTTACGACCGTTGAACAGTTCCAAGACCTGATTGAGAACAATGAAAACGTGATGATCTGTTGTGGGCGTATGGGACCAATGTGCCTTCCGGTGTACGACATCATGGAAGAGTTGGAGGAAGAGTATCCCAACGTGGCATTCAGAGACATGCTTTTCGACACCGATGTGGCTATGCAGACCATCCGTTCCTTACCGCAGGTTCAAGGCTTCATGGGAATTCCTTTCACGATTTACTACAAAAACGGTGAGGTGGTTGCTGCAACCTCATCCATCCAAACGGTGGATCAAATAACAGCCATTCTCGATGAAAACTTCAGTTCGTAGAGTCTTATGGAAAACAAAGTGAGTGGGTGTTTTCAACAATGAGTGATGACGTGAAACAGTTTGATGTAATCGTCCTTGGTGCCGGTCCGGCCGGTCTGGCCGCAGCGCTCTACATAGCCCGAGCCCGACGGTCTGTACTGGTGCTTGACACAGGAACTCCCGGAGGTCAGGTGGTCTTGACACACGCCGTTGCTAACTATCCTGGTGTAGAGAAAGTCAGTGGGCGAGACCTTTCTCAGATCATGCTGTCCCAGGCGCAATCCTACGGGGCGGAGGTGAAACGTTTTGCCCGCATCAAGGATACTGACTTGAACGGGCCGCAGAAGACTGTAACGTTGCGAAACGGTTCCGAGTTTTCGGCACCGGCTGTGATCGTTGCCACCGGAGGGGTTCCCCGCAAGATTGGAGTGGAGGGAGAGGAACGCTTCTTTGGCCAAGGAATCTCGTACTGCGCCACCTGTGATGGAGAGTTCTTTACCGACCGGCCCATCGCAGTTATTGGTGGAGGAAACTCAGCGTTAGAGGAGGCCGTGGCACTTTCCGAGTTCGCTTCGGAGGTTACCGTGATACACGAGTTCTCTGAATTCCAAGCAGAGCCCTGGCTGATCGAAGAGGCTGAAGCAAATCCGAAAATTCAGTTTCTGACCAATCAAACTGTCACCACTTTCGGTGGTGAGCAGGGACTGGAGTACGTGGAGTCAGCGGATCGGAATTTTCCGACCGAATCCCAACGGACACCGGTGGATGGCACCTTCATCTTCATTGGCTACGTTCCAAACACGGAGTTTTTGGAAGGTGTCTTAGAGCTGAACGACCGTGGCGAGATCGTCACTGATGAAAACATGGCTACATCCCTCTCTGCAGTGTTTGCGGCGGGCGACGTGCGGGCGAAGCGGGACCGACAGATTACAACTGCAGTTTCGGATGGCACGGTTGCTGCACTGTCTGTCCTCGATTATTTGAACGGCTAGGCGTTTGTCGTTGGTCGGCCGCTAGAATGGTTTTATGGCCACAACAAGCAGCGAATCTTTAGACCTGCTTTACCGGGCTCTGGCGCATCCTACCCGTAGGGAGTTGCTCCAGAGCCTGGTAACAGGTGAGTGTGACGTTACGGTGCTGCAAGAATCCTCCGGTAAGGAACAGCCCGTTGTATCCAAACATCTGGCGGTATTGCGAGAAGCCGGGCTGGTGAGTGTGCGCCACGATGGAAGACGCCGGTGCTACACGCTGCGCAGCCCCCGTATAGTTTCTCAACTGCTCCAGTTAGCACAATGGGCGACAGTGCCAGATGCTCAGGGTGAAGATCTTTCTTGTGACTAGGCTTCAGGCCGGTAAAAGTGGGGCAGGCGGGACTCGAACCCGCGACCAAACGATTATGAGTCGTTTGCTCTAACCGACTGAGCTACTGCCCCCATCATGAATATGACTCAGTAAGCTTAGCCGAGTTTACCTTCAAAAGTGAAAACGGGGAAACGAAAGCTCCAATCCCTCCATGTAGACTGAGATACATGTCAATTCCAGCGAATGTCGAAAAAGCGTTACCCGAGACTCAGCGAGGCGGGCCGGTAGAGGAACTTAAAGACGGGCGCTATATTGCAGTCGGTCCCGACGCCCTAATGGTTGTGAAAGACGGCACGGTTGTAGATTCCGGTTTGTGGCACGAAATTCAGTTTGCTTCCTGGGAGGCACAAACGAAGCAATTTCGGGTCGTTTGGGTGGATGAGGATCGCCCTTCGATAGTGGGGGAGACCCTGTCTGAAGACCCAGAGTGGTTGATGCGAAAGATCACCTCTTTTGTCAATAAAACGATTGTAACCACGCGAACGTTGCAGGCCAGCAGCGGAGGGTTTGTCGCTGCCAGTGTAAGAACGCGTCCGGACGGCCAAATGTTTTCGACTGTTGTAGTCAGTGGGGCTGTGAGTGATCAGGAGATCGAGCGCGGACTGGAGATGGAAAAGGCGTTGCGGGAAGAACTCGGCATCTGAACGCGGGTCGCGAACTACTTATGTGTCTTGTTAGACACCGGAATGATTTGCTCCCAACCGCCTTGTCAGCATAAGCTTCATGTTGTATTCCTGCGTAGCTCAGCGGCAGAGCTCCCGACTGTTAATCGGGCGGTCGTTG
>CAYFPY010000003.1:0-93393 GCA_964345125.1 uncultured Actinomyces sp.
CGAAGACCTTAACCGCGTCTTTGCTTCCGGATTGGGAGCTGACATATTTGCAGAACGCGGCGTAAACAGAGACGAGGGCGTAGTGGTCCTGGTACGTCCAGACATGTATGTCTCGGCGGTCCTCCCCCAACTACATTAAAAACTGGTGCTGGTTCAAAAACTCGACCCAGGCCTTTGCTGAGCGAAATAAATCTGGAATAGTGTAGGGAACACTTTGTTAGACAGCGGGGGGCAGATCATGCAGGAAACACCTGCGAAAAGGAAGCTAGGATGGCTCTTTCCAATACTGGTGGTAATAATCGCCATAGCCCTAATCGGATACATCCTCCTCCAACCCGGCGATGCCCCACCCAACCGCGGTTCCCAATCAAACGATCAGGGCGAGGAAACTACCACTGACATTGCCTCTAGTCCCCTTACAGACCACCCCGCCCCGACCGAAATACTCCAACCGGAAGAACTAGATTTCTCAACCCTGGTTAGGAGGGACTCTGAAGATAAACTAGCGGTCGGCCAAATTGACTCCCCGGTCGTGCTGGTTGTGGTGTCAGATTACCTTTGTACGTTCTGCGCCAAGTGGAGCGAAGACACGCTGCCCGCCTTGCAGCCCTATGTAGACCGAGGAGACTTACGGATCGAATGGCACGACACCTCCCTATTCGGCCCAACTTCAAAGAAAGCTGCACAAGCGGCCTACGCAGCGGGAGAACAAGATGCTTTCCTGGACTATCACGAAGCTCTTTTTGCTGGCGGAGTCCCTCGTTCGCCCAGCGAGCTGAGCGACGAGAAACTACTGGAACTTGCACGAGATCTTGGGTTGGATGTTGAACAGTTCAGTGCGGACATGAACTCTCCCGAGGCCGTAGCCCTCATTGAAGCAAACGACAAAGAGACCGTTGCTCGGGGCACCTTCTCCACACCGTCATTTGTGATTGGCGACCAACCACTTGTTGGCGCCCAACCAACCGAAGTGTTCATCACAGCCGTCGAAGAGGCAATAGGTCGGGCTGAGACACAATGACGGTCAGCCTCCTCACCGTTTTTCTTGGCGGCGCGTTGGCGCTGCTCAGCCCCTGCGCTGCTCTACTCATGCCAGCGTTTTTTGCTTCCACTGTCAGCACTGGAAAGCAAATGCTCAGGCACGCATTCATTTTCTTCCTAGGATTAATCCTCATTTTGGCCCCTCTGGGCCTAGGTGCTGGCCTAGTGGGAACAGTTTTTGGTGCACACCGGCAGGTGGTAATCCTTCTAGCTTCACTGATCTTGATCGCTCTGGGTGGCCTGCAGATCTTGGGGTTCGGATTTGACGCTGGCCGACTACTCCCCGGCACCGATTTACACACAAAAGCTGCTCAGGCCAGCGGTTACGTGAAAACTTTCCTCCTTGGTATGGCTAGTGGTGTGGGTGGGTTCTGCGCAGGTCCGATCCTGGGAGCTGTGCTCACGGTCGCTGCCACTCAAGACAACCTTTGGGTGTCCGTTGGTCTGATGATGGTTTACGGTGCAGGGATGGTACTCCCACTAGTTTTGATTGCGCTGGGTTGGCAAAAACTAGGAGACCGGGGGCGCACCGCACTCAGAGGACGCACGTTCAACTTGTTTGGACGCACGTTCCACAGCACGTCCGTCGTCACAGGCATTCTAATGATTGGTGTAGGCATCCTTTTTTGGACAACCAACGGGTTGGCTAGCGCCCCAGAAATTGTGCCCATGGAGATGCAGGTGTGGCTCCAAAACAGCGCCCTAACGATAGAGGGTAAAACTGCTGACGTGGCTCTAGTGGTGCTGATAACTGCGATAATCCTACTCATCTGGGGTGCCACCAGGTCAGCAACGAAATCCAGAAGCAGAAAATAAACTAGGGAAAGAGGTCACCGTGACAAGACACCGGGGAACGCTACTGGCGGGTCTGGCAGTAACAGCGCTGTTACTTTCCGGGTGCTCCACGGGTACCACACCGCAACCGAAGGAAGCGCCGAAACCTGAGGCGCAATCTCCAGCAGATCCCAACCTACTGGACCGCACGCCCCACCCTGTTGATTGGACCCTGGAACCTTTTGACCGCTCACAGGCATGGCTACCCCAAACCTATGACGAACGAATTGTACTGAAAACCAACTGGGTTACGAAAGTAGATGAACGCCAAGGAATCTATCTGGGTGCCTCCGAACAGGACGGAACGCTCCGCTTCATGGCCGTCGACTCAACGGGAGCAACACTCTGGGGTGCCGAAAGACTCTCTGCCGACAACATGTTTGCCCTCTCGACAACTTCCAACGACGTGCCCCTAGCAGTGCTGACCGACCGGGAGGAAGATGGAGCGACAACCGTGTCCGGCTTTGACCTGAGCACAGGTGAACTACTGTGGGGCCCCGTCCTCGCCCCGGGAGAACTGGTAGGACCAGGACTCACCTTTTCAGAAGGGGCACCGGTCACAGGAACTGCGCCAGCAGATATGACCGTGCTGGATCCAGACACGGGGGAGGAGGTCACCAGCCTGCCAGGCGCCCCGATCGGAGAATACGACGGAACGGTCGTGTCCACCAAAGATGAAACCGTTTACGTAACACCGCTCCACGCGGAGGGGCCCTGGTCTTTCACCAGTGACAGGCCCGTGACATCCGCTACGCCAAGACTCCGGCCAGCAGCCGGTTACGCCCTGCTCGACGCTGGGGAAGGCGCAGGCCCCCTTCTAGACTTGGAAGCCCAAGAAACACTGGCGGACAGAGCAACTGACTTTTCGGTGGATTACCTAGCAGAAATAGTTGCCGTTTTAGAGGATGGCACCGTCACGGCGCACAGCGCTGACCACCCCACTACCTGGCAGCTTGTGGTGGAACCAGACACCAACTTTGAAGCGTTCGGTGGTGTCATGCTCTACCTGCGTCAGGGTAATACCATTCAAGCGAACAACGCTGTCACGGGAGAGGTTGCTCAAGCCTATGACCCGCAGGGAAGCGGACGCATCGTTGTTCCCTGGCATATTGCGCATGATGGCTCCGCGATACTACTCGACGGCGTAGACCCTCTACTGGCTGTGATCGAGGAAGGCCCATGAGTGTAAATATCGCCGGAGCCAGCCAACTCACAAAGTTGACTACAGTGACTGGCCCAACTTGTAGGCCATGAACATTTCTGCAACACCGTAAACGATTGCCGCCAAACCGATAGCCCACCAGAGGGCTGCCGCGCCCGCCAGCGGAGAAAAGACAACAACCAACCCGGCCAGAATACTGAGAACACCAAATAGTGCAGACGCGCCTTTAGATGCCGAACCACCAATGGATGAAAACGTCATGACGCCCTCAAAAATCCAGGAAATGCCAATAAAGATGGACATGAAGACAAAGAAATTACCCGCTGTCTCCTGCAAATTCATCAGCCCTGAGATACCGGCCACCACCACCAGTGCACCCAAAATCACACGCCACAGGCGAGCCCAGGCACCAACACCACCACTCAAGAGCCCGATGCCAACATAGACAAGCCCCGCAACGATTGCATAGATAGCAACAATCGCGGTGACAACCATTGCGGTGTCTTTGGGCCAAGCCATAATGGCTAATCCAGCCAAAGCGGACACTAACCCAAAGACGCCCAGGCCCATCCGGACCGTATTACCGGCCGACTGTAACGTAGTCACAACAACCACTCCTCCTCACAGAATGGCACCCGAAGCGTTAAACTAACTCTTCAGGGTCCAGCAAACCTTTTTCGTATGCCTTCACCAAACGGCGCGGCACCCTAATTTCGCGACCATTCACAGTCACTGTCTGCAACTGATCCAATTTGGCTTTCCAATTCGCACGTCGCTTACGAGTATTCGAACGCGACATTTTTCTTTTTGGCACTGCCATTGCTAAGTCGCCCCTTTCAGAGTCGTCCAGTGAACAGTCAATGTGCCCACCAGTGCTTTAGTCTTCATCCTACCGGATCGCCCTCCAGATAAGTGTCCGGAGGCAAACACAGACAACTTTGCCATGTTTGCCCCCCAAACCGCCAGTCCCTAGCAGCTAATTCCCTGTGAGATGCGTCCAATACGCAAGTTTTCGTACAATGGCGAAATGAAGACGCTAGTCGCTGGCACGCAAGCAATTGGAGAGATCCTAGAGAAACGGTCCCGTTTCATCACAAGGATCGCCCCCCTGGGAACCGAAAATCCCGAAGAGCAAGCTCGGCAAGTAGTCAATGAGGAGAAGTCCACCTACCCAGATGCTCGCCACCACTGCAGCGCTTTCATAGTCGCGACTGACGCGGGAACCACGCAAACACACACTTCTGATGATGGGGAGCCCCCTGGCACCGCAGGAGCTCCCATCCTGGAAACCCTTTTAGGTGCCAACCTAGTGAATGTCGTTGCTGTAGTAACCAGATACTTCGGAGGGACTTTACTGGGCACAGGTGGCCTTGTTCGCGCATACGCGGGCGCCACCCAACAAGCCCTCAAAGAAGCAAAACTGGCTGAGATCGTTCATCTTCCCCAATTTTGGACCTCTGTACCTCTCGAACACGCTGGAAAAGTGGAAGCGGAGATACGCAGCCGCTCTTGGACCATTCAAAATGCGCAGTGGGGAACCCGCCTCGAACTGACTTTCACGGTTCCACGGGAGCAGAAAGACAGTGTCGAACACGTTTTAGCTGAAACTACTCGAACCGCACCTGAACTCCACGAGCTTGGCGAACTGCGAACAGAAGCCCCCTTACCCGTGCCTGGCTCCACCAGCTAGGCTTGGGGAATGAAGAAAATATATGGATCCATCAGTGACACGATAGGTGGAACTCCCCTGGTCGCCCTGAAACCAGTCCCAGAGCAACATGGCAACATTGTCGCCAAAGTCGAATATTTCAACCCAGCCGGCTCGGTAAAAGACAGGATTGCCCGGCAGATCGTGGTGGCAGCTAGAGACAGCGGCCAGCTCCCCGAAGGGGGAACCCTAGTTGAAGCCACCAGCGGGAACACGGGGATTGCCCTGGCGTTGGTGGCGGCAGCGCAAGGCTACAAGACCGTCATCACGATGCCTTCTTCCATGAGCAAGGAGCGAAGGGCTCTAATGCAGGCCTACGGCGCTGAACTGGTGCTAACTGAACCCAGCCTTGGGATGCAAGGGGCCGTGGACGCCGCTGAACAAATAGCGCAAGAGCGTCCTGGAGCGGTCCTGGCACGACAATTTGCAAACCCTGCCAACGTGGCCGCACACGTTTATACGACCGCCGCTGAAGTCTGGGAGGACACTGCTGGGGACATTGACTACTTTGTCGCCGGGATAGGCACGGGGGGAACCATCACGGGTGTGGGAACGGTTCTGAAGGATCTCAAACCACAGGTTAAGGTCATCGGTGTCGAACCCGCCGACTCTCCATTGCTAACAAAGGGGACAGCGGGCCCCCACAAACTCCAGGGGCTCGGCGCTAACTTCGTCCCAGAAATACTAGACCAAAGCACAATAGATGAGATAGTAACCGTCGGCTTTGATGAAGCCTTGGAAGCCGCCAGGCAAGTGGCCGTAAGTGATGGATTGCTGGTGGGCATTTCCTCAGGAGCTGCTCTTGCGGCAGCCAGGAAAGTCGCTTCAGACCCAGACACTGCTGGAAAAGTCATCCTGGTACTGCTGCCCGATGGTGGAGAACGATACTTGACTACAGACCTCTACTCACATTTGATGGACTAACCCTATGAGCACTAAATGGAAACGCTTCACCAAGACATTGCGCGAAGACCTACAGGTAGCCAAGCGGAGGGACCCTGCCGCAACTTCATCGGTGGAAGTTGCGCTCACATACCCCGGTTTACACGCCGTCTGGGGATATCGCTTCGCCCACGCCATGTGGAATCGGGGAGCCAAATTACCTGCCAGGTTCGTACAAAATGGGGTGCGTTTTTTCACGGGCGTTGACATTCACCCAGCCGCAGACCTGGGCAGAAGGCTTTTCATTGACCATGCCGAAGGGGTCGTTATTGGAGAGACCGCCGTCGTGGGGGAAGACGTGTTGATCTTCCACCAAGTAACACTCGGCGGGGTCACCATGGAACCTGGGAAACGACATCCAACTGTTGGCGACCGGGTCATTCTCGGAGCGGGGGCAAAGGTTCTGGGTCCCGTGAACATTGGAACCGGGGCACGCATTGGTGCAAATGCGGTGGTGCTGAAGGATGTTCCCGATGATGGCGTAGCCGTGGGGGTACCAGCACGCCTAGCTGAAACCAAAAAAGAAGTGAAAGACGGCTGCTCTCACAAAAAACTAGAAAAGGATTAGCGGAAACTCCCCCCTCGAGGGCATGCATTTCTGCGGTTCATGAGCTAGCCTGGTAACATGACCGAACTCACACTCAAGGCGGAGCTTGGGGAACTAGATGTCACCCCGCCAAGCAAGGAGTTAGAGCTTGCCACTTTGACCTATTACGACATCCCCGCATTAGCCGCCCTAGCGGTGGAGGCCTACGGGCGGGCGCCCTCGGCGGAAAGTCTGTGGGAGGCAACAGATGAGATGCGCATGTATTTTGATGGCGCCTTTGGTCAGGTGCGAGATGACTCCTTCCTCGGAGCCTGGCTTGACGGGGAACTGGTCGGAGCCATCTTCTGCGTGCTGGATGCCCCTTATGAGGGCGTACCCCGCGGGCCATTTGTTCTTGACCTGATCGTGGACCCCACGGTCCGCAGGCAGGGTTTGGCAACAGCCTTGATAGCTGCCTTGGCTAAACGGGTCGACCAGTGGGATTACGACTCCTTATCCCTGCAGCTGGACATGGGATTGATGCCCGAGGCCTTCCAGCTGTACCAGCGATTGGGTTTCACCGAACATGTCGAAGATTTAGCCAATAACGTTTAGGCCTCTACTCGCCATTTGGGACCTGTTTTACCGTTGGCAGCTGCGACACCAATAGACGTTTCTACCCGCTACCTGGCGGTTGCTCACCGGGGTGCCACACTTCTTACAGGGTTCGTCAGCCCTTTGGTAGACGTACCAGTTGTCGCCGTCCACCTCTGACCTATCTTCGGGTTCCAGTGTGCGGATCTGCCCATCTTTGACCCCTTCGTTCAACAGGAACACGAAGTCATCCCACAAAGCTTCCAAACGTTTGACTGACACGTTGTTCCCTTTACGGAAAGGGGAGATTCCTCGGCGAAATAAAGCCTCTGCCCGGTAAATGTTCCCCACTCCGGCGCTGACCGACTGATCCATCACCAGTTCACCCACCGCTCTTCCAGAAGCTCTAACTTTGCTCACGAAGGAGTTCCTTAGCACATCCACGTCAGTCTCATGGTCTAGAGGGTCAGGTCCCAGCCGATCAATTATCTCCTCAACTTCGGCCCGTCGAAGCACCTGACACTGGTTGGGGCCGTTCAAGTCGGCAGCGGCCTCCTGGGTTGTGATGCGTACACGCACGGCTCCACGCGGTTCAGGTGGCTGCCAGTGCGTAGACACCGCACCGGGCGTGGGCAGAGACATGGGAGCGCCGATGAGCTCTGCCTCACCGCTGTTGCGATAGAACCGCCAAGCCCCATACAGACCCAAGTGGACCTGCAACCATAAAGGTTCTCCAGCACCCTCAAAGCGGAGGAACATGTGTTTGCCAACGGAGAATGCATCGACCATGGTCAGACCGTTCAAGCGAGCCGCCCCTTCGCTGAAGCGACCTTGCGGCGATGTCAAGTAGCAGGTCTGGCCAACAAACCATTCCTGAAACCGGTTGGCCAAGCGGCGGACTGAGTGACCCTCTGGCACTATTTTCTCACCACAAAGTTCACTAGCTTAGGTGCCCGAACAATAGTCTTTAAAGGTTCCTCCCCCTCAAGCGCCCGCTGGATCGGTGCTGCTTGCAGTGCAAGTTCAGTTAGCTCCTGCTCCCCTATGTCTGGTGTGACTTCCAGTTTTGCTCGTAGTTTTCCGTTGATCTGCACCACTGCGGTTATCGCGTCTTCTACTAGCAGTGACTCGTCCTCCACCACTGGGAACGGATGCAACGCCAAGGATTGTTCGTGCCCCAGCAGATGCCAAACCTCCTCAGCGAAGTGGGGGGCCACGGGGGACAACATGAGCACTAACTGTTCCACGGTGGCTTTGGGAACCTGCTTCAAGCCGGTCAAGTGATTGTTGAGCACAATCATTTTGGCAATCGCGGTGTTGACACGCATCCCGTCATATTCTTTTTTCACATCACGGATGGTTCTGGCAGCTAGACGAGCGGTCTCCAAGTCCGGCTCCAGGTCCACCACCGTCACCGTCCCCGTCTGTTCATCAACAACGTTGCGCCACAAGCGTTGCAGGAAGCGTAAAGATCCTGCCACGCCACGCGTATCCCAAGGTCGTGACAAGTCCAGCGGAGCCATGGACATTTCAAACATGCGGAAAGCATCCGCGCCGTAAAGGTCACACATTTCATCTGGCGTGACCGAGTTCTTCAAGGACTTACCCATTTTCCCATATTCTTGGGTGACAGCCTGCCCCTGCCAGGTGAACCCTGACTGTTCGTCCCCCTCGACCTCTTCAGCGGGCACGTACACGCCCCGCTCGTCCGTGTATGCGTAAGCCAGAATGTATCCCTGATTAAACAGCCGGTGGAAAGGTTCCGGGGAAACAACATGCCCCAGATCAAACAGGACCTTCTGCCAAAACCGTGCGTACAGCAAGTGGAGAACCGCATGCTCCACTCCCCCCACGTACAGATCCACTCCCCCGGCCGGTTTCCCATCTCGCGGACCCATCCAGTAGGCATCGTTTTCAGGTTCGATCAGACGGTTCGGGTCAGTGGGATCAACATAGCGCAGCTCGTAGTAGCAGGAACCCGCCCAGTTAGGCATGGTGTTCGTGTCGCGAGTGTAAACCTGGGGACCATCACCCAAATCCAGGGTCACCTCTAACCATTCCTCGGCCCTACTCAAAGGAGTTTCCGGTGAAGAGTCGACATCATCCGAAGCGAAAGTGCGCGGCGAAAAATCTTCCAGATCTGGAAGCAACACGGGGAGCTGCTCCTCTGGGAGCGCGTGGGCGTTCCCCTCCTGATCGTAAACAATCGGGAACGGTTCCCCCCAGTACCTCTGTCTAGAAAACAGCCAATCGCGCAGCCGATAAGAGGTCGTGGGCGCCCCCAGTTGGTGTTCATCCAACCAGGCCACCATTTTCTCAATGGCCTCTTCCTGATCCAAGTTGTTAATACTGAACTCTCCATGTGAAGAGTTAATTATGATGCCGTCCCCCACCCACGGTTCCTCCTGATTGTCGAACTCAGGGTCATCGGCAGGCCGAATGGTCGGCACAATATCCAAGTCAAAAGTCTTAGCAAACGCGAAGTCTCTCTCATCGTGGGCAGGCACAGCCATGATCGCTCCAGTGCCATACCCCATTAGTACGTAATCCGCCACAAAAACTGGGACATCTTTCCCATTCACTGGGTTCACCGCATAAAAGCCGGTGAAAACCCCTGTTTTACCTCCAGCTTCTGCCTGGCGTTCCACATCCGTCTTCCTGGCGGCTTCCCGCCTGTAAGCCACCACTGCCTCTGCGGGGGATGAGTACCCTCCCGTCCACGCTTGGCGCGTGCCCTCCGGCCAGGAATCAAGCAAGTCTGCACTCACAAGAGGGTGCTCCGGAGCGACCACCATGAATGTGGCTCCAAACAAGGTGTCGGGCCTGGTCGTGAAAACACTGAGCTCTCCCACATTATCGACGGTAAAGGTCACGGTGGCACCCAGTGATTTACCTATCCAATGCCGCTGCATCAGCTTCACTTTTTCTGGCCAGTCAATACCATCCAACCCTTCAGCTAAACGGTCAGCGTAAGCGGTGATCCGCATATTCCACTGTTTAAGGTCCCGGGTAAATACGGGGTACCCTCCCCTCTCAGACACCCCATCTGCAGTAACCTCCTCGTTCGCTAAAACGGTCCCTAAACCGGGGCACCAGTTCACCGGGGACTGTGACTGGTAAGCCAACCTGTAATCACTTAGGAGATCTTCCTGTTCAGATTTCGACAGTTCTTCCCAACCACGCCCATCGGGTGTTTCCTTCAGCCCCTGGGCGAACTTGGCTATCAGCTCCGCAATGGGTCGTGCAGCCCCCAACGTCCCTTCGCCGTTGGGCGCCTCCGGGTCGTACCACGAGTTGTACGTCTGTAGGAAGATCCATTGGGTCCACTTCACATAGTCGTCATCAATGGTGGCGAAACCGCGGCGCTCATCATGAGACAAGCCGATTCTTGAGAGCTGCTGTGTGAAAACATCCATCGCTTCTTCAGTGGTGATACGCGGGTGTTGACCAGTCTCGATGGCGTACTGTTCTGCGGGTAACCCAAAAGCGTCAAAGCCAAGCGTGTACAAAACATTCTTACCTTGCATCCGCTGATAGCGGGCAAGAATGTCTGTGGCGATGTATCCTAGCGGGTGACCAACGTGTAAGCCCGAACCCGAAGGGTAGGGAAACATGTCCATCACAAACCAGGGATCCAACTCGGCTTTTGGTCCCGCAAGGTCACCGGTAGGATTATCCGCATTAAAGACCCCGGTATCTCGCCACTCTTGCTGCCACTTCTTCTCAATTGTTGCGGCCATCTCAGCCGTGTATCGAAAAGGTGGTTCCTTGGGGGGCACAGTGGACATTCATTCCTCCTGACAGGTGGTTACTCCAGACCTAGATTAGCGCACTACACCGGAAGTAGCCGAAACTATTCTGGTTGCGAACACGCTACCCAGCCAGCAACAATGGGACCATGAGCACAATTTTTGAAAAGATTATGAACGGGGCCCTGCCAGGCGAATTCATTTGGGAGGACGACAGTTGCATAGCCATAATGACGATAGAACCCGTCGCTCCCGGACATGCCCTCGTTATCCCCCGCGACCCAGTCGACAAGTGGACTGACCTCCCCGCAACAACGCTTGACCATCTGATGCAAATAGCCCAAAAGATAGGCAAAGCCCAAGAGGAAGTGTTTCAGGTACCTCGATCTGCCGTAGTGATCGCCGGCTTTGAAGTGCCCCACACCCACATCCACGTGATTCCCGCGGAAACTGAGCAGGCGGCATCACTTGCCCTAGCAAAGCCAGCCACCCCGGAGGAACTGGAACAAAACGGCAAAAAATTGCGCGAACATCTGGAGGAAAAGGCCCTCTAAAACAGGTAACCCAGGCGGTCCGACAGACCTACCAGCACCACCAGAACAATTAGCAGCAACAAAAGCAACCAGACCGCCCACCAGTAACGCAACAGGGTTCGCCCTCTTCCCCTGTTTTCCTTCCCATAGGCTCCAGCAGCCAATGCTCCCCCCAACGCCAGCGGTAGTATCCCCAAAATGGCCACCCACGTTAGTACGCAGTACGGGCAAAGCGTGTGAAAGACCGTGACGGACTGGTGAACAAAGTAAGACACGAACCCTAAACCTGCCAGCATCCCGGCGGACAGTCCCCACCAGACTAACCTCGGGATCCCCCCACGAAACAAAAGCACCAAACCGAACAAAAGAAGCGCCGAGAACGCCCCTAAACCGACCGCTGAGTTAGGCAGAACCAACAAATGAGCCTGTGGGGTCAGCAGCGCAGTGGAACAGGCAATGAGCGGATTCACATCACAGGCAAGAGCAGCATTCGAATCCTGCAACAGCTGCAACTCACCAAGCAGCAAGTTCACCGAAGATACCAGGCCTGCAACCGCAAACAGTGAAATGAATACCCCCACTTGCGGGTTGGACCATTTCACCGTGACGTCGCGCTTAGCAACCGACATAGACTGTTTTCCTTCCTCGTTTACACCACTGCGCCCAGCATCCCACACCCCCGACCCGGCCTGCTAGGCACCGGGCGCTTTAGGTGAGTACCGACACCCTGAGCCTTCCAAGTTTGCCAATGGTGAGCTAAATCGTCTAAAGTTTCACATCGTTGTGGTACTGCTTGACAGGAAAATTGCACTACACTGGAAGTACAACAAAAGGCACGCGCCATTAGCTCAACAGGTAGAGCAGCTGGCTCTTAACCAGCGGGTTCCGGGTTCGAGTCCCGGGTGGCGTACTGTTCGAGGCTAAAGATCCGCCGGTAAATCTGGAAAAGCGGAAGCCACCCCTTCGTGGCGTATTGATCCATCATGGATGTTGACGGCCTTAGCCATAGCGTAGTCACGCTCTGCAGCAGCCTCCCACCCCAAATCTGCTAACTGCAATACGTAGGGCAAAGTAGCTGTTGCCAGAGCCTGCGTTGCAGTTTCCGGCACCGCTCCGGGCATGTTGGACACCGAATAATACAGTGAGTTATGCACCGGATAAACCGGGTCATCATGAGTTGAGGGGCGCGTATTCTCAAAACAGCCACCCTGATCAACAGCGATGTCGACAAGTACGGAACCGGGCTTCATCCCGGCGACCATCTCGTCTGTCACTAACTTGGGGGCTCTGGCACCCGGAATCAGGACCGAACCCACAACCAGATCAGCCGTGCTTAAAGCATCAGCAATATTGGCGATAGTGGAAGTGCGCGTAGTTATCTTCCGTTGGAACAGGTTCTCCAGATACTTCAGTCGCGGTAATGACACGTCCACCACTGTCACTTCTGACCCCAATCCCAACGCAACACTGGCGGCTTGCTCCCCCGCTGTCCCTCCCCCAATTATGACCGTTTGCGCCCTGCGGGTGGCCGTCACACCCCCGAGCAGCACGCCGCGCCCCCCGCTGGGTTTCATCAAGAAAAATGATCCCAATTGCGGCGCCAACCTTCCTGCAACCTCCGACATTGGTGCCAGCAAAGGAAGCGTGCCATCCTGCAGCTGCACAGTTTCATAGGCCATGGCGGTGACGCCAGAATTCAACAGAGCTTCAGTCGTTTCGCGGGAAGCAGCTAGATGAAGATAGGTGAAAAGGATCTGCCCAGGTCTCAGCAGATCGTACTCGCTTGGTATGGGCTCTTTGACCTTCAAGATTAGATCAGCCCACTCCCATACCTGCCCAGCAGTTTCGACCACCGTAGCTCCGGCGGATTCGAAGTCTGCATCCCTAATTGAAGATCCCACGCCGGCACCCGCCTGGACATAAACTTCGTGGCCTCTAGCTACCAGCTCGACGACCCCTCCCGGCGTCAGCGCCACGCGGAGCTCGTTGTTCATTGTTTCTTTCGGTACACCTACGCGCATGTTATCTTCCCTCCCTATTCCTTTAGCCTCACTTTACACAGAAACAGGGGCCACCCGGTAAACCGGATGGCCCCTGAACCTCGACTACTAATGCTTGGCTAAGAGTTAGCTTTCGAGTTCTTTAACAACTTTGTTGATCGCGTCCACAACACGATCAGCATCCTTTTGGACTAGCTCATCTAGACGATCTTCGTCGTCCGCAAGCTTATTTACACCCGCAACTACGTGACGCACAGCCGCACGAACGTCTCTCTCGAGGTGCTTGGCTACGCTCTCAAGGACATGCTCCAGGTGCTTAGAAGCGTGCTCTGCCACCTTGTCAGCATGCTTCTGTGCCCTTTCGATTGCGTCTGCGGAGTCACCCTTCTGGGTGCGCTCAGCAACCCGCTCTTCTGCCCTGGCGACCCTCTTTGCTTCGCGGTCAACGACTTTAGCCAAGTACTCTAGGTGATGTTCGGCGAATGCTGCATCCCGCTCTACCTGACGCTCAACGTGACGGACCTCCGCTGCTTCGCGCTTGTCAATGTGCTCAGTCTGGGCTTCTACCTTCTTGATCTCATCTTCATAAACTTTTTGCGCACGCTCCTGAGCATCCGCAACCTTCTTTACCCAGCGATCCATCGATTCTGCCATCGCTACTCTCCAATCGTGTATTCTTGAGTTACTTTTCGAACTCTCTTGCTCTTCTATGATACCGCTCACACGCCTTTTTCGCATCTCAGGGTTCACTATATGCTGCTAGCAAAACTACGCTATTTCCCCCTCTTTCAGGCCGACAGGTGACGGCGCAAATTACGTCTGACCTGCACGGTTTGCTAGAATCTCTCCCATGAATCCTGTCCGACCGGGAGCTCCCAGAAGTGAGGAAGCCCGTTTATCTATTTTAGAGGCAACCGGGAAACTGGTTGAATCGTATGGCTACCCCCGGCTAACAATCGAGGGGGTGGCCCGTGAAGCGAAGGTGGGAAAACAAACCATCTACCGCTGGTGGTCCAACAAAGCCCTGCTAGTAGTTGAAGCTTTGGAGGA
Organism: uncultured Actinomyces sp.; assembly: GCA_964345125.1. Classification (GTDB taxonomy): domain Bacteria; phylum Actinomycetota; class Actinomycetes; order Actinomycetales; family Actinomycetaceae; genus Scrofimicrobium. The sequence goes on from CAYFPY010000003.1 coordinate 14,140, forward strand.
GGGCTTCCTACTTCCAATCTCGGTACATCCACCAACCACGAAAGACTTGCGGAGTGACTTGATCTCCTGGCTCGATTCACTCGTAGGCCTAACAGTAGACAAGCGCCACCTCTTGACACTTCGCGCAATTTTCTATGCGGCCATGGATGACACCGAAGCCTGTAAGAAACTAAAAACCACGGCCGGCCTTACCGCAAAAGGGCAAGAGCGCGTCGAGCTAGCCCAACAACAGGGCAATCTACGCGCAAGTCTGGACCCGGCCAATATCATTGAGGCTCTTTTAGGCACCTTCGTTCTTCACGCAATCCTGGGCCCACCCTTGGATTCGTCCTCAATCCCAAGACTCGTGGACCTGATCCTTTCCTGCCCGGACTGTGCGGTCTCCTAAACTGCGTGGCTGCGCGGATCTGCTGCCATGGTTGCCGCCACGGCATCTATAACGCCTTCTCCTAAAGTGCGCCCAGTCCAGCCGCCAACCGCAGCGCCTGCTGCTACAACGAAGAGTGACCGTGGGTCCGTTGGCACGCCAATCGAAGGACGCGCCAACCGTCCTAAAGACCCCAAGGCTACGTCGGCAGCGGGGAAGGTAGCACCCACTAGCAGAGCCGTCCGCAAAGCTTCGGCAACCTCAGGCGCAGCGCTACTAATGCCCAACAACCGTGCCCTGGCAACCACGTACAGAGCCGCTGCAGAAGCGAACCCCATCGTGGAAATGCGGTGAGCATATTTAGACAGTCTCCCAACGGTTTTGCTCGAGGCCACACCGATGCCATTAGCAAGCCCGGTCCCTGCTGCGGCAACGAGAAAGATCCGGTCTAGCCGCCGAAGAGAGCGTGCTGGATTGTTGCCTTTGTTGGCAATGTTTAACCGCTTCACGAGGGCGTCAACAATTTTCTCTTGACCGGCCAGTAAATCGGTAATTAGGCGACCTTCTAAGCTCTGGTCCATCAACCCTCCCAACCCACAAACTGTGGTGCGCGCGGGGAGACTCGAACTCCCACGTCAAAGACACTGGAACCTAAATCCAGCGCGTCTACCAATTCCGCCACGCGCGCTCACCGCCACTCAGTCTAACCCGCTTTAGCCTGAACGGGTAAATCCTTGCGTGCTCTTGTGATGGTAGCCTCTGCCAAGACCTGACTTCCACGGTAGACAACAAGAGACTGCCCCCCGGCAACTCCGCGGATAGGCTCCGTTAGGAAGACTTCCATTGCTTCCCCGGTCTGTATGTGTTTAACGGGGATTGCTCGCCCATGGGCCCTAATCTGCACCGATAGTTCACCCACGAATGGTTCGTATTGGACCAGGTCGTGCACCTCTATCACGTCCACACTTAAGAGTTCTGATTCTCCCACCACCACGGTGTTGGTTTTAGGGTCTGTTCCTAAAACGTACCTGGGTTTACCCGAGGCCGCGGGCACATTTAGCCCCAAGCCTTTTCTTTGCCCAACAGTAAACCGATAGTACCCTTCGTGTGTGCCTACGACGTTGCCGGCAGTGTCCACGATATCTCCCGTTTCGCCGCCCAGGTGACGTTGGAGGAACCCTTGAGTGTCCCCATCTGGAATAAAACAAATGTCGTAAGAATCAGGCTTGTTAGACACGCCCAATCCCCTCAGATCAGCCTGTTCACGCACCCAGGCTTTCGCTGGCGCATCTCCGAGTGGAAGAAGTACTCTGCCCAAGTCTTCTTTCCCTATTACTGCCAGTACATATGACTGGTCCTTAGCGTGGTCCAAACCGCGGTGGAGTTCCGGCCCGTTGTCTCCATTGATAATGCGAGCGTAGTGTCCGGTGACAACGGCATCAAACCCAAGGGCTTTCCCCCGGTCTAACAGTTCTTGAAACTTCACGAACTCGTTACATCTCACGCAAGGATTGGGAGTGTGCCCCGCACGGTATTCGGACAGAAAATCTTTGATCACCGTGTCTTCAAATTCTTGCGCTAGATCCCATATTTGAAAGGGAATACCCAGAACTGCGGCAGCCCGGGCTGCGTCCTGAGCATCTTCCTCTGAACAGCATCCGACGCCCCTGCCCACACCACACGTGCGGGGTTCTGCCGACAACGACATGTGAACACCCGTAACGTCGTGGCCCATGTCCACCGCCAGGGCAGCGGCAACAGCCGAATCTACTCCACCCGACAGGGCAGCTAAAACCTTCATGATGTTATCCTGACCTATTCTGCGACCCTGTGTCTAGGGACTACTGGGAACTACGTAACGTCTCTAGGGCTTGGGGAACCACCTCAGCCACGTCCCCTATCACCGCAAAATCAGCCATCTCCACAATGGGGGCATCCGGGTCGTCCACCACAACCGCCACCACCTGCGAAGCCATCATGCCCGAAGTGTGGTGAATCGCGCCGTAAACGCCCAAGCCGATATACAGGTCAGGAGCAATTGAGACACCTGTCTGCCCGATCTGGGTGGATCGGTCCACCCAACCCTCATCACAAGCAACTCGGGTAGACCCCACTGCGCCACCAAGCTCCTGGGCAAGTTCTCCCACAAGCTCAAAGTCGCCATCAACGCCTCGACCTCCAACTACCACCACGGAAGCATCCGTCAAACTGACGCCAGAACCGGCTGGGCTAGGCACTGATTCTTCGACTGTTATGGCCTTCGCCGTTGCTGGGACCTGGACAGGAAGCTCAACGAGTTCAGCCGGTCCCTGTTCAACTTCCTGGTCACTGCCACTTCCTAATCTGAGTGCCAGAACCGGGAAAGAGCTAGTCGCCCTAAACGTGGTATTCCAGGCGCCACCAAGTGCAGACTTTTTTCCAAAGAGGGTTCCCTCCTGCTCCCAGACTTCGGCAACATCAACGGCCACCGCTGCGTCCAAGGCCACACCAACCATTGCGCTGGCGGCACGCCCCAGATAGGTCGCGGAAAACAGTATGCCCCCCACCTGTCCTATCTGTTTTACAGCCTCTTCGACACCTGCTGCAACTGCTGCGGCAATCAACGGGTTATAGTCCTGGCCCTGCGGAACAAAGATCTGGTCCACCCCACACTCGGCAAGGGCGCTCTGATCTTCTGGCTGAGCCAGTGCGTACACGGTCCCCGAGGTAAGAGTGCGAGCCAACGTCGCCACCTTCAATGAGGCTGGCGTCAAAGGCTCAGAAATTACAACAAGAATAGGTTTATCCATCACTTTTCTACCTGCTCCAATAGGAATGCTGCCAACTGCGCACCCGCATCTCCCATATCGTTTACGACCCGCCCCTCAGCTTTCTGCTTTGGGGTCGCACTTACCACTTCTAACCTGGTTATACTGGCACCTTCCGGCAGCGGCGATGCCACTTCGTCTAAGGGCTTAGCCCTGGCAGCTCGCATAGTCTTGAACGAGGGATAGCGGGGTTCGTTCACCTGGTCCGTCACAGACACCACCACTGGTGCAAGAGCTGACAGCGTTTGCGTGTACCCATCAGTGTGCCTTTCAATGGTGACTTTCAGGGGGTCTGGTTGGACGCTCACCTTTTCTGCAATATCCAACAGTGGCCAACCCAAATGCGCTGCGACTGCGGCTGGGACCAGGGAAGTCATACCATCCAGCGTTCCCATTCCCGCCAGAACAAGATCCGGTTCTTCCTGCTTTGCCAGGGAAGCTAAGACCTCCGCTGTTCCCAAAGCATCAGCCCCACCTAAGTTTTCATCATCAACGCGGATTCCCCTGTCGGCACCCATTTGCAACGCGCGGAAGACGGCCTCGTCTGCTTCACCCGGTCCCATCGTTACAGCAACGACCTCACCGCCGTGATCTTCCACCAAAGAAACAGCTTCCTCTATGGCGTACTCATCTAACTCATTCAGCACATCATCCTCACCGCGCACAATCCGGCCATCTTCAATTTTTCGGTCGGAATCCACGTCGGGAACATATTTAACGAACACGACTATTTTCATATTCACAGCTTGCCACGATATTTCGTCAATGTGAATTGCCCCGAGCAGCCCAACGTGCTCAACGGGTACAATCTCAACAGCAAAAGCTTAGGTAATCTATGCGCAACCAACCTGAAGTGAGTGACCGAATGAGCGAAGATTTAGCTGGTAGGGAAACCGGTACCAACGGCAGCTATCCGACCCAAAAGATCGGTGTGCACCCATCCCCTCATGGCGGTCTGAACATCACCTTAGTGGCCCCAAATGCAACGGCGGTCGAGTTCTGTGCGCTAACCGGGGCCAAGGAAAACCTCACCGAGCAGCGTTGGCCACTCAGCGGACCCGAAGATGGACTTTGGCAGAGCTACGTGCCAGACCTGACGGAAGGAACGCTCTACGGTTTCCGAGTGCACGGCCCTTGGGATCCCGACGGAGGCCTAACTTACGATGCAAATGCTCTCCTGATTGACCCCTACGGTCGTGCTGTCACAGAAGTTTCACTTGCCGGGAAACCGCAACACGTGTCGGTCGTTATCGGCGAAGGGTTTCAACAGGCTTCCCGCCCCCTCGTACCGTGGAACCAAACCGTCTTGTACGAAACACATGTCAAGAGCTTCACCCAAAACCTGCCTGGAATCCCAGAAGAACTGCGGGGAACTTACGCAGGCCTTGCCCATCCCGCGGCGATCAAGCACCTGCAAAACCTAGGGGTTACCAGCCTGGAACTGCTCCCGGTTCACGCAAAGCGTTCTGAGCCATTCCTCAAAGAGAGGGGCTTGGAAAACTACTGGGGCTATTCAACGCTGTCCTTCTTCTCCCCCGAACCGTCCTACGCAACCGAAGCGGCTCAAAAAGCTGGTCCGCAAGCGGTGGTCGACGAGTTTCGGGGAATGGTGTCACTGCTCCATGAGGCAGGTTTGGAGCTGATTTTGGATGTGGTTTACAACCATACGTGCGAGGGCGGAGACGACGGCCCCACGCTCTCGTGGCGAGGAATCGATTCGCTGCTCTACTACAGACACCTCCCGGAACGACCGCGGCGCATGATTGACGACACAGGCACCGGAAACACGGTGAACTTTTCTCACATGCGCGTGGTGCAGATGGCCCTGGATTCCATGCGTTACTGGGTTGAAGAGATGGGGGTGGACGGGTTCCGGTTCGACCTGGCTTCCACGATGGGCCGTTTGGACGATGGGTTCACACCCTACCACCCCTTTTTCGTAGCTGCTGCCACCGACCCGACCCTGCGAGAAACGAAACTTATTGCAGAACCATGGGACATTGGCCCGGGGGGCTGGCAGACCGGTAACTATCCTTTCCCGTTAGCTGAATGGAATGACCTATACAGGGATGCGGTCCGCAAATTCTGGCTGTCCGACATTCGTCGACTTGTGGAGGGCGGATCCGTTCCTGGACCCAACGAGCTTGCCACTCGAATCGCGGGAAGTGCAGACCTGTTTGGACGCGGTTCTGGCAACCAGCGAGGCCCGAAAGCTTCAATCAACTTTGTGGCAGCGCACGACGGTTTCACCTTGGCGGACCTAACTCGTTATGACCACAAACATAACTGGGAGAACCAGGAAGATAACAGGGATGGGTCATCTAACAACAACTCCTGGAACCATGGCCTCGAAGGGCCCGCCGTACAGTGGGAAGGGCCCGGTCCCGACCGACTGTCCAACAACGACCTGTCGCAGGAAGAACGCAAAACCATTGAGGTTTCTCGTCAACGGTCCGCACGCAATTTGCTGGCAACCCTCCTTATTTCCGCTGGAACACCCATGTTGAATGGGGGTGACGAGATGCTGCGCAGTCAAAGGGGAAACAACAACACCTACTGTCAGGATTCCCCGACCTCTTGGTTTGACTGGAACCTGGTAGAACAACAGGAAAACTTTCTTCGGACCACAAAGTATTTGCTGGGGTTACGTAGCACCTACCCGGTTCTGCGCCCCCGCCTCTTCAGCACCGGGCAGACACGCGAGGGAGACGCAATTCCAGATGTTTCTTGGCTGGACAGAAACGCGAATCCCCTAGAACGTGATGGGTGGTCTGACCCAATGAACCGGGTCTTTCAAATGCGCAGGTCAGGCAAACCCTGCTCCAGCCCCGACGCCCTCGTCGTCATTAATGGCACCGCCCAGGATGCACACGTGCAGCTAGGCACTACGCCTGCCGATGCGTGGAGCCTGGTTTTCGACACCACTTGGGCTTCTCCAGCGCAGGGGGGCCTGCAAGATCCCGCTAAGGCCCTCGTGGACGGGCAGAAAGTCTCGGCCGGAACTGAGTTTGCAGTCGAGGCGCAATCAATGGCAATCTTCCTAGGTAGGAGGTCAAAGTGAATGAACCATTAGCAGCAGTTGATTCTGAGATAGCTACAGCCTCAGTGAAACAGGCTCAGCAAAGATCTGAAGAACTAGACAGGGAAATCACCGAGGATCCATCCCGGTTCCGTGTTATGACTGGAGACCGGCCCACCGGCAAACTCCACCTTGGCCACTATTTTGGAACCCTCAAGTCGCGCGTCGAACTGCAGGACCGAGGAGTGGATACCTGGATCCTAGTTGCCGATTACCAGGTGATCACAGACCGGGATGGGGTCGGACCTCTAAAAGAGCGGGTGTTAGGTTTACTTGCCGATTATCTCTCCGTTGGGATTGACCCCAGCCGCTCCACCATCTTCGCTCACTCTGCAGTCCCAGCTTTGAACCAGCTCATGCTTCCCTTCCTATCGTTGGTAACAGAAAGTGAGCTCCGGCGTAACCCAACTGTGAAAGCCGAGCAGGAAGCCACACAGGGAAAGGCCATGTCGGGACTCATGCTCACCTATCCTGTGCACCAGGCTGCAGACATCCTGTTTTGCAATGCGAACCTGGTTCCCGTGGGGCAAGACCAGCTGCCCCACTTGGAACTTTCCCGCCAAATAGCGTCCCGGTTCAACCGGCGTTACGCACCCGAGGGGAAACCGGTCTTCCGCCGCCCCGAAGCTCTGCTTTCAAACGCGCCTGCGCTTCTGGGCACAGATGGGACAAAAATGTCCAAGTCCCGAGGCAACACCATCGAGCTGTCCATGACTGAAGATGAAACAGCTAAGAAGCTGAAAAGAGCAAAAACTGACAGTGAGCGTACCATCACCTACGACCCCAAAAACCGGCCGGAAGTGGCGAACTTGCTTTTACTAGCGTCCATGGCCTCCGGCACCAGTGTGCAAGAACTGGCGGAGCAGATTGGCGACCAGGGCAGCGGGGCTCTAAAGGCGCTGGCAGTAGAGGCCGTGAATGAGACTCTTGCCCCCATCAGGCGGCGCCGGGCCGAACTTGAGCAGGACCCCAACTATCTTCTGGAGGTCCTGAAAGCGGGGAACACCAAAGCTAACGAAACAGCCAACAAAACGCTAGCTCGGGTGAATGAAAACATGCTGATGACCTACTACTAGGTCCCCCACAGAGGTGGAATAGAGCCGTGAAACCAACGACGAAGCCGCTGATAAGCCGCATCCCAGCAATCGAAGTTTCCCCTGTTGTCGAAAATGCGACGTTCGCAGCGAAAGCTACCGAAGGGGAGGCTTTTCCCATCCAGGCGACAGTGTTCAGGGAAGGCCACGATAGGTACGGCGCCGACGCTGTCCTAATCACTCCGGACGGTCAGGTACATTCCCGCACCCGAATGTACGATGTTTCTCCCGGGAACGATCGGCTAGAAGCCTGGGTGGCGGCCAACAGAACCGGAAAATGGGCTTTCCGAATTGAAACCTGGTCTGACCCATGGGGCACCTGGAAACATGCTGCCGCCGTGAAAATAGAAGCTGGCCAAGACGTGGAAATAATGACGCAGGAAGGAGCTAATCTACTGGAAAGAGCAGCAAGAGGAACCTTCTTGCCTGCACCCAACCCTCCACAATCACCGCCCTACCGGGCGTCACAGCCCGACGAATCAGCAAAAAGAGAACTCCTTCTGGCCGCAAAAGCACTGCGCAATTCCACCGAGGATGCGCTCACCCGCTACTCCGCAGCAACGTCCTCCAGAATTGACAAAATTATGGAACAGTACCCGCTGCGAGACTTCATCGAATCGACGGCGCACTACCCTATCCAAGTAGATAGAAAAGCCGCCCTCTACGGATCCTGGTACCAAGTGTTCCCCCGCTCATTCGGAGCGAAACAAAAAGCAGATGGTACCTGGAAGTCCGGGACCCTATCCGCCCTCACCAATGTGGTTGCCGACATAGCGCAACAGGGCTACACAGTTCTATATCTGACGCCGATCCACCCCATCGGCACCACACTACGGAAAGGCCGCAACAACACGCTCACCGCTGAAGATGGTGACCCAGGATCGCCGTACGGTATTGGGGGCGAGGCCGGGGGCCATGAAGCCATCCACCCAGATCTGGGAGATTTCGCAGATTTTCGGGCTCTAGTCGAAGAAGCCAGAAACAACGGAATGGAGGTGGCACTCGATCTTGCCCTGCAAGCCTCACCAGACCACCCCTGGGTCAAGAACCACCCCGAATGGTTCACCACCCGGGTAGATGGGTCCATTGCCTACGCGGAGAACCCACCCAAGAAGTACCAGGATATTTACCCTCTCAACTTCGACCAGGACCCGGAGGGCCTCTACGAAGCTATCGTGGAGCTTGTCGAACTGTGGATTGAACAGGGCGTAACCCTTTTCCGGGTAGACAACCCACACACCAAACCCCTGCCCTTCTGGGAACGGTTTCTTGCCTACATGCGCTCGGCGCACCCCCAAATCATCTTCCTTGCCGAAGCCTTCACAAGACCGGCCATGATGCGCACGCTCGGAATGATCGGGTTCCAACAGTCCTACACCTACTTCGCTTGGCGAGTAACCAAACACGAACTGACCGACTACTTCACTGAAGTCTCAAAGACCACACCGTTCCTCATGCGCCCCAGTTTCTGGCCTATAACCCATGACATCCTCACGCCACAAATGGTTACTGGCGGAGAAGAAATCTTCCAAATCAGAGCTGTTCTGGCTGCCACGGGTTCACCTACCTACGGCATCTACTCGGGTTACGAACTAACCGAGAACGTGCAGCGCCCTGGATTTGAAGAACAGATAGACAACGAAAAGTATGAGTACAAGCCCAGACTGGTTGCCGACCTCACCCAGAGCCGCACCGGGAAACTACTGAAAACCCTCAACCACATCAGGGCAACCCACCCGGCGCTGCAGCAGCTTCATTCCATCAGTTTCCACCACACAACCAACGACAAAGTCATTTGCTATTCAAAGCACGTGCCCGCACAGTTTTCCGCTACGGGGGAAGCCGACACCATTATCGTTGTTGTGAGTTTAGATCCCCACCATGAGGTCGAATCGACAATCTACCTGGACGAGGGCGGCCTTTTCGAACCCAGTACCCGCTCAAGGCTCGGCCAGAACTCGCAGGCACCTCCAAAGGTTCCCTTGAAATTAGACCTCACGGATCTTCTTGATCAGCGTACGTACTCCTGGGGGCGAGAGAACTATGTCCGTTTCTCCCCCGCCACCCGCCTTGCCCACGTATTCCACGTGACGCAGTCACACTGACAAGAAAATAATTCAAAGAAGTGCTTCCCACCCACCCAAGAAGCGACGCATTTGTGGGAAGATGAGGAGTATGACTACCAAGCCGTTCCCCATATCCACCGAACAACTCCAAGCCGTTGCAAACGGTGAGCATTACGCTCCCCACTCCATTCTTGGAGCCCACCCCACCGATGAAGGCACGGTGGTGCGAACGGTTCGCCATCTCGCTGACGAAGTGGTTATAGTTACCAAAGAGGGCCAGTTTCCCGCACAGCACGAGCACAACGGAGTTTGGGTCGCAGTTTTGCCCGGAACCGGAATCCCTGATTATCGGGTGAGAGCCACCTACGGAACCGTAACAAAAGAAACCGATGACCCCTACCGGCACCTGCCGACCCTTGGGGAACTAGATACCCACCTTTTTTCGGAAGGGCGACACGAAGAACTCTGGAAAGTTCTTGGAGCCCACCTGCGTGAAATAAACGGTGACATGGGCACCTCCTCCGGAGTGTCTTTTAGTGTTTGGGCCCCCAACGCGCAGGCAGTGAGAGTCGTTGGCGACTTCAACAACTGGAATGGTCTTGGTGCTGCCATGCGTTCCCTAGGATCCTCTGGCGTCTGGGAAGTTTTCTTACCTGGTGTTGAGGTAGGTGCCCGCTACAAGTTTGAAATCCGCGGACCGGACGGCAACTGGTTCCAAAAAGCCGACCCAATGGCCCAAGCCACCGAGGTACCCCCAGCGACCGCTTCGGTCGTAACAGATGGCGGATACGTTTGGGGCGACGAATCCTGGATGGCTCACCGCACCAGCAACCACGACAAGCCAGTATCCATCTACGAGTTGCACTTGGGTTCCTGGCAGCAGGGACTGTCCTACCGAGCCTTGGCTGACAGCCTGGTGGCCTACGTTCTGGACATGGGGTACACCCACGTGGAAATGATGCCCGTGATGGAGCACCCTTTTGGTGGTTCCTGGGGGTACCAGGTGACCTCCTACTATGCCCCCACTTCCCGCTACGGCGTTCCCAACGACTTCCGCTACCTGGTTGACCAACTACACCAGGCAGGGATAGGCGTCATTCTGGACTGGGTACCCGCTCACTTCCCAAAGGATGCTTGGGCCCTAGCCCGCTTTGATGGAACTGCCCTGTACGAAGACCCTGACCCTCAACGGGGCGAGCACCCGGACTGGGGCACCCTGGTTTTTAACTACGGTCGTAACGAAGTGCGTAACTTTCTGTTAGCGAACGCTCTGTACTGGCTAGAGGAGTTCCACATTGACGGCCTGCGGGTCGACGCGGTCGCGTCAATGCTCTACCTGGATTATTCCCGCCAGGACGGCGAATGGTCCCCCAACCAGTTTGGCGGACGAGAGCACCTCGAAGCCATCCAGTTCCTCCAAGAAACAAACGCCACCGCCTACCGCCGCAATCCTGGCATCATGATGATTGCAGAAGAATCTACGGCCTGGCCTGGCGTAACAGCACCAACATCCGGGGGAGGACTAGGATTTGGATTCAAGTGGAACATGGGGTGGATGAACGACACTCTGCGCTACATGGCTGAGGACCCTGTGAACCGACGGTGGCATCACGGCGAACTGACCTTCTCCCTCGTTTATGCATTCTCAGAGAACTTTGTGCTTCCCCTCTCCCACGATGAAGTTGTCCATGGGAAAGGTTCCATCATTGCAAAGATGCCCGGCGACAAGTGGCAAAAGCTCGCAAATATGCGTGCGCTTTACGCGTACCAGTGGTCCCACCCCGGCAAACAACTTCTGTTCATGGGCCAAGACATCGCTCAAGAAGGAGAGTGGAATGAGTCTTGGAGTTTGGACTGGTGGCTACTAGAAGATCCCAGCCACCGTGGCATCGCAGATCTGGTGCGTGACCTGAACAGTACCTACCGTTCCTCCCCAGCGCTGTGGGACGACGATTACACGGGTTTCGAATGGATAGATGCCGGTGACGCGGATAACAACGTGATTTCCTACATCCGCGCAGGTTTGAACGAGTCCGGCGAAATGGAACATTTGGTGTGCGTAGTTAACTTCGCTGGCATACCACACGAGGAATTCCGACTTGGACTGCCGTTCGCAGGGCAGTGGGAAGAAGTGTTGAACACGGACGCCCCTAAGTATGGCGGCTCTGGAGTTGTCAATCAGGCACCGATAACCACCGAGGCGCTTCCGTGGAACAATCAGGAAGTTTCGGCTGTGCTGCGCCTTCCCCCTCTTGGCTCAGTATGGTTGAAACGAATCGCCTAGACCAACAGGATTGTGGCCAATTTTTGGCGAGCACTGTTAACCGCTTCGCGGTCCGAACCAATTTGCAGCAGCTGAACTAAGCGCACCCGAAGCTCTTCCTTCTCGGCACTGTCCTGGCTGCCTGCGATCTTTTCAAGCAGGATTGCGAAGGATTCTGCTTCACTGCCTTGGGCAAAAAGCTGATCCACCTGATCGCCCTCGTCTTCCAACCTGAGCTGAAACTCTGCTCTCTTCAGGGCGTCTTTAGCTTCCGTGTCCCCCGGGTTGTTAGCTAACACCTTCTTCCAAGCGGATATAGCCTCTTCCCAGTTCCCCGACTGCTCCATTTCCCTAGCGGCCTCATGCTCTGGCGGTAAAGGGGTCTCCAAGTCGCCAGCTCCTACCGCTATGCGTGAGTTTAAGCCCATCTCTTGGGCCGCTTGAAGTAGCTCACCCAAAACTTGGGTGAGCTGCTCGGGAGTTGGAGTGCCCTCGAAAAGTGGTACGGGTCTACGTCCAACCAGAGCGTAACCTGCCGGTATGGACTGCAGCTGCAAAGCAGTTGCTAACGCCGGGTTCGCCTCAACGTCCAGCCTGGCCAACTGAAATGCGCCCTCAGACAGCCTAGTCATGTCCTCAACGGCTTTTAGGGTCTGTTTGGATGCTAGAGAACTCGCAGCATACGCAAACAGCACGACAGGTACGCTTTCGGATACCGCCATAGCCTGCTCAAAACTGGCTTCATCCACATCTACAATCAGTGGAGCTGTCACTGTACCACCAGGGTTCACGGCCTTTCCCCCCGGCGCTACCTGCCCCACTGTCGGTACTGCATCCGGTTGAGGTGCCACGCCAGAAAGGTCAACAGCACCGTATTCGTTACTCATCTTTACTCACCATCAGGTGTCTTCTCGTCGTCCTTTTTCACTGAACTGATCACACGCTCGCTGCCAACCACGCTAATTTTGTTGTCACTGTCTTCCGGTGGCACCAGAAAGAAAATTGTGACCAGGTAGTCCACTGTGACGGTTCCCAGGACGTCTTTATTGTCTAAGTAGGCCGCTGGGGTGCCGGCCAGTTCCAGGGAGGAACGAGGCACAGTCCGCTCGTAAACAACCTTGTAGTTGAAGGAGGCGGAAACCAAAGCATCCCCGGTGGAGAGCGCCACACCAATGACTGGATTGTCATTCGTTCGCGCTTCTGCTTTGACCCTGCCAGCAACCTCTATCGCCTTGTTCAGGTCTTTTATTTCTTCACGGAAACGGGGGCTGAACACGTCGTCGTCAAAGATCTGGTAATCCTTGTTCTTAGGTTTGTTCAAGTACTTGACGTAGGTTTCCACAGCCTTTTCCGGGGTGTGCGTCAATCCCGGGGCGTCTGCCTCTATAACTCGGGAGCCATTTTTGATCGACACACCTTTAACAGACGTGCCACCTACTAGACGGGTCCAGTTTTCCAGTTTGTAGTTGTCTTGCGCATCGCGCTGAGTAATGAAAAACAGTTCAGTTGGTTCTTCCCCATCTGTTTCGGTGGCTACCAATAGAACTCGCGGCCAAGCGTCACCCACTGTTGCCGAATGGATCTTCGGATCAATTACCAGAGGACGCATGTCCGTTTTGGTTTTCTTGGCTTGCGTGAACTGATCGGTACGCATCTGCAAGGCCTGGGCTGTTAGACGCTCGTCTAACAGCTTGGGATCATTTTCTTCTTCTGAAGCGTCGATTACGTCCTGGATTTCTTCCGTGATTCTAAGGACCTGTTCGTCGTTGAGGGTTAACTCGAGGTCTTGCGACTGGGCTTGTCCTGATTGTGCCGCACCCGACTGGGAAGACTGGCTATCTGTTGACATGGGGGCCGCAGCTTCTTTTATTGGGACGCCACATGCTGACAACGACAGCAGTGCCACCAGGGAAATAGCAACTGCTTTTAGTGCTGTTTTGTTCACTTATCTGCTCCCTCGTCTTGAGCTCCCGGAAAGAGGTCCTCCCACTTGGATGTTTCAGTTGTGCGCCGCTGTAGCACATCGGTCGGTGGCTCTGCCTTCGAGGGAGTAACAAATGTACGTCCTTCCACCCGGAGCTGTTCCACTCCCCGCTCGCGAGCTTCACGCATGGCCCGCCTGGTTGGGAAGGCCCCTCCGGACTGCAAGGCAGTCAGATTCATCATTTGAGAATCGGTGGTCACTTCTTCCACCACTGGTTCGGGGGTCCTCATGACGCCCTGCTGCACATCTCCCGTCTCATATTCAGATACCACCAGGCCTTGCTGGTCAGGTGCCACATCACTGCTGTCGTCGAAGACTTCTACTGACTCCTGAGAATACAAAGTTTCAGGTGCAACAATGTACTCTTCCTCTTCAACCTGGTACCCGGACTGTTGGTCGTAGTGTTCGTACTCTATTTCTGAATATTCGTCACCCCCGTACTCAACCGTTCCGTACTCAGGTACTTCATATTCAGTGGTCTCGTACTCGGCGGTTTCATACCCAACGGGACTGTAGCCCGCCTGCTCGTAATCCGACCCGGCGTAGTCAAGTTCTTCCATGTTTTGGTCGTCAGCTACGGCCGTGAACTCTGCCGGATCCGCTTGCTCAGCGGCAGCTTGCCACTGCGCAATCGTAGTTTCTTCCCCGCTCCAGTCCCCCTGAGTGTCGTCAAATTCAGGTGCCGGATCGTCTACCCAGCCCACAAGCTCGGCATCGTCTCCACCGTCTGTTTCAACAAACGCGGCCGCTTCGAGCTCTTGTTCTTCACCCGGAGTGTCGTAGTCTCCCGTTGCACTGGCGGGAGCCGGGAACACAATGTCTTGCAGCTCTTGTTCTGCCTGGGCCGCCCCCTTCCTCTTGCGGGTAAGTGCCAGGAGCAGCGCTAAGAATGCAAACACTGCCGACGTGATAAAAGATATGATTGCTAACACGTTTGGTCTTGGGGTATCCCACTTCATCGTGATGGTTGGGGCAGCTCCCTCACCATCGGTAGCAGCAAGCAGGGACTCGTTCAGCTGTTCACCCGTTATGGTCAAGTGAACCTCGCCGTTAGCATGTTTCTGAGAGGTCCACATGTCCGACTCAATGACATTCTCGTTGGACTCGGACTTATCCTCCGCTTTCTCGGCATTGTCCTTTGACTTACCGTCATCGGACTGGGCGATTTCATCCACACCGTGGGGCAGCATCTTCAAACTATCAATTTCTGCCAAGCCGGTGATCTCTTCATAAGGTTTTCCTGCCAGCCAAGCCAGCACTTCGTCCGGCTTACCCGATGCTACCCACACGGGACCGCCGTCTGGTGAAGCGGCGGTCACTTCGACCTCCGCAGCGTAGAGGTCCAGTGCGCCTTCCCGCGTCATAACATAGGGCTGGCCCGGCACCCCTTCTGCGACAACCTCTTGTTGCGGCTTCCACACTGTGATGGCAAGAATTCCCAGCAGGAAAAATAGTGCTGCGATTACTGCCAGTATGATCGGAAACTTGTATCGTTTCACCTTTAGACCTCCCATAGTTCCGGGTTACCCACTCAAGCGTAGGCTCTCCAGCCACTCTTGTCACACTGGGCGCAGTTTTCTGCGCCAACAATCACTATGCCAGTGCCTTCTTCCCTCAACTCCACTCGGCTGACCAAAAGGGGCTTCTTCGGGCCAGGCAACCACATGCTCGGTGCCAATGCGGACCTCCTGCAAACACCCCGGGCAAACATAGGGTTTCTGTGCCGGTCCGACCCGCTGCACCTGGTAAGGCAAGCCGCCAGGGCCCACTTCAGTGACTGCTACACCACGCAGGTTCAGGGGTCTTGACGGCGCCTCCCTTTGGCGCCTTCGCCTCTTCTTACGCGCCATTACAGCCAGATCCCTTCTTGCCACCATTACCAACTAGAGCCCGATATGCCGCACTCTTTATTGGCACCATAATAGTTTACAGGGAGCCCAACTGACCACGGGTTAGAAAAGACGTTCTTCTGAATTGTCAACACCACGCATGTGGTCGTAATCCAGGATCAAACATTCGATGCCCCGATCCTCGGCTAAGGTTCGAGCTTGGCGGGTGATCTCCTGCGCAGCAAACACCCCTCGAATAGCAGCCAGATCTTTCTGACGACCCAATAGATCCAGGTAGCGGGACAGTTGTTCCACCCCATCGATACCCCCGCGCCTTTTCACCTCAATAGCGACAGGTGCACCTGTGTCATCAAAAACCACCAGATCTACAGGACCCACCGGTGTTGGGTGTTCCCGCCGCAACAACGTCCACCCTCTACCCAGAATCTGCGGAAGCTGCTGTGCCAGTAGTGACTGCAAATGGTCTTCGACCCCATCCTTTTGTAACCCGGGATCCTCACCTAAATCCTCCTCTAGCTCCCTCACAACCGCAAAAATACGCACCACCAGTAATCCATTACCCTTGTCTGAAGTAACCCGCCATACCTGCTGCACGCCAGCCTCGGCGTCTGCCTCATCCGGATCTTCTACTGTGAGAGTGGCCGGAGCCGTCATCCAATTCAGAGGCTTATAAGACCCACTTTCCGAATGAACCAGAAATGAACCATCCGACTTAATGAGCAGTAGCCGCTTGGCACGGGGCAGGTGCGCATCTAAGCGGCCAGAATAGTCAACAGTGCAGTCAGCGATAACTAGCCGCATTCTTCTCCCTCCCCTGAGCAGCCACCAAATCTGCTCCAGTTCAACGGTCGTTGATTTCTGTTTCCTTCGGCGGAGCTGAACCGATCCACGATATTAGTCCCTGCGCATTCCCTTGTAGGACTGCAATCCTATAGGCACCCGCTGGCGCGTTAACAGTCAGGACAGTGGTTTCCGAAGCCGCAGAAAACTCGACGTTCTCAATCTCTAAAGATCGCCTTGGCAGTACTACCTGGGGAACGAATTTCCAGCCAAAAGGCGGAAACCAGCCCAGTTTGTCCTGCCCATACACGGCAGTACCCTTCCGATAGTCAGGACGGCTGGGCGTTGAAAGCCAGGCAGGAAAGGCCCCTGCACGAACAGACAGGTACAGACTCCTTATCAGTGCCAATCCAAGCAGCAGAACGATAAGCCCCAAAACGATTGCTGCAACTACAGCCAATGCGCCCCTCCGCTTCCCTCCGCCAGGACCTAGCTGTCCTGGACTTGACCACCTTCAACAACAATGGTCACGAAATCGGAGTCAACCGAGGCGAAGCCGCTCTCCACCTTGACAACAACATCCTGAGAGTCAGGGTGTGAGATGAGAACATTGCCTTCTTGTAACACTGCAAGTACAGGCTGGCGACCTGCAAGGATACCCAGCCGGCCGTCCTCTGCGGGAATAGACACATGGTTGGCTTGGCCTCGCCACAGGGAGGTTGTCCTAGAGACAACCTCCACCCGCAGTTTTGCCTCAGCCATCCTTCTGCAGTTCCTTCCACTTGCGGTCCAAATCTTCCAGGCCACCAATGTTATAGAAGGCCTGCTCAGGAATGTGGTCGAATTCCCCTTCAGAAATCAGCTTGAACGCTTCAATGGTTTCTGACAGTGGGACGGTCGAACCAGGAACACCCGTAAACTTCTCAGCCATATACGTGTTCTGGGACAAGAACTGTTCGATTCGGCGGGCCCGTGCAACGGTCACCTGATCCTCTTCAGATAATTCGTCCACACCCAGAATGGCGATAATGTCCTGCAACTCTTTGTTTTTCTGCAGAATTGCCTTCACTTTGGTAGCAACGTCATAGTGCTCCTGGCCCACATACTTAGGGTCCAGAAGACGTGATGTTGAGGCCAGCGGATCCACCGCCGGGTACAACCCCCGAGAAGCAATGTCACGAGAAAGTTCCGTGGTCGCATCTAGGTGAGCAAAAGTGGTAGATGGAGCGGGGTCAGTGTAGTCATCCGCAGGAACATAAATCGCCTGAAGCGAAGTAATCGAGTGCCCCCCTGCAGAAGTAATTCGCTCCTGCAGCTGCCCCATCTCGTCCGCCAAGTTAGGTTGGTATCCCACGGCTGAAGGCATCCTACCGAGCAGTGTGGAAACTTCCTGCCCCGCTTGGGTGAAACGGAAAATGTTGTCAATGAACAAAAGCACGTCTTGGTTTTGCACATCGCGGAAGTACTCAGCCATTGTCAGAGCGGTCAAGGCGACCCTCAACCTTGTCCCTGGTGGCTCATCCATCTGCCCGAAGACCAGTGCCGTTTTATCGAAAACACCGGCTTCCTCCATTTCGTGGATGAGGTCGTTTCCTTCACGGGTACGCTCACCCACTCCAGCGAAAACGGAAACACCGCCGTGGTCTTGTGCGACTCGCTGGATCATTTCCTGAATGAGGACGGTTTTACCAACACCGGCGCCCCCAAAGAGGCCGATCTTCCCCCCTTGAATATAGGGAGTGAGCAGGTCAATAACCTTAATGCCCGTCTCGAACATCTTCTCTTGGCCTTCAAGCTCATCGAATTTTGGCGGATCCCTGTGAATCGGCCACTTCTCGCCAGCTTCGAAGGTCTCGTTCTCCTCCAGGTTCAGCACTTCACCTGTGACGTTGAAAACTTTGCCCTTGGTAACCTCACCCACAGGCACCAAAATTGGTCCGCCCGTGTCGAACACTTCAGCGCCACGGACCAGGCCATCAGTTGGTTTCAGAGCGATGGCTCGCACCATATTATCGCCAAGATGCTGCTCGACTTCCATCGTTAGAGTAGTTAGCCCCTCGTCTTCACCTTCACCTGCCAGGTTAACCTCAACTAGCAGCGCATTGTATAGCGGCGGAATTGCATCCGGGGGAAACTCGACGTCCACGACAGGGCCAACCACGCGGGCAATACGGCCCTCTGCCACCTTGTTCTTTTTGTCAGTCATTCTCTCTTGCCTTCTTACTGGGCCAGCGCATCCGCGCCGGAAACAATTTCGCTAATTTCTTGGGTAATTTCTGCTTGCCTTGCCGCGTTCGCCATCCGGGTATAGTCATTGACCAGATCCCGAGCATTCTCAGTAGCCGAATGCATGGCTTGCTGCCGTGCTGCAAGCTCCGAAGCGGCCGCCTGCATCATGGCATTGGCAATCCTGTTCGTCACGTAGAGGGGGAGCAGTGTGTCGAGAACAGAATCCACATCTGGAATAAATTCGTATTCTGGGAATCCCCTCTCATCCATCTCCGCTGGAACGGATGCAGAGTTACCCTTTTCGTCCTCTTCCCGGGGGGCATCTACCACCGTCAGCGGCAACATCTGCCTGATCTCAGGGACCTGAGACATCATGGAGATAAACCGGGTAAAAACAAGTTCCAGGGCCGAAACCCCCACCTGGGGATCCTCATCCAGGAAGTACTCGAGCATTGTTCGACCGACTTCTTCGATCTGCTCATCTGTCGGTTGATCAGAGTTTCCCTCCCACGAACGCTCGATGGGAACACCCTTAAAGCCGAAGTACTGGGTTGCCCGCTTCCCCGCAGTGAATAGAACGGGTTCTTTGCCCTGTTCGATCAGTTCCTGAATTAACCGCTCAGTTTCACGCATCAAGGTTGCAGTGTATGAACCAGCCAGACCACGGTCAGAAGCAATCACCAATACAGCCACCCTATTTGTGTCAGTACGCTCCGAAGTGAGCGGATGCCGAACTTCGGAACGGAGAGCAACCGCCGCGACGGCTTTGGTCAGGGCTTGCGTGTAAGGATCTGCTTCCATAGCCCTGGCCCGGGCTGCCCCGATTCGGGACGCTGCGATCATTTCCATCGCCCGAAACACTTTCTCTAAGGTTTCAGTCGACTTGATCTTCTGTCGATAAAATCTAAGATTTCCGCCTGACATGTGCTAGCCTCAGCGCTGCTTCCGGACGATCTGTTCGGATGTTCGTTCAGCTTCCACGTCTCCGTCATCAAGGTCCACGCTGTCATCCTTTATCACAAAGGATTTCTTGAAGGCCTCTGTAGTCTCCTTGAGCTCGTCTTCGGTTGCAGAATCCAGATCGCCCGTGTCTGCGATGGTCTTCAGAACCTGGGAATGAGCTGATACGTAGTCCAAGTAACCATCCTGGAACGAAACGATTTCGTCTAGGTCCAGATCATCAAGGTAGCCATTTGTACCGGCCCAGATAAGGACGACCTGGTCCTCCACACTCATCGGTGAGAACTGAGGTTGCTTCAATAGCTCCATCAACCGTTCGCCACGCACCAGCTGTTGGCGGGTCACAGCATCGAGGTCAGAAGCAAACATGGCGAACGATGCCATAGCGCGATACTGCGCCAAGGTAAGCTTCAAGGTTCCGGCAACTTTCTTCATAGCCTTAATCTGTGCGTCCCCACCGACACGGGACACTGAAATACCAACATCTACTGCTGGTCGCTGGTCCGCGTTGAAAAGGTCTGACTGCAAGAAAATCTGGCCATCCGTAATCGAAATTACGTTCGTCGGAATGTAAGCCGAAACGTCATTCGCTTTTGTCTCAATAATGGGCAAACCTGTGAGCGATCCACCTCCAAGTTCATCAGAGAGTTTGGCGCAGCGTTCCAACAGGCGCGAGTGCAAATAAAACACGTCTCCCGGGTAGGCTTCGCGACCCGGTGGGCGGCGCAGCAAGAGTGACACCGCTCGGTAGGCTTCGGCCTGCTTAGACAGGTCATCAAAGACAATCAGGACATGTTTGCCGTCGTACATCCAGTGCTGCCCAATGGCGCTTCCTGTGTAGGGTGCCAAATACTTGAACCCTGCTGGGTCAGAAGCGGGAGAAGCAACGATGGTGGTGTATTCCAAAGCTCCGGCATCTTCCAGGGTCTTGCGAACACCGGCAATCGTCGAGCCTTTCTGGCCAACCGCTACGTAGATACAACGCACCTGCTTCTTCGGATCACCACTGTCCCAGTTTTCTTTCTGGTTCAAAATAGTGTCAACCGCAATCGCAGTTTTACCGGTCTGGCGGTCCCCAATGATCAGCTGCCTTTGACCGCGGCCAATCGGAATCATTGAGTCAATCGCCTTGAGCCCGGTCTGCAAAGGCTCATAGACGGAGCGGCGATCCATCACTCCGGGTGCCTGAAGCTCCAGGGCACGGCGCCCATCAATATCTTTGATCTCTCCCAGGCCATCAATGGGTTCCCCCAAGGGATCTACCACTCGGCCAAGGTAGCCATCACCTACGGGAACCGAAAGAACTTCCCCGGTGCGCCGAACCTCCTGACCCTCTTCAATTCCGGAATATTCCCCCAGAATTACGGTCCCAACTTCAGTTGGTTCCAAGTTCATTGCCATTCCGAGGGTGCCGTCCTCAAAACGCAAGAGCTCATTCGCCATTGCGCCCGGCAGTCCTTCAACTTTGGCAATTCCATCCGCAGTTTCCGTCACATGCCCAATCTCTTCGGCTGCAACATCAACAGGCGTAAAGGAATCAATATAGGAGTCCAGTGCTTCCCGAATTTTATCGGGACTAATCCCAAGGTCGGCCATTGATCGTTCCTACTCGCTTCGTCTCGTCGTTTATCTATCTTCATGTGCAGCGCTACTAGCGGGTAAGCGCTAATTTGGCTGCGGTAATGTCTTGTTTGATTGTGGTATCGACGGATTCATCGCCCACATCCAAGCGGAAGCCACCAACAAGAGCCGGATCGACCACGGTGACCAGCACCATTGGGCGATCCCACTTCCGTTCCGCCACCTTCTGCAGTCTTTGGGCCTGCTCTTGTGATAGCTGTCTAGCGCTCGTTGCAATAGCTAGAGATTTCTTCTCCAGCTGGGTGGCTCTTTGCGCGTATTCACGCAGAGTTTGCGCGAGCCGTCCATGCTTTGCGTTACCGGAGGCATGAGCAACCAAGCCCAGCACGCTCTCATCCAGATAGTCGCCAAAAAGTTCCTTGGTGAACTGCGCACGCTGCTTACCTGTGCCATCACCCAGATCTGAAAGTTCAACACGCAGAGCCCGATTGTCCAAAATCAGTGTGTACGTATCTACAAGCTGCTGGGCAACGGCCTCAACACCTACGGAAGATACCGCACTCATGAGGAAAGCATCGGTCGCTAACTGGTCCACAGTTGCGACAAATCCCGCCTCCTCAGACCAATGAAGCTGCACAAGCGTCTTTAAGATGCGTAAAGCCGCCTGCCCCACTTGCCCCGCGAAAACGTCTTCAGCCAGCTTTTCCTTATCGGCGGTAGGACGAGACACATCGATCAGTGCCTTGACCAACGAGGGGTTCTGCCGCAGCAAATCTGAAACACCAAAAAGCTGTTCCCCAACGCTTTCCCCAGAAGATCCCCCCTGAAGCACATCGGAAAGGACTGCCTCACCTTTGGCGTAATTGTTCTGCTGCTCGGCACTCATTAGTTCTTTGCTCCGACATCTGAAGCTGAGAGATCAGCTTCAAGCTCATCCATGAAACGGTCTATCACACGCTGAGACAATGCTTCATCTTTTAGCTGTTCGCCAACTATCTTCTCAGCTAGCTCCGAAGCTAAACCTCCCACATCTTGTCTCAAAGAGATTTGCGCCGCTTCCTTCTCAACCTCAATCTGCTTAGAGGCGTTCTCCCGAATGCGTTCCGCTTCCGCGCTCGCGTCCTTCTGGGCCTGCGCAACAATCCGTTTTGCATCCGCTGATGCTTGGTCACGTATCTCGCGAGCCTCAGCAGTTGCATTACGCATCAACTCTTCGCGTTCCCTGCGAGCCAACGCCGCTTCTTCCTGCGCAGTTTCGGCTGCTCGAAGGCCCTCATCAATTTTATCGCGACGCTCGTCCAGCATTGTGTAGATCTTGGGCAGTGCGGCCCGAATTACGAACCAAAGCCCCAAAAGGATCAGGGCAGACCAAAAGATCTCATAAATTGGCGGAATTAAAACATCCAAACCGCCCACAGTATTTTCTTGCATTGCTAGAAGACCTGGCAATCCTGTCACTACACAATAAAGGTCAGCACGAAGCCAATAAGAGCCAAGGCTTCAGTAAGAGCTGCACCAATGATCATGTTGGTAAACAAGCTTCCAGCAACCTCTGGCTGCCTAGCGGTAGCCTCCTGCGTCTTTCCCACTAGAAGCCCCAAGCCAATTCCAGGGCCAAGCGTTGCCAGTCCGTAGCCAACTACTGCGATAGAGCCGGTCATATTATTTATCCTTCGTTCTAGTTGTGTTACTTACTAATCAGTTTGCTTCCACTGACATCTTTATGTACACGGCTGTCAGGACGGTAAAAACGTATGCCTGCAGGACCGCTACAAAAATCTCAAAAAATGTTACCAGGACAGCCGCTACCAAGGTTAGCGGAGACAGAAACTTAATCCCACCCGCACTTAGAAGCAGAGTCTGCGTTCCAAAATATGTTAGTGCCAGCAGCATGTGTCCCGCCACCATGTTTGCCAGAACACGTATTGCTAAAGTGGCCGGTCGAACAATGAACGTTGACACGAACTCGATCGGGGTCAACAAGATGTAAACGGGCCACGGAACGCCCGGCGGGAAAAGCTGCTCTTTCAAGAAAGTCAGTCCACCCCGACTTTTTATTCCGGCCGCAATGAACGTGACGTACGAAATGACGGCAAAAACCAGCGGAACAGACATGACGGAAGAAGCCGCAATATTTATGCCCGGTATGATGCCGGTGAAGTTCATGGCCAAAACGCCAAAGAAGACAAAACCTAAAATGGTTGCATACCTTTGGCCACGAGCCGTACCCAATAGGTTGATACCAATCTGCTGGCGAACAAAGTCCGCGAGCATCTCCATTAGCACCTGTCCCCGTCCGGGGTGAAGTTTCAGTCCGGCAGCAACCACAATGAAGATTAACGCCAATACCCCAGCCGCGATGAAACGCGCTAAAGTCATTCGATTAATTTCAAAATGTGTTCCCTCCCAGATCATAGCTTCCGGGAAAAAGTCCATCACCGAGGGCATGTGTACACCCTGACTGGGATCCTTCAGAAAACTTATAAGGCCCGGTCCCGCAGATAGGGCTAAAACTGCTATAAGGACAACTAATCCTACTATCCACCATGTGGGTGTTTTGCGGTCCCTCTTACTATCAGGCCGCAGTGTAGCTTGTTGCGTAGACAGGGCTACCTCCGTGACGACTTGGTTTTCAACAAAGAAATCAACGTGGTCTATAGTACCAGCTCTTGAGGCTCCCAGAGTCCAAACGGTCCTTTTATAAGCTGGGCCGCGTAGACGTTGACTACCAAACCTTGTAATTTAAGGGAAAATGAAGCTAAGGCGAGCAGCCACGACCAGGGAGGACAGCTTTGGGCACTCAAGGTACAGATGCCGGAGATAAACAAAAGGCGCAGCCCCTGGTTCACGACCCCTTCAGGAAGCTTTCCAGTTCAGGGGTCGCGGCAGCGCTAGTTATCACCCTGCTCATGTTCCGACTATTTGCCGTCTCAGGCTGGGACTGGCAGGTGGCTACCGAAATTGTTGACTCATTCTCCGTAGCGGACGCACTCTCTATCGGTTTAGGCACCCTGTTTGAAAGGCCCGTTATAACGGGTGCCTTAATTGTCGTAGCTCTGCCACTAAGCCTGTTCCGCGACTACTGGTTAGCCCAAGGGACCAACACCCGCGCCCGCGCCAACAACGCCTTTCTAGTTCTCGGTATGCTCACAGTTCTTGTTGTACTGATCCGCACGTTTCAAATGTGGTGGGCGCTAGTAAGCGCCGTTCTTCTCACCATCGTCCTGGTCCTGATCGGCTATCTATGGCGAAAAGGTACAGCCCGCCCGCTCCTCGCACAACTGGGTAAACACGTTGGAATTTTCCTGGCCGTAGCGGCCCTCATACTCTCAGCCGTGATACAAACACCCTGGATGGCTAGGGAACGCATTGAAACACCCGTAGAAGTTATCTACGGCTACGTCCTGGAGAACAACCCCGGTTTCCTCAAAGTGCTAACCGATGACCGCGAAGTCATTATCCTGCCCGACGTCGACGTCACAAGCCGGACCATTGTGGGTTCGCCCTAGACGACCTCGCCCTCCAAAAAGCCACGACTTGCACAGCCGACGTCCCTATCACCGCGGGAAGCACCAGCACCAAAACCACCAGAGCAGTTTCACTCTTCGCAGCCGTAAGCCAGTTCAGCAACAGCAACCCAAAGAAAACCAGCAGAATCTTTACAAGGAAGTCCAGCATCACCCAAGCTGACCCCTCGGGACCGGAACGCTGCAGCAAATTCACTGTCAGCGTGCTTGACAGTACCAACCCAACGGCGACCAGATACCCAACCAACACCGGCAGCCATAGGGCCCCCTCCCCAAAAAGGCCAACCCCAAGAGCCGCCACAGCAAGCACAATCAACAGGGCAAGAAAACCACGTTTGGCGGCACGGGCTCCCTGACGAAAACGCAATGAAACGACCATTTTCACTCCTCTTTATCGTCGGCCAAGACCCTTGTCATCGGTCCGGACCATCATTACGTTTACCACGTAATGGAAACCAAACTAAATCTGAACGAGGTCGAGAAATGACCTCTTGACCGTCGTCCAAAACGGGCACAACATCACTGGGTCCCGCACCGGGATCATAACCATCGATCTTTCTGGAACGACCTGGAAACTGACGCACAGTAGCAAAGACGGTGAGCAGCAGAAGTGGGACCATCACCAGGGCCACTACCTTCGACGGAAAGAAAATGAAAGAAACAACCGTGATGCCCGTCAACGCCGTCCAACTGTACAGAATCAAAACCACTCCCCTGTGAGAGTGTCCCGACGACAAGAGACGGTGATGCAGGTGAGTCCGGTCGGCAGTCACGGGCGACTTTCCCCTCAGCACCCGCAGTGCTGGCGTAACAAGCAGATCCACCAGTGGGATCACCAAAACAGCAAATGGGATCAGAACCGGAACCCAAGTGGTCAACGCCGACTGTTCCGTCAAGATTGCTGGATTAACCTGTCCCGTCACGGTGATAGCCGCCGACCCGAGAAGCAGGCCCAAAACCATTGAACCAGAGTCACCCATAAAAATGGACGCAGGATGAAAATTGAACCATAAAAAGCCAATGGTAGCCCCCGCCAAAATCACCGTAACAATCGCAGCAGTCGTAGCGTAAGAGGGAGCCCCAATAAGACGTGTCAGCAAGTACGAATAAGCGAAAAAGGACAGGGAACCAATAGCTATCACCCCCGCAGCCAACCCATCCAAACCGTCAATAAAATTCACTGCATTAATGACCGCCACCAAGATGACGACAGAAACGAAAACAGACATCCGTGAGGAACCAATCGTCACCCCGAAAATAGGAAGATTGATCAGCTGCACACCCCCAATAGCCATGCCGCCAGTTATCAGGATCTGACCCGTGAGTTTCGCCAGCCAGTCCAGATCCCAGATGTCATCAATGGCGCCCAACGACGCTATGGCCACCGTGCCCAAAAGAACAGACCACAACGCTGACGACTGGGCGTAAATAGGGTGAAAAAAAGGGATCAGGTTCGCGAGCAACAGGGCCCCCACGACGCCCCCCGTCATGGCCAATCCACCTAACCTAGGCGTGGGAAAGGCGTGAATATCACGCCCCCGCAATGGAGTAAGAATGTTAAAGCTCAACGCTAATCTGCGCATCACGGGTACCAAAATCATCGTAATAGCCAAAGCTGTGAAAAGGAGCAGGAGGTATGCTCTCAAGAGTATCTCCCTCCTCCACCGGTAACCGCTCTTCCGATGGCCTGCTCAACCTGGTCAGAGGCAATCGCCCCGTGACGCAGAACGTTTGGGACGGCGCCCGTGCAGTCAACTATCGTTGAGGGCACCTGCCCGCACACACCATCCACGTAGACTTCCACCCTATCGCCAAAATACTCTTTAGCTTCGCTACCAGACCGAGCCGGAGGCAGACCGGTCGGATTAGCACTAGTCACCGCTAACGGCCCCGTCTGAGCAAGAAGCTTCCGCAGTGATTCTTCGGCTGGGAGCCGCAGCGCCACCGTACCACCCACCAGGGAGGTGTCCCAACCAAGCTGCGCTTCAGTGTCTACGATTAACGTCAGCGGGCCCGGCCAGAAAGCCTGAGCTAATTTCCGCACGCACTCTTCCTGAGCGTTGGAGGAGAAAACAGCAAACTCTAACAGCTCCGTCATATCGGCCCCCAAAAGGGCGGGGGGCCTATCATTCCCTCTTCCTTTAGCGGACAAAAGTTTCTCTACCGCCAGCTCGTTAGTCGGGTCCGCAGCCAAACCAAACACCGTGTCCGTTGGGAAAGCAACCAGGCCACCCGCCGCCAAGGCGTTCACAGCCGACGTTGCACTCGTCTTCTTTGCGACTAGGAAACGAGGCCGACCCGCCAAATCAGGCACACATGCAGCCTGAGAAAACCCGGTGTTCAGCGCATGTGAAACTAGGGAGGGCCCCTGCTGCTCCCCATGCTCCACAACCAAGACGCCCTCGTCCGCTAGCAACTGGTAGGCCCGCTCAACAATGCCCCGGGGAATAACAAGTCCGTCCTCCCCACCCCCATAGAGCGCCAGAGGAGGATCAGCCAACGCCTCCGGCTGCGTTGGCGCATCCACCACCCCCACATAAGGGGGATTGGAAACAACTAGATCGTAAGTTCCCTCCTGGTCGGGCAAAGCAAACAGAGCGTCCTCTAAATGTGTCGAAACTGAAGATCCATGGGCCAAAACAGCGCCCTGCACGTTTTTATCCAGGAACCGAAAAGCCGCTGGGGAGAGCTCCACCGATGAGACCTCCACCCCGGCCCGCTCCGTCGCTAACGCCAAACCGATTGCTCCTGACCCCGCACACAAATCTGCCACCCGCACGGCCCCTGACGGCAACTCCGCCAACGCAAGGTCGACCATATACTCCGTTTCCGGACGAGTATTGTACACACCAATCCCAGCGTGCAAGTACAGACCCCTGAAAAACATTTTCTGCACAATGTGCTGCAAGGGGACTCCTGCTCGCCGTTGCGCTATGCCACTTCGGTAGGTCTCAGCTGCCCGAATTCCTATTTGAGGGTCAGCCTTGAGGAGCGAATCAACACCCAGAGCCCATTCCAAAAGCCACACCGCTTCACGGGAACTAATCTCTACCTCTTCTAAGCGGGAAGCTCCCCAAGACAGAAGCTGAGCCTGTGGGATACTGGCTTTCCCTATAGCTCCTGTGCTTACCTTCAGGGGCTCTTCAAAAGCGTCCATGGAAGCACACCAACCTGTTTACCGGGCAACAGATTCGAGGCGCGCCTCTTCATCGGCCGCAATTGCTGAAGCAACAACTTCCTCCAAGTTGCCTTCCATAACTTGATCAAGGTTGTAGGCTTTGTACCCCGTCCTGTGGTCAGCGATCCGGTTTTCCGGGAAGTTATATGTGCGTATGCGCTCAGATCTATCCACCGTCCTCACCTGGGACAGCCTCTGCGCCGAAGCTTCCGCCTCCCGTTTCGCCTTGGCGTCCGCAATGAGTCGGGCTTTCAAAACTCGCAAACCAGCATCCCTGTTCTGGTGCTGAGACTTCTCGTTTTGCATCGCTACAACAATGCCCGTAGGAATGTGGGTGATTCTCACAGCTGAATCCGTTGTGTTCACAGACTGCCCACCCGGGCCGGAGGAACGATAAAAGTCGATCCGCAACTCGCTCATGTCTAGCTCGATGTCCTCATCCACCTCAACTTCAGGCATAACCATCACCCCAACTGCAGAAGTGTGGACCCGTCCCTGGGACTCGGTGACCGGCACACGTTGCACTCTGTGCACGCCGCCCTCATATTTCAGATGAGCCCAGACCCCTTCTTCCGGAGCTGGATTTCCTTTTGCCCGAATGGACAGCGTTACGTCCTTAATACCGCCAAGACCCGTATGCGTCGTGTTCATCTCGGTGGTGCTCCACCCCTTTTGCTCCGCATAACGGGTGTACATGCGGGCCAACTCCGCCGCGAAAAGTGCGGATTCTTCCCCACCTTCACCTGCTTTAATTTCCAGAATTATATCCGCGGAGTCATCGGGGTCCCGCGGTGCCAAGACTGCAACCAGTTCCCTATTGGCCTGCTCGTAAGCCTCCTCTAGGCCTGCCAACTCATCTGCAAAGTCTGGATCTTCAGCAGCAAGTTCCCGAGCTGCTTCCAAGTCGTCCGCCGCATTTTGGGCAGCCTCCGCCAGCTTCACAACACGCCCCAATTCAGCGTATCTTCTTCCAGCTTTTCGGGCCCGCGCTGGATCAGAATGTAGTTCGGGGTCAGAGAGCGTTTTCTCCAACTCCTCGTACTCCTGCAGCAACGGCGCAACCGCTTGCTGTGTTGATGGGTCTGGCATTGTCACTCCAACTATTTCTAACTGTTTTAAGAAATGAAGAGGCGCCGGCGAAATTTTCGCCGGCGCCTAAAAGAGAACTATTTTGCGGCAGCTTTCTTTCCGTAACGAGCCTCGAAACGCGCAACGCGCCCACCACTGTCCAGAATCTTCTGCTTACCGGTGTAGAAAGGATGGCACTCAGCACACACATCCACCCTCATCACACCCTCGGTGATCGTTGATCGGGTAACAAACTCGTTCCCGCAAGTGCAGGTGACGGTTGTGTCCACATATTCGGGATGTACACCCTGTTTCATGTTGTCTCCTCAGTATTATTCGTGTGCTCCGGGTCCAAAGTGTTGCCCACATTCGGTGAACCGGAACCAATATCTAAGCTTGGCACCCATTATCTGGTTGGTCTAGCCAGTTTACGGTGAGATCCTGCACCTAGTCAGATCCCGTTGTCCGGGAAACCTGCATCAGGAATTCGGCATTTGACTGCGTGTCTTTCAATCTACTAAGCGTGGATTCCAAAGCGGAGTGCTGGTCAAGGGTGCCGAGCACGCGTCGCAGCCTCCACATGATTGCCAGCTCTTCCGGAGTGAAGAGCAGTTCCTCACGCCTGGTTCCTGAAGCATTGATGTCGATGGCTGGGAAGATCCTTCTGTCAGCCAAGGCTCTAGAGAGGCTTAGCTCCATGTTGCCTGTTCCCTTGAACTCCTCGAAGATAACTTCGTCCATCTTCGATCCGGTCTCCACAAGTGCGGTAGCAATTATTGTGAGTGAGCCGCCCTCTGACAAGTTCCTAGCAGCACCGAAGAACTTCTTCGGTGGATATAGGGCACCCGCGTCGACACCTCCAGACAGAATTCGTCCCGATGCGGGGGCAGCGAGGTTGTAGGCGCGGGAAAGCCGGGTGATGGAGTCCAGGAGCACCACCACGTCCTGACCTAGCTCCACTAAACGTTTCGCTCTTTCGATCGCCAACTCAGCGACGATGGTGTGGTCGGAAGCGGGCCGATCAAATGTGGAAGCAATGACTTCCCCTTTGACTGTGGCGCGCATATCCGTAACCTCTTCAGGTCGTTCGTCGACGAGCACCACCATAAGATGCACGTCTGGATCATTCACCTCGATTGCTTTGGCGATCTGCTGGATGACCATGGTCTTACCTGCTTTTGGCGGAGACACGATCAGTCCTCGCTGTCCTTTTCCGATAGGAGAAACCAGGTCTATCAGTCTTGGTGTTAGTGCTTTCGCAGTTGTTTCCAGTCGCAACTGTTCACGTGGATATTCGGGGGTGAGTTTAGAGAATTTACGGCGCTCAATTGCCTCCTGCACACTCATCCCGTTGACTGATTCAACCTGAACGAGGGCGTTGTACTTCTGTTTGCGTCGGTCGCCTTCTCGCGTTGGTCGCACCGAGCCTACAACAGCGTCGCCTCGTCTCAGACCCCATTTTCGTATGTTCCCCAGGGTTACGTAGACGTCGTTGTTTCCCGGAAGATATCCCGAAGTCCTGACGAAACCGTGGTTGGACTGGATGTCAACGATCCCAGCAATTGGGATCAGGTCAGATCCTCCAGAGGAATCCTCTGTGTTTTGCTCTTGATCTTCCGCTCCCCCTTGAGCGTTTCGGTCCCTATCTCTTCTGCCCTGGTTGCGGTCCCTGCCCCGGCGGCGATTCTTTCTGTCGCGCCTCGACCGGTTCCTGTTTCCTTCACGGCCGGTGGGCAGTTCAATTTGGTCTAAACCGTGGTCTCCTGAGCCTTTCTCAGCTGGCGCATTACCGTTTCTAGCGGCATTTTGTTTGCCATCTTTGCGTTGATCTCCAACTTGCACTTTTTTGAGGTCTTCCGCTACGGCTGCTTGAGCTTTTGTTCCTTTGGTGGCTTCAGTTTTTTCACCGGTTCCTTTGGCGGGCTTTTGGTGATCCCCACTTTGAGGGTCTGTGCCTGTTTTCCCGCTACCTCCACCGGAGAGTAGTTCAACCAACTCCGCTTTGCGAAGTCTGGAGAACCCTTTCAATCCTCGAGCAGCGGCCATTTCGCGTAATTCGGCAATCTTGAGGTTTTGCAAGTTCGCTGAGCCAGCCGCGTTCGCTGTTTTGTCCATTTATGGAAAAATCCTAACTTTCTTGACTGCGCACCAATTTGAACACTGAGAGGGTTTTAGCCTGCTGCGTTCTCCCCCAAAGAATCTTCGGTGTTTGTAACACCTTTTAGAAGCGGGGACGCAAAGATTTAGAGCGTCTTGTTGTGCGCCACGATTATAGTAGCAGCAAATACCCCCGCTACGCTCCCCGCGCAGCTAGTTCTCCTCGTAAGTTGGGGCTGATCTCACACGTGAGACCGAGCGAACTCGCAGAGGTAACGCGTGCCAGCCACTCTTTTGGGTTGCGCGCAACACTTCCAGCTCCAGGGGTGTCAAGGCAATAACAGAGTCCCCCTCACCGGCTGGGAACGCTGGTATTTTCTGGTCCAGAAGCCATGCTGCCAGGGTGGTGGCAGGGCGCTGCCTCTCCGGTTCAGAGTGACCTGAAATAGTTTGCAGGACCCGCAAAAGCGCGTTTTTCCATTCGGAATGTTCCAATGCTAGTTGGGTTCCCGCCGAAAGCAGGGGCACCAGGGCAGCCCCAGCATCCAGCACATCCTGGCCGACCATCCTCTTTGATGATGTCTGCATCGTTGTTAGATTGTTTTCACGGCTTTGGTCTACCTGGGGAACCAAGACGGTGGGTTCCAGGTGGGGGTGTGCTTCCAGGTGGAGCACCAGGGGCATAACATCGTCATCTCCTGTGGGGGGCCCTGCTATCGCTATGCCTCCCAGCAACGAGGCGATAAGTTGTGGGGGCCTTGCCCCCAGGTGAGAGCCGAACCTGTTGATCACGTGCTGATCGATTTCTGGGGGTGCCCCTAGAAGATCCCTGGCGGCAAGCAGGCCTAGCAGTGTTTCTACCGTTTCTGCTCCCAACCCTGTTACGCGAGGAATCTGGCGGCTATATTCCAAACTTAGGCCCACCTGTGGAGTGCCGGCTTCGTCCAATAGGTAGCGTATGGCCTTTACGGTTCGTGATTCGCTAACTTCGGTAGGGTCGGCTTCAGTCCGTACGGGAGCCAGACCGGGTTTTGGGGGCGGGTCAATGAAGGTTAGTTGGGTTGGTCCCGCCACCGCCCGAACGGTAAGCTCATCGCACAGCGAAAACCCTAGGAACACGGGTACGGGGCCAATGGCGTCACTGCTGGAACAAGCTTTCACCTGGGCAAGATCGGTTCTTAGCCTCATTTCTGATCAAGACCATCTTGTTGAGGTGCTGCTCCTGATCGACGGAGGGCATCCGCAATGGAGCTCGCTAAAGCAAACAGCAGAATGATAACAATTGTGATGGAGCCTAGCGCTAAAGCTTGGGCCTGGTCGTTGAGGTCCGGGTTTGGACCGAGGGTGCGGTAATACACGTTGGTGACAACCGATAGGCCAATGGCTGTACCTAAACGTTGGAAGGTTTGCAGGAGCGCGGCTGCCAGGCCCGAATGTGCTCGCGGCACTTCTTCCAGGGTGAGGGCCTGATTCGGTGATATAACAAGACCGGACCCTATGCCGGAAAAGGTTATGGAAGCTAGTACCCCGTGAGGAGCCCACTTTTCTGGCAGCCACCAGGCTGCACCTGCCATGACCAGTAACCCCACCATTAAACCTAAAATACCGAGCACTGGCACAATCCGACCAAATCGCATTACCAATCTGCCGGACATGCCAGAGGAGAATCCTGAAATCAAAGAGAAAGGTACCACCGCTACACCCGCATGTAGGGCGGACCACCCGTTTCCTTGCTGAAGATAAAGGGTGATGAGCAGAAAAATGGAAGTGAAGCCTGCGAAGTAGAAGAAGGCTGTTAGAGTACCCAGGGCAAATGGCGGGTTTTTTATGACGTCAGGTTCCAAAAGAACTTCGTTGCCGCGCCGACGCCACCACCCTTCCCACAGCCGCAGAATCCCAGCCACGAGGGCAGCTCCCACCAGGAAGATGGCGATCGTCTTAGTTGAGCTGGTGTCGGTGGAGCTGGATTCCAGAAATGGCCACATAACCAAAACGACAACGATCGCCAGTAGCAGCACCCCGACAGGATCGAACTCTTTAAGTACGTCCCTCTTTGATTGGCTGGCTTTCTCCGGAGGGGCGGGTAACCATTTGGCAGCCAGGGGTATTACGACCATTCCGATCGGCAAGTTAATCAAGAAGACTAGACGCCAACCAAACTCTGGGCCCACTAGCTCGATTAGCAGACCCCCCAGCGCTGGCCCAATAGCGGTGGATACACCTACCACTACGCCAAACATGCCGAAAGCCCTGGCTCTTGCGGCTCCTTTATACATGTCCTGGATTAGTCCCACAACCTGTGGGTTGAGGACCCCGGCGAAGAGGCCCTGAACAAGCCTAAGGATCACCAGCCAGGTGGCTGTCGGAGCTGCTCCAGCCCCCACAGATGCTGCTACGAAGCCTGCCATTCCAAGAAGAAATAGTTTTCTGCGACCAAAAATGTCCCCCGCCCTACCCGCCGCCACCAAGGAAAGGCCGAACATGAGTGCGTAGCCAGCCAAAACCCATTGAAGTTCGGTGGGGCTAGCGTGCAGGGTGGCTGTTATGGAGGGAAGGGCAACGTTGACGATTGACACGTCAAGCAGGGTCATGAACCCAGCAGCTAACACGATTGCGAAAGCGCCGCTGTTCGACTGTTCCTTGTTCACTACTCACCTTTGGTTTCTCTATTCAACTCTCCACCCTACCTGTAGTGGGTTACGGTAGAAGTATGCACACGGACAATTCAGACTTTGAGTTCGAGAGACGCTTCTATGTTGAACACGTCCCCCACCACCTTCTCAAAGGCAGCAGGCCGGACGTGATCGTGCAAACCTATTTCTTGGCGAAAGATGGTTACGGGCTGCGGATCCGGTTACAGGCGACACAGCCGGAGAAGAATCTGGATCTCTCCCTGGAAGGTGAGGCTGCGATTGACCAGTTTCTTCCCTATTTTGATCTCGCCATGCTTACCGTCAAGGGTCCGGTCATTGGGGGCACCCGTTACGAGGCCGAGCGGCCCCTGGATATCAATGTGGCCGCGAAGATGTCTACCAAAGGGGGAGTTACCCTTGCGAAACGAAGATGGGGCATTTGGCTGGACGAAGACTGGTGGGTACTTGACCAGTTTGCTGGGTCCAACTATCCCCTGGTAGTTGCCGAGTGTGAACGTCTGTCACCTGTTGTTGACCTGAAAATTCCCTCTTTCTGCAGTTGGGAAATCACGGACGACCAACGTTTCTCCAACGACGAACTGGTTAACCTTCCTTTTTCGCGTTGGGCCGACGTTTATGCCAATGGAAGGCAGGGTGTATTTGACTCTCGTTTTGGTGACAACCAAGTCAGTAGCGAATAGGCTACATTCTCTCGGGAGCAGACACACCAAGCAGTCCTAACCCATTCTGGAGAACCTGGGCGACTGCCTCATTCAACCAGAGTAAGGCCACATGCTGGTCGGTAACAGCTTCCTGGGCCCTGGGAGTGACTCTGCGCCCCGCGTACCATTGGTGGTAGGTGCCGGCCAACTCTTCTAGGTAGCGGGCCACACGGTGCGGTTCTCGCAAGTTTGCGGCTTGGTTTACTACTTCCGGGTACTGCGCCAGCACACCCAAAAGTTCTCCATCAGCGGGTTGATCAAGTAGCTCAGCGTTGTAGGTTTTCCCTCGATACACACCATGTTCTTTCGCGTTGCGTGCTACAGAACGGGTGCGGGCATGAGCGTACTGGACATAATAGACCGGGTTTTCATTCGTGTTTTGGGTTAGGAGATCCAGATCTATTGAAACGTTTGAGTCCGTGGAAACCCGAACTAAAGAATACCTTGCAGCGTCAACTCCCACTGCTTCCACCAGGTCGTCCATGGTAATAACCGTGCCGGCACGTTTGGACATTCGTACCGGCTTGCCATCCTTAAGCAGGTTGACCATTTGCCCGATGAGGATCTCCATGTTCTGTCCAGGTTCATCACCAAACGCCGCGCACACAGCCATCATGCGGCCCACGTAACCGTGGTGATCTGCTCCAAGCAGGTAGATGGCAGTGTCAGTTCCCCTTTCCCGTTTGTCCAGGTAGTAAGCGACATCCCCAGAAAGGTAGGCTGCGTGGCCATCTGACTTAATCAGCACACGATCTTTGTCGTCACCGAAATCCGTTGAACGTAGCCAGAGGGCGCCCCCCTGCCTAAAGAGTACTCCGCGAGAATCCAGCTGTTCAATCGCCTTGTCCACCGCACCTGAAAGGTGCAAGGAGTCTTCATGAAAGAAAACATCAAATTCCACGCCGAATTCTCGCAGCTTCTCCTTGATTTCAGCGAACATGATATTGACTCCCCGCTGCCGAAACACTTCCAGTGCTTGCTTTTCAGGGAGTGTGACCGGATCCGGGTCTCCTTCCGCTAGCGCGTCTTCACGTACGCGTTGAGCGACCTCGTCCACGTAGTCGCCTCCGTACCCGGCCGTTGGCGGTTCTTCACCTCGAGCCCGCGCCAGGAGGGAAGCGGCGAACAGGTCGATTTGGGAACCGTGGTCGTTGAAGTAGTATTCCCTAACCACTTCTGCTCCACTGTTTTCTAGCAGGCGTGCTAGAACGTCCCCCACAGCTGCCCAGCGTGCTCCCCCCAAATGTATGGGGCCGGTGGGATTCGCGGAAACAAATTCGAGGTTGATGTTTTGGCCAGCAAGGTGGTCGGTCGTGCCGTACTGGGAACCTTGCTCAAGTATGGTGCCAACTAGCTCCCCGGCGGAACCCGCTTCGAGCCGGATGTTGATGAATCCGGGTCCGGCGATCTCGACTCCGCTCACCCCCTGTTTGGACTGTAGACAAGGAGACAGGAGCTCAGCTAACTCTCTGGGAGACTTGCCCGCCTTTCCCCCCAGTTGCATTGCAATATTGCTTGCCCAATCGCCGTGTTCCCGGTGGCGTGGTCTCTCAACTTTAACTTCGGCTGGAATGTCGTTGTTTTGGAGTTTGGTGCTGCCAGACTCGGCTAGGTCAACTAGGCACAAGCGCAGCAGTTCAGCTAATTCTTTTGGAGTCACAGGTCCACCTTACCGTCAAACTGTTTATCGCCGGGCACACATCCAGTTTTGTCCACACTAATTGGCTTGTGCTGCCCTTCGGGGGACGATCTTCGTCATCATTTGGGTATGCATAACAAACAGAGAGCTCAGCGTACAGACCAGGTGAAACCAGAAGAGGCCGATTGCCCTCCCTGGTGCCGCATGGATCATTCACCGGGTGAACATCCAGAAGATTTAGCTCATGCCACTGGCAACGCACCGTTAGCCGTAGTGATGATGGGCCAGGACGAGGAAGGAAAGTTTCACACCCTACCTGGCCTGGTGGACGTGGTCCGGTTCAAATGGATCGGTCAAGCACATCCGGCCTGCAACACGGATCAGTGGGTTTTTATTGGCTCCGACCTCAGCGGCGTCGTAGTCACCGTGGAAAGTGCGACAAGAATCTTCCAAGCCTTGGGAGACGTATTAGCCTTCCCCTAGGATCAATGGAATAGCCGTCAGCTCACTGCCAGTCGCTTGTAGGTGGAGTCTGGATTTCCCGTTTTGGCATCAGCCCGCAAACATCCATTCCTAGAACTGTGGCGACAGAGACAAGGGTGCGCAAGGTTGGGTTGGCGGGTCCCCCCGGAGTGCTCAGGCCTTTCTCCAGCCTTTGTAAGGTGTAGCGGGACAGTCCGGAACGGTAGGCTAACGCTTCCTGAGACAGTCCACGAGCGACCCTCGCATTATGGATGCGATCACCCATCTCTGCTGCGAAACGATCCCAACCACCAGAAGTTACTTCAGAAGTCATACGGTCTAATTTGGCTGATCCTACTGAAAAAAGTGACCTATTATAGCAAGCCAAATATAAGTGACACCTTGTGTGATGTAACGTCAGGTCGTGAGAAACAAAACGACGCTTGTCAAAAATACTGTGGACTTGAGTACCCCGAACAGGATTCGAACCTGCGACCTCCCGCTCCGGAGGCGGGCGCTCTATCCACTGAGCTATCGGGGCAGACTGCGGTGCAGACCGGGTTTACTCTACCAGAGTCTGATGGGCCTGTGGACCCCATTGACCACGTTCTACCAGCAACTCTTTAACCATGGTAGGCCTGTCGGTAATTATTCCGTCGACCCCCCAGTCTAAAAGCTGTTCCACCTGGTCAACATCGTTAACAGTCCAGGCATGCACTGCCAATCCTGCCGTGTGGGCAGTAGCGACAAAACGAGGCGATATAACTCGGATGCCGCGGCTCTTTTCAGGCACCTGGACAGCGACCACTCCTTGGCGGGGACCGGGCACGTGCCAACTGTCAGCACGCGACACCGTTTCTGAAGCGAGCAACAGGCGGACGACACCGTTTACCCCCAAGGAAGTGTGTAATCCGGGATAGTCCCTCCGCAAACGTTCTAAACGCCTTTCGGAAAAGGAAGCCACCAGCACACGGTCTTGCGTTTCAGTTTCAGTAATCAGATCTCCCAGGTGGGCAGCAACTTCGTCAGTTTTCACATCCACGTTAAAGAAAACGTTGGGGAAC
Organism: uncultured Actinomyces sp.; assembly: GCA_964345125.1. GTDB lineage: Bacteria > Actinomycetota > Actinomycetes > Actinomycetales > Actinomycetaceae > Scrofimicrobium. The sequence goes on from CAYFPY010000003.1 coordinate 51,590, forward strand.
TCCTTCAAGACGGTGGACAACAATGGTGGGGACTCGCCGGCAGCATTCTTGAAGGCGCTGAGCTCCGAGTACTCAAAGTCTGAAATGTGCCCTTCAGCTCCGAAGCAACGTTCCAAACTGGAGTCGTGGGAGACCACAATCTGGTTGTCTGCACTCAAGTGCACGTCAGTTTCAATATGGCGGATGCCGGAAGCTACTGTCCGCCGGAAAAGTTCCAGCGAGTTCTCGGTTCCCTCAGAAGCCCCGCCCCGATGGGCAAGCACAATCGGATCCGTGCTCGCCACAACGGAAATCATGAACAGTCCTGTCCTAAGTGAACGGTTCCCATTGTTCCCAACCATTCAGAAGGTACGACAGGCGTGCCTGAAGCATCATGGATCTCCAGGTGGAGGTGAGCGCCCGTGGAACGACCCGTGGAGCCAACTCCACCAATTTGATCTCCAGCCTCAACGCTCTGCCCTTCCGAAACCCTTATGGCACCATCTGCCTGGTGGAAGTAGTGCGAGGTGTAGGAACCAAGCTGCTCGTCATGATGTTCAATAATCACGTAGTTACCCTGCGTTCCGCCTGACCCCACCGTTACGACAACACCGTCAGCCACAGAGTAGATGGGCGTGCCCGTTGGGGCCGCATAGTCGTCGCCCTCGTGCAGTTTAGCCGTACCCAAGATGGGGTGAATGCGGTATCCAAAGGGGGAACTTTTGGTGTATGAGCCCGCCGCGAGGGGGAAGTAGGTCCGGGCCTGATTCACGATGAGACGCGAACCATTTGCTGCAGTGTCGACTTCTAAGCAGGGATCCACTTCAATGGGGGCACGAACCGCAGCCCTAGACGGTGCAGCCAATTGGCGGTCCAAATCCTGACTGAATTCAGATTTGTCCGTCCCTTTCGAGGCCCAGGACTCTTCAGCTCCGAATCGTCCGACAATACGTTCAGAGTCTGACGAGGCTTTACTCTTCGCAGTATCCCCGCCCTCAGCGGCCACTGCTACGGATATAGGAAGTCCAATCACTAGAACTCCGGTGGCTAGGCCAGCAACAGCTGTCGCAAACCTTTTCCCAACGGCCATGTACTCCCCTAAGAATCGACTACAGAAACGGTAACCCTCGAAAATTATACCAGGAACGATTCTACGCCCTTCCTTGAGATTTTCCTGCATTCGGAAAATAGATTAGGTCACACTTGTGGATAGCGCTGCAAAGAATCCTCCACTCGCCCCACCAGCTCCTCTAACACGTCCTCAAGAAACAAGACCCCCACAACGTCCCCTCCCTTCTCCACTGCAACCAAGTGGCTGGCCGAAGTCTGCATGTCAGCCAGCACATCTCCTAAATCCTGACCTATCTCCACGCGGTTCAACGGGCGAATCCTCCACTGATCGACCGGCTGCTTCCGAGCGTCGCCCTGAGCGTACAAGATGTCTTTCAAATGGATGTAGCCCAGGGGCACCCCGTCACCCTCAACTATGGGGAAACGGGAAAAGCCAGTCCTTGCTACAGCAGCTTCAACTTCGTCAGGTGAGGCATCCTGAGCGAGGGTGGTTAATTGCTCCAAGGGCACCGCCAGATCTCCCACCTGCAGATCCCCGAACTGTAGAGCGCCCGCGATCAAGCCCTCCTCATCTTCCAAACTCCCCGTTTCTGTGGATGCCTCGACAATTGAAGCAACCTCCTCCACCGTGAACGTTGCACCAATTTCCGACTTAGGTTTCATTCCAAGGCCTCTGATAATCCAGTTTGCTAGAGCATCCAGAAAATTAACTAAAGGTCCAAGGAGCTTGCTGAGAAAGACCATGGGCGGCGCCAGAAGCAACAGCATCCCCGTGGAGCGAGCGATCGATATGTTTTTGGGCACCATTTCCCCAAAAACAACATGCAGGAACAAAACGATCAACAACGCCACGGTAAAACTAACTCCACGCACAACGGGTTCAGCCAACCCGATCAGAGATAGAGGTGGCTCCAACAGGCGAGTTAACGCTGGCTCGGCTACCACCCCTAATGAAGTCGACATAACAGTTACCCCAAGCTGGGCAACAGCAAGCATCAAGGAAACGTGCTCCAAGGCGTAAAGAGCTTGAGTGGCTCCCCGCCTCCCTTCTTCAACAAGTGGATCCACATGGGAACGACGTGACGTAGTTACCGCAAACTCACCCGCAACAAAAAAGGCATTGAAAAGAAGCAGCACAACCATGATGCCCAGAGCTAACCAACTACTCATCAGAAGCCTCACTCACCAGAAGGCGAGTAACCCGCCTGCCCTGCATGGCTACCACTTCGAGTGTAACGCTCCCATCCACCACCGTGTCGCCCACCTGCGGTATCCGTTCCAACCTGTCCATAACCAGGCCCGCCAGAGTCTCATACGGACCATCCTCACTGACACCTATGTCTGTTCTGGCGAGCAGTTCGTCCGGTCGAAGTGTTCCCGGAACAAAGAAGCCACCCCCCGGCGAACCACGTATCCCCGACCGGCGACGATCATGCTCGTCGCTCACCTCACCCACGAGTTCCTCCACCACATCTTCCAAAGTGACGATCCCAGTGGTGGAGCCAAACTCATCCACCACCACCGCCATTTGCACACCGGTGCGCAGCTTGACCAGCACCTGAGCCAGACCCATAGTCTCTGGTACCTGCACCGCTGGCGCAGAAATAGACCGGGAGCTCACCGGCACCTCACTGCGCTTATCCACCGGGATGGCAACCGCTTTTCGCAGGGTGGCAACCCGAACCAGGTCATCCCCCTCACTAAGAGGAAACCGCGAATAGCCCGTCTCTATCGCCAAGGCGACGAGATCCTCGGCAGTCGCGGATTGCGCTAATGACCGGACCTGTCCGCGATCCGTCATCAGGTCCACCGCTTGCAGATCCCCCATCGAAAGAGAACGAGTCAAAAGCTCTGCAGTCTGCTGGTCCAACGCCCCCTCCTGCGCGGAGTGGCTCACCAAAGCAGAAAGCTCCGCCGCAGATCTGGCAGAAGAGAGCTCCTCGACCGGCTCTATCCCCACCAAACGAAGCACGCCGTTGGCAATCCCATTGAGCACCCCAATCAAAGGCCTAAACAGCCAAGTAAAGGCCAGTTGTAGTGGCGCCACCCATTTAGCCACTCGAAGCGGATCAGCCAAAGCCATGTTTTTCGGAACCAACTCTCCAAAGATCATGGAGAAAATATTCACGATTACCGCGGCCACGGCGCCGCCTGCAACAGCAGCAACAGCCACGGCTACACCAAAACTAAGAAAAGAGTCCCCCAACACCCTGGTCAGGGCAGCCTGAGTGGTGTAGCCCAGCAGGATCGTGGTCAGCGTGATCCCCACCTGCGCTCCCGACAGTTGTGTAGAGAGGGAGCGCAAAGCCACCACCACCCGAGCAGTTCCCTTAGCGCCATCATCAGCGCGTTTTTGCACCGCCGCGGGGTCCAGCGAAACCAAGGAGAATTCGGCAGCAACGAATACGGCGGTTCCCACTGTTAGAACCAGCCCCAAAAATAAGAAGATACCATCTATAACGCCGACCATATGCAGTCAACTATAACCCGAAAGGGAAAACCTTCTCGACCAAGTATTGGTTCCCCAGGCGCGAGCTAAAAGACATGCAAACGCAAAGTAATAAACGCGGTTGATGGAGACATTCGGCCCAGATATACCTAAACTGGGACGCAGAACATCCGCTAGTCACCCCGCCGAGGAGGGCACCGTGACCGACAACAGTGAAACCGAGCAACCCCAACAGGAACAGCCCACCGATTGGTACATCGGACAGATGTACCAAAGTTTCCTCGCAGACCCCCAGTCTGTCCCTGAGGATTGGAGACAATATTTTCTTTCCTACCCCACAGCTGGGGAAGAAACACTCCAACGGCTCGCTGCTGAGTCCTCCGTCATGACACCCACCGAAGAAGATGAAATAACTCCGGCCGTGGAAGGCGCTTTTTCCCCTCAGGACCAAAACCCCGGCTCACCCCTTGCCGACGCGCAAGGTGCCTACCAGGAGAACGTGACCCGCTCCGACCTCCCCCCGGCACCACCAACCGCAGTTGGTGAAGCTACTTCCCCTTACGCACGGCAGTCAGCCGCCCGCGCTGCCTCCTCACTGCAGGATGATCTGCCCACAGAAAACGAAAAAACTCTGTTGCGGGGCCCGGCCCGTTCGATAGCCAAGAACATGGAAGATTCTCTGGCTGTGCCAACCGCCACCTCGGCCAGAGAAGTTCCAGCCAAGCTGCTAATTGAAAACAGGGCTCTGATAAATTCCCACCTAGCAAGAACTGTGGGGGGCAAGATTTCCTTCACCCACCTGATCGGCTACGCCCTCGTCGAATCGTTGGTTGAGATGCCAGGGATGAACGTTCGCTACGTGGAGGATGGCAACAAGGGCTATCTGGAGCAACTCGCCCACGTGGGTCTGGGGATAGCGGTCGACGTGCAAAGGGCCGATGGGAGCAGATCTTTGATGGTTCCCGTGGTGCAGGAAGCTGACACTCTCACATTCCCCCAGTTCGTAGAGGCCCTGAACGACCTCATTTCCAGGTCCCGATCCGGCGACCTTTCACCAGCTGATTTCCAAGGCGCATCCGTCTCCTTGACCAACCCCGGCACCCTGGGGACCACACATTCCGTTCCTCGTCTCATGCAGGGACAGGGTGCGATCATCGGCATTGGTGCCACTGACTACCCTGCCGAGTGGGCGGGTGTTCCTGAACTGCGGCTAGCAGAACTTGGTATTGGGAAAACCATGTACACCACTTCCACGTATGACCACCGGGTGATACAGGGAGCCGAATCTGGGCAGTTCTTGCGCACATTTGCGCAAAAGCTTGCTGGTGAAGACGGGTTCTACGACCGGGTTTTCGACGCGTTGCACGTCCCTTACCCTCCGTACAGGTGGGAACTGGATCTAGAAGTTGGTCTGGGTGAAGACGGGAACAAAGACTCCCGCATCCAGGGACTGATCCAGGCCTATCGTTCTCGCGGGCATCTAGCCGCTGATTTGGATCCACTGGCCTACCGGCTCCGCCGCCACCCTGACTTGGAACTGGGACGTTATGGCCTGAGCGTGTGGGACCTGGACAGGATCTTCCCCACCTTCGGATTCGCGGGGGCGATCCGCATGCCGCTGCGCGACATTTTAGAACGTTTGCGTGACACCTATACCCGCACAGTGGGTATCGAGTACATGCACATTCAAGACCCAGAGCAAAGGCTGTGGCTGGAAGAAGAGGTGGAGGAACCCTACCAGAAACCCAGCGAACAAGACCGCATGCAAATCTTGTCCACCCTGGTGCAGGCGGAAGCCTTCGAAGAGTTCCTGCAAACCAAATACACGGGTCAGAAACGTTTCTCCCTGGAGGGCGGCGAATCGCTCATTCCCCTGTTGGATACCGTTATGCGCAGTGCTGCCCACGCCGGTCTGTACGAAGTCGCTATCGCTATGGCACACCGAGGCAGACTGAACGTGCTGGCCAACGTAGCAGGCAAGTCATATGCGCAGATCTTCTCTGAATTTGAAGGGAGTCCCCACCTGAGCGCCGATAATGGATCGGGGGATGTGAAGTACCACCTGGGTACCGAGGGCGTGTTCACGGCGGAGGACGGTGTCGCTACCCGTGTCTACATGGCTGCCAACCCCTCTCACCTGGAGGCGGCTGACGGTGTACTGCTGGGGATTGCTCGAGCAAAAGATGACAAGCTGGGCCAGGATGATTGGCCGGTGCTCCCCGTCTTGATACATGGTGACGCCGCGTTTATTGGGCAAGGCGTCGTGTATGAAGCGCTTAACATGAGCCAGTTGGAAGGTTTCCGTACGGGTGGGACCCTCCACGTGATTGTGAACAACCAGATTGGGTTCACCACCGGGCCTACATCGGGACGTTCCACCCGTTATGCCACTGACCTGGCGAAGGGGCTGCAGATCCCTATCTTCCATGTGAATGCCGATGACCCGGAAGCAGTTGTGCGGGTAGCGGAGCTGGCTTTCAAATACAGGCAACGTTTTAAGAAGGATGTTGTTATCGACCTGGTTTGCTACCGCAGGCGCGGCCACAACGAGGGCGATGACCCATCGATGACTCAACCAGTCATGTATGCCCTGATTGATAGTCTGCCCTCAACATTGGCGGTGTACACGTCTAACCTAGTTGGACGTGGAGACATTACAGAAGAGCAAGCCCTAGCAGTAGAGAAGGAGTATAAGGATCACCTAGACGGGATTTTGGAAGAAACACGCTCTCATGGCCTATCTGCCGAAGATAATGCATCGCAGGGCGGTGCCGGCACAGCTGGCGAAGTTCATGGCCTGGAGCTCCCCGATTCGCAGCAACCCGGTGCTGGCATGATGATTGGCTGGACTTCTTCTGTCACGGCCACCGAAATTGAGCGCATTGGCTCCGCGTACAATTCCTTCCCCCCTGGCTTCGAACCGCACAAAAAGCTCCGTGAGCTAAGTGAGAAACGGTTTGAGATGGCGGCGGGGCAGGCCCCCATTGACTGGGGTTTCGCTGAGCTGTTGGCTTGGGGCACTGTCCTTATGGATGGGACGCCCGTGCGTATAACGGGGCAGGATGCACGCCGAGCCACGTTCGTCCAGCGCCACGCTGTAATGCACAGTCAGAAGGATGGAAGCGAGTTCACCCCGCTTGACTTCTTGACCCCGGAGCAGGGCCAGTTCTCCATCTATGATTCCCCTCTATCGGAGTATGCTCCCCTAGCATTTGAGTATGGCTACTCGGTTGAACGTCCCGACGTTCTGGTTGCTTGGGAAGCCCAGTTTGGAGACTTCGCTAACGGGGCGCAAACAGTTATCGATGAGTTCATTTCGTCAGCTGAGCAAAAGTGGGCGCAATCATCTTCACTGATGATGCTACTTCCACACGGTTACGAAGGGCAGGGGCCTGATCACTCATCTGCGCGTATCGAAAGATACCTGCAACTGGCGGCAGACGACAACATGTGGATCTGCCAGCCTTCCACCCCAGCCAACCATTTCCATCTGATAAGGACCCAGGCCTACAGGCGTCCACGGACTCCTTTGATTGAATTCACACCGAAACAGCTCCTGAGGTTGTCTGCCGCGACCTCACCGCGCGAGGATTTCCTGGAAGGTAAGTTCTTGCCCGTCATTGGTGAGGTCGATGAGACCATCAATCAGAACGCGGCGAATGTTTCCAGGGTGCTGCTCTGCTCGGGCCGTGTCTACTACGACTTGGCGCGTGAACGCAAGAAGCTGGGGCTGAACAACGTGGCAATTGTGCGAGTGGAGCAGCTGCATCCCACCCCCGTGCAGGAAGTTGCGGAAGCCATAGCTCCTTTTGAGAATGCCGAGTTAGTGTGGGTCCAGGATGAGCCTGAGAACCAGGGTCCGTGGGAGTTCTTCGCGATGAACCTGTTCCCCAAGTTGGGGATCATCCCAGCCTTGGATACGTTGCCCGCAGAAATCCGGCAAATACACGTGGTTTCTCGTCCCGCCGCGGCTGCCCCTTCAACCGGGCTCATGTCATGGCACCTGCAGGAACAGGAACAATTATTGGCAGCAGCGTTTGGGGAGATCACCGCCTAGAGAAAAAGGGGTACTTCTACTAAAGTTGATCCCCTTCACCAGAATTGATTCTGGTGAAGGGGATCAACTTATTTTGTTAAGCTCCTTAGGCCCACTTTCTTCTGGTTGCCTGCAGGCTGCCTAGGAAGCGTTAGGTTTTTTACCGTGGTTGGCCTTTGAGCGTCTCTTACGGTCTTTCCTTTGGCGTGCTCGTTTACTCACTGCACCCTCCCATCTTCCTTCGACTTCACTTTTCTATGATCCCACATTGAGTCAGCAACTCAAATCAACCGGTAGTTTTTCTTGACGGATGGGCGGAGGCCAAGGGAACTGCAGTGGAACGTCCCCTTGGCTGAGGCTGCCTATTGGTAGAATTGCACGTTGACGGCAGTTTCCTCCTGTTTGGGAACCAAGTTTTAGGTAAGGATATTTTTTGAGCGTTAGCGGCACCCCCAATACTGGCTGGGATCCTTGGGCAGCCCCCACACCGGGGACCCCCTTAAATGCCTCGGTGACACTGCCGGGATCAAAATCTCAAACCAGCCGTGCTCTGCTCATGAGCGTTCTGTCTGGTAGTCCCGTGAAAATAATGGGGGCGTTAGCTTCGCGTGATTCTTTGCTGGCGGCCAAAGCCGCCCAACAGTTCGGGGCGAGTTTAGCTTTCGCGCCTACAGAAAACTTGGTGACTGTTACGCCGCCCACATCTCTGCGTGGGGGTTTTGAGCTGGATGTGGGCCTTGCTGGTACGGTCATGCGTTTCGGCGCTGCACTGGCTGCTTTTAGTGATGGCCCTGTCCGTATAGTTGGTGATCGGGCGGCGTTGAGACGTCCTATCGGCCCCCTGATGGATGCGTTGGAGCACCTGGGAGCCGAAGTCACATACGAGGGCGAACCTGGCTTTTTGCCTCTGTCTGTCCGAAAAGCAACTGCTGAACCCAGCTCTGCCCCAGTGGTTAGGGTTGCCACTTCGTCCTCGTCCCAATACCTCTCAGCTCTCCTTTTAGCTTCCCCTCTGTTCCCTGATGGGACCATCGTCGAGGCCGTTGGGACAATCCCCTCGTGGCCTTACGTAGCCCTGAGCCTGGAAATGCTTGCTGAGCAGGGCATTCACGTAGAGCAGGTTTCCTCCCAGAGCTGGCGGAGCCAGGCCGGGAAGCTGGTTGGATCTCCCATTACTGTTGAGCCGGACCTGGCTAACGCTGGCCCATTTTTGGCTGCTGCCCTTTTGTTGGGAGGAAGCGTAACGATAAAGGATTGGCCTGCGGCATCCAACCAGGTGGGTAAGTATTGGGAGGAATTGTTGCCTCGTTTTGGGGCTTCTCTGGCTTTCAGTAGTCTCGGGATGACGGTTACTGCCCCTGCGGGCCTGACCTGGCCCGGACAGGACTTCAACCTTGAAGCAGCTGGAGAGCTGGCACCAACCATTGCGGCCCTCTGTTTGTTTGCCACTTCACCATCCACACTGACTGGGATCGGACACTTGCGCGGTCACGAAACGGACCGGCTGTCCGCTTTGGCGGAACTTATTCAGGCACTGGGTGCGAGGGCGGAGATTCTAGATGACGGCATCAGAATTTTCCCTGCACCCCTTACGGGCACTGTGCTTTCCAGCTACGAGGACCACAGGATGGCTACGTTTGGCGCCTTGGTTGGCCTGCGCATTCCCGATTGTACCGTAGAAAATATTGAGACCACAGACAAAACGCTCCCTAACTTTCCCCTCATGTGGAAGGCAATGATCGAGGGCCGCCCCTCCCCTGCACCCCCTCGGCTCACCCAGCGGGCAATCGACGAACAGGCAATGCCGTGAACAGGTCTTTTGATGCTGGTACAGATGACCCGCGGGTGCGTATCCGGGCTAGGCGTGGCTCTCAGCCTCGCAGTAAACGCCGCCCCGACTACTCCAACCGACCTATGGGTCGCGTTGTTGCTATCGACAGGGGGAGGTACACCATCTCTGTTGAAGGAGTGCTGGTGCAAGCTGTTAAAGCTCGGGAGCTTTCCCGCAACGCTGTGGTTATGGGTGACTATGTGCGGCTGACGGGAGACACTTCCGGCAGAGAAGACACGTTAGCCCGTGTGGCACATGTGGAGCCTCGCAAGAACGTTTTGCGGCGTTCCTTGGAAGAGACGGAACAGGGGCGAGGCGAAAAAATTGTTGTTGCCAACGCAGACCTGTTGGTGGTGGTTGCCGCAAGCGCTCAACCGGACCCACGAGTGGGCATGGTTGACCGGGCTCTGGTTGCGGCCGAGGAAGCAGCGATTCCCACTGTTTTGGTGATGACCAAGCCTGATTTGGCGGACCCTGCTCCTTTCTTGGCTAGTTACAAAGATTTTGCTTTGCCGTACCGGGTGGTTTCCCCCACTGTCGCCACCCGAGAGCAGTTGGCTCCTTTGGAGGAACTACTTAGGGGCAAATTTGCTGTTCTGCTTGGGCATTCCGGGGTGGGTAAGTCTACTTTGTTGAACGCTTTAATCCCCGAGGCTGACCGGGCGGTGGGCAGGGTGAACGCCTCCACGGGTAAAGGTCGGCACACCTCAACTTCCGCGATTGCCATGCCTCTGCCGATGGGTGGCTGGCTGGTGGACACACCTGGAATCCGTTCTTTCGGTTTGGCACATGCCGAGACACAGGATGTTTTGCGCGCTTTCCCCTGGGTTGGGGAGGTTACCAGCTACTGTTTGCCGAATTGTTCTCACGGTGCAAACGAGGTGTCCTGCGCGTTGGATGAGTGGACCTCAGGGCAGACCGCTCTTCCACTTTCCCCAGAAGTGTTGGCGGTTTCCCTGCCGGAAAGACGTTTGTTAGTGGAGCGTGTACGCGCGTTACTCTAACGCTCTATTTTTAGAGCTTCCAGCACCTTTTGGTGTAGTTGCCCATTGCTGGCGACTGCGTCGGCGCCCCAGGGCCCAGGTTTCCCTGCACTGGAAGTGAACTGTCCCCCAGCTTCCTGCACTATGGGTACTAGAGCGGCCATGTCGTACAGTTCTAGTTCCGGTTCTGCAGCGAAGTCGACCACCCCTTCTGCAACCATCATGTAGCTCCAGAAGTCCCCGAACCCTCTGCTGCGCCAACAGCTGTCTTGTAACGCTAAGAAGTTGTCTAGCAAACCTCGGGCCTGCCATCCCTGTAGAGATGAGTAGGCCATGAAAGCATCCCCTAACGCGCAAACGCGTGAGACAGCAATTTGCTGTGGGCTTTGATCTTGCACTTGTACGTAGGCTCCTGTCCCTTTCGCGGCCCACCACCGACGCCCCAATGCTGGTGCAGAAACCACTCCTAGAACCACTTCGTCTTCTTGGGCGAGTGCAATTAGGGTGGCCCACACCGGCACCCCGCGCACAAAGTTGTTAGTCCCGTCGATAGGGTCGATAATCCACTGTCTGGTCGCTTCCCCGCTACGTCCCCGTTCTTCCCCCAAAATTGAATCTGTTGACCCGCTGTCCGCGAGCAGTGCGCGAAGTTTGTCTTCCACCGCCTTGTCCGCGTCCGACACTAGGGTGAAGTCAGCTTTGCGCTCTACCTTTAGATCTACGGCTCCAAACCGGTCCATGCTGATCTGGTCTGCGTAGTCAGCCAGCTCGTGGGCGAAGCCCAGTTCAGCGGCGTAGGAAACTTGTTGTGTCATGCCAGTAGGTTAGCAAACCTGCCGACCCTCGGCCCGATTGACCGTCTTCCAGATACAATTCGGCTATGACGAATCGTTTCCTTATGCTGACGACGCGCAGCGATGAAGTTATCTCCCAGTCTGAACGGCAAGCTCTGCTAACCTTCACGGGTTTAGAGCCCGCCGAGCTGGTGAATCTCCGCCTGGAGGCGGGAGAATTTCCTGACATTGATCTAGACCAGTGGGACGGCATTATTATGTGCGGATCGTCCTACGACGTTTCCATGCCGGAAGAGGACAAGTCGGAACGGCAAAAATATGTGGAAAGGAACCTTGAGGAACTGCTCGACCGAGTTATCGAACGGGATTTTCCTCTCCTGGGAATCTGCTACGGTTTGGGCCTAGCGGCCCGCCACCTGGGCGGTAAAGTTGGTTACGAGATTTCGGAAGATATCACTGCCCCGGTTCTGACAAAGACGGAAGAGGGCAAGCAAGATCCCCTTTTGGGGGGTATTCCAGATAGTTTTCATGCCTATCTAGGCCACCACGAGTCCGTTATCCAAAAACCGGAGGGAATGACCACGCTCGTCACAGGTCCCATTGCTCCCGTACAGATGGCGCGGGTGGGAAAGAACACCTACCTGACACAGTTCCACCCAGAGCTAGATTACGACGGCATCATGCTAAGAATCGACCTGTTTTCCGACCTGGGATACTATCCACTAGAAGAACGCGCCGCGGTCGAAGAGCGTGTCACCGGAGTGGATGTTTCGCCCGCCCATCTTATTCTGTCGAACTTTGTGAATATTTACGGCAAAGAAGAGGAGTAGTCCCCCTCCCTGACGGTCAGGTCCCGCTAGCCACCTCTAGGTGGCTAGCTAACATTTCGCGTTCACTGATGTCGTACCACAGAAGCGCTTTGGCAAAGAGCTCTTGCATTCCCTGATCTGTGGTCTCTTGATCGGGTGCGCCCAGCGCCTTCACCGCCAAAGCCAAACTGCTTTTTTCATCAGCAAAGATACAGTCAATGTTCGCCCAGGACGCGAAATGGTGTTGACCCGGTTCAAGGGTTCCGCAGGCCACTAACCGGAAAGGTGGGGTTTCCTGTCGCTGAGCGAGGACGAGCGACTCGACGCTCGCATCATCAATGATGGAGACGCTTAGCTCTTCACTGTCCATTTCCGCCTCCGCTAATCTTTCCTCAAGTGCTAGGGGCTCTCGAGATGGCGGGTGGTCCCCCGCCAGTTCGGGCACTGTCAAGGGTAGGTAGGCGCGCATGTTGTAATTATCCCACCTGGATCAGCCTTACACCAAAACCAATTCGGTCTGATTTATCCACATGAGCCCAAAGCCACATTTTTATCCCCAACGTCTTGTTATAGTCTCGCTTACTTGGCAGCGTCTACCCAAAAATAGAACAGCAACGAAGAAGCACTTAAATGACACCTAAGTAAACTCGAAAGGAAATCCCGTGTCCGCCTTAAAAAAACGTGCGACCACCACCCGACCAGCACAGCCGCTACGCACGTACGAACATCTCTACCCGCCGAGAAACTCTCAAGCGCCTACACCTATTGTCAACAACCGGCGCCCCTCCTACCGTCCGGTTTCCGCAAGCCGGCAAGCTCGGCCCTACCGCCGAAGCACCGCCCAGGAGTTACCCGCACCTGAATCATGGGCTAAGGTTTTGGCAGCCGCAGTTCTCGATGCCCGGGCGGGTAGAAGAGACCCCCGGAGCTTACAACGTTGGCTCCTACCCAGATTGACTCCGCTTCTTGCCCCAATGGATCAGGTCCCGACATCCAGTTCCCTGCCCGCAGTAGCTCGTTCCGCTCACGCCCAACAGGTGGCTCCCGGCGTATTTGAGGTCGCCGTCGTATTGGTTGAGAAAGGGCGAGCATGTGCCGTGGCTCTACGCATGCGCGAACACAGGGGCAGGTGGCTAACTACCGAATTGGAATTAGCGTGAGCCCTCAGCGACGACGCGCTCTGCTTCTTCCCTTCTTAGATTTGGCTGCTCGACGCTGAGCCCGGTTCATTCCTTGGGTCGCACCCCCACTATCCCGCTGGGGTTCACCGTAAGACACCCTTGCCGGAGATGCCTGGCGCCCCACATCGCCCATTATGCTAGCGGTTCGTGGCTGCTCAGATTTAGCTGCCGGCTGACCAACATTAGCCTGTGGTGCGGGTTTCTTAGCTTCTTTCGGCGCTGCCTCAGCTTTGAAACTGACGCCAGACTTTTGGGCCAAAGCAGCAGTCGCAGCCGCGGATGCGGCATTCACGTTTATGCCGGCCGAGCCGATGATGCTCTCCCCACCACTGGCCTCTTCCATTGCTCCTGGAACCGTTTCGTCCCCCGCCAGCAACTGATCGCGATTCTGTTGCGCCTTCTCGAACTTACCAATGTAGGAGAACAGTTGCTGCACGATTTCTTCCCGCACCCGTTCCATCATGGATTGGAACATCATGGCAGCCTCGTCTTTGTACTCAACCAAGGGGTCCCTCTGTCCCATCGCGCGTAGGCCAATGCCTTCCTTCAAATAGTCCATCTCATAAAGATGTTCTCGCCACAGGCGGTCCACGGTGGAGATAGTGACGCGCCGCAACAGCTCATCTACAGGTTCTTCCCCTAGCTGCTCCATTGCCACAGAGTTAGTTTTTAGCTTCTCGATGGCTTCCTCATAAGCAGCCCGCAGGTCACCCAAAAGTTCAAACTCTACAATTTCCCTGTTCAAGGCCGCACGGCCCCCGTGCGCTTCCTCTAGGTCTTCCACGGTCACAGACACTGGATAGTATCCTCGAAGTTCAACCCACAACTCTTCCAACTCCCAGTCAGTGGGTGACTCCGCCTGTGTGTGCTGGCCGACGATGCCCGATATTAGCGCCTCCTGGAAGTGCGCGATCTGGTCGGTTAAGTCTTCCCCTTGCATGACGCGAGACCGCTCCTCGTAAACCAGCTCACGCTGACCCGTCATAACGTCGTCATACTTCAAGACGTTCTTTCGGATCTCAAAGTTACGCGCCTCAACCTGACTCTGTGCTGATGCAATCGACTTGGACACCATCTTTGATTCCAGCGGAGTGTCTTCGGGGTAGGCTCCCGACATCATGATCCTTTGCGCCATGCCCGAATTGAACAAGCGCATGAGGTCGTCCTCCATGGACAGGTAGAAGCGGGACTCGCCTGGGTCGCCCTGACGTCCAGATCGGCCACGCAACTGGTTATCTATCCGCCGAGAGTCATGACGTTCGGTTCCCAGAACATACAGGCCCCCTAACTCGGCAACCTCTTCATGTTCTTCAGCTACCGCCAGCCGCGCCTCCTCCAAGGCCTCTGCCCACGCTTCCCGATACGCCTCCGGGTCTTCCTCAGAGCTGAGCCCTCGACTTTCCAAGTTTGCTTGAGCAATGAACTCTGGGTTACCACCCAGCATGATGTCCGTACCACGCCCGGCCATGTTAGTTGCCACCGTCACCGCACCTTTTCGTCCCGCTAAAGCGACAATCTTGGCTTCCTTCTCATGCTCTTTTGCGTTCAACACCTGGACGGGGACACGTTTATCCTTCAACAGACGCGCAACCAGTTCGGAACTCTCCACGGAAGCAGTTCCCACCAGCACCGGCTGACCTTTCTTGTGCCGCTCGGCTACGTCCTCCACAATGGCATCAAGTTTCCCCCGCAAAGTTGGATAAACCAGGTCTGGTTGATCTATCCGGATCATGTCCCTGTGGGTCGGAATAGGAACCACCCCCATCCCATACGTGGAAGTAAATTCAGCAGCTTCCGTTTCCGCGGTACCCGTCATGCCCGCACGAGACCCCTCAGGGTAAAGCCTGAAATAGTTCTGCAGGGTGATGCTCGCCAAAGTCTGGTTTTCCGCCCGGATATCTACTTTTTCTTTAGCTTCGATTGCCTGGTGCATACCGTCGTTGTATCGCCTCCCAGGCAACACGCGACCAGTGTGCTCATCAACGATGAGGACTTCGCCATCCTTGACAATGTAATCAATGTTTTTCGTATAGAGCTCTTTCGCGCGAATTGCGTTGTTCAAGTAGCCGATCAACGGTGTGTTCGCCGCTTCATACAGGTTTTCTACACCCAGCTGATCCTCTACCTTCTCGATCCCCGGTTCGAGAATTCCAATGGTCTTTTTCTTTTCATCGACTTCGTAATCTTCCCCGGCAGTTAAAAGTCCAGCAATGCGAGAAAACTCCGTGTACCAATGATCCACTTCTCCCGCAGCTGGCCCAGAGATGATCAGCGGCGTACGGGCTTCGTCAATAAGTATCGAGTCAACTTCGTCAATGATCACAAAATTATGGCCCCGCTGGACCATATCTTCCGGGCGTTGAGCCATGTTGTCACGCAAATAATCGAAACCTAACTCATTGTTAGTTCCGTAGGTGATGTCGGCCTCGTACATTTTCCTACGCTCTGCAGGCGTTTGTCCCGCGAGGATACATCCTGTGGTCAAGCCCAGGAAGCTATGCACCCGGCCCATCATTTCAGACTGGTACTCCGCCAAGTAATCGTTGACGGTGACAACGTGGACCCCTTTACCTTCCAGGGCACGCAAATAAGAAGGGATGGTAGCGACCAGAGTTTTCCCTTCACCCGTCTTCATTTCTGCAATATTGCCCTTGTGTAGGGCAATGCCACCCATGATCTGGACGTGGAAGGGACGCAAGCGAAGCACCCTCCACGCTGCTTCCCTCACGGTAGCGGCCGCCTCCACCATGATATCGTCTAGGGTTTCTCCCTCTCCCAGACGTACCTTGAATTCGTCGGTCTTCGCCTGCAGCTCAGCATCGGAAAGTTGCTTATAATCCTCTTCAAGAGCATCCACTTGAGAAGCGAGCCTATCCAGCTGTTTAAGCTGTCGCCCCTCCCCTGCTCGAAGGATTCTGTCGATAATGCGCACCAAAGCTCCTAGTATCCTGTTTCCCACATCGGTTCTAGCTGGATTTGCATATCTGCTGCAGGAACCAGCTGTAGTTCTTTTGCTAGTTTACCGTGAGCATCAAAAAATACTACACAAAAGACAATGCAATTCCTCGCCCCACTCAAAGCGTATAAAAGCTGGGGAGGGGAACTAACCGGTTCCCCTCCCCAGCCCAAATGCTAATGCGCGCCCTGTCGCTACAGTTTATTCCTGTGCGAGTTCCACTTTCGTGTTAAGACGGAAAACTCCATACGTCCAACCCGTGCGGTGATACGCCACGCAGGGTTGCATCGTATCTTCGTCAATGAAAAGAAAAAACGGGTGCCCCACCATTTCCATCTGGTAGATCGCCTCATCCACGCTCATGGGTACCGCCTCGTGAACTTTCTGACGAACAACAACCGGGGAATCCCCCACCTGTTCCTCCAGCATTTCACCGGGCTGAAGATCCTGTGCGGACCGCAATTTCCAGTCCTCCGCGTCACGCATGTCTTCCGACAGTCCCTCTGCCACCACATCGGGTGCAGGTTCGCCGGGCCAGGGCGCCTCAATCCGCACCCGCTTATGGTCCTTAGCTTTATCGCGGACCTTGCGAAGCCGAGCGAACAGTTTGCCACTGGCAATGTCCAATGCAGCGTAACGGTCTGAAGACTCCGCTTCGGCCCTAATTACTGGTCCTTTCCCATAAACGGTAAGTTCAATGCGTTCTGCACGGTCTGCAAGCCTGGGATTACCTTCGTGCTTGACGACCACATCTACTCGCTGTGCTCGCGGGTAGAACTGCGTAACTTTTTCTAGTTTCGACTCCACTGTCGAACGGAAGTTCGGATGAATTTCGGCGTTACGGCCGCTAACTACTATGTCCATGAGGATCCTCCGGAAACCTTAGGATGAATATTCCTGAAATGGCCAACCACACCAAGCTTTTTGGTCAGCATCACCTCCATTAAGTTACCTCTAATACTACTCGACCTAGACGCTCCAGACGATTCCTCTCCCAGAAATTTGGATACAGGAGTAAGTGGCCAAGCTACTTTTACGCCTGTGCCAGTGTCGCTGCCCCCAAAACCCGAGGTTCCAACAGTGAAGCCATCTCCTTCAGTGTGGCCCCAGTGGTCACCACATCATCAACGAGAACGGCCCAAGAACCATTGGGGAGAGGATGAACAAGGCCCATAGCTCCGGATCTACCCGCACTACGTTTCTTCCTGTCTGCCCCACTTTGACTGCGGGCGCCCCACCTTAGAGTGACCGCAGAACAGACCGGTACCCGCTGACCTAACCAGGCGGTCAGCGCGGTAGCAACTAGGTCGGCAATCACGGGAACTATCTCCTTGCGTTGTCTCTTTCTTTTATGGGAAGACGGGGCAGGAACCACCGCGAGTGGGGGCAGCGATCTTACCCCGTTCGCGTTTCCCAGGTCGGAAAAGGACGCCCCCACCCACCGAGCAACTTCGCGGCCCAGTACCCTGCCCGCTTGCTCCAAGAAATGGTTCAGCCCATGCTCATCCTGATGTTTAGCGGTCAGAACCAGCTTTCTTAAGGCCCCCTCGTATTTCCCTAACGTAAAGATTGGGAACGTTGGCAACCCTGCGGAGTCCAGCATTGGTTTGCCCCTGCGGGCGCGCAACGAAATTCGGGAACACCGCTCGCACAGTCGCGTATCCCACACACCACAGCCCGCACACTGGGTGGGGAAAACTAGATCAGCTAGTTCCGTGCCCAGCGCATGCCAAGAAAGTTGGTTGGATCTCATAGTGCAAGTATTCATGCTTCCACTCTCCAACCCCCCAAAAAAAGCCTGTTGCTGTGGATAACTCCTTCAGCACATTACGCTCAACCCGCGTAACTAAGGAACTTTAGACGGGCTCCCTCTTCAATCCATCCGGCTCCCGACCGTTTGAATACCACCTGATCCTGTTTTTGGACAATCACCTGGCTCTTCTTTGGCCCTGACGATAGACGCTCACCACCCTCAGGCGCTGACCCTGCTGACATCCACGACCCGACCGGAGCCCAACGCACTTCGGAGTCCGCCCCACCCTCGCCCTGGGTGAGTGCCACCACCGTGGTCGATTCCATCCAGGAAACATCAACCACCTGCTGACCCAATCTTTCCTCCCACACCAGGTCCGACACCTGCAACAGATCGGCGCGGTCCCGGGACACGGTACCCACCCACACCTCCGCCCCCTTGGAGCCCGGTAGCAACAGGGCGATACGAGCACCATCCGGTGAAACTACTGCTTGTTCAATTTCTGTGCCCCCCTTTAATCCCGTGGAAACTTCGTAAGTGGAACCATCCAGCTCCGCCACAAAAAGTTTCTGTTCGCTACCACCCACAAACCAGACGTCGTTCCACCTATCCACCGAAAGTGCGCTACGCACATCTACGGGAATACGCACAGGCGCCGCTCGCTCATCGTCCTGAATCCGCATCTCTTGACCTTCCGAAGTTAGCCAAGCAACCGCCGAGTCTTCCAGAGGGCCCACCGCCGGAACAGTGGGATCAGAACCCACAGCATCTTCGGGAACTAAAGGTTCCGGATCCGACAACGTTCCACCCACGATGTCACTACCACGAACTGCCACAATAGAGTCCAGCAAGTAATCGGGTTCAACCTCCGGCGGGCTCCCGTCCACGCCGACCCCGTTAATCTCCAGCACCACATTGGTCAACGTCCCCTTCTGACTCAAAGTAGCATCCAGGGCAGCACGCAACAACAAACGCTGGTCCAGATCTGCCGTAAACTCCCCCTCCAGCCCGATTCGAGCCGTCCGATTCTCCACATCTAGCCCTCCCGCAGGAATACTCAACCCTTCCCCTAGATCTGGGACAACAGCAGGTCGTAAAGCAGCTCTGGGACCTTTAAGAATGAGCTGGATGGCACTGTGGTAAGCATTTTTGCGTGGCACCCAACGAGGGTCTGCTACCAGCGCGCGCCGATCCTGGGCAACAAAAAACAAGTCATACTGCTGAAATGCGGACTGAAACGCGGACTGAGAGATCGGCAGGGCACTATCGAGGCTGGCGATGCGCCATTGATCCGACGAGTTCTTAGCAAGGTCGATTTTCAATTCACTTGTTGCGGATTTAGGGGACTCGTGCAACACACCATCCTCATCGACAGTTCCCACAACCTCAACCGTAACCAGCGCTTGGGCAACGACCTCATCCCCTCGTTTCTTCTCAGCGGAAACCTCCACCTTCGGTGCACTATCCGGTGAGTACACCACCACTTCATCCAAGGGATGCCAACCACTGGCTGCTGCCGGGAGCAAATACTGCCGGGCCGCTGAAAAATCATCTGACACACCGGCAGCAGAGGCCAGCAAAAAGTCTTGGATTAGCCGTGTCGGTTCCACATCTGGCCGCGGTCCAAACCCGTATTGTTCAATTGGGTCAGAAGTTGGGGCCTCTATCTCGAACTCTTCCGGATGGCTGCTCGTAGGTAGGGTCGTACAAGCCGTGAGCGCTACAGTCAGAGCCAATGTAACCCCCAGCAGACGCTTACGTTTCATTGTCATACCACGCTTTCAGAGGAAAATCAGTTACCTCAGTCGAAATCTTCCTGGGCAAAGTAACAACAAAAGCGGTCCCCTCCCCCAGCCTGCTTTCTACCGTCAGGTGCCCCCCATGCAAGGCAACGTCCTCTTTCGCTATAGCTAAACCAAGACCAGAACCACCCGTCGTTCGGGTACGGGAAGGATTGGCTCGATAAAACCGGTCAAACACATGAGCAACCGTTTGCTCATCCATCCCCACCCCGAAATCTCGTACCCGTACTGCCACCGAATCTTCACTGGTTCCCACAGTCACCCGCACTTCGCCCTCTTCCGCATGCTCGTAGGCGTTTACCAGTAAGTTTCGAATCACACGTTCCACCCTTTTCGGGTCAACAGGAAGGGATGCTCGCGCCGGTCGGGGGGAAAGTTCCACATGCACATTCAAATGCTCCGCGATTTTGTGGTTGGCTTCCACCACTCTTTCAACCAGGGCATACAGGTCGGTAGACTCACCCTCAATCTGCGTCTGCTGGGCGTCGTAGCGAGATATTTCCAGAAGGTCCGCCAACATTTGCTCTAAACGCGCCACTTCAGAATGGAGGAGCTCAGCCGACCGCTTTGCTGCCGGATCTAAACTCTCTCTACTTTCGTAAATGACCTCGTCCGCAATGCGAATAGTCGTCATGGGGGTGCGTAACTCGTGGGAAACGTCAGACACAAACCTCTGCTGTAAATGCGACAGATTATCGTAGTCGGTGATCTTCTGTTGCAAAGAATCCGCCATCTCATTGAAAGCGCTACCCAGACGAGCCATCTCGTCCCTGCCATCTACTTCCACACGCACGTCAAGATCACCAGCAGCCAATTTTTCCGCCGCCGAAACCGCTGCCCGAACCGGTCGAAGAAGCCTATAAACCAAAATGGCCGTTAGGGCCGCGATGCCGAAAGTAATCGGCACGCTACCAATCAAGAGGACACTGCTGAACAGATTCATTGTGGCCTGTTCGTCTGCCAAGGAATAAACAATGTACAGCTGGTGGGTACCCGCCAGCGGCACGTCCACCAATGTCCCCACCACGATTGCTGGCTCCGGGGGGCTTGTTTCCGGTAGGGTCGCTGACTGCCACTGGCCCACGTCAAAAGATAGTGCGCGTTGCAATGCTGGCGTTATGATCCCATCAAGTTCCGGTGAAACATACTCATTTATCCGAAAACTGTCAGAAGCATCATCGGTGCGTAACAGAAGGATTTCCACTGCACCAGCACCAGCTGCTGACTCCTTGGTCGTGTTCAAGATTTGGGAGACAGACTCCTGCAACTGGTCGGGGGTAGCACCTTTGGACTCACCGAGGGCCCTTTGTGCCTGGGCGAAGCGTACGGAAGCATCCTCAAGAATCTGGTCTTTGCGAACCGTGAATAATTCGGAACGTAACTGTGTTGAGGTCCAGACCCAAAATACGGACAGAATGGCCAATAACACCACTGCGGCTGCAGCAGCCACCCTCCGCGAAAGAGAGTTTCCCCGCAGAATGGAAGATAGTCGACCAACGTCGAGTTTCAAGATCCCGTACCCGCCCGATACCCCACGCCGCGCACCGTAACAATCAAGGAAGGCGATTCAGGGTCCGGCTCCAACTTGGAGCGAAGCCTCTGCACATGGACGTTCACAAGTCTTGTGTCGGCGGAATGCTTGTATCCCCACACCTGTTCCAGCAGCTCTTCCCTCGTAAAAACCTTCCAGGGCGCCCGGGCCAAGGTGGCCAACAGGTCGAACTCGAGAGGAGTCAAAGAAATCTCCTCTTCTCCCCTTTTTACCTGGTGTCCCGAAACATTAATAACCAGGTCGGCCAGTTCCAGAATCTCCTCTTCCTCGACTTCTTGACCTCGCAGCCTCGCCCGCACCCTTGCTACCAGTTCTTTGGGTTTGAACGGTTTTGGAACGTAGTCGTCCGCCCCGGCCTCTAAGCCTTTCACCACGTCTGCCGTGTCTGAACGTGCAGTCAGCATAACGATGGGAACATTTGACACTTCTCGTATCTGTTCACAGATCTCGAAACCATCACGCCCAGGCAGCATGACATCAAGCAACACCAGATTCGGCTCAAAGCTGGAAAACTGTTCCATTGCTTGACCGCCGTCATAGCAATCTTGAACCTGGTATCCCTCGGCGCGAAGCACAATTCCAATCATCTCTGCTAACGCAACATCATCATCCACTACAAGTATCCGTGCTGTCATGCTTCGATGTTGCCACGAGAATGCCACAATGTCACTCGTTAACACCCAGGAGTGGGAAGCGTGTTGTTATAGCTCTTCGCCCTCAAACACTTGAAAACCTCCCTGGTTCGTTCTCGGAGAATGCCAGGGGGCTTCTTCGGCTGGTTGGGGACCACGCCGCCCGGGGTTTGTTCCCCACGGTCGCTGGCCGTCTGCGCCAGTATCAACCTGCGCGCTGGCGCCACCCCCCTGTCTTTGCTCGCCGGAGGGACCCGCCACGCTGCGGATTGCTTCAATCAAAGCCATCAGGTCGTCTGGTGATGGTGGAACAGGGTCAAATTTCGTGGCTAGTCGAACAATCTGCCAGCCTCGAGGTGGCGTCAAATTTTGTGCGTGAGTCTGACAAAGATCATAGGTGTGCGGCTCGAAAGTTGTTGCCAATGGACCCAAAACCGCAGTTTGGTCAGCATAATCGTAGGTCAATGTTGCAACAGCACCTTCGGTGCACCCTGGTTTAGAGCAGGTTCTCATGGCAGGTCACGCTCCCTAGCTCTTTGTGAGAATTTTGTAGAACACAGCCATCGTACCCCTGAACCTGACAGTTTCGACTAACGTTGTAGCCATGCGTGGCGTCCACCCTTTCAATTACAACGACCGGGTTAGGGCTGCTGCTTTACAGCAAAACCTCCCTCCCGTGTCCCCCGGCGCAGTGCTACGTCACAAGAAAGACAGGCACGGAAGGGGGATGCGAGGGCCCTTGTTGTTCCCCGGATTACCCGCATGGAGAACCCGTAAGGAACGTTTCTATAACGAGGTGGCGCGCGCAGTTGATGAAATGGCAAGCAGGGTACCCGAGGTGCGCAGCATCGAGTTTGGCATTCAGGATGTTCCCCCTTCATCACCGGCGCAATGGGAACCACATGATGTTGTCCTGTGCCGTATTTTCCCTCGTGACCGCAAACGTGGTTTACGGGAGCGTATCGTCCTCTACCGGCTGCCTCTAGCCAGGCGCACCACCGCTGCGGAACAACCAACGATTATTCGGCTGATCCTGGCCCAACAGACCTCACAGGTTCTGCTGGTAAGCCCCGAAGAGCTCCTAGGCTACTAGGACGGTGATCGGGAGTCTTAGCCCCATTCGGGCAGTAGGCTCACTGTTCGGCTTTGGCTGAGGATACTCTCATTTCCCAAGTTCAAAACCGTTTTCACTGGGCCGGCAGGGGTATCCACGGTTACGTTCAACGCTGCGTGCAGGGGTTGGTCCGAAACGAACGTGGATTCCTCCCCTGAATGTTCATTTTCCACCGGTATTGACTTGAGGGCACCGGCCGCGACTTCGATTTCTTCCCCATAGACGGTCACCTGTGCTGGGTCCGCGTTCAGGTTTACCAAATCCAAAGTGATTGCAGGGTCAAGGAACTCTAAATCTTGGGCGGCTTTCCCCAAGTTTTGGTAGGTGGGTATTTCAGCCTTAGTGGTTGGCTCGCCCGCATAGATTAAGGTCCGGGAAGTGGTTTTCTGCCTGTCTTGTTTCTCATGTTTTTTACCCTTAATCCGCTGCTCAACGCTTGCCGTGAATGGTTCGTCTGCCTCCAGGGTTATCGCTTGGGATCCCCCGGGAAGTTTACCCAAAGAAACACTGGTCACCCCCTGGCCGGGTATGCGAACCTTTTCTAACCCACCTAGGGTTTGCGTCCCTTCCTTCCCCACAGTAGAGACTTCCACGTCGATGGGTTCGGCCGAGAAGTTAGCGACTCGCAGTGTTCCCGCATCACTGGGGTCAAGCCCAGGAATAGTTTGTTGCTCGCTAGGACCCGTCAGAGGGGCCCGCCCCAAACCCTGTGGAACTTCCCCGTCCAAACCGGAACTTTGCATCCAGGACGCCACACCCCCACCTTGAGCTTCCAACCTGATGGCGACCTCGTCAGCAGCACCAATCCACGTGGCGGGGAGGAAAGTTTGAGTGGTTTCAGCAGGAATTACTAATTCCGTAGGCACACCCGTGGCTTCCCCACTTTGAGTTAGGGCCGAAACTGAGACATTCTGGGGCTGAGGATATGGGTTTGCAACCACCAACAGGAGGTCTTCACCCGCTTCCGTGCCCCCCACCACCTGGGCCGAAACAACTGTGGGCATCAAGCAGCCCTCCACAAGGAAACTTAGAAGGTCCCCCTGTTTCTGCCCATTGACATGACCACCCATTCGATGTTGGGCGTCAGCATCCACCCGAAAACTGCTTCCCCCACCTTCCAGAGCGGTCGCGTTAGCGCTCCGCCATCCAGGACCCTGCTCGCTCACTTTGTCCTTTTCGGTCGGATCCACCACCCCTGGAGGGCAGACCGCCACCGCGTTAGTTGCGTCTACCTCAACCGCCACCGGTAAAGACCAACCCTCTTTATTAGACGCGCTCTCAGCGCCGGGAAGGAGCAGTGCCCCCAGCAGCGTGCTAACTCCGAACAGGGCACCGCCAACACTTAATCCTATTTTATTCTTCGTCAGCATAATCGTTCCCTCGCTTACCCACATCCGACTGGAACACTGCTAATTCCCCCAAGTTGGTTGGACTTGGGGGTGGAGGGACCGGCGAAGTCCCCGGAACTAACACGGTTCGTTTGCGCCGAACGGGCAGCGCAGCAATTAGCGCTCCCCCTAAGGCGACCAAGGAAGCCATTTTCCACCAACCTACGTACCAGCGTTTGTACTGTACTTTTAACTCTCCGGCACCCGCAGGAACGGAAAAAGCCTGCCGCCACCCCCTTTCCACTGGTTCCAGCTCCGTATCACCCAGAGTTGCAACCCATCCGGGATCCGCAACCTCAGCCATGACAATTGTGGCCGAAACTTCAGAACTGTAAGGGCCACTGGCTCCTACCACTGAGCCTGGTAGCGGCTGCGTAGCACCGTCACTGCCAAGGATCGCCACTTGAGCTGGTAGGCCACCAGCCGGACGCACTCGCCACAGGTATGCTCGTTCAACTACACCGATACGTTCCAGGTCGGCTGAAGCATCCAAGGTGTGTCGCAGATTATCCGCCTGGGGACTTGCCGCAGAAAGCATAACCATTTCCACCCCGTGCTCCCGCAATCGGATTGCCACTGAATCGTTGGGAACGCTAGTCAAAGTAGCAACTATTTGTGCAAGGTCAGCCTTGGCAGCCTGTTGCGTAGCGGTAAGCGAATCACTTGAAGCCGTGAAATCAACCGCTTGAAGTCCATTACCTCGCAGCAACGCCGCCTGCACCTGGGTGTTGTCAGCATGTATGGCCAACACCCGCGCTGACCTCTCCCCTTGTTGGGCCTCCTGAGCTACCTGCGGAGTTACCGGCTCCGCTGCCGGAAGCGCGTAATTGCTCTCCCACCCCTCGAACAAACCAAACTTGGACTCAACCCTTGTCTCAACCGTTTCCTGTGCTGCTGCATTGTTTTGGCCGCTTTGAGCATCCTGGTTCTGGGTGGCAACTTGGGGTTTGTGATTCCCTGCCCACATGGGCCCAGCCAGCAAGGTGGTACCAATGGCTCCGGTGCCCGCTATGACGGCGAGCGCTGCTGGCAACACTCGTCGTCGGCGACCTCGCACCTCCTCGGGAACCGGCGTTAAAGAAAACGCGGGTAACGCATAGTTACGGTAGTGCCAAGCCACAACGGTAATGAGCATATAGGTGGCAAGCAGGAACCAGAACCATGAGGTCACCCCCGCGAAGATTATGGCTTGGATTGTTGCAGCTGCCACCGCTGCCACCGCCACCAGCCACAAAAACACTCCCGTTGCCAAGCTTTCTGCACGTTTGGCGCGTGCTAGCAGCAGTCCTGTTGCCCAAATCAGCAGAAATGCTCCGCCCAGGTAAACCCCCCAAACCGCGGTAAGCGAATATCCTGAGAGACCTTCAAGTCCCGTTGCGCCTGGACCCACTGATTCGGTGGGGAGGGATCCAGGGAAACCAAAAGGTAGGTCGTACCAGGCTACCGTGTCCCCCGGTGGGAACAGCCAACGCAACCCCCCTGCCAGACCGCCTTTGAGGATGCTGGTAACCGCTGCCGGTAGGTAGAGAACAACACTGGGAGCCACCACCGACACTGCAAGCACCACGCTGCTAGTTTTCCGCCAAGCCGCGTTGGCAAACCTGGTGGCAGCCAGAATAAACACAAACGTGGCCGGCACAGAAAGCGGGAAGGTGGGCGTAACTACAACCAGCATCAGGGCCGCTAGCGCCAACCAAGCGCGCTGGTCCGGTGTCCGTTGAGCTACCAGGTCGGGCACTCCGCGAGCCACGAAACGCACCGGGATGAACAGCCCGCGCAGGAGGCCCGCCAAGAGAACGCCAAACGCTAAGTAGCCCAAAATGTTCGCCAGGTTGCCCGTGAGCAGTGGAACCAACAGAGCTCCTTGGCTTGCTCCCAGCACCGACAACGCTGTTCTGCTTGCAATTGACCGGGTTAGTGACCCCGTCAAAACCCACACCGCCAAAGCTGCTAGTGGTATGGCCAAGATGAACAAAGCCGTAGCTGCTGAGGAAGGGGCAACACCCACTAGGGCAAACGGTGCTGTAGCCACAGCGAACAGTATTAGCGAGCCATCGCCAACTCCGGGAGCACCATCACCACCAGGCACCCAACCTGACCAAGCTTGGGTCGCCAGCTCACTCCAAGAGTTGGGGAGCTGCTGCCACTGACCACCCACAACACCACCAAAATAGGGGTAAAGCGCGTATCCCGCTAGCAGCAGCGCCATCCCGACCACAGAGCCCAGTGCAAGGAGAGAATGGTACCTGTGGCGCCGCATTGCAAGAGCGGCAGCCTCATCTACTACCGTCCGCTGCGAAGTGCCCCTAGAAATGATTTTCCTGCTGGAACGTCGGGCTTTGCGAACCTGCTGCCCGTCGGCCTCCAAACTTTCCAGGGAGGACCGTGGCACCCTACTAACGCTGCTGAGCTTGCTGCGAGCAACAGCTAGACGTGGACTGAGGAAGAAAAATTTGAGGAACCCCTGAATTTCGCGAAACGCCATTTGCCACGCTCCCGCGGCGATTCTCGCCCCGGCCCGCCCCACCGCCAGCAAGAAAAACCAGGGAACCAGTAGGGGTACCTGCCAGGCTGGGGCCGCTAACGCCCAGTTGTACAACTGGGCTCCGCGGCGCTCACCGAACGAAGCTTCCCCTTTTCCCCTACCGTAAGAACCCCGATAGTGTTCGAGAATCGCGTTGGGGGCCACCACAACCCGGTATCCAGCTAGGTGTAGTCGACGCCCAAACTCCAAACCGTCCCCAAAAGGGCCAAGAGCCGGGTCGAAGCCACCCACGTCATCCCACGCTGTTGCTCGAACCAGCATTCCGGCAGTTCCGACCGCAAGGACATCTTCTCGCCCGTCGTGCTGCCCTTGGTCGACTTCGTCTGGCTCTATCGTTTCTACTCTGCGCCCCGTCCGGGTTGCTTCTATGCCTAGCTCTAATATTTTGGTTGGGTCGCCATACTGCACCTGTTTTGGGCCGATTGCCCCTATCGACTTGGTGGGATTGCCCAGCTTCAGCATGTTGTTCAACGCCGCAGGGTCCGCTATGACGTCGTCATGAAGCAGCCAGATCCACTCCGGGCCTTGGGTCCCCGGTTCCTCCAGAAAAGCTTCTATGGCCGTTGCACTGGCCTGACCAAAATTCGCTGCTTTGGGAGACGCTTTCGTATAGATGGTGGTGGCTGCGCCCTCAATGTCATAATCGGAGGCGGGTACTTCCCGCAATGGTCCCGGTTTAATTTTTGAGGACGGGTCAACGATAACTAGAACCTCGGGTGGGCGCGTTTGAGTGAGGACAGAGCGAACAGCCTCGCGCAACAGGCCTGTATTTCTCCCTTCGGGAGACCTTACGATTACCGCCAGGACCTGCATTGGTGGGTGCGGTCTTTCCTGACTGGTCATTAGCCTCAGGAGGCTGACCGCTTCAGGCGGCGACGCTCCCGCTCAGATAGGCCGCCCCAAATTCCGAACCGTTCATCGTTCAACAAGGCGTATTCTAAACATTCGTCACGCACCGAACAGGTACTGCAGATGTGTTTAGCCTCCCGCGTTGACCCTCCCTTTTCTGGGAAGAAGGCCTCGGGGTCAGTTTGCGCGCACAGAGCGTCGTTCTGCCAGGATAGTGGGCCGCCCGAGGAGTCACCTACTGGGAAAGCATGATCGTGATCGGTAAAGGCTATCGCTCCGACTCCGAATATGTTCCACATGTGTCTTCCTCATCTGGTTCCGCTACGCCACCCGGGCTGGATTGTCCGCACCGAACCGCTCGTCTCCCTAATTACACCGTTGTTGTTTGAGTTCTGTCAAGCGGAATGGGCACATATCCCACTTTCTGAGTCGCAAGTTCCTCACTCCCTGGGCGGCTCCAACTGCTTTTCGTGGATCTGTTGTGGCCTACCGGGAGCCGGGCGTGCCTCGACCCGGAAATAGGTTAGGTATACTAATCTGTGCCCTTGACCAGCAACAAGAGAGATTGGAAGCGATCTAGTGCGAGTTCTATCCGTGGTGGGCGCTCGTCCTCAATTCGTGAAGCTAGCACCTATAGATCACGAACTGCGCTCCCGTGGCATCGAGCACGTGATTGTTCACACAGGTCAGCACTATGACCCGATGCTGTCGGAAGTGTTCTTTTCTGACCTAGATATTTCGGCTCCCGACGAACATTTGGGGGTGGGTTCAGCAAGTCACGGGAAGCAGACAGGGGCAATCTTGGCTGCCATGGATGACATCTTGTTGGAATACAAGCCCGACTGGGTGCTTGTTTACGGCGACACCAACTCCACTCTTGCCGCCGCGCTCAGCGCCGTGAAGTTACAGTTCCCTCTTGCCCATTTGGAAGCCGGGTTGAGGTCGTTCAATCGTTCCATGCCCGAAGAACATAACCGTGTGCTCACCGACCACGCTTCCGACCTGTTGCTGGCCCCCACGCAGCAGGCCGCCAACCATCTGCAAAGAGAAGGCATTGAAGAGGGCGTAGTGGTAACGGGAGATGTGATGACCGACGTTCTTTACAACACCGCACAGCAACTCGAAGGGCATTCCCCCACTATCCAAAAGTCACTGGATCTACAACCCGGGGAATATTCTGTTGCCACCATTCACCGTGCTGAGAACACAGACACGCCCGAGCGACTTGAGCAGATACTCGACTCCCTGGGGGATGTTGACCATCCCGTTGTGCTTTTAGCACACCCGCGTTTGCTAGCAAAAGCCGCACAGCACGGTATAGCCAACGTGGAACGTGGTAATCTGCGTGTCCACCCGCCGCTACCCTACCCGGAGCTTGTTTCCGCCACACGCGACGCGAGGGGAGTCATAACGGATTCCGGTGGGTTACAGAAGGAAGCTTTCCTCCTGCGCACTCCCTGCACCACCGTGCGCAGTGAAACGGAATGGACAGAAACCGTGGAACTGGGGTGGAACGTGCTTGTTGAGCCAGGTGATGCCCTCACTGCGGCGGCCTCCCGCCCTCGCCCCCAGGACACTGCGCAAGCACCTTACGGGGATGGAAAAGCTGCTGCCACAGTCGTGCAAGCTTTAGAATCCGCAAGCGCCGAAAGCTAAGCCGCCCAGTCGTAACCCGAAGGCTACCGCCATAACGGAAGCGATTATGGTTCCTAGTGCGTAGCTTGCTGCACGTTGTAGCCCCACCTTTGTGAGTTCACCTCCACCGCTGAGGGCGAACGTCTGCCAGCTTGCCGCGGAGAAAGTCGTGTATCCCCCCAGGATACCGATCAGCACCGGGGTCCCGGCCCAGCTGGTTCCCAACTGGGCTACCAGCAGACCAAAAATGAAAGATCCAGTCACGTTCACAACCAGGGTGCCGAAGGGATAATCGCTTTTGCTAATGTGCTTGACCAAGCCGTCAACAAGCAGGCGCAGCGAGGCCCCCAATCCACCTGCGAGTCCCACAACCAAGACGGTTAGTAGTTCATTTTCTGGCATGTTTCCCCCTGTTTCCCAAGGCGAATCCCAGCCAAGTGGCAAAAAATCCTAACAGCAGGGTGGCGCTAGCGTAGAGGGCCGCCACTGCGACACCGCCGAAGGTGTTTAGGTAAACAGCAAGGTAGGCAAGCGCCGAGTAGGTGGTGAACCCTCCGGCGAAGCCCGTGCCCAACAGTGCCTGCATGTTCGCTGCACGGGTGATGTCGGTAATGCTGGTCGTGAATGCCATGAGCGTGCCGATGAACATTGCTCCTGCAACGTTTATGAGCAGGATGATCCACGGCTCGATTTCAGTTTCGGGAGTTACCTTCATGAGCAGGTATCTGGCTATGGTGCCAACCATGCCCCCCACAAACACTAAAGCTAGTTGACGTAAGTGTGCAGTCATCGTTGTTAGGGGCATTCTCGGTAGCGCCCCGGCCTCCTGTTGTCTTTGCTAGCCTAATGCCCACTGCTGTTGTCTGCATGGCACAATTGGGTTTATAGGCTTTTTTATGCCGTGAACACGAAGGTTTCGTTTTGGTGGTCGCCGGGTTTGCTGAAGAGATGCACGTTCTTGACCCGCTTTGCTGACCCTATTTCTAACGTGCTGGCAAAACTGGCTGGGAAGTCAGGCTCAGGTAAGTCCCCCACTACCTAGTCCAGCAACGTTGTTGTAGAGTTCCCTGTACTGTTGGGACACCGCTTCCGGCGAGAAGCGCTGCCTCACGGAGCGCGAAACTTCTTCAGCTGTGACACCTCGGGTGCGTTTCAGCACCCGTTCCACCGCGTCAGCGTAAGCATCGGCGGTGCGCTCTTCAACGATTTCACTGAAACGGGGGTCAGCATATTCGACGTGTCCCCCTTTGGTGCTGGCCACTAGGGGGCGTCCCGCTACAAGCGCTTCCGCGGCGGCCACGAAGAAGTTTTCCCCCTTGGTTGGGCCAAGAAAAACGTCTGCTTGAGCCAGGTTGTTTTGCACATCCTCTTCTGTTCCAAACCCAAGAAACTTAACGTCCACCCCCAAATCTTCCGCTAGCCGCGTAGCCTCTGAGGTGAGCTCCCCTTCACCCATCCACCTGAGGGAAGGCAGGTAGCCACGGTCTCGCAGTACAGCCACAACCCGCACCGCGAGAAGCGGATCTTTCCTGTCCACCACCCCTCCCGTGCTTGCCAACCGTATTTCCCGGGCGGTTTCCCCCTCCCCTGCGTCTGCGCGCAGCCTTTCAGTGATGTGCGCCGGGGCGGGAACGATGCAGGGAATTTCCACTACCTTCCCCCTTCTGTACTGCTCGACGGCTTCGGCCAGGCGCGCGCTTTCTGCCACGACCACCCCTGGGAGCTCCAATAGTGCACCAAACCCGGGTCTCACCACCCGCAGAAGACGCGGCAGAGACTTAGGGTTCGATAAGCCCGACCAATGTTCGGTGTGCACCCAGGGTTTGGATCCCCTGGCCAGTGCCACCAGAGGCAAAGCCGAGATGGCGTGGCTGTGCACCACGCGTGCCCTATGCACCGCGCGCCGAACGATGGGAACCGCACGCAGAACAGAGACAGGATTGGCTGGATTCATTGCCACTCGCAGCACCTTCACGCCGTCATGATTCTCCAAAACCGTCTTACCTGGGGGTAACTCACGATCCAGATGGATTACCCGAATATCGACACCAGCCCCCTTCAGGGCAAGCACTTCGCGGCTCACAAAAAGACCAGAAACAGGGTTTTTTGCAGTCGGATACCACGGGGTAACTTTTACTATCATTTCTTTCCCTTCCGGTGCTGAAGGACGACCCGCGCCACCTGTTCACCCATCGTTCTCAGCGACCGGTGTTTCACCGCCCACCCGCGCAGCCTATCTGCTTCTTTTTCTTTCTGTCCGGAAACAACTAAAGCTAGCTGTTCAGCCACCCGCTTCGGATCGTAAGGCGACACCAATCCCAAACTATGCTCCTCCACGTCTTGGGCCGCTGGCCCGGTCCCCACGAAGATCACTTCAGTTCCAGTCGATAGCGCTGCCAAGACTTTCGTCGGATACGCGTAATCGTATCCCTTCCCGGGCACTATGGACACGAGTGCTG
The DNA here is from genome assembly GCA_964345125.1 of uncultured Actinomyces sp. Classification (GTDB taxonomy): domain Bacteria; phylum Actinomycetota; class Actinomycetes; order Actinomycetales; family Actinomycetaceae; genus Scrofimicrobium. Next base: position 83,408 of record CAYFPY010000003.1, read on the forward strand.
CTTCGGCTCCGGCCAGGAGGGGTGCCACTTCCTGCGGGGCCATTTGGTCCAAGACCAGCACCGCTTGCCGCCCTAGACGTCGGTTAACAGCCTGCCCCTGGGTGCGTAGAGCCTGCCATTGACTGCCATGGCCCACGAACAAGAGTTGAAGAGAAGCACTGGTATCCGGATGGGTCCGAGCAAGTTCCTCGAAAGCTGAAATGAAAATATCTGCTCCCTGCCATTCTGAAGCAGTCCCAGCATAAATAAAATAGGGGCCTGTTATGCCAATCTGATCTAACTGGTCGCTGTTGCCTCGCCCAGCCGATGGAGTGTAAATCTCGGTGTCAATCCCACCGGGGATGACTACCACCTCGTTGGCGCCCAACTCTTTGGCTCGCTGCGCCACACCCTCGGATACCGCCACCACTGCGACCGCTCCTCGCAGCGCGAACTTTTCGGCTAGTTGAACCACTGCAGAAACACTGGAGGGGGCCCCCATGGCCCGAGTAGCATCGGACCAAATATCCGCCGCATACCACACGTAAGGAACTCTTTTACTGCCCAAAACTAAACGCGCGACCACCCCCGTGGTGGGGGGTGGTTCCACCAGAGCCACGTCCACTTTTCTTTCCAGCAACAAGCGCAGTAAAAGCGGCACGTCAAACGACAGGTACTGCCAGTATCCGCGCACGTACCCTTCCGGATTCCGCAGGACCGGCCACCTGCTAATGTTCAGCACACCCGGATCTTCGTGACCGCTGTCAGCCTGGGTGGTTAGGACCCGCACCCGAGATCCGGCCCTCACCATGCCTTGGGCCGCTGCCCGCAGACGCTGGCTGGCTGCCGCGGGTTCCGGCCAGAAGATTCTGCTCACCACTAGCGCATTCGGTGGTGTTCCTCGTGGACTTGGAACATTCAGTAGGAACGGGGAAAGCACCCTACGTACTTGCCTACCGCTGTGCACCTTTTGAACGTACTGTTGACCTTCTTCGCGGAGTTCCTCGCGCCGCCTTGGTTTGGCGGCTAGGTCCGCCACCACTTTCGCTAGGTTGTATCTGTCGGCCTGCACAATGGGCACCTCGAGACCGGTCTCATCTTTTATGTGGCTGCGCACCCTGGGGCTAAGCTGTCCCACCACCACCTTGCCTAAAGCCATTGCTTCCACGGCTGTCACCCCGTAGGGCCCTAGACCCACCGAGTCGATGACGATATCAGCCTGCTCCAGAGCCTTTCGCATTTGGCTGTGCGGCACCCGCTCGGGTGCTAGGTAGTCGATCAGGCCCTCCTCCTGCAGCGCTAGCATTTGGGGATGGATCCACCGGGTGCCTTTCACAGATCCGCGGCTCGGCAGATGCATAACCGTGGGTATCGCCGGGGTAGGCACGCTTTTGACGTTCGGTATCTGGTGGAACTGTTCGCCCAGCAGGACGGGTAGCCAAGAAGCCGCCGGAACGTGGTCCAAAAGGTCTGGTGTGGAAACAAAAATGGGGACTTCGAGTTTGCGCAGCACAGCCAGGTTCCGTTTCGCGGTCATGGACAAACGTTGGCGTTGCGAGTGAGGCATTTCCTGAAACACGGATCCACGCACCCGGCTCATTTGGGTTTGGGGATCCCTAATGTCGCTTCCGTGCAGTATGACACCGACTCTTTTTCCCCGCTGCACAAGCTTAGCGATCTCTTTTTCCACGTTTCGGAAATGGATGGTGCCAAACAGGGGAAGCAAGGATTCCACTAAAACTGCGGAGAAGCTCTCCTCCACTACACGTTCAAACTGTCTTCCCCAACCCGGGTTGTAAACGACGTCTCGCTCCCGCCCACTGTGATCGCTTGGAAATCCGTAACACTCTTCGCGGTGGTAGGTAATGTTTTCTGCCTGCCAACCGGGCAAAGCATTCACGGCTTGTGCCCATAGGTAGCCTTGCCCTGCCGAGTTAGCTGGACCAATCAACAGGCGGTTCCCACCCGGCTTTTGTAGCGGTAAACCTACCTTGGATAAATCGGGCGGTCCGGCAGCGGCCGGCGCTGTCCCATGCAAGCTGGGTATGAGGCGCCGGAAAGCTGCAGATACCTCTCCAGCCAAACGCACACCCAGTGCGGAAAAAACCATGAGCTCTTCGCCCCTTCTGTAACATAGCCATCCCCAGCCTACTTCCTCCGGCGAAGCTGTTACGCTGAAACCGTGACTAAACCCCACCTTCTCATCATCGCTTATTCCCACCTGGAAAGTGACGGCCGTATCCTGCGGCAAGTGGAGTTCTTCAAGGACAAGTATTCCGTGGTAACTTGCGGTTATGGCCCGAAACCGCCGGGAGCACACGACCACATTGAAATACCACCCGACAGGATCCACTGGAAATACTCCAGAGTGCTCATAGGGCTTCGCCTATACTCTTTGGCGTACTGGGGTAACCCCGTAACCAGATTCCTTCTACCCATTGTTCGCAGCCGACGCTTCGCTGCGGTTGTTGCTAATGATCTGGACCCACTTCCGTTGGCGACCCGCGTGGCGGCACCGCTTGGCAGGCTGGCTGACCTGCATGAATACTTCCCGAACTACCGAAACAGGAAGTGGCGCCACCGGCTGTTCGTTGCCCCTTTCCACAGGTGGATCATGACTCGTTTCCTCCCCAAGTTCACGCGCCGCTCCACGGTGGCTCCCGCTTTAGCTGCCGGTTACGAAGCGACCACAGGGACCACGTTTACCGTGGTCCCAAATGCTCTTCCCTACCAAGATGTTTCCCCAACTCCGGTGCATGATCCACTTCGGTTGGTACACACCGGCGGAGCTCTGCCCGGTCGCGGTTTAACAGAGCTGGTGGAAGGCACCATGAGTTCACAAAATGTCACACTGGACATGTTCCTTGTGCCCACCGACCCAAACGAGTTTTCGCGGATCCAACAGTTGGCTGCTAGAAGTGGGGGGCAAGTACGGATACATGCACCCGTGCCCCATGGTGAGTTAGTCGCCACCCTCAATGACTACGATGTGGCTGCAATGTTCATCCAACCCGTCAACTTCAGCTATCTTCACGCTTTGCCAAATAAGTTTTTTGAGGGCGTGCAAGCAAGAGTGGCTATCCTCACGGGCCCTTCCCCCCAAATAGCGACCCTGGTGGACCGTTACGATCTGGGCGTGGTGGCTCCCGGTTTTACAGCACGCGATGTCGCCGAAACGATAGCAAACTTGAGCACTAGCGACATTGAAAAGTGGAAACGCAACTCTCAGCGGGCGGCCCACGACTTGTCCTTTGAAACCTACAGCGACGGGTGGCAGCTATGAGTCCTCACGAACGGTGGATGGTTTTTCATACCCCTTTCCCGATAGAACAGGATTCCGCAAGCGCTTCGGGGATCCGCCCACGCAAAATGTTGGAAGCTTTCTCTTTGGCTGGCTACCGCATTCTTGAGATCACCGGACATGCGAAACAGCGCCGCCAAAAGCTGCGACTTCTCCAAAAGAAGCTAGCAACAGGTTGGCGACCGGACTTCGCCTATTCGGAAGTGGCAACTATCCCTGCTTCGTTCACTGAACCGAGGCATTTGCCTCTGGTTCCCTTCCTGGAACCGCGCATCTTCTCCACGTTGCGTAATGCTGGGGTTCCCCTGGGGGTGTTCTATCGAGATGTGTACTGGGCTTTCCCGGAGTACGCCCAGCGTGTTGGGCGACTACCAGCCGCAATGATGAGGGTGCTGTACGGCCACGAACTGGCCACCATCAGGGCCAACGCCACCGCGGTGTTCCTTCCTTCATTGGAAATGGCAGCAGCCATACCCAACTTGCATGGTCCCCGCCTGTGCGCCCTCCCCCCGGGGGCTGAGCCTCCCACCCGTTCTCACCCCACGTGGGATTCCTCAGATTTGGACACCCCCGGGCTTAACTTGCTTTACGTGGGTGGTGTGGGAGGGGATCATTATGACTTGCGCAAATTTTTTGCAGCAGTGCGGGACATCCCGGACGTGACACTAACTGTTTGCACGCGCCCCGCACAGTGGAACGAAGCGCGGCGGACACACGGCGCCTATGTGGGGACAAACATAAAAGTTGTTCACGAAACATTCCCCGAATTACAGCGTCTTTACGACCGGGCGGACGTGGCCGTCCTCGCTCTGGAACCGGGAGACTACCGGAGGTTTGCGGTCCCAATGAAACTGTACGAATACCTTGGCCAAGGCAAACCGGTCCTTGCCACTTCTGGAACTTTAGCTGGGGATCTGGTCGCGAAAGAAAAGGTGGGGTGGGTGGTTGCCCATGACAGTGGTGAAATGCGCAGACAGATCAAATCACTACTCAACGATCCACAACAGGTCACAACCAGAGGAGAACGGGCCCGTGACCTGGCTGGCGACAATACGTGGCTGGATAGGGCACACACCGTGGCTTCCTGCCTCTCAGCCGGTTAGGTGCCCAGTGTTGCCGCTGGGTACTAAACTTGAGCCAACCGGGCACGCATCCAGGGCGTGCCCTACTAAATAAGACAAGGAACTAGTTCTAGCCAGGAGGGGAGGGGACGTGAAGGCCGCAGTGAAGCACCTACGCGAACTACTGCCCTACCTACCTGCCCAGGCAGGCCGGTACCTCACCCTGTACGTTGTCTTTTCGGTGCTACTGGCAGTTCTGGACATTTCAGCCCTGATGCTACTCGCCGTTTCCCTGTCCGCAATGCTCTCTGGCACGCCTGTTTCGCTGCCGGTTCTGGGTACAGTAGCCCCACAGAACTACGTGTGGCTGCTGCTCGGCATTTCTAGCCTCGTCCTAGTTAAGTCTTCACTTACCTTGGTGCAACAGTGGGAAGTAACCAGACGGTTAGCGACCTACGAACTAACGTTGGGACGTGAATTGTTTGAGTCCTACATTGCTGCCCCCTGGGTGGAGCGTTTAGGGAGAACTTCGGCCAGCCTGGTTCGTATGGCCGATGTGGGTGTCGCTGCAGTGGTAAGCGGTTTACTTCTGCCGCTAATTCAACTGCCAGCCCTGGTGACCACGGCCCTGCTGATCCTGATCACCCTGGTGTTCGTTCAACCCCTGACTGCTGTCATCACATTCACTTACCTGGGACTAATGGCCTACGCGATGCACATCATTTTGAGTAAAAAGTCGGTTGAGGCAGGGGTAGTGAACCGGCGCTACTCCTACCGGGTCGCGGAGCTAATGAGCGAAATGGTTGGGGCCTTGAAGGAAATTACTCTCCAAAACAAGTTCGCTGAAATACAGGACGTTCTCCAGGAAAACCGGAGCCACGCTGCCAAAGCGCGGGCAAATATCCAGTTCTTATCCACTGTTCCCCGGTTCATCATGGACACGGCCCTGATTGGGGGGTTTCTGGTGGTGGGCTTCTTTGCCTACCTGGTGGAGGGGTCTCTCAACAAAGCTATCGCTGCTGTTGTCTTCTTCGCTGTGGCGGGACTGCGTCTGGTTCCTTCCTTGACCTCTTTCCAGTCGTTGAGTAACTCTGTGAACGCTAACCAGGCTCAGGTGGAAGCCGTGTTGGCAGACTTGCGGCAAAAAACGGCCTCCTCCCCTGAACCTGTCAGCAATGATTCTCGCCACCTCCCACAAACACCAAAAGAACTGGCACTAAGCAACGTTACTTTCACCTACCCCACGGCTGGCACCCCTGCTCTTACCGATGTATCTCTATCGATTACCATGGGATCTTCGGTGGGAATAGTGGGGCAGTCTGGTTCAGGTAAATCCACTCTGATTGACATTATTCTAGGTCTGCTTTCCCCACAGCAAGGGGAACTTAGCGTGGACGGATTACCTTTGATAGACGTGTTGGAGCAGTGGCGCGCACATGTTGGTTACGTCCCCCAGGAGGTGTCTATTTTTGCGGGCACCATAGCCCAAAATGTGGCTTTGAGTTGGGATGATTCCCCCGATGCGCAGCGAGTTGAGGAGTGTCTACGTCAGGTGCAGCTTTGGGATTTGGTGTCGTCCCGACCCGAGGGGATTAATTCACCGGTGGGTGATCAAGGCATTTCTCTGTCCGGGGGGCAGAAACAGAGGATTGGTATTGCCCGCGCCCTGTACACAGACCCTTACGTGCTGGTTTTAGACGAAGCCACGTCCGCTTTGGACACTAAGACCGAGTCTAAGGTGGCTGAAGCAATAGCGAGCCTGCATGGCCAAGTAACAGTCATTTCAGTGGCCCATCGACTTTCCACGGTCCGGGGGGCAGATCAGCTTTTCTTCCTGGAGGACGGTTTCGTTTTGGCTCGGGGAACGTTCTCTGAAGTGGTTGAAAGTGTTCCCGCTTTCCGGGAACAAGCCTACCTAGCTGGTTTGGTTGACGAGGACGGTCCGCTGCCGGAAGAGTGACTGCTAGCGCCCCAGTCCTCGACGCATTTCTTCCAGACACTTCCCCCACGTTCCCACTTCGTGTTCCGCTGACAGTTCTGCTGCTGCTTTGTGCGCGTTCTGTTTCCACGTTTTTACCTGCCCACTGGTGATGCTCTCCAAGGTTTCAGGGGCTGCCTCATGGTTGTCTATTGTTATCCCCAGGCCATGTTCTTTGGTTAGTGCCGCCATCTCGTGCGATCCGCCAACGACCACTCCTAGTCTGGCTTGAACGAAGTCGAAGAACTTATTTGGGAGGGCGTACCTGTGGTTGTCGGTGGTTGGTGGCAGCAGGTAAAAGCCGACATCGTACCGGTTTAGCGTGCTAATTATTTCGCCTTGGGGTATTCCCGGCAGGACCCGCACTTTGCTGCTCTGCGCTGTTTTTTGTTGCAGTTCTCTAAGGTAGGCGGGGTCGTTGGGCATCAGGTACAGGTCCAGTGTGGTGGGGGCTTTTAGCTGCTCGACGATTTCTATGAGCCGGTCCAGTTGCCGCCCGCGGAGGGCAGCCCCGTGATGTACAAATGCCAGCGGCTCATTGACTGCTGTGGGTTCCAGGTGTGCTTGGGGGGCCGCATTGGTGACGATCTTTGGGTGGATTCCTGCCAGCATTTGGTATTTGGTTGCAACGCCGGGAGAAACCGTGGTTTGGCAGCTGGTTTTTGGCAGGTAGGTCCGGCACAGCCATTCGTAGTACGGTTTGATCCGTTTCTCCCACAGGGGATCATCCTCGTGGAGCGCCGGGTAGTACTCGTGCAGGTCTGCCAGCACTCCCCACCTTGGGCCCAACCTTTGTGCAAGTGGGACACTATCAACTTCGTTTGCTAGAACAGCATCGAATTTTCTTCCTGCCAGTTTGTCCCAGGCTGCCTTCACTGCCGCTACGTTCCAGTAGGCCAGGCGGTACTGTTTTGCGGTTATAATCCGTCCGTCTAGGCGCAGACTATGTGCCTCTTCGGGTAAAGGTATATGGTTTGCCACGCCGCTAGGCACCTGGCCAAAACCGCAGGTCGTTATCTGCCAGGTTTCCTTGAGTGTTTCGATCTGTTTGAGAACGCGGGCGTCCCTGGTTATGTGGGAGAAACTAATGAGCAGAAGCTGCGGTTTTCTGCCGCTTCCCTGTTGCTTTTGTTCCCGCTTTCCCTGGAGGAGCGCGTTAAGATTGTTCTTACTTTGGGTGATCGAGCGAACTAGGGCGCCTCGCATGTTCGCTTCGGGGGCGAACACCATCCTAGTTTTGGGTGGTTTTACCCGCTGCACCAGGGGCGCTTGGGTTCTGCTAACCACGCTACTTTTCACGGTTCCGGGGTCGCCTTTAAGCAACGCAGCAAGAAAGTTCCTGTCAGCAGAGGTGAAAATCTCTGCCACTTGCGGTTGCAACGCGTGCAGTTGGCGTGCAATACGCGTATATTCTTCCAGGTCAAAACTTGCGGGAATACCGACTCCGCCCTCTGTTTCCTCCACTGCTGCGATCACCGGATTCATGATCTGGGTGCGCAATATTTTGGCTATCAGCGCGCGTTGCTCGCGGTTCGGCAGTTCGCTAATTTCGCCCTCATCCAGCAGCAGCTGTACTGCCCGCAACCTGTCAGTACCTGTCCGCTTTTGCCCCGTAACACGGTCTGGGGAGTCTTGCCCGATCACGTAGCCCCCCGCCAGGGGGTTGTAGGAGATGCGTAGCCCATCGGACCACATTCGAATAGTTGTCTGCAGGTCCTCACCTGTTTCCAGGTCTTCCCTGAGCTGGTAGCGTTCGTTGGCAAGTACGCTCCTTTTGAACAAACCCAGAGGAGCTGAGCGGTCGAAGAGACCGTCTCGCACAGCCTTCAGTCGTTTGGTGCGCCAAGTGTTAGGGGTGGGAAGTGTTCTACCCCCCACTTTCAGGGGAGCCAAGACTACATCTGCCCCGTCTTTTCTAATGGTGTCCAAAAGGTTTGCTAGCGTTCCAGGTTCATAGAAATCGTCGGAGCCAAGGATGGACACGTAGGGTGCCCTGGCTTTCTGCACTCCCAGGTTCATGGGATGGCCGGGTTTACCCAAGCGATCTTTTGTGGTGAGTACCTGCACTCTTTCCCCAGGCTCCACGCCCAGAGCCTCTGCCGGCAGACCGTGGGCTACCACAATGACTGCAGCCTGCGGGAACTCAAGGACAGACTCTACTGCCCGCTTCAGTAGAGGGCCTCCGCGGTGGGTTCCGATTACCACCTGGATTAAGGGTCCCGCCGCAAGTTTGCTCTGATCTAGGTATGAGACCAACTTTAGGAACTTTCCTTGCTGTTGGAACCCGTCTTGTCTTTTTTCTTCGCCGCCTTCCGTTTGCGCGCTTCCACCATTTTTGCTCTGGTTTGAGGACGACCTTCCCACCAAATGTAGGTGCCGGCAGCCAAGAGTGTTCCTCCCCCTATGACGGCCCACCAGGGGAATCTGGGCACTTCCGGGGGTTTTTGGGCCTTTTCTTCCATGCCTGTGGGCGTGGGGAACACACGTTCACCTGTCACCAGATATCGATGTGTGTTGATACCCAACGGCGTACATGTTACAAGTGTCACCAGGTCTTCACCTGAACGCAGGACGATAGACCGGGTGTCGTCAGGTTCCACTGTCTGGGTTTCCACCACTTCGTAGGTCAGTGTTTCCCCCAGCACTGTGACAGAAAAGTTCTCCCCAATTTTCATGTCTTTTAAGTCATCGAAGAGGGCGGATTCGGCTAGACCGGTGTGGGCTGTTAGCACCGAGTGGCTGTTGTCGCCTCCAACCGGCAGCGAGGTTCCCTCCAGGTGTCCGACCCCAGTTTCCAGTACTTCATCACTGGTGCCGTGGTAGATAGGTAAGTCGACGTCGATGCTGGGGATCATGACTCTGCCCATGGCACCCGAACGGGTTTTCAAAAGTTTCCAGTAGTCCAGCTTGGGGTTTCCCACGTTTCCTGCCCCTTCAGAAAAGTCTAGGGTAGGCACGTTTGTTTCCCCGCCAACAGTAATTTTGCCGGTTGCTAATGCGTCATTGTATTCACGTGCCAGCGCGAGCTGTTGGGCATTTCCGGGATCGTGGTCGGCTTGCGCATTCTGAGTGTAGCTGTGGATTGCTTTTGACTGATGGTAGGAGGACCACCATTGCGCCGTCATGGGATAGATGGTTACCCCGACCCCAACCACCAGGAGCAGAGCAATTACGGCTGCTGAACCGGGCCACTTCCAGGTGTTGTCGCTCGAACGGTTGTCGACCCCACTTCTGTTTTCCACGCTCCCCTCCCTCTCCCTTCGCGTTTCTATTTTCCTCGCCACTGTCAGCTCGGATCCTGGGGCACCGGTGCGCGTCCGGTTCTTCAGAAATAGGTTGGTGGTGAGGACGTCCTCACCACCAACCTATCTATTTGTTTTCCTTCAGTTTGTTGAAATTGAGGGCGGTTAGGCTTCCACTGCCCGGCGGCCACGAACTAGGTGCCAGCCCAAAGCCAACAGAACCAGTGCGGAACCAACAATGATCAGTAAGGTAGTTCCGTTCGCACCTGTGAGAGGTAGCTCCGGCCCATCTTTCTGGGTGTTCTTAACCTCTAGCTTCTTGCTGTTCTCGCTACCGGACTTGATCGTCACTTTCTCCGCCCCTTTTGAAGCAGTGTAACCAGCGGGAGCTTCAGTCTCGTAGACGCAGTAGTCACGTTCTAGAT
>CAYFPY010000004.1:0-6840 GCA_964345125.1 uncultured Actinomyces sp.
CGACCTCCGGGTTATGAGCCCGGCGAGCTACCGAACTGCTCCACCCCGCGTCGGCCCCATCACTTTACTACCGCAAGCGTTGGTAGATCAAGTTTCGGGGGCGTGCGCTCCGTCATAAATGGCCGGATCTGCCTTGACTGGCTCTGTCCTGCTGGTGCTAACAGCCCGGCTGCTACCGGCTGTTTACTCGGTTTCGGTTGCCTGCTTCGCATCCTCACCTAGCTCGCCTAAGTCCACATCTCCAAGGTCGTTGGGGGCTTCCGTGGATGCCCCACCACCTTTAGTGCCGGACTTGGCTTTGGATTCACCGCTGCTCTGCTCTAAGCCTTGGAGTTGCACCAGGTCTTCAAGTGCGGATTGCAGGTCGTCCTGTGCTTCGCCGTAGGCTGCCCAGTCGCCATCCTCCATGGCTTTTTGGGAGGCCTGCATCGCTTCCCCAGCTGCGGTGATTGCTTCGTTTAGAAGCTCCTCGCGGGTTAGTTCCTTGCCGCTTCCACCCTTACCTTTATCCGAGTCCTTCTTTTTGTTGGTCTCCCCGGTGGTTGCCTGCGCATCCCCACCGAATGTTTGGTCAAGGGCTTCGTTCAGTGTTTTCCCGAAACCAACCTGGTCACCGAAGGAGGTCAGGACGTAGCGTAGGACGGGGTAGGAAGTTGACGACGTGGACTCAACGTAGACCGGTTGCACGTACAGCAATCCCCCACCTACGGGTAGGGTCAATAGGTTGCCGCGTCTCACGTTAGAACCCTGCTGGCTGAGCAGGTTGAGTTCTATAGCGACCTTTTGGTCAGTATTGAAGTTGTTTTGCACCTGACCCGGCCCTGGAACCGTGGTTGATGAGGGCAAGGCGATAAGCCTAAGCTTCCCGTAGTCTTCCCGGACCTGCCCAGGTTCGCTACCAGTTTCGGAGTCGACTGCTAAGAAACCAGCCATAGCTGCCCGTCGGGACTCCCCGCCACCTGCCGGTACGTAGACGGAGGTGAGGGAGAACTCGGCGCTGTCTTGCCCTGGCATCTGCATCGTCAGATAGTAGGGGGGTTGTAGTGGCTGGTTGGTGCCCGAGCTAGTTTCGGGGCCTGCCGCGCTGGCTGGGTCTTCTGAGAGCCTCCAGCGGTCACCGCCGGTGTAGAATTTCCCTGCTTCGGTCACGTGATAGGTTTCCAAAAGTTTCCGTTGTACTTTGAACATGTCTTCCGGGTACCGCAAGTGTGCCATCAGGTCTCCGGAGATATCTTCAACGTCGTCTACCATACCCGGGTAAACGGAACGCCAGGACTGCAGGATTGGGTCTTCTGGGTCCCACGCGTACAGGGTGACTGAACCGTCGTATGCGTCAACTACTGCTTTGACGGAGTTGCGCATGTAGTTAATTTCGTCAAGGTTGACTACTTGTTGTGCTGTTTCTGCGCGTGAGTCTGCTGTCGCTTCGGCGACTGATTGGTGTTCAGAGTACGGGTAGTCGTTGGACGTGGTGTAGCCGTCGACTATCCACACTAGGCGTTTGGGGGTGTCTGGGTCATCGTCCATGTCCACCACTGCCGGGTAGGCGCGGTGTTCCAGAGTGAGGTAGGGGGCTACTTTAGCGACTCTCAGCAGGGGGTCGCGGTCGTAGAGGATCTGAGATTCTGAGTTGGTTTGGGAGGAGAAGAATATGTCAGTGGACCCAAATTTGATGGCGTACAACAGTTTGGGCCACCAGCTACCCACTGAGGGGCCGCCGTCCCCTTTGTACGTGGTTTGTACCTGTCCGGATTCTGCGTTGTCGTCCGGGTAGTCCAGTTCTTGGGGTTCAGCTCCCTCGGGTGCTCCAACTATGGAGTAGGAGGGCGAGTTGGCGGAGAAGTAGACTCGCGGTTCGTATTCCCCTAGTTCACCGGTTGATGGGATGGACTGTTCCCAGAAGGCGGGGGTGCCGTCGGAGCGTACCGTGTTCCCGTATGCTGCTACCACGCCGAATCCGTGGGTGTAGACGGTGTGTTCGTTGACCCAGGTTTGTTGTTGTTCTTGCAGTCCGGGTAGGTAGATGTCGCGCACGGCGATGACGGTGTCTCTCCGTTCGTCCTCCACCGTGTACCTGTCGACTGATAGTTGTTGGTCGAACGTGTAGTAGGGGCGCGACTGTTGGAGCTGCCTAACTGTTGGGGAAATGATGGTGGGGTCGAGTAACCGTATCTGCGAAGTGGATTCTGTATCTTCGCGTAGCTGGCCGGAGGTGGCTTCAGTTTTCGCTGCGTACGTTTGGTATTCGACGTCGTCAAGGCCGTACGCGTCTAGAGTCGCATCGATGTTGCGCTGAATGTAAGGCTGTTCTAGTTGGCGCGCGTTGGGTGTGACTTTGAACTGTTGCACCAGCGCTGGGTAGGCCCCGCCTATCACGAGGGCGGACAGGACGGTCACGGCCACCCCCACTGCGGGTAGACGCCAAGTTCCACGCAGCGCGGCTACCACGAACAGTCCAGCCACGAGTACGGAAATAACTGCCAGGATTGTTTGGGCGGGGATCATGGCGTGCACTTCTTTGTAGAGTGCGCCGTCTGCTAGTTCACCCTTTTTGTTTAGCAGCGTGTAGATGCTGAGCCAATAGCGGCCTGCCACCACCAGGGACAGAACTGCAGCTAGTAGTGCTACCTGTTTGCGGGCTGCGGAGGTGGAAGAGAATTTCGGTGTTATTACCAGTGCACCAAAGAAATAGTTAACGACTATCGCCGCGACTAGGGCGAGGACCAGGGTGTTGAAGAGGTAGCCTACCAGCAGGTTCAGTACGGGTAGTGTGAAGATGTAGAAGGAGAGGTCGATGCCGAATTGGGGGTCAACTTCCCCGAAGGGTGTGCGGTTCAACCACAGGAGCACGGGCTGCCAGTTAGCCGCGAGGCCGATGGATGTCATGAGGGCGATAACGCCCGGTAGTCCGAAGAAGATGACTTTCCGGAATGGCTCTAACTCTTTTTGGTATCCGGCGAGGGGGCTGGCTGGGTCTGGCTTTTTGTTGGGCCGCTTGGAGTAAGCCCAGTAAACGACTGCCATGACCACGGCGTATTGGAAGATGAATCCCGCTAGGCCCAGCGCCCCGGCGGTTCCCCACCTGGTCCACAGCACTCGAGCGCTTTCCATTTGGTTGTACCACAAAACTTCCGTCCAAATTTGGGAGGCTGCGTAGATGATGCCTACCAGGGCGCCCAGTATCAGAACTGTTACGAACAGTGGGTTTTTGAACGGGTTTTTTCGTGGTCTGGTGGGACGTGGCATTTTCGGGTTGAAGGGACGTTGCCCACTGAATCCTGGGATACCTGCCAAGGCTGGTCCTTTCCTATGCAGGGTGAACCGTGTTCGCGGCGCCCCCTGTAACTACATTTGTCCTTAGCCTACCCGGAGCTACGCCGACACAAAAACGTCTTCGCTACAAGGTGAGGGGTTTTCGGTTGCCACGGGGAGCTGAAGCGTGAAACGATTGCCGCTATGGAACATAATTTAGATGCTTCGTCTGCGGCTTTGCGTAATGTTGTTGGCCAATTGGAGAAAGCGGCTGCTGTAGTTGGTTGGGATCGCCCTCCTGCTCTCTACGCTTTGGCTCCCACTGCCGAAATGCTTGAGGCCGGTGATATGCCGCCCGAGGTGTTGGAGGATTTGCGCGCCACTTGGGATGGGAGTTCCACCCATTTGTCTGCCATTTTGCAGGAGACTTTGGCTGAGGAAAGTTTGGAGGACATGCTTTTGCAGCTTTCTTGGCCGGAAGCTGTTTTTGGTGCTGCTGTGAGTGCTGAGCGGGTGATGGTGCCCGCGGAGGTAGAGGCCGGTGCGCCTAGCGACCCGGAGGAAGCTTTGGAGTATATCGGGAATCATCCGGACCGTTCTGAGGTTCGCCTTACTGTGGGTGTGACGCGTCCCGGCCAGTCTTGGTGCGAAATTCGTTTCCGTGACCATGACAGTGAGGACCAGGTTTTGAAGGGCACTGATCTAGTGCCTACTTTGGTTCAAGCTTTGCAGATGGGCTTTTTGGCTGATGAGGACGTGGTTGGACCGCGCGACAGCTGAGGGAGCCGGGTCAGCGGTGGCGCTATTGGGTGACGGGGCAGGTTGGGAGCCCGCTGGTTTCACCTGTGGCGATCATTTCTACAGCGTCTAGGGCTTCCGTAAAGTTTGCTACCGGAACCATTTGTAGCTTTTCTGGGTGGTTTGTCAGTGCTTCTTCACAATTTTTTGTTGGGAGGAGGAACCATTGCGCTCCGTCTCGTTCCGCTCCGTAGAGTTTCTGGTTTATGCCCCCAATGGGGTGGACGTTTCCCGCGAAATCAAGCGCACCTGTTCCCGCTATTTTTTCACCGTTTGTGATGTCTTCACTGGAGAGTTTGTTGACTATTCCCAAGGCAAACATGACGCCTGCACTGGGTCCGCCGATTCGTTCTAGGTGGATGTCTACGTCAAAAGGTAGTTCAGTGAGGGCGTCTAGGTAAACCCCTAGTTTGGATCCTTTTTCACCGTCCGGTGCAGCTTGGGTGGTGACTTCCACTTCGATTTCTTTCCCACCGACTACTCGCATTTTCTCTACGTCTACTTCGCCTCCGCGAATGACTGTCACTTTCACGGTGGATTCTGGAGCCACGTTGGGCAGAACTGTGAAAGGAACGGAGGGACTATCGATTGGGTGGGTGATGCCGTCGGGAGTTTCCAGGGACACGAGCACGTCCCCTTCTTCTAGGGTTCCTTCTGCGTCTGAACCCGGCACAGTTCCCACTATAAGCAGGATTGTATCTATGGGGATTCCCAGGTATTCGAATGCTGCTACTGTTCCCGCCGAGTGGGAGGACGCCATTTGCACTTGGCTGGCTTCTTCCACGTCCTCCCGAGTAACTTCTTCGGTGTAGACACTGGAGTAGGGAACTATGCTTCTTTGTTTGCTGAAGTAGGCCCGAAAGAGGTTCCCGAAGCGCACAGTGCTTCCGGGGCCGCCAAGTTCGGATACGGTTACCATGCGTAGTTGCCCCTCGTTTGGCTGGGGGTCACGCAGTTGTCTTTGTGCTTTTTCTTCCCCCTGTATGTCGATAACTGGGGTGCCGTCACGTTCGGATAGCACGTCCACTGTGGGTCCTGCATCGTAGACAATGTAGGGGAGGGGCACCAGGAACAGGGCAAATAGGGCTATAAGTGACACGAGCGTTAGTACCGCTTTGCGGTGCCCTCTTTTTCGGCTGTTCTCTACCAGGACCATGTCGTCGTTTAGCACGGTCCTATTCTGCACCAAAAAGTGCTCCTGCACTACAAGTGTTTCTGCGTTGCCGGTTCTGGTGGGCTGAAAGCTCACTGTGCGCTGAATTCCCTCTAGCGCTGTCTTGGTGTGGCTGTAAACTTGGGGCATGGACGTAAACGGGGGCGTACCTGAGCCGAATCAGGAAGATGATCCGATAAGAATGCTGCTGGAGGGTCTGCTTGGCCCTGAGGGGGCGAGTGAGGCTCTGGAGGCGATGCGATCTCAAGGCTTCGACCTGTCCAGTATGGAGGGACTTTCCAACCTGGGGATACCGCTGGACATCAATGAGCTTATGGGACAAATGCAGTTCCTCGTAGCACCCACCCCTGCTTCTGAGTCAATGAACTGGAAGCTGGTGGAGGACTATTCGACCCGGCACGCTTACCGTTCGGGGGACCCCGCTGTATCGGAGGAGCAGCAGGAACAGATTCTGCAGGCCCTTTCTATCGCTAACCTGTGGCTGGATGGGGTGACCGATTTCGCGGCTCCGCAGACCGATTTGGCTGGATGGTCGCGGGTTGATTGGGTGCGGAACACTCTTCCGGGTTGGAAGGAAATTTGTAACCCGGTGGCTGCTAACGCTTCGCGTGCCATGTCTGAAACGATTGAGAGGGAGATTGATTTAGCTCCTGAGCATCTTCCAGAAGAGTTGGCTTCTTTGGGTAAGACTTTGAGTAATATTGTGCCGAAAATGGCGGCCATGGCTTTCGGTTCTCAGGTTTCGCAGGCTTTGACTGCGATGGCTCAGGAATCGTTGGGGGCTTCCGATTCGGGTTTTCCCCTCACGGAAGATGTCTCCTTAGCGTTGGTTCCAACCAACGTGGCCAAGTTCAGTGAGGGTTTGGAGATCCCCAATGAAGAGGTGCTCCAGTTTTTGGCTGTGCGGGAGGCCGCTCACGGTCGCCTGTTGTCTTCGGTGCCGTGGTTGAGGCACGATCTACAGTTGGCAATTATTCGCTACGCTGAGGAAATAGCTTTGGATGGGGATGCACTGACGGACGCTGCTCGGTCCATCGATGTTAGTAACCCTGACAGTTTGAACGAGGCGATGGCTGAGGGCGTTTTCTCTGTCCAACCCACTCAGGAGCAGGCTGCTGCTTTGGAGAGGCTGGAAACCCTTCTGGCTCTTATTGAGGGGTGGATTGAGGTGGTAACAGCGGAGGCCGTCCAGGACTATTTACCCAATGCTGATGCTTTGCGAGAGATGATGCGTAGGCGCCGTGTTGGCGGGTCTGGGGCTGAGAGACTGCTGCGCCAGTTAGTGGGTCTGGATATGCGTCCCCGCCAGGCACGTAACGCAGCGAAAATTTTCACTCGAGTGAAAGAGGATGGTGGCCAGCAGGAACGGGAAGCTTTATGGTCACACCCGGACCGGGTTCCTTCAGCACAGGCTTTAGCTGACCCTAATCTTTTCTTCACTGGTGATGGTGGGGAGGGCGATACACTGTCTGAGTTTGATGCTGATCTGGAGAAACTGCTAGCCGGGACTTTAGCGTGGGACGAAGCTGTTCCTCTGGAAGACCGGGCGCATAGCGGTCCCGCCAGTTCTGATTCTGCCACGCGGGAGGGCGACAAAACAGTCGATGCGCAGGACG
>CAYFPY010000004.1:6940-17551 GCA_964345125.1 uncultured Actinomyces sp.
CGGGGACACTACTGATGGCGACACCGCTGATGGGAACGCCGGGGAAGGCGATGGGCCTGACAACTGACCCCAACCCACAGGACCTATTTCTCGGGGTTATCCACAAATCCGTGTAAATGGGAGCGGGAACTGTTCGGTGTCGGGCACCCTTGGTGGAGTGTGAAGCATCTCGCTTCAGCAACACCAAGGAGGGGAGGCACCAAAATGGTGGCGCAAAAACGACTAGCCAAACAGTTCCGTCTGCGAGCAGAAACACTCGTTTTTGAGGTATCGCCCGGTTTAGTGCAGGTGGGGTCCACCCCGGAACACTCGGTTCTTCTAACCGGCATTGACCAAGAAGAGTTGGCGTGGCTCAACGCTCTAGCTGCAGACAAAAAGCAGCGGACTATTCCGCCAAGAGCGCCCGCCCTCCTCAAGAAACTTGAAGAAGCCGGCCTGCTGCGAACCCCTTCCCCCCTGGAAGAAATGCGTGTCCGTGTCCAAGGTTTAGACCGTATTGGGCTGCGCCTCATGCAACTGCTGGCCAATGCTGGTGTTCGGGCTTTGGAGGTGCGCGACAGGCGTCCAGTAGACGATCAGGTATCTGGATTACTTCCCGCCCACACACTGGGCATCACCCGACAAAAAGCGGCGAAAGACGCTCTGAAACGGTGTTGTCCAGACACTCGCGTCACCCACCTGGATCAGCCGGACCTCGTGTTTGTTTCCTCTGCCAGGGTGTGGGACCACGGGGTGCTATCTGAACTGGTAAGTCACGATGTCGCCCACCTACCTGTGGTCCAGGAAGATCGGGCGATCACAGTTGGACCGCTAATAGCTCCCGGACGCACTCCCTGCGCACTGTGCATCGACAAACATGTTCAAGACACTCTGCCCCAATGGCCACAAATGCACATGGTCCTGCAAACCCTATCGCGGCTTTCCGCCCCGGATCACCTTTGTGCAGCAGGAGCGGGTTTAGCGTTAGCCATGGCCGAAGCTGTTGTTAACAACCGTCCCCTCTCCCCCACCGTTGTCCCCCTCGGATTGGGTCCAACAGACACTGCCGTGGCATGGCGGATCAGTGACTCGGGTCTTGACCATCTGCATTGGAGAACGCACCGCAAGTGCGCTTGCACCCAAAGTAAACTTTCCCAAAAAGCAGGCTAACGGTCCCGGTAGGGTGCCACTATCCGCAGAATCTGGGCGCCGTAGTCCGCTAGTTTCACGTTACCTATCCCCCGCAACAAACCTAGCTGGGCGAGCGTCACCGGCTTGGCGGAAGCAACATCTCGCAAAGTGGTGTCAGTCAAAACGGTGAACGCGGGGCGTCCCGCCGCCTGCGATTCTTGCAGTCGCCACCTTTTCAGGTCCGCAAACAAAGCAAGTGTTTGACTGTCTGCCTGTGCCTCAAAGTCGGCTGCTTCCTGTTTCCTTTTCGCCCTCCCTTTTTGGGGGCGCCCTGCGCGCCCAGTTTTCTCCTCCTGCGGCCACAGGGGGGTGAGGAACTGGGAAAGTCTGCGCGAACCAGACCTTCCCTCACCCCGGCTAGCTGCCCACGACAGTTGTAAAATTTCCTCAGCCCTGGTTATCCCCACGTAAAGCAAACGCCGTTCCTCTTCCACAGCTTCCGGTGTTTGCGCTAAAGAGATGGGCAGAAGCCCCTCGGATAAACCAACCAGGAAAACGGCTTTCCATTCCAATCCCTTAGCTCCATGCAAAGTGGAGAGGGTGACGCCCGCAACCTCTGGTGCCGCCTTCGTTTCAGCCCTTTCCTGTAACTCTGACACGAAGGACTTCAGATTCAAATGTGGGCGACGCTTCGCCAAGTTCACCAAAGCATCCAGGTTGTGCCAACGTTCAGCAACTTTTCCACCCCGAGCGGGTGGGTTCGAACTCCAACCCAAAGTGGAAACCACATTCTGTACCATTTGCACCAGTGAATCTTCTCGTTGCGATAAAGAACCGTCAGGTTGCTGGCCCTCACCGAGCGTCAGCAGCCGTTCCTGCTGACGCAGCAGAAGCAGAGCTTGCCGCACCTCGTCGCGCTCAAAGAAGCGTGCTCCCCCATGCACCTGGTACGGTATGGCAGCTTCCTCTAAGGCTTCCTCAAGCACCTCAGACTGCGAGTTTGTCCGGTACAAAATCGCGATCTGGGAACCCTTCACTCCCTGGTCAGCTAAGTCCTTTATCTTGTCCGCAACCCCCCGGGCTTCGTCTTGGTCACTGTCGTATTTAACGAACGCTACCGCCGGTCCTGACGCTTTCCCAGCCACCAATTTGACGGCTCCCGGCAAGCCTTGCCGTTTTGCACGACCATCAAACCCTTGAGAGCGGGAAACAACCTGGTTAGCGGTAGCCACAATCTGTGGGGTGGAACGGTAGTCACGCACCAACTCCACCACTTTTGCCCCCTTCATCTCCTTCGGGAAATCCTCCAAGTAGTGGGCAGAAGCACCGGTAAACGAATAGATAGTCTGCGCCACGTCCCCCACCACACACAGATCAGAACGTCCCGCGCGCCACAGGTCCAACAAATGCTTTTGGATAGGGGAAACGTCCTGATACTCATCAACCACAAAACTGCGGTAGCGGGAGTGGACTTGGGCGGCTACCCTCTCATCGTTTTCCAAAATGGAGGCCATGATCAACAAAATGTCCTCAAAGTCTATGCCGCCACGCTCATCTTTGGCTTGCTGGTAGGCAACCAAGAAGTCTGCGAACTGGCCCGGCTCCAAATCAGCAGGCACCACCCGCCCCGCCTGCAACACCTTATCCGCATATGTTTCAGCATCCCCCAACGAAACTTTTGTCCACTCAATTTCTGCCGCTAAATCCCGAACCGTAGCCCGATCTGTTGCCACCCCCAACCTGCCAGCAACAGCCGCCACCAGCGGAGCCTTGTTTGGAATTACCGGGGGAATGCTCCCCCCAAAAACTCTGGGCCAAAAGTAGCTCAGCTGCCGCAACGCCGCAGAGTGGAACGTGGAAGCCGTCGCGGAAGCCGCGCCTAGCTCACCCAAACGGACCGACATTTCAGTTGCAGCTTTCGAGGTGAAAGTAACGGCCAAAACCGTAGAAGGATCCACAGCTCCCGTGGCCGCGCCGTACGCGATCCGATAGGTGATGGCCCGAGTCTTCCCAGTGCCTGCACCCGCCCTCACCACCAGCGGTCCCGCCACCTGCATAGCAACTTCCCTTTGCTGTGGGTCCAACCCCTCCAGCAACTGTTCGGCGGTTGGCAGCCGGTGGCCGCTGGTGCCCGTTCCCCCTACCACGCCGGCCACCTCCCCAAACCAGGCCCCCCATCTTCCCTCAGCCAAGAATCAATAATGGTGTAAGCAACGGCAGAAGGTCCCGGAAGCTTCACCTCCCCCTCCTCAACAGCGTTACGCAACGTTTTTCGCGAAAAGAACTGGGCCCGATCCACTTCCACCAAATCTGGGACAGGTTCACCACAGTCAAGTGCGTTATTAGCAGCGAACATGTCGGGCGGACAGTCAACCAAAGCTGAATAGGTCAACATCAGCGACCGGGGACGCGGCCACGGTTGTGCCCCCAAATAACGCACCTTTTTCACATTCAAAGCAGCTTCCTCCCACACCTCCCTAACCACCGTTCTTTCAGGGGTCTCCCCCGCATCCACGTAACCGGCCAACAAAGACATTCTTTTCGCTTCCCAAGCCACGTTGTGCAACAGGAGCAGCTCATCCCTTTGGTTGCGCACCTCCACAATGATCGCCGGATCAATCCGCGGATACTCCACCGCACCACACCCCACACAAACCTGGTTCCATCCCGCGGCCCCCACGGTCGTTCCCTGCCCACAAAGCCGACAGAACTTCTGCTGCGAGTGCCACGCCGACAAGGCCGAAACCTGCGTGAAAAGCAGAGCTTCCTGATCATCCATCAGATCCGCACCATGCGCTGTAACTTCCACCCACCTTGCATCAGCGGTCTCCATTGCCTGCGCCACCAGGTCAGTCAAAGGTCCCCGGTCACCAACACGCAACGCCAAATAGTTCACGTCCCCACCCGCATCTTGCTTCCGACCCATAAACCACAACTGGTCCCGATCAGCTAACTCTGCCAAACGAGGCAATAAAGAAGCATCAACCTGCCACAACCTGAACCCCTCGGCACCAGCCGGGACCACCGCACCCCGACCGTCCGCGCGGAACACAAACAACTTTGTCTCTTCCCCAGCCAACAAAGCCACGGGATCCACTTCCTCCCGCAAATCCGAAGCGGAATCAAAATGTCCCCGAGAAAGAGGGTAGGCAAACCGTGCCGAACCGAACTGGTAATCCTGTGACTGCATATCCCTAACGTTACCTAAAACCCCCGAC
This sequence comes from uncultured Actinomyces sp., assembly GCA_964345125.1. Taxonomy (GTDB): domain Bacteria; phylum Actinomycetota; class Actinomycetes; order Actinomycetales; family Actinomycetaceae; genus Scrofimicrobium. The sequence continues at coordinate 11,269 of CAYFPY010000004.1, forward strand.
GGCTCTCACCCCATCCACAGTTTCACAAAACGACCGCTGTCACCAAACCAAATTCACAGCTACAGTGGACCCATGACAGAAAACCGACGAGCCGACGGCCGCACCAACTCCCAAGCAAGACCAGTCAGCATCACACGAAACTGGACCCCCCAAGGTGAAGGGTCCGTCCTCATCGAAACAGGACAAACCCGCGTACTTTGCGTGGCCTCCTTCACGGAAGGCGTGCCCCGATGGAAAAAAGGCCAAGGTGCCGGGTGGGTTACCGCTGAATACGCGATGCTGCCCCGTTCCACCAACGAACGCAACACTCGCGAAGCGGTCCGCGGAAAAATTGGGGGGCGCACCCACGAAATCTCCCGCCTCATTGGCCGCTCCCTGAGGGCAGTTATCGACCTCAAACAGCTTGGCGAAAACACAATAGTCGTCGACTGCGACGTCCTAGTCGCCGACGGTGGCACCCGCACCGCAGCAATCACCGGCGCCTGGGTTGCTCTACACGACGCCATCAACTGGGCAGTGCAAGAGAAAATCATGACACAAAGTCAGGCCGACAAAGCACTCAAAGACAGTGTGGCAGCAGTGTCAGTTGGCATTGTCCAAGGCGAACCCATGCTGGACCTAGCCTACCTGGAAGACGTTAACGCCGACACTGACATGAACGTGGTGGGAGTGGGCGAAGGAGGCCTGGTGGAAGTACAAGGCACCGCCGAAAAAGAGCCATACAGCCGCAGTGAACTAACAGCTCTCCTAGACCTGGCCGACACTGGGCTACAGCGCCTCAAAGAACTCCAAGCTCGCGCTACCCAAGCGGAACCCGGCGAAACCATCACATCTGAAGACTGAAACTCAAAACATGACCTCACCGCGCCTAGTAGTGGCCACCGCCAACCAAAACAAGCTGGCAGAAATACGTCAAATACTCGCCAAACACCTACCAAACGTGGACACCACCCTCGTGGTGGACCAAGCCCAATACGGGGTGGGCGACATTGTTGAGGACGGAGCTAACTTCGCTGAAAACGCAACAATCAAAGCCCAAGCCGTAGCCCACGCCAGCGGCCTACCAGCCCTAGCAGACGACTCCGGTCTTATAGTTGACGTACTCGGCCAAGCTCCCGGCATTCTCTCAGCCCGCTGGAGTGGCCACCACGGGGCCGACACAGAAAACTACCAACTGCTGCTACGCCAAATTGCCGACCTGCCCGACACTTTACGCGCAGCACACTTCACGTGTGCTGCCACCCTCGCCCTCCCCACCGGCCAGTCGACAACTGAACACGGACACCTCACAGGATCACTCACACGAACAGCGCGAGGCAACAACGGTTTCGGCTACGACCCAATATTTGTGCCCACTGGCTGGCAGAAAACCCTGGCAGAAACGAATGCCGAGCAGAAGAACAAAGTGTCACACCGCGCCCAAGCAGTCACAAAACTAATCCCAGAACTGGCCAAACTCTTCCACTAATACCGCGGCTACAACAACCAGGTGCTACCCTGCCGGGCAACACTGACGGGACCCGAGAACTCCTGCTGCGCGTCCGCTACCTGGTTCGCTGGAGCCGTCCAAGGCTGAATGTGGGTAAGGACCAGCTGGCCAACACCCGACTCTCGAGCAAGCCAACCCGCGCGGAAACCATCCAAATGGATACCGCGCACCTCAACCTGACCGGTAAAACCACACTCAGCTAACAGCAGGTCAGCCCCAGCGCTGGCTCGCTCCACATCATCACTAAGATCAGTATCCCCCGTATAGGTAACAACCACCTGCTCCACTTCCCCATCGTTACCAACAATAGAGCTCGGACCTGTAATACGGTAAGCAACAGCCGGCACCGAATGGACAGCCCTAAAACTCTCCACCAAAAAAGGGCCAATCTGAAACTGGTCCTCCCCAACCGTGGGACGAAAATCAAACGACTCCCGCAACTCTTCCTCGGTAGCGTAGCCATCTATCTGACTGAAACGGTGCAGAATCTCGGGAGGACCAACCGTCAACAAAGGTGGTAGAACTTCCTCAGGCCCCCACTTCAAATAGACCGAGAAAGACATCGCATCCCCCACATGGTCCGCATGACCATGCGAAACCAGCAGCGCATCCACATCGCGTGGATTCACCACACGCATCAAGTGGCCAAACACCCCCGGACCAATATCAAAAAGAAGCGTCCACGTACGTTCCTCCCCCGAGGACGGATCCACCCCCTCCGCTTGCAACAGGTAACCCGAGGCAGGCGCCTCCGGTCCCGACATGGACCCGGTACTGCCGACCACTGTCAATCTCATTACTTACCCTTCCGGTCCTCAACGGGAACAACCTCCGGAACCTGCACCTCAGGACCCAAAAAACGGCGCGCTAACCGCGCAAAATCAGCTGAATCATCCGTGGCCAAAAAACGGTAACTCGGCAAATCATCATCCGCCCTACCACCATGAAGCAGCCCCTCATCAACCAACCTGGAGTATGCCTCCACAGCTGTAGCTTCAGAAGAAGAAACCACTTGAACACCCGGCCCCAACTCCCGACCAATCACCGCACTCAAAAGTGGATAGTGCGTACACCCCAAAACAACCGTGTCAACACCCGAATCTTTCAAAGGCTGCAAATACTCCTTCGCAGCCGCCGTAACCGCATCACCCGTGGTTTCACCACGCTCCACAAAATCCACGAACCGGGGGCAAGCCTGCTGATGAACATCCACCCCCGGAACCGCTGCAAGCGCATCCGGGTAGGCCCGCGAATCCACGGTACCCACCGTCCCAATCACACCCACTGAACCGTTTCGGGTCGCCCCAACCGCTGTCTTCGCTGCGGGAGTAATCACCTCTATAACGGGAATGCCCATGCCCTGCTCATACCGTTCCCGAGCATCCCGCAAAGCTGCCGCCGTCGCCGTGTTACAGGCAATCACCAACATTTTCACGTCGTACTCCACCAAAGTATCCAGGGCAGCCAAAGTTAACTCTCGCACCTGACTGATTGGTCGGGGACCGTACGGCGTGTTCTTAGTGTCCCCCAAATAGACAACATTTTCGTTCGGTAACTTGTCGATAAGGGCACGCGCAACCGTCAAACCACCCAAACCTGAATCAAAGATTCCAATCGGCCTATTATCCACACTCAACAAACTAGCTGAAAAACCGACCACAATGTTGCTGGCAACGGTGATACCTACCACGCATGAAAACCATTTACCGACTACCGTAGTCTCTATGGCTTCCACAATTTCTACAGCCCTGCTGACAGACAAATACGAACTGACCATGACGGACGCGGCTCTAGCTTCCGGAATGGCTAATCGCAAAGCAGTCTTCGAACTGTTCGGACGCAACCTTCCCGCCACGCGTCGCTTCGGGGTGGTTGCCGGCACGGGACGCATCCTTGAAGCCCTCACCAACTTCCGCTTCGAAGACGCCCAACTAGCCTGGCTGGAAACCCAAGGGTTTCTGGCTCCCGCCACCCTAGAATATTTGGCGAACTATCGGTTCAGCGGCAACATCTGGGGATACCGAGAAGGGGAACTGTACTTTTCAGGCAGCCCCATACTCACCATTGAAGGCACCTTCGCAGAAGCAACCCTGCTAGAAACGCTGCTCCTTTCCATCCTGAACTACGACTGTGCGGTAGCCGCGGCTGCCTCCCGAATGACCATTGCCGCCCACGGCCGGCCCTGCGTAGACATGGGGGCACGCAGAACAAACGAACACTCAGCAGTTGCAGCAGCCCGAGCCGCCTCCATCGCAGGGTTCGCAGGAACCTCAGACCTGGAAGCTGGGGAACGTTACGGACTGGACACCATCGGCACCTCTGCACACTCATTTACACTGCTCTACGACAGCGAACCCGAAGCCTTCCAAGCCCAGGTCGCCGCCCTCGGAACAGACACCACACTCCTGGTAGACACCTACAACGTGGAACAAGGAGTAGTGAACGCGGTAGAAGCAGCCAGAGCCGCCGGAGGGGAGCTAGGTGCAGTACGCATCGACTCGGGCGACCTAGTTGCCCACGCAGTGAAAGTTCGCCAACAACTGGACAGCCTGGGATCCCCAGGCACCAAAATTACTGTCACCTCCGACCTCGACGAATATGCCATCGCAGCACTGGGAGCCGCACCCGTTGACTCCTACGGGGTGGGCACGAAACTGGTGACCGGATCCGGTGTGCCGGCAGCCGCCCTCGTCTACAAACTGGTGGAACGAGAAGACGAAAACGGGCAGATGGTGCCAGTCGCCAAAAAATCGGAAGCAAAAGGCACGGTAGGAGGGCGAAAAGTAGCTGGCAGACTTTACGATGCGACAGGCCGCGCCGCCCAGGAAGCACTCATCATGGGTGGCTCCAGCGAAGATGCCCAGAACCGGCTACTCGAAGCTGGGGGACGCCTACTGCAAGTGCCACTGGTTGAAAACGGGAACATCCTCGACGGCCAAACAAACACCACCAGTCCCACCTGGAAACTCGACAGCGTCCTCCAAGCTCAACGCCACCACCAGCAATCCCGCAACGAACTACCCTACCAAGGCTGGCGCCTCTCCGAAGGGGAACCAGCCATACCTACGCGTTACTACAGCGCGGGTGAAACCCCCAGCCTCTAAAGACCCAGCCCCTAACAGAAACTGGCACAGGGGAACCCACTCAAGCGAAAGGCCAGTTCTCCCCGTGCCCCTCGCCCTCATCCCTGATTGCCTTGCAGCGCGGGCACACCGGGAAACGTTGAGCGTCCTTCGTGGGCACCCACACCTTCCCACACAGAGCCACCACCGCCTGCCCCGTCAGAGCAGCCTGGTTAGCCCGGTCTCTACGCACATAGTGAGCGAAACGGTCCTGATCCCCATCGCCCGCATTCGGCTTAACCTGGGGCTTCTCTTTTACTCCAGCCCCACCTTGCACCTGTTCTTCAGTCAATCTTGCATCCTTAACGCTTCCCACACGTCCCGATAATGTTCCGTGTGCTTCAATTTACTGGCAGCAGCCTCATCCATGATGATCGTAATGTTGTCATGAAACTGCAAAGCCGAACCCGGCCACGCCGCACTAACCCCACCCTCAATGACGTGGAGCATGGCCTCCGACTTGCTCTCGCCGGTAGCCAACAGGATCACCTCTTTAGCGCGGTTGATGGTCCCCAACCCCTGGGTGATTGCAAACCTGGGCACCTGCTCAATATCTCCCCCAAAAAAACGTGCATTGTCCTGACGGGTCTGTTTCGTCAGGACCTGCAAATGCGTTTTCGAATAAAGTGATCCGCTGGGTTCATTGAACCCAATATGGCCGTTCCTGCCGATCCCCAAAATCTGCAGATCTATTCCACCCGTCTCCATAATTGCATCTTCATATTCTTTGGCGGCCTGCTCCGGCCTGTCCGCTAAACCTTGTGGACCCTCCACAGCGCCCTTGGTGAAATCCACTCGTGAAGCAAAAGTGCGGTAAATAAAGTTTATGTAACTTTCCGGGTGCTCGGGTGGCAGCCCCACATACTCGTCAAGCAGGAAACCTTTCGCTTGCGCAAAACTTACCGTGCCGGCCTCGTACCGGGACACCAGTTCATCATAAAGGGGAACTGGCGTTGAACCTGTCGCCAACCCCAGCACAGATCTGGGCTTGTTTTCTATAGCCTTCACTACTATATCTGCTGCCAATTCAGCGATCTGGTCATCGTCCGCCAAGATTGCAATATTCACGTGTCACTCCAGGTGTCGTGGTTAGTCCTGCCCCTATTCTAGCCGCGAATAAGGGGCGAGAAGACCAACTCCTCGCCCCTTATTTAGGAAAACTATTGTGTGGCGCCTATTTAGCGTCCAACAGCCTTCTTCAGTGTCGAACCGGCAGTGAGCTTCACTCCGTAGCCAGCTGGGATCTGAATTTCTTCACCAGTGCGTGGGTTACGACCGGTACGAGCAGCACGCTCGACGCGTTCGATCGACATCAAGCCGGTGACACGCACTGTCTCACCCTTGCCCAAGGAGTCGATAAGAATGTTCTGGAATGCGCTCAATGCAGAGTCCGCATCAGCTTTCGTCAAACCAGCCTGCTCGGCCATAAGGTTCACAAGTTCGGTGCGATTGATTGCCATGTAAGTTCCTCTTCCATATATCTTTGGAGCGGTTGTAATGCCACTTAAGTGACCATTGGAAACATTACGCACTGTAGCGCCACTTGTCAGGTCTTACAGGCCTGTGTTGGCTGTTTTTGGGCGATATCTAACTTTTTTGGCCCCTTTTGTCCCCTTTTGTCCCCTTTTTGGCCTTCTGCCCTTGCGCTTGCCGCCCTTCCCGCCCCAGAGGG
>CAYFPY010000004.1:17651-86721 GCA_964345125.1 uncultured Actinomyces sp.
GGACATGCCCGCGCAGGGTGGACACAGTCGCACCAGCGAGAAACAAGTTTGGTGATGGGCAAGAAAAATCCAGCAGAGCAACGGCCCAACAACACAACGGCTGTAAGGCCGATACGTTGTTGGGCTAATCAATGGTGGAGATGCCGGGAATCGAACCCGGGTCCGGTAGCTGCCCCCAAGTGCTTCTCCGGGTGCAGTCTGCACTAAAATTCTCGACCTTCAACTACCAGCAGACCTGCCGTTGAAGGTTAAAGTCAACTAAGTGTCGGAACCTGCCCGCTGACGTGACAGATACCCAGTGGCTTTCAAAATGACGCCAGTAACCGGGGCGAAAGCTAACGCCCGGGCTGACGGACTAAAGGTCCTGCCGCTACTCTAGGCAGCTAGGACGTAGTCAGTGCTGTTACGTTTGGCACTTATTAGTTTGCACGCGTCGTTATCGAGGTGAGCGCACATTCTCGACCCGCTTCCCCTTGATCGACAACCACCGTCGAAACCGATCATCCCCTATACAGTTTATATTGCTGACGTTGCCGTCAACCTCAGGGTAACCGCCAAGAGGCACGAAAATCAAGAGGCTCAGGAATCACAGGGTTAAAGGAGGTTCAAGAACTAGGGAGTTAGCGGTTGGGTTGCTTCAAGTACCGACTCATCGCGCGTTGGGCTTCCCGCTTATCCTGCTTCTCCCGCAAAGCCTGGCGCTTATCCCACTCTTTCTTCCCCCGCCCTAAACCTAACTCGACTTTCGCTTTCCCCTCAATGAAGTAAAGTTCCAACGGAACAACCGTGTAACCTTTGGCGGCAGCCGATAAAGCCCACTTAGTTATCTGATTGCGGTGCAGCAGCAGTTTCCGTTTCCGGGTGGGAGCATGGTTATTCCAGGACCCCTGTGAATACATGGGGATGTTGACTCCATACAGCCACGCTTCCCCATCTTGGAACTCCACCCAACCATCAACGATCGAAGCACGCCCCATACGAAGAGCCTTAACTTCCGTCCCTGACAGAACGATGCCGGCCTCGATGCGGTCCTCGATTTCGTAGTCGTGACGAGCCCGCCTGTTCCGAGCAATAGTGCTTTTAGCGTCCGCCGCAGCCTTACGTTTCTCGGCACCGCTCACACTTGGTTTCTTCCATTGTTTAGCCACAGTTCATTCACGCTCCTCACCAAGCTTCAAACCCCACGCCAAAACATTTGCCCCTCAAAACGCCCCACCATCTTGAACTGGTGGTTTTAGAAAGAGGTGTACGGGTAGATGTCGGACAGGGCCCCATTACGGTAAAGGACCCAGTGCAGGTGGCAGCCGGTGGAACGCCCGGTTGTTCCAGTAGTCCCGATCGGCGTGTCCGTCGTGACTCTCTGCCCCGGGGAGACCGAAATTGAAGACAAGTGGAAATGCTCCGTGATCCACGATTGTCCATTCACCATGCCGTGGTTGATGGTCACCAAATTGCCACTCACGTCGTTGTAGCCAGTTTGCACCACAACCCCATCGCGCCCCGGATACTGGGTTGTTCCACAGCCTGCCCCAAGGTCCAGACCTCCGTGCAGCATCGAAACGCCCAACACAGGGTGGATCCTGTACCCAAATGGGGATGTTATTTGAACATGCATTTTGAATGGGCTAACAAAAATTTTTCCTCCGCTTGGTGCCCGACTACTGGAGCCGTACGACACCTGCCCGGACCTGTTTTGTTGATCGATCTTGGCAATGTCAGCTTCCGCTTTCCTGATGGCAGCATTCGCTTCTTTCAGTTGCCCCTCAGCTTCAGATTTCCGCCCTTCCCATTCGGTTTGAGCAGCTTCCTGATCTGCAAGTTTCGCTTTCAGCGTTCCCAACTGGTCGGAAACGTCGTCCCGCAACCTTTGGGCTTCGTCCTTCGCTTCTTCCGCTTCCGCTTCGAGCTCTGTCACACGTTCCGTTACTGCCTGCTGTTTCAACTCCTGGTTTTCTTTTACCACCAGGTTGCTGCGAACCTGCTCCAAAGCACGATCTTGCACGCGGCTTAGGGAAGTGGCGGCTGCTGTGCGTTGACTAATCCCTGAAACTCCAGTTTTTGAAACAATAACTTCAAAAGGTTCCGGCGCCCCACCACGGTATAGGTCACGAGCCATGTCCCCGACCGCCATGCTTAGTGCCACTTCGTCTGCTTCAGATTTCTGGATATCTTTCTGCAAGGTTCCTAGTTCGCGGGTCGCATCTTCTAACTCTTTCAGCACCTGCTGGTGGAACCTTTCCGCTGATTCCAGTTCATCTTCCGCTGCGGCCAGGTCAGATTCTGCTTGCTCCACATCCCCACGGGTTTCTTCAACTGCTATGAACAGGTCCGCCAGTTCGGAATCAATGCCGGTAAGTTCATTCCTTAGGTCAGCAACCTTGTTTTTGTTGCTGTCCCGCTTGTTAACAGCGTCCGAATACTCGTCGGCTGCGGCTTCCACAACTCCCATGCCCAAAACGCCGGTAAACGCTAACGCTAACGTCGCTAAAACGGCGCCCAGTATCGCAATTAGGCGCCGCAAGCGTGGCGGCTGGTTGTTGCGTTTCATTGCTTTACACCCGCGTATATTTAGATAGAGACAATGCTGACGATACTAAGGCTAACAGAAGGGCGGCTAGAACCAATAGGGGTGTAACCAGCAAAATCTCCCGCACACCTATGAACTGGGCCCAGTCCACGGACTGTGATAGCCAGTTGTTCACCAAGAAATGGCCTCCGACGAACAGTGTCCCTACCGCTAGGACTGCTCCGGCCAAGGCGGCTAACGCGCCCTCAATCATGAACGGGGCTTGAATGAACAGGTTTGATGCTCCCACCAGTTTCATGATCTGGGTTTCCCTTTCCCTGCTCATAGCGGACAGCCGGATGGTTGTGGTTATCAGCAGAATTGCCGCTACTGTCATTACTCCCGCTAAACCTAGCGACAGCAGTTTGGCAGCGTCCAGGACATCGAAGAGAGGCTCGACCAGTTCTTTTTGGTCCTGTACTTGGGAAACTCCGGGACTGCCGGAGAACTCTTCCATGATGATTTGGTATTGCTGGGGGTCGACCAGTTTGACTCGGAAAGAAAACTGGAGCATGTCCGACGTGGTCCAGTGGGCAAGGGCGGAATCACCGTACATTTCTTGGAATGATTCGTACGCTTCGTCTTTGGTTTCCTCGTAAACTGTTTCAACGTAGCCCGCAAGGTCGTCGGATGCGAGCCGTTGCCGAACCTGGTCAATTTGGTCTTCCGTAGCTTCTTTCCCGTCGCATGTGGGAGACATGTCTTCTGCCGCGCACATGTATATTGACACTTCAATTTTGTCGTACCATTCGCTTTTGAGCATATTCACTTGCAGTTGTGCGAGGGCGGCGACCCCAACAAATAGGAGTGACACGTAGGTAACGATGACGACGGCAGTTGCCATCGCTTTATTTCGCATCAGGCCTTTGCCTGTTTCAGAGAGTATGAATTTTAGTCGCATGGTTAGCGGTCGCCTCCGTAAACTCCGCGGTCTTGGTCACGCACAACGCGGCCGTCTTCTAGTTCAATGACTCGTTTACGCATTTGGTCCACAATTTTGGCATCGTGTGTTGCCATGACGACGGTGGTGCCTAGCCTGTTGATGCGGTCGAGTAGCCGCATGATTCCTAAACTGGTTTCGGGGTCCAGGTTTCCGGTGGGTTCGTCGGCGAGCAGGATGGATGGCCTGTTTACCATTGCTCGGGCTATGGCGACGCGTTGTTCTTCCCCTCCGGACAGTTCGTTGGGGAACCGTTCACCTTTTCCTTGGAGTCCCACCATTTCTAGGGTGTCGGGAACGGCTTTTGCGATTGCGTGTTCTGGTTTACCGATGACTTGCATTGCCAGCGCCACGTTTTCGCTGACAGTTTTTTGGGGTAGCAGGCGAAAGTCTTGGAAGACCACGCCGATTTGTCTGCGTAGTTTTGGCACACGCCACTGGCTGAGGCGGGAGAGGTCTCGTCCCAGGACCCATACCTGTCCGGTGGTGGCCCGGATTTCTCTGAGCATTAGTTGGAGCATGGTGGATTTTCCGGATCCCGATTTACCGACCAGGAACGCTAGTTCTCCGCGGTCTATTTCGAGGGAAACGTCTGCTAGGGCAGGTCGGGCTCCTTTGACGTATATTTTTGTTACCTTCTCAAAACGGATCATTTCACACTCTTGCAACTAAGGGACTGGACTTTCCCAGCGTAGGACGGCGGTGGAAGTTTTCGCTGTTACGACACGCTTCACTGATTCGCGTTCCGCTAGCCTTCTTCGTTTTGCACTTTTTTGCGCCAGCGGATGCCGGCGTTTATGAAATCGTCTATTTCGCCGTCGAAGACTGCTTGGGTGTTTCCCGATTCGTGTTCGGTGCGTAGGTCTTTGACCATTTGGAATGGTTGGAGGACGTAGGAGCGCATTTGGTCGCCCCAGGATGCTTTCACGTCCCCTTTCAGTTCGTCTTTTTTAGCTTTTTCTTCTTCGTGGCGCAGCATTAGGAGCCTTGATTGGAGGACGCGGAGTGCGGCGGCCCGGTTTTGTATTTGCGACTTTTCGTCTTGCATGGATACAACGATGCCGGTGGGTACGTGTGTCATTCTGACGGCTGAGTCGGTTGTGTTCACCGATTGCCCTCCGGGACCGGAGCTGCGGAATACGTCTACTTTTAGGTCGGCTTCCGGTATTTCGATGGAGTCTGTGCTTTCGATGAGGGGAATGACTTCTACTGCTGCGAACCCGGTTTGGCGCCGCCCTTGGTTGTCAAATGGGCTGATTCTTACCAGTCGGTGAGTTCCGGATTCTACGGATAGTGTGCCGTACGCGTAGGGGGCCTGCACTTCGAAGGTGGCAGATTTGATGCCGGCACCTTCCGCGTAGGAGGTGTCCAGTATTTTGGTGGGGTAGCCTTTGTGTTCTGCCCAGCGCAGGTACATTCTCATGAGCATTTGCGCGAAGTCGGCTGCGTCGATTCCACCTGCCCCGGCGCGGATGGTGATCACAGCGTGTCTCTCGTCGTATTCTCCGTCTAGTAGTGTGCGTATTTCCAGATCTGCGACATCTTTTTGTAGTTTGTTGAGGTCGGCCCCAATTTCTGTGAGCAGTTCTTCTTTTTCGTCTCCGTCGGTTTCGTTTGCGAGTTCCAGTAGTGTTTCCGTGTCGTCTATGCGTTGCCCCATGGTTTCGAGGCGTTCAAGTTCGGTTTGGTGGCGGCTAAGGTCGGACGTGACTTGTTGGGCGTGGTCAATTTCGTCCCACAGGTCGGGGGCGGCTGCCTGTTCGGAGAGGTCTGCGATTTGTTGCCGTAGTTTGGTTGGGTTGATTACCTCTTCCACGTTGTTCATAGTTTCGCGGAGGGCGCTGATGATTTCTGGGTATTCTTCGCTCACTTTTCTAGTTTAACTGATTGTTCTCGAGCGTGTTTGAGTGACTTCATCACCTTTCGCGCTACCTTGGAAACGTGACGAAAGATGATACACCTTTAAGGCGCCCTTCCTCGTTGGAGCTGCTTGCCTTGGCTACTTCTGCTGTTCCGGGTTTAACTTTGCGTGGGTTCACGGAAGGCGACCCTGCTGGTTCGCACACTATTTCTGCGGTGGACACGCAGGGCGGTGCTTGGCTCATTTGGGCTCCGGACTACCGTTTGTCAGCGAAACATTTGGATCGTTTTGTGCGTCTGAATGGTCTGGTGGGTAAGGAATCTGATGCGGGGGTTCTCCCTTTTAAGGTTCCTCAAGTTAAGGGTGTGGCCACCAGCAGGGAGGGTGGTTTGGTGTTTGTTGCCAATGATGTAGGGGGCGCTCCTTTACAGCCGGATCAGTTGGAGGGGGCGAACCTGCTTGCTTCTTCTTTGGGTGGGGCTTTGGCTGCTCTGCATGAGTTGGATCCGGAGCCGTATGCTCAGGCTTCGTCCCAGTTGGCAACGGCTGAGCAGACTCGCTCTGCTTTACGGAAGCTGATTGGGACTCATGAGGACGTGATCCCTGTTTTGTTGCGTCAGCGTTGGTTGGATGCTGTCGATTTGGATTATTTGTGGTCGTTCACTTCGGTGCCTGTGCATGGTTCTTTAGACTTGGAGGACGTGTTCGTTACAGAGGGTGGGGCTGTGGTTGGAATGTGGCGTTTCGATCAGGGTGCGGTGGGCGATCCTGCTCAGGATTTGGGTTGGTTGATGCCCTATGCTGATGAAGATTTTTTGGGTGCTTTTGAGCAGGTTTATGCATCTCGACGCACTGAGAAGGACATGCACATTTTGACTCGCGCTCAGCTTTTGAGTGAGTTGGAGACTTTGCGTTGGTACGCCCGGGCCGTTGAGGCTGGCGATGAGGAGTGGATTCGTGCCGGCGAGTCTGCCTTGGCTGATTTGGCGGCTGTTTTGGGTGGTGATCATTTGGTTGAGGTTGCGCCTGAGGTGGTGGAGATTAGTTTCACCGCTGAGGAGGAACCTTTGTTGCGGTTGAAGAAGGGGACCCGCGAAGATGCGGCGAGCGGCCCAGCGGAATCTGGGCCCACAGGATCTGGGCCCACGGGGTCTGGGTCCGCAGAAGCTGGCGTTGCAGATTCGGGGTCGGTTGGTTCAGAGTCAGTAGATTCAGAGTCAGTAGATTCAGAGCAACCGGATTCTGGGGATTCTTCAGGGCCTTCGGATTTCAAAATTGTGGGTAAAGATTTACCTTTGGTGGTGGACACTTCCGCGGTGGTGGCACCAACTGAAATGTTGGCAACTGACCCAGAAGCTGACCCAGCAGCTGACGAAGAAACTGACGTAGAAACTGACGTAGAAACCGTCGAGGATGAAACCGCTGCCAACGGGACTGCGGACACCGGGACTGGGGACGACGCCAGGGACTAGGTGTGAGCCGCGTCGTCCGGATGCGTCCGTTACTCCTTCTTGTTTTGTAGGTCTCCCACGATCTGGTCAAAATCTACACGCATTGTCCCGTGGGGCGCGACGAAGAACAGTTCCGCTCTGATCTCAACCCCCTCAGCTGCAGCTCGGGCCTGCCAAGCATCCCGGTAGGCGGCGAGCTGCCCATGGTAGCGTTCCAAGTTCCTGCCCAGGCTCTTGGGTAGTCTCCGCGCGGTTTTCCAGTCCACTAACAGGTAGTTACCCTCCTCATCGCGAAACACGGCGTCCACCCGCCCTCGTAACACACCGTCCTTCCAGGATGTTTGGAATGGAACTTCCAGCCCCACTACCTCCATACCCGCATAGGGATAGCCTTCCTCAAAAGCGCTGATCATTCCCCTGATTTGCTCCGCGTCCTCCCTTGCAAGTGCAGCCAACTCGGGGGTGGGCACTTCCCGCTTCTCATCGTCTTCTTGGGCTCCCAACGTTTTCAGCCATCCCTCAACCCACTGGTGGAAAATTGTGCCCACCAGTGAAGCGCTGTGAGGCTCGGTAGGAACCGGGCGCAGCAACCTTTTAGCTGTTTCTTCAGGGTCAGCATCATAGTTGGCGACATCCGTAACCGATAAAGGCCTACTTTTGAGCACGGTTTCTAGTATTTCGGCGGGGTCTGAATCCAGCGATAATCCGGGTGCTTCGCTTTGTTCAGCCAGGTAGTGGTCCAGGTAGGCAACCAGGCTTTGCGCTACCTGTTGATCTGCCATCCCTGCGGCCACTTGACGGTAGGGAAGTCCATCAACCTCTCTTATTCTCTCTTGCACTTCAGCAGCCGCCTGCTCGTTGCGGCGTCGTTGCGGTCCGGGTTGGCGCGGGAAGTCAACAGCCGCACCAGCATCAATCAGAGTTTCCGCTTCTTCAACTGTGGGTTGCGGTTCTATAGCTATGGTCGCCGTGCTCCGCCGGCCTGAAAGCTCATCGTCCAGAACTTGAGCGACCTCCTCCAAGTAGGGGGAGGGAAACAGGGGTGTGACGCCCGTGTCGTACCATGAGCCTGCCAAGTGCAGGTGGCGCCGGGCCCTTGTGACAGCAACGTAGGCTAGGCGTCGCTCTTCCCCTTCCAGGTAATCCCCCACATCACCGCGGAACTCTTCCTCTAACGTCCCCACTGTTTGGTCTGGGTCCCAAATGTTGGGGTCAGGTAAGTGCTGGTGGTCCCGCCGGGCTGGGTAGGGTAATTGGGATAGGTCTGTCCACCAGCCGCTTTGCCTCGCAGGGTAGGGCGGGAACACGTAACCCTGCTCCGCTTCTTTAGACTTCTTTGCTCCTGTTCCACCTGCGGGGAACCGTGACATCTCCATGTCCACCACAGCCACGGCGTCCCACTCTAACCCTTTAGAGGCGTGCACTGTCATGACCTGTACCGCGTCCGGGTCTACTTCCACTCCGGGAATAGCTAGGCCCCGCTCTTTCTGTTGCGCAACTTCCAACCAGGTGAGGAACCCCGACATGGTTGGGTGCGGTACCGAGTTCTCATAGTCACGAGCAACACTGGTGAACTGGTCCAGCACGTCGGTGATCGACTCTGCCGCCGGATCAGCCAGTGCATCCGCATCCAAGTTGAACTCTGCCCTTGCCTGTTCCACTTGCATAACCAGGCCGGACCCTTGAGCGGAACGCAGCTTTACCAGTTGCTTAGCTAGTCGCCCCAAACGAACACGTGCCGCCGCACTTAGTTTCACCTGGGGGTCTTTCACTGCTTGGTGAACACCCTCCAGGAGTAATGCGACCCTCTCTTGGTCACCTTTCTGGGGTGCCGAGTACCCAACTTCTCTGGCTAAATCACCAAGAACCCTCAAGTCGTAAACCCCCAGATCCAGGTTTACCAACAACCGCAGGAGGTCTTTCGACTTACCAATATCATTTGAAATTTCAAGCACGGACCTTAGGTCCACCACAGTCGGGTGTAACAACAGGGCTTCTCCCCCCACAATTTGGGTGGGCACTTCCGCTTCCCGCAAAGCTTCGGTGATGGCCCGCAACGGAGCCCAACGACGTGCCAGGACGGCCACAGTCACGCCGTCGCCCCGCTCTTTCCTAGTCTGCTGAACGAAATCAACAACTCCACGTATCTCTGCCGCCTTGTTTTCTGCATAGTTGACACTAATCTTGCCTGGGCCCGCGTTCTTTCGGGCTCGCAGCTGCGGTAGAGGCACCGACTGTTCCTGTTTCACCCCGGAGACGTGGGGTTGCCAACTGGGGGTCCCTTTCAGTGGTTCCACCAGCTTGTTTGCCGCATCAAGAATGCTTTGGTCGTTCCGCCAGGCCGTGGACAGGTTCAGAACAGTGGCTGGAGCCACCCCTGATTTGTTGAACATGGGGTGGAAATCTTGCAATGAAGCAGCAGATGCCCCCCTCCAACCGTAGATCGCTTGGTTCGGATCCCCCACCGCTGTAACACTGTGGTCATGGAACAGCGCCGACAACAGCCGCATTTGGCCAACCGAAGTGTCTTGAAATTCATCTAGGAAAACCACACGATGCCGGTCCCGCAGTTCCTGTTTCGCTTCCGGGGACCCTTCCACCACCTTGATGGCGGCAGTAACCTGATCCGCGTAGTCCATGAGTCCCGCTTCTGCTTTCCTTTCATCAAACTTCTCGATGATCTGCAGCAGTTCAATTCGCTCGATTATCGCCTGTTGTCCCCTGGCGTGGAAAGCGTTCAGTTTCCCAGCGTTAGCTCCCGTCCTCGCGTCAGCATATTGTTCGAACCGTTCCAATTCCCGCTGTAAGGCCCTTTTCGTTTCGGGCAGTGTCAGAGCTTGGCTGGCGATGGCATCCCGCAATCCCAACGCTGAATCAACTACTTTTTGTTCCGAGTTCTCCCCACTCAGGGGCTGGTCCCACTCAGCTACCACTTCACTCATCAACTGCCAAGCAGCTGCCTCACCTAAATGCCCCACCTGGGGGTCCAAACCCACGTTGGAACCAAACTCTTGCACGATGGATAGGGCGAAAGAGTTATAGGTGGTTGCTTGCGCGGTTCGCGCGAACAGAGGATTGGTGGAAGGCCTGAGTGATTCAAGTTGCTGCTGCAGGTGTTCAACCAGTTCAGCCGCGGCTTTCCGAGTGAAAGTTAAACCCAGGATGTGTTCCGACTCTACCTGCCCTGTCGCCACCAAGTAGATAGCCCGCAACCCTAAAGTGTTGGTTTTACCAGAACCGGCTCCAGCAACCACAAGCAGGGGCGCCCCACTTTTGGTACCCCCAGCAGAGCCGACTGTGGCTGGATAAGTAGCAACGGCCGCCTGCTCCGCGGTGGGTTGATGCAAACCAAGTTCGTCAACCAACTTTTTCAGTTCAGGCAGTTCTTCAAGTTCAAGCGGCTTGGTCGGTTCGGTATCTGTTCTGTTATTCATGTCCTTTATTCCACTGTCCTAACCGAGTCAGGTTGAGCGGGGCATATTGACCGGAACTGGCAGATTCTGCAAGGTCCCGTTGCCGGGGTGGCAGGGAAGACGTTGCCGGACAGGGAGTCCGCCAGAACCGCTAGCCGCTCCTGCGCTTCTTTCGCATCTTCCTCGGTGAGGGCCTCCTGTGTCCAAGACGTCCTCCCCTTCTCGGTTGGGTAAAACAGTTCCGCCCCCGCACTGGCGTAGTTCAGGTGTCTGGCACCCAGCTGGTAGGCCAGTAGTTGCATGTTGTCGGACTGGTCAACCCTGGGAGGTTTGGCCCCTGTTTTCAGGTCGACCACTCTGGCCCTATTTTCCTCATCAACTTCTATCCGGTCCGCCCTGCCAGAAACGGTGGCACCACCAACCCTGTACCGAATGGTTTGTTCAACCAGGACCTCTGCTGCTGGTTGGGCGAACCGCTGGCTCATGCGCACTGCCGCTGAACGGAACCTGTCCAACGCCTCCTGTGCCCAAACGGTGTCAGTTGGCAGCCCACCTTCCCGCCATTTCTCTTCAATGGCCGCCACCAGTTCCTCTTCGGTTCCGTGCGGATTCTCTTCAGCCACGGCATGTAGGAGGGTCCCCAACCGCGCTTTCTCCAGTTCCCCAGGGTCCGGGTCCACAATCTGGTCAGAACCTTGAATGGTGGTCAGAAACCAGCGGAGAGGACAATCCACAGCCATCTGCAGGGACGAAGGACTCAGCCGCAAGTCCCCCGCAGCCAACACAGCAGAATCAGTGCTGATAGACGCCGTGGTTCCCCAAGTTTCCGGCCCAGCTCCCGGAACGCCTGCTTGAGCCAACAGGGCGAGGGCGGTAGCTGCGTCCGCTCTCTCCTGAGATGAGGAGTTTTCCGCACCAAGCGTCCGGCGCATGCTACCAACAAACGTTGCTCCTGCTACAAGTGGATCTGGGGTTGTGTACGACGGTACCTGCTCCCCAGAAACACTTTCGTGGAGCATCGGAACCATTTGTTGCTTCTCCATTTGGCGCAGGAACGCCCCGGGAACCTGCCGCTCATTCTCTACCGCCACCAGGTAAATCTGCTCATCAATTCGTGATGCAGCAACTACCAGGAGGCGTGCTTCGTCGATCCTCTCCTCCCGTTCCAACAGGTGTCGCGGAGGCTTGGCTAAAGGCTGGCAGTCACTGGGCAGTGGAACAATGTGGGTAAGACCCGTCCAACCGCAATCTTCTGCCTGTCCCAGGATGTTGTTCAGCCAGGAAACTCGGCCTAACCCTTCACCACTGACACGGGGCCACTGCCCCTCCTGCAGTCCGAGGATCACCCCAACTTTCCACCGCCGCCCCACAGCCTGAGCCGGTGTCACCACTGACACGCCCTCCTGCCGCAGACCGACAGCAGCCAGTGGGTCGGTTGCGACCTCTTCGTCGAGAACACTTGCCGCAAACATCTCAGCGGTTGCCCCACCCAATGACAGCTCGGCGCCACCGTCCATTTGTTCCTGTTCCCACAGGTCAGCTTTCCTAAAAAGGGCGAGCACCGCATCTAGCTGCTCGTGTGCAACTTCCGCTCCCCCGTCCGCACTTGCCGCCTTCTTCTGCAGATCTTCACTGAGGCCAGCGTTATGCCACATCTGCCACAATCCTTGTTGGGCGGGGAGCCTGGCTGCTTCGGACCGTAAAGCCCACAACGTCGCAGCCGTTTTGAGCTGGGGTCCAATCTGTCCACCCCCTTGGGTGACCGCACGGTACAGTTCTTCTGCTGCCTGCTGCTGACTTGTTTCCCGGCCAAGACCCCCGAACATGTCCAGGAGTTTCGGAAGCGTCAGATCGGTAACCGCCGCCCGTCCGAATCTCAAAGCCCGATGCAGAGCTAACGGGTCTGCGCCAACCAGAGGGGAAAGCACCAGGTTCTTGGCTTGCTGCTCCAGCAAATAGGCGTTGTCTGCGGCCGCGTCGCCCTCGCTTTCTGCATCTACTTGCTGATCTTCGACCAGTAGTTCAAGCAGCGCTTTGGTCAGAGGTAGTTTGGAAAACACCACTGGCCGCTCACCTTTGTTTAAGGGGATGTGAGAACGGGCAAGAACTCGCTGCATGGCTTCCACCTGCTCAGCGGAGCGGGCTATGACAACCATATCTTCCCACTCCACACCTTGTTTCACCCGCTGCGATTGCAAACTGTTCGTCACCAGAGCATATTGCCGGGAATCGGTAGGTGCCAGGAAGGCGTCCACGCTGGCATGGGTGGACGGGGATGCAGCAACTCGGCTTTCAGCTTGGTCGGGTACCCGGGTTGGTAACCAACCCTGCAGGGATTGTGTGAAACCTGCCAGTGCCGCCTGTTTCTGGTACCTCCCCTGCAGCACAAGTGTGGGAAAACCGTGGGTTTCCGCGAACCGCTGAGCCAGCTCAGGGTTTCCACCCCGGTAGGCGGCTGCCGCGAGGTCTGGCTGGGCGAATAGCACCACCTGTGTTCCCGCGCCAACCATCGCGTCCAACAGGGCACGCGCCCCCTGTGGGAAGTCCTGCACATCATCAGCCACCAGTACCCTGGGCAGGGGCGGAGGTGAGTGAACCCCATTCTCCGAGGCCATCTGCTCCCAGTTTTCCAGCAGCTTGGCGGCGACCCAGGGGATCCGCGCTGAATCTAGCTGCTTTGTTTCAATGGTGAAAGCCCTCTCCCCATGCCCCGCAAACGCTTCGTAAACGTCGGCGGCTAAAACCCAAATAGGCACCCCCATCGTAGTGCCCAGTTCCCGCAGATCCTCGGCAAGCAAACCGGCCTGCCCTGCCCTAGCCACCAGGGTCCGCAGCTGATCACGAAACACCGGGCTTTCCACCACCGTTGCTGAGAAGTGTTCCTTCCATAGTTCGGGGTTCTCCTGCAGGAATTGGGTTATCCACGCATCCTGTTTAGCGCCCGAAAACATGGTAGGCCGCGGACGGGGATGGGCCCGTTCCACCAGCCACAAACTGACCACTAGGAACGCGTAAGAATCAAGAGAACGCACCAGGCGATGGCTCCCCTGGGAGTTCCTGTAGTCAAATGGCACGCCCTCGAGAAAGGGGGCCAGTTCCAAATCAAGAATCTGCGAACGCCGCCGATCAGGCGTGAGCAAAAGGCCGCCCGACCACCACTGCCCTTGGTCGCCAGCACGGCCGTGCTTCAATGCTTCCGCAAGCACCTCCACAGCCAGAGAGGACCTACCCGAAACGGGCGGGCCAGTAACCAGCATGGATTTGCCGCCGCGCACCAGTTTGAGCACTTCTTGCTGACTGTCATCCCATTCGAGCATCCGAACCGCCCTCCGGACAATTGCCTCTTACAGCTATTTAAATGTTGTTTTCTACTAGGTTCCGTGTTCCTACCAGTATCCACCACCCCACCGACAACGGCAGCAAAACACTATGAAAAACTTGGTTTTGCATTTTCCCGGTAAGCTAGATGTCGACTAGAAACGTTTTAGGGAACAACCGGAAGGGTTCACGATGAAACTAACCATCCATTTTGATTCTGCAGTCACCCCCCTGACCCTCGAACTGGACGAGCCTGAAGACCAGGTCTTGTCCAGGGTCAAAGAGGCACTTGCTTCCGATGTTGTCTTGGAGTTCCAGGATGTGAAAGGCGACAAAGTTATGGTCTCCCCCCAGGCTGTTGCATTCGTTTCCGTAGCTGCAGAAACCGGGCCGACCGTTGGGTTTGGTAGAGCCTGACTAAGGTTTCAAGTTCACGGCTTCCATCCGTTCATTGTGCTGGCTAGCAGCAAGGGCCATCACTTCATCGGCGGCTTGCGCGTCGGGGACCAGCTCCGGATAAGAAAACAGGGTGGCGCGGGCCAACCCAAAGGTCTCCCCCGCAACACGTCTGGCCCACAGGGACAGTCGAGAAGCTAGCTGGTCATCGCCTTGAGTCAGTGGGGCAAGGTGTTCACGTATCCACTGCCCATGCCCGAAGTCCCACACCCCCGGATCGGTTTCAAACACTTGGTGCCGTTTGCTGATTTCACTGAACAGGTCGGTAAAAACCCCCATTACCACGTATGTTTTTACCGCCCTCTCCCACCAGTTAGAAGGCCTGGTGCGCTGATCCAGCTCGTCAAACAGACCGGAGTATGGCGCGATCGCTTCAACTAGAGAGAACCCTTTTTCTTGGGCATAGCGATCAAACTCACTAAACTGCTTAAACCCTCTGCTTGCAAGCGTAGCTAGGTCTACGTGGTATTGGGTGGTGGGAGCCTGGTCCCCATCCTTAGCTAGGCGCGTCATCGCAGCCAAAGAACTAAAAGCGAGCAGTCCTACCACCGGTTCGATCTGCTCAGGGTCGGGTTTGTTTCCTGTGGTGTCCATTTGCCTAGCTTATCGACCTCAATCCCCTGTTTCCCTACTTTGCGCGTTACACTGAAAATCAGGTTGCCCGGTCGTGAGTATGTACGCACGGTAGATGACCGTGATCCGCGAGGGTAGACGGAAACTTTTTCTGTATTCAGGTAATGGACGATCGGCTGCCTTAACAACGAAAAATGAAATGAAAGGCTAGCAGTGAGTTCACTAGAATCTGGCGCGCAGGAAAACGCGCAAACTTTTGCGGACTATGGGATCCGCACAGAAATTGTTCAAGCACTTGAAGAAAAAGGGATAGTTCACCCCTTTCCCATCCAAGCGTTGACGCTTCCGGTGGCATTGGACAGGCAGGACATTATCGGGCAGGCGAAGACTGGAACCGGTAAGACGTTAGGTTTTGGGATACCTATTTTGCAGAACGTTGTTGGGCCGGCTGAGGCTGGTTATAACGATCTGCCTGCCCCCGGGTCTCCTCAAGCGTTGGTGGTTTTGCCGACCAGGGAGCTCTGTAAGCAGGTGGCCGCGGACTTGCGAACTGCGAGCGGTAAGCTGTCCACCCGTGTCTTGGACGTTTACGGTGGGGTGGCGATTGAGCCCCAGATAGAGGCTCTAGAAAAGGGTATTGACGTTGTGGTTGGTACCCCCGGGCGTCTGTTGGATCTTACTAATCGTGGGTTTCTGCGTCTGAACAATGTGACAACCGTAGTATTGGACGAGGCCGACGAGATGTTGGACATGGGTTTCCTTCCCGATGTGGAAGCGATACTCAACCAGGTGAATGGGGCGCGTCATTCAATGCTGTTCTCCGCCACGATGCCGGGTGCGGTAGTGACGTTGGCCCGGCGCTTCATGCGTCAACCTACCCACATTCGCGCTCAGGATCCCGATGATGATGGCGCCACAGTTGCGGCGGTTAAACAGTTTGTTTACCGGGCGCACGCTATGAATAAGTCGGAGGTGTTGGCGCGGATCCTGCAGGCTGAGGGGCGTGGCCGCACCGTGGTGTTCACCAAGACTAAACGCACCACTGCCCGCTTGGCTGATGAGTTAGAGGACCGTGGTTTCGCGGTGGGGTCTTTGCATGGGGATTTGGGGCAGGGAGCACGCGAACAAGCGTTGCGTGCTTTGAAGAACGGGAAAATTGATGTTCTTGTGGCCACCGATGTGGCGGCGCGGGGCATTGACGTTCCAGACGTAACGCACGTTGTGAACTATCAGTGCCCGGAGGATGAGGCCACCTACCTGCATAGGATTGGCCGCACGGCCAGGGCGGGTGCGGATGGAACTGCCGTGACGTTTGTGGACTGGGACGATGTTCCCCGCTGGAGCATGATTGCTCGCAGTTTAGAGCTGGATGACATTATCGAACCTGTGGAGACGTACCATACGTCGGCTCACCTGTATGAGGATCTGCACATAAACCCAGAGGTGACGGGACGGCTACCCCGTTCACAACGTACCAGGGCTGGGTTGGATGCTGAAAAACTTGAGGATTTGGGAGGGCGGGATCCGCAACCCAAACGATCTGAGTCCGGGGGCCGTGGGCGCGGTCAGCGGCAGGGCGGCCAAAGAGGGCGGGGCCGGGGCCAGGGCCAAGGCCAAGGTCGCCGTCAAGGCCAAGGTCAGGGCCAAGGTCAAGGTCAGGGCCAGGGCCAAGGCCGGAACCGCAGACGCAGGCAGGGTGAGAACCAGGAGACCTCGAAAGGTGAGGCTCAGCAACGGCGCACGCGGCAGCGCCGCCGTGTTCGCAAACCAGGCAATTCTTCCGGTCAGTAACCTGCTGGGGCTGGCCGCTATCCCAGCCTGTACTCGGTGATGAACTGAAAGATTGCTTCCACCACCATTTGGGTGGCGATGGCTGCTAGTAGTAGTCCTGCGATTTTGGTGAGGACGAGTACACCGTTTTTGCCAAGGATCCGTTGTAGGCCTACCGAGAACCTGAGTGTCAGGTAGACAACTAGGTGCATGAGGATCACGGCTGCCCCAACCGCCACCCAACTGGGGATGGTGGAGGCGGCTTGATTCACTGCGACCATAACGGCCACGATTGCTCCGGGTCCCGCCAGTAGCGGTGTTCCCAGGGGAACCATGGCAATGTTAGCTTCACCCTGGTCTGCACTGCCCGCCGGCTCGGCTTTCATCAGCAGTTCCATTGCCACCAGGAACAGCAGGACCCCTCCTGCTAGTTGCAAGGCTTGCATGGATATTTGTAGCCCGGCCAGAATGTAGTTCCCCAGCAACGCGAAGCCAACAATCACCCCCAGGGAAGTTAGTGTCGCTTGCCGTGCCGCAAGCGCCTTTTGGCGGTTGTCCATTCCCCTGGTCAGCGACAGGAAGATGGGGATGGATCCGGGTGGGTCCATGATGACAAACAAGGTAGTGAATGTGGTTGCCAGCAGGGGCCAGGTAATGAGGTCGGCTAAGTTCATGGGCGCGTCACCTTCAAGGCGGCACGTTCTTCCATTGCTTTCAGCACATTGGGGTCCATCAGGTTTTCACCTATCCGGTTGGGTTTTCCTTTGCCGTGATAGTCGCTACCGCCGCTGATGGCCAGGCCAAGAGTTCGCGCCCACTTGTCTACTGTGGCTTGGTCGCTGGGACTGTGTTCGCGGTGGTCCCTTTCAATCCCGTACAGTCCTGCTTCTGTCAGGGTTTCCACCAGTTCGAAGCTAAGTGGTTTGCCCCGTTTCTGGGCGAGTGGGTGGGCCAGGATGGCTACCCCACCGGCGGAGTTTATTAGTTCTACTACTTCTAGGGGTGTTGGTGCTGGTGTGGGCAGGTAGTGGGGGCTGCTTGCGCTCAGGGGACCGGCAAAAGCGCTGTTTCTGTCGGGGAAATAGCCCAGGCTTATCAGTGTGTCTGCTAGGTGGGGTCGCCCGGGTGGGACTGCCCCTGACCGGGCGAGAACCTGGTCCCAAGTCAGGGTGGGATATTCGACTTTTAGGGTTTCCACCATTTTTTTCAACCGTGCAATTCTCCCTGTTTTGTTTGCTGTGAGGCGGGTGAGAAACCCTGGAGATGTAGGGTCCATCAGGTACCCCAGGATGTGTACTGACTGTCCGTTGAACGCTGCGGAGAGTTCCGCTCCGGGTAGCAGTCCAACACCATATTCGTGGGCTGCTTCTTGCGCTTCTTGCCAGCCGGTGACACTGTCGTGGTCGGTTATTGCCACAACATCCAGGCCAGCCTTTTTTGCGGCCAATACGAGTTCGCTGGGTGTGTCTGTTCCATCGGACTGTTGGGTGTGAGCGTGCGGGTCGATACGTTGCATGGTCACCAGTCTAGACGTACCTACTTTTATGGGTTTCTGCCAAGGTGGGAGGCGTGTAACAATGTGGGTATGAACGATAATCATTCTCCAAACCAACTACCTAACCACGACGCTTCTTCTGCCGTCACCGAAAACGATGGTGAACAGACGGTGGAGGACAGGGTGAACAACAGGTCACAACGACCTGATTCCCCCGCATTCAAAGCTTTCATGGCCTCCCAGTGGGGTCCGCGTGCTGACATCCCCCAAACGGCTAACCCGGCCACTCCTTACCTGCCTGCACGGCACAAACAGCTTTCCGAACGGTTTCCGGGACAAGTGCTGGTGGTACCTGCCGGTGATCTGAAAGCGCGCACGGGTGACGCAGACCACCGTTTCCGAGCTCATTCCGCATTTATTCATCTGACGGGTTTGGCTGGAGAGTTGGAGCCAGGTGCTGTATTGGTTTTTGAGCCAGAGGGGGACGGTCATCAACCAGTTCTCTATTTTACGCCGCGCGCTTCGCGAACCTCCAAGGAGTTTTATGGGGATGCCCGCCACGGTGAGTTCTGGGTGGGGTCGCGCCCTTCTTTGGCTGAAATGGAGGCGGCAACGGGGATTGCTTGTAGAGACATGACTTCCCTTGACTCCGATTTGCGGGCTCTAGCCGCGACGGCCCCTGTCGCATTGGTTCGAGGTGTTGACCCAGCGATGGAAGAGGAAATTAATCAGATCCGCAACGAAAGTGGGCAAACCGCCTGGGACGACGCTGACTCGGCATTGGTGGAGGCGGTTGCAGAACTACGCTTAGTTAAAGATGAGTACGAAATTGACCAAATGGAACAGGCAGTGGCCGCCACTCACGCCGGTTTTGAAAACGTGATCCGCGCTTTACCGGAAGCTGTGGGACACGAGCGTGGGGAACGGGTGTTGGAAACTGCGTTTGGTTCAGTTGCTCGCCAACTTGGCAATGGCGTCGCATTTGAAACAATTGCAGCGGCAGGAAACAATGCGAACACTTTGCACTGGACAGCTAACACAGGCGAGGTGCGTGACACTGACCTGGTGCTAGTTGATGCTGGGGTCGAGTTGGACTCGCTGTACAACGGGGACCTGACCCGCACATTTCCCGCCAACGGCCGTTTCACCCCAGCCCAGCGGCGGGTTTACAACGCGGTCTTGCAGGCGGCCGAGGCGGCGTTAACCGCCGCAGGCACGCCGGGCGCTGTCTACGCAGATATGCACCAGGCAGCCATGAAGGTCCTGGTGGAAAATTTGGACAGCTGGGGGGTGCTTCCTGTATCCCCCGAGGAAGCTCTGGCGGAAAACGGTCAGCAACACCGCAGGTGGATGCCCCATGGTACAGGCCACCATCTGGGTTTGGATGTGCATGACTGTGCGGAAGCAGCTCCGGAAAACTACCAGCAGGCTCCCCTAGCCCCAGGCATGGTCTTCACGATTGAACCGGGGCTTTACTTCCGGGAAGACGATCACAGTGTTCCCGAGGAATTCAGAGGTATTGGGGTACGCATTGAAGACAATATTGTGATTGAACCGGATGGTTCAGCCCGCCGCCTTAGCGAAAGTATGCCTCGGGAAGCCGACGATGTGGAAGCCTGGATGGCTGAACTTCAAGAATCTTGAGTTTCACCCTGTGGGGCGGCAGAATCGTCCGCAGGATCAGGTGTTTTCAAAGTGTCAGGTGTTTCCCCGGTGTCAGCGTCCTGCCTGGGTGAGCTCACTCTCACCCCGTAGCGGGGTTTGCCCTCGTCCTCAAAAGAGTTCGTCGCAGGCCGTGTCGCAGCCCTTTTGGTGACGGTTTCGTTTCTCGCTTCGGAAACTCTTGCGTTGCGGGCACCGGGAGCTTCGTGTTTGGCACCCGCCCCCAAATTGCCGGGCATGTGGGCCAACAGTTGGTGTGCGCGGGCCGAATCGCCCTCCACCAGTACCGCGTAACGGGAAGCCACCAGACCAGTTTGGGAAGCGAATGTGCGCCTGTTCTTGTTCAGACCCCACGACAGGCTAGCCATAACTACGCCAACCAAAACGCCAACAGCCAGCGCTCCCAACGGAACTATGACGGGCGCATCCGGTATGAAAATGATTGCAAACAGGCCCATTAGCAGGCCCCAGGTGAGACCCTGGCTGGCTCCCGTGAAAGCGACGCGCCCTGGTGTCAGTTTAGCGACCACATTTTCCACCATGACCACGTCTGTGCCAGCAATAGTGACCTGTCCCAAAGGGAAATCTTTTTCGCCCAAAAGCTCCACAGCCTGCGCGGCTTTCTGGTATTCACTGAAAGAGGCAACTTCTGTCCCCTTCGGCATTGATGCTCGTCCTCGCATCCTGGTGAAACGCACGCTTTCCTTCTTCCTATCACACGATCTGTCAGCCCCTACTCTACGGGCTGAAGCAAGCTGAAGGGTACAGGGGTGGGGTTAGTGGAACAAATCCCTTAAGATGGGATCATGACAGTTTCTGAAGCAGCGGTAATGGAAGCGCTGGATACGGTATTAGATCCCGAGATTAATAAGCCACTCCCCGAATTGAACATGATTGATTCCGTGGAGATACATGATGACCAGGTGGTTGTAAACGTTTTGCTGACCACCGCCGGCTGTCCCCTGAAGAACACGATAAACACGGACATCGAAAACGCGGTAGGAGCGTTGGAAGGTGTAAACAACGTGACCGTCGTGATGGGAGCCATGAACGACGAGCAACGTAAAGCCTTACGCGAGAAGCTCACTGGCCGCGCGGAGCGGGAGATCCCGTTCACCAAACCTGACTCCCTAACCAGAGTGATTGCAGTCACTTCCGGTAAAGGTGGGGTAGGTAAGTCCTCAGTTACCGCAAACTTGGCGGTGGCATTAGCGGACCAGGGTCTGAAAGTGGGGGTACTGGACGCCGATGTGTACGGTTTCTCTCTGCCACGCATGCTAGGGATCACTTCGAACCCTGTCTCTTTGGATGGGATGATTGTCCCCCCACTGGGCACGTCCGGAGTGAAAGTGATTTCAATAGGCATGTTCATCCCCGAAGGGCAACCTGTGATTTGGCGGGGTCCAATGCTGCACCGAGCGTTGCAACAATTCTTAGCGGACGTGTTCTGGGGTGACCTAGATGTTCTGCTGATAGACATGCCGCCAGGGACTGGTGACATGGCTATTTCTGTTGCACAGATGCTTCCCAACGCGGAAAACCTGATTGTCACCACTCCGCAGGTGGCGGCAGCTGAAGTTGCTGAGCGCACCGGATCTTTAACCACCCAAACCAGGCAGAAAGTGTTGGGGATTATCGAAAACATGTCGTACTTGCCACAGGAAGACGGTTCGGTTATAGAGCTGTTCGGTTCTGGTGGTGGGGACCAAATCTCTGAGCGTCTAAGCGAACAGCTAGGCTACGAGATTCCCGTCCTGGCTCGAGTCCCGATCGACATTGAGCTCCGGCGTGGCAGCGACTCGGGGGTGCCCGTCGCATCTGACAGCAGTGAGGCCATCGACCCGCCTTCACGTGCTGAGCTGAAAAGCGTGGCGGAACACCTGGGGCAACATTCCCGCGGTTTGGTGGGACGCCCCCTTGGGGTATCCCCCGCCTAAAGGTTCACTGAACCGGTCTGCAGCCTCTACACTGAAGCAAGACGAAGAACGGATTAATACCAAGCAACTGAGGGGCTGGCAGCGCCGCCCCTGGGCGGAGGAACCAAACATGCCAACAACTAAAAGTTCAATCTGGGACTTTGCGGAGAACTACGTAGAAGAACCGGAACACATTGGACGCACCCGCCAGGTGGCACTAGAGCTAGGTGCTGACCCAGTTTCGGTCGGCACAGGCAGCCTGCTTTGCACCCTGGCAGCTTTGAAGGATGCGAAAACAGCAGTTGAAGTTGGTACCGGTGCGGGTGTGTCAGGCTTGTGGCTCCTTGAAGGCATGAACCCAAAGGGTGTTCTGACCACGATTGACCCCGAAGCGGAGTTCCAGGAAGTGGCGTCCCAAGCTTTCAGGGACGCCCAGATTTCTTCGGGCAGGAGCCGTTTCATCACGGGACGCGCCCTGGAAGTGTTACCTCGCCTCGCGGAGAACTCATATGACATGTTCATTTTGGATGGCCCACCCCAGGAAGCTAGCGCCTACTTGGACCACGCTACCCGCCTGCTGCGGGACAGTGGCGTTCTAGTGGTTGTGAACGCTCTGTGGTTTGGGCAAGTTTCAGACCCTGCTCGTCGAGACCCCCACACCGTTATGATGCGTGAGTTACTGCGCGAAATAGCCGAAGCGGAAGAGTTCACTCTCTCCGTCATACCTTCAGGCCAAGGTGTTGCTTTAGCAGCACGCAACCGCCGCTAACAAGATTGGCCTGCTAACACCATTTTCGCGTTAGCTGTTCTCCCCTTTCTTACAGGGGTTGCCCCAACGCTTCCGCCAGTTCCTCGGCCTCCTCGGGGGTTAGCTCAATGACCAATCGACCCCCACCTTCACTGGGAATCCGCATAACTATGCCGCGCCCCTCTTTGGTTACCTCCAGTGGACCGTCACCAGTGCGGGGTTTCATTGCTGCCATCAAAATACTCCTGCCCTAGGAACCAACGTTTGTGGCCCTCCCCTTAGCTTAGTCAGCTTAGCGCCGCTTGGCAGGGTTTCCGTTTTGTGCTCTACTTTTTTGAGGAGAATGGTGCCCTAAGCTTTCTTTTTAGAGTCTTCTATCCTCTTGATTCCTTGCCAAATGTGTTCCACAGCCTCTTCTGGCGTGTCAACGAGGGCGAACAGGTCCATGTCCTGGGGGGAAATTAGGCCCATCCCCACCAGAGATTTGCGCATCCAGTCAACAAGTGGTTCCCAGAAGTCGGTACCAACCAGCACGATTGGGAAATGGTCAATCTTTTGAGTTTGCACCAGGGTGAGTGCCTCAAACAGTTCATCCAGAGTGCCGAAACCTCCCGGCAGCACAATGAAGCCTCGCGCATAACGGACAAACATTACTTTTCGGACGAAAAAGTATTTGAAGTTTATTCCCAGGTCCACCCACTGGTTCATACCCTGCTCGAATGGCAGTTCGATCCCTAAACCGACCGATACGCCTTCACCACCGTCGTAAGCCCCATGGTTCGCTGCCTCCATGATGCCGGGTCCCCCACCGGTAATGGTGGCAAAACCGTTTGCGCTGATCAGTTCCCCGATGCGCATCGCTGTCTTGTATTCGGGGGTTTCTGGGTCCAACCGAGCGGAACCAAAAACTGCAACAGCATCTATGATGTTGCTCAGCGATCCGAAGCCTTCAACCAGTTCGGACTGCATCCGCATCACCCTCCACGGGTCTTGTGTGCGGGATTGGAGCAGCGTATGGTCTGCTGTTTGCTCTTGGGCTTGGCGTCCCCGCAACATTACGGGGCCCCGGAATCGGGTCTTTCTCTCTCTAGCCATTTTTCTCTCCACTCTTTGGCTCCGCAAGCACGTTACCGCACCGTGCGGTCCTATTCTTGTAGGAATCACGTTTACCGGCAAACTGATCGTCTTCACCACCTTTTAGGGGTAAGTTAGGGGTATGACCAAAGACGTTCTATTCAAAGACACTGACCCTCCTGTCCTGGCTAGGCAAGCTGCCCAGACCATCCGCGACCATTCGGGTATCCACCTGTACGATATTGCTCTTGTTCTGGGTTCAGGTTGGGGTGAAGCGGCCGACCTGTTGGGGGAAACGGTGGCTGAGATCCCCGCCAGCCAGGTGCCAGGGTTCCAAGCACCGGCGGTAGTGGGCCACGTTCCCACGTTGCGGACTATTAAGGTGCGTGGTTCTGACAAGTATGCTTTGGTGCTTGGCTCCCGCACCCACTACTACGAAGGTAAGGGTGTGCGCGCAGTTGCTCACGGGATGCGAACTGCTCAAGCTCTGGGCATCACCCAGGTGGTGCTAACGAACGGTTGTGGCAGTTTACGAACTGAGTGGGGGCCGGGTCAGGTGGTGCTAATTAAGGACCACATTAACTTGACTGGCCAGTCTCCCATTGAGGGCGCCAAGTTTGTGGATTTAACGGACCTGTATTCGCAGCGGCTGCGGGACGTTGCTCACCGGGTGGAACCGCACTTGCCGGAGGGTGTTTACGTGCAGTTCCCTGGTCCCCACTACGAAACTCCAGCTGAGGTGCACATGGCGAAGGTGATTGGTGGTGATCTGGTGGGTATGTCTACCAGTTTGGAGGCGATCGCGGCGAGGGAAGTTGGTATGGACGTTTTGGGGTTGTCTTTGGTCACGAATCTGGCTGCGGGTATCGGTTCTGAAGCTCTGTCGCATGACGAGGTCCTGGAAGTGGGTCGTGAGTCGTCACAGCGCATCTCTAAGATTCTTAGTGACATTGTGCAAAACATGTAGCTTCCCCCTGTAGCTTTATACTTGGAGCACACAAAGTTTTCGAGTGAAGGGGTTAGCTTTTGGCTGGTGAAACACGTTTTGACCGCTCTTTTGTGGAGTCGTGGATCAGGGATGATCCGAACCGGGAGGATGCCCAAGAACTGCAGGACTTGCTGAGGTTAGCGGACGGTGGCGACCAGGGTGCAGCGGCCGATCTAGCCAACAGGTTTTCCGGGACGCTAACTTTCGGTACGGCAGGTTTGCGGGGCCGTGTGGGGGCCGGCCCGAACCGGATGAATGAGGCGGTAGTGGTGCGGGCTGCCGGAGGTTTGGTCAATTTTCTTCGGGACCGTTTGCCTGACGGTTTCACGGTTGTGGTGGGTTACGACGCTAGACACCGCTCAAAAGAGTTTGCTCAGGCAACCGCGGAAGTGGTGGTGGCTGCTGGCGGCCATGCGCTACTTTTTGACCGGGCTGTTCCGACACCGCTGACTGCTTTCACCCTGTTGGACCGTGACGCGGATGCAGCCGTGATGGTCACTGCTTCCCATAACCCTAAAGAGGACAACGGTTACAAGGTCTATTTAGGTGGCACGGTTTCACCGGGTGCGGGTCGGGGCGCCCAAATCGTGGAACCCTACGACACTCAAATCTTTGAAGAAATTGTTGCGATTACGTCCGCGGCAAGTGTTCCTCGCTGCCCGGATGGTTGGACTTTGATTGGGCAGGAGCAAGTGAACACTTATGTCGAGCGGGTACTGCAGTTGCTCCCGGAGGGCCCAAGAGATCTGCGCATTGTCCTAACGTCTTTGCATGGGGTGGGTGGTCAAACTGCTCTAACAGTTTTGCACGAAGCTGGTTTTGGGGATGTGGTTGTTGTGGATGAACAGCACGACCCGGACCCTGATTTCCCGACTGTTGCGTTCCCAAACCCGGAGGAGCCGGGCGTCCTCAATTTGGCGCTGTCTAAGGCCCGTGACGTGGGGGCAGACCTGGTTCTGGCCAATGATCCGGACGCGGACAGGTTGGCGGTCGCTGTCCCCGACAATGATGTGGATGGCGGTTGGCGCCAACTATCGGGGGATGAGGTCGGGTCTCTGTTGGGGTTGATACTGGCCCGGGAGCATGCAAAAACTGGGAGGAGCACCACCTTTGAGGGTGTCCCTGCACCAGTGTTGGCGAACTCTGTTGTCAGTTCCCGACTGCTCAGCCACATCGCGCACAGCCACGGTTTGGAACACGAATACACTTTGACTGGCTTCAAGTGGATCACCCGCGCCCCTAACCTGATTTATGGTTATGAGGAAGCGTTGGGGTATTGCGTGGATCCCACGCACGTGCGGGACAAGGACGGTATTTCTGCCGGCGCTAAACTGGCTGTTTTTGCTGCGCAGCTAAAAGCTGAGGGCCGTAGCCTTCTGGACGAGTTGAACGGTTTGGCTGAACAGTTCGGCCTGTATGCCACAGCTCCTTGGACCATTCGGGTTGATGACTTGGGTCAGATTGCTAGGGGTATGTCTAATTTGCGTGAGGACAGCCCCACAGAGTTGGCGGATTCGCGTGTGATGAGCGCCGTGGATCTAGCTCATGGATACTATGACTTGCCGCCGACCGATGGTTTGCTTTATGTCACTGAGCGCAATGACCGGATTGTTGTGCGCCCTTCCGGCACCGAACCTAAGTTGAAATGCTATTTGGAGGTTATTGAACCCGTGGGTTCCGATGGGGTTTCTGGGGCTCGCCACAGGGCTGCCGGTCGGCTTGAGCGCCTTCAGCACGATTTGAATACCGCTTTGGGCCTTAGCTAGTTGCTCCAGCTTGGTCGTCCTAGTGCGACATATTTGCTTCCAACGCTCATAGGCAATAAAGTTTTGCGCATTGTCTACACGTGCGGGAGGGCAACATGATTCAGTTTGAAGACGTCCACAAAACATTCGGGCAGCAACCGGTGCTGCGGGGGCTTAGCTTCGAGGCTCACAATAATGAGATCACCGGCTTGGTGGGGCCGAACGGGTCTGGCAAAACCACGGCCTTCAAAATCCTTGCAGGCGTGGAACAAGCAACATCAGGAAAAGCGCTGATTGATAACGACACTGCCGCACAAACTCTGGACACGCCAGGGCGTCACTTCAGCATGTTTCTTGGTGGGGCAACAATCCCCAGCTACCTAACTGCTTCCTCTTACCTGTCTTACATTTGCGACGTGACGGGAGTTCCGCGCGACCACATTGCCCCCACCCTGGATCAGGTGGGCCTCACCGGTATCTCCACCAAGAAAGTATCTCAATATTCGATGGGAATGAAACAACGATTAGGCATAGCTGGAGCCTTCCTGGGGTCCCCCAAAAATGTGGTTCTAGATGAACCAGCCAACGGTCTTGATGTGGATGGTATTCGGTGGATTCGTAACTACCTGAAACGGGCAGCGACAAGCGGCACCACAGTGCTGCTCTCATCTCACATCCTCAGCGAACTGGAAATGGTGGCCGACAAAGTGGTTTTCCTAGCCAACGGAATAAACCGGAAAGACGGGACCGTAGCCGACCTGCTGCGTTCCGACACTGACTCCCACTTCGTTGCCACCCCAGACCCAGCAAGCGTCGCCCAACTACTCCGAAGCAACGAAACAGACACCACTGTCCGCGAGGACGGGGTGGAAGTGCGGGGGCGTCCAATTAACCAAGTTGCTGCCATCCTGGGTGGCAGCAACCTCCCATTCACATCATTGGGACCAATCACCATGTCAATGGAAGACGTTTACCTGGACGAAACGGGGGGCAACCGACCATGACCGCACCTACAACAATCAACCCGCCCAAGAGTCTTACTACCCGCGTCATAAAAGCCGAAGCGAACAAGCTGCTGCGCCAAGGAGGGATCCGCATAGGCCTGCTAGTCGCGGTGCTACTCGGGCTGCTTACCGCCGCCTTCGTCTACCTGGGACCGATAGCATGGTCATCCCTAGAGTTCGTAGTTACCTCCAGTAACTTGGCGGGTATGGTCCGCCTAGCCCAGGACATGCCCCTTTACGCCCTCATAATTGTTGCAGCTACGTTTGTGCCTCGAGAAATCTCAGCCGGAACAATGGTTTTGTCCAAGACTTTGGTGCCAAGACCCGGGTACCTCTACAGCATCAAACTTTTGGTGTGGTTTGCTGTGAGTGCTGGTGTTGCGGCCCTTGTCAGCGCCGTCCTGCTGGCGGGTGGCCTGCTGACACCTACCCTGGACTCCTCGAATCTGCTGGGGGCGCTGTTGCAGTTTGTAACTACCACAATGCTCGTGGCAATTCTGAGCACACTAACGTTCGAGCTTGCCGTCATTTTCAAGCGGGGAGCACTGACTCTGATGATCTACCTGCTGGCAATGTCCGCGGTTCCTATAGTGCTGAACGTGGCGGAGGTGCTCCTTCCCCCAAATGTGAACTCGGTGGTCGGGGCCGTGGGCAATGTTCTCCCCCACCACCTGGTTGACATAGCCTCCAAGGTCCCAGGCACAGCGGGTCCCATTGCTGGAACCAATCCTTGGCTTTCCTTCGCCTTGGGGTGGTTGGGGTTGACTATCTGGTTCGTCGCTTTAGCGTTCCTGTCCTACCGCTCATTTGCCAAAAGCACGTTCGGTGACTCTCAATGAGGGAACCCCTCAAGCACCGCAGCGGTTCCCGATAAGCCCAACCTGTTGGCGCCCGCATCAATCATCGCTGCGGCTGTACTAGCGTCACGGATAGCGCCGGAAGCTTTTACGCCCATTTCGGGCCCAACAGTCTCACGCATAAGCCTAACGGCATGGGTGGAAGCCCCACCCGACTTGTGGAAACCGGTAGAAGTCTTCACAAAATCAGCACCCGCCTGCTTTGCCGCCAAAGAAGTGTTGACAACCTCCGTGTCAGAAAGGGCGGCAGACTCAATGATCACTTTCAAAACCACGTCGGGAGCAGCATCACGCACAGCCTGAATTTCCGCTTCCACACCCTCGAAATCTCCCTGCTTGACCAGGCCGAGGTTGACAACCATATCGATCTCGTCCGCGCCATCCGCTGCTGCCTGCTGCGCCTCTAACGCTTTCACGTTCGCTTTCGCGGCTCCGGAGGGGAAACCAACCACGCAAGCCACCTTCAACTGTGGTGGCACGGATAAGGGTAGTAACGAGGGTGAAACACACACCGAGTAGGCACCCAACGCGGTGGCTTCCTCAACCAAAGCAGCCACGTCCCCAGCCGTGGCTTCGGGAGCCAGCAAAGTGTGGTCAACCATTGAGGCTACCTGGTCCCTGCGGGGCCCTTCACCTGTTTGCTGCATCATCATCCTGCCTCCGTCTCTAACTGATTTTATCTACAACCAACGGCATTGGTGAGGGCGGATTTGGAGCGATCTGAATGGCACCCTCCAAAGCTTCCAGCGCCCTGGGGAAGCGGTCAGGCGTGTCCGTAAAAAGAGTTAGCAATGGCTGGCCCCTAGTGACCTTCTGCCCAGGCTTGGCGTGCAGCTTGATCCCGGCACCCTCCTGCACTTTCTGCCCCTGCTTCGACCGGCCAGCCCCCAAACGCCAAGCACTCACACCCACTCCCCAAGCATCCATGCCAGTCAAGTAACCACTTTCGCTGGCAGTGACAGTCTCACTATGACGAGCAACTGGTAGCGGCGCGTCCGGGTCCCCACCCTGCTCCCGCACCATCCTCTTCCAATGATCCATGGCCCGCCCATCGTTCAGCGCCGCCAACACGTCCTGGTCAGGCTGACCCACCAAGCGCAGCATCTCCTGCGCCAAAATCACGGTTAAATCCACCACGTCACTAGGCCCACCCCCAGCCAGTACCTCAATGGATTCACGCACCTCCAAAGCGTTACCAACCGTTAAACCCAAAGGAGTATTCATGTTGGTCAAGAAAGCCGCCGTCTTCACACCGGCGTCCCTGCCTAAACTGACCATGAGTTCGGCCAACTCCTTCGCCTGGGTTTCCTCCCGCATGAAAGCCCCGGAACCCACCTTCACGTCCAGAACAAGAGCGCCCGTTCCCTCCGCAATCTTCTTTGACATGATTGAAGAAGCGATCAAGGGAATAGAATCAACCGTGCTAGTCACATCCCGCAGCGCATAAAGCTTCCTGTCCGCCGGAGCCAACTCTGCCCCAGCCGCGCAGATGACTGCCCCTGCCCCTTCCCCCAATATCTGCATGATTTCTTTATCAGTGAGGTCGGCGCGCCATCCGGGGATGGACTCCATCTTGTCCAAAGTCCCACCCGTGTGCCCCAAACCGCGACCCGAAAGCTGTGGGACCGCGACACCAAAAGCGGCAACCAGCGGAGCCAGAGACAAAGTGATCTTGTCCCCCACCCCTCCGGTAGAATGCTTGTCCACAGTGGACTTCCCCAGCCCAGAAAAATCCATCCGCACACCCGAATTCGTCATGGCTGCCGTCCACCACCGGGTCTCCTCCTGGTTCAACCCCCGCCAAAAAATGGTCATCGCCAAAGCGGCCATCTGCTCGTCTTGCACCACACCGCGAGTGTAAGCGTCAACCACCCAATCAATCATGGGTTTCGATAGGGACCCGCCGTCCCTCTTCCTCCGGATAACATCCACAGCGTCGTAGCGTTCCGCGGCGTCAAAGTTTCCCAAAATGCTCACCGCCAGTTTCCCTAGCTTGAGGTAGATGGACCATGTCCGTGGGACTCATCCAAGTCCTCTGGTCCGAACGCGCCAGGAAGAACTTGATCCATTGTCATGATCCCATCGGGCATCGCCAACAACAGATCCTTCCCACCAAACTCAAAAAGCAACTGCCTGCACCTACCGCAAGGGGACGCCGGGTTTCCCCGCCCATCCACACAAGCAAAAGCGACAAGGCGTCCCCCACCCGTCCTCGCCAAATCCGAAACAAGGCCACATTCCGCGCACAGCGTTAACCCATACGAAGCGTTCTCCACGTTGCAGCCGGTAACAATCCGACCATCATCAACCAAAGCTGCCGCCCCCACCGGGAAATTGGAATAGGGAACGTATGCTTCCCTCATGGCTTCCAGTGCTTCCGCAGCCAAAGTCTGCCAAACCTCAAACGTGACCTCCATTGTCACCCTCCTGTCCCAGTAAAACATGGTACCGGAGCGCCCTCACAACAGGGTGTCCAACCCACTATCTTCCAACTGGTCTACAACAACACCAAGGCGCTGTGCGTGCTCGGTTGTTGTAACCAACAACGCATCGTTCGTGTCGACAACAACGGCGTCATCCACCCCGAAAATCACGACTCTCTTACCTTCGGGGACCCGCACCACCGCTCCTGACGCTTCCACTTCGGTGACAAGGGAGGAGGTATCCGCGGGTAAAGAAGGGAAATCCCCCAAGTCTGACCAACCCAAGGAAACCGGCGCGCTCACAACCGCCACTCTCCCCTGCTGCGCCAACGGTTCCGCCAACGCATGGTCAATGGCGATGGAAGGCAAAGCGTCCCAAAGCTGGCCCACCTGCTCCGCTGCCCCCCAATGGTCAGCAACCTTCTGTAAATCTCTCGCCAAATCGGGTTGCACACGAAACAGGTCGGCCCACAGGTCCGCGACCCTCACAACGAACATTCCCGCATTCCACAGGTACCCACCCTTGATGAGTTGCTCCGCTAAGTACGCATCAGGTTTCTCCACGAAAGCAACCACCCGGCGTGCAACCGGGGACACTTTTTCAACACTGGGCCGAATGTAGCCGAACGCTGTGGAAGGTGCGGTGGGAGCAATCCCGATGGTGCTCAAATAGCCCAGCTCAGCCGTTTCAATGGCGGAATGAACCACAGCCAGAAGGTCCTGCGGTCGCTGCACCTGATGGTCAGCAGCGAAAGAACCCACCACCGCCTGATCCCCATACTCTTGGCGCACCAAGGCAGTTGCCAAACCGATCGCAGGCATCGAATTTCTAGGGGCAGGTTCCACCACCACCCGAACGGGGACATCCGTGGGGAGACCGCCTAATTCCCGCAACCGCTCGACCTGCTGCTCAACTTCCACCCGGTGACTTGGGCCGGTCACAATTGTGTACGACAAAGCGACCGGCACCAGGCGCACCACGGTTTGCTGCAGCAGAGACAATCCGCTGCCCGTCAGGTCTAACAGGAACTTCGGGCGTCGCCTACGCGACAGCGGCCACAATCTGGTGCCCGCCCCACCCGCTGGGATTATTACATGAAGGTGTCCCGAAGTTCTG
The DNA here is from genome assembly GCA_964345125.1 of uncultured Actinomyces sp. Taxonomy (GTDB): domain Bacteria; phylum Actinomycetota; class Actinomycetes; order Actinomycetales; family Actinomycetaceae; genus Scrofimicrobium. The sequence goes on from CAYFPY010000004.1 coordinate 49,029, forward strand.
CCCTGCACTGTTAGTCTTCGCTGGTGGCTTCTTCGACTGCTTCTTCAGCCTCTTCCAGATCCTCAGCACCCTCAACCTCTTCGGTCTCTGCTGGCTCTTCCTCAATCTCTGCAATCTCGGTGACCGTAACAATATCGCGTTGCAGAAGTTCCTCGTTAACTTCCACGCCCTCCGGCAGATCCAGGTCCTCAACGCGCACGATCTCACCCAGGGGCAGACCCTCAACGTTGACATCAATCGTTTCAGGAATAGCAATAGCGGGGGCGGTAACAATCAGGCTGAACTCTTCCTGACGCAGCATGGTGCCAGCCGCTGGCTCACCCAAAATGTTCAGTGGAATCTCAACTTCCACCTTCTCGTCCTTCTTCACCACAAGCAGGTCGACATGCAAAATGTCTCTGCGAACAGGGTGGCGCTGTAAACCTCTGACCAGGGCCATCTCTTCGTCGTTACCGTATTTCACGGTCACGACCGCGTTGGCCGTGTCCTTGGTGATCAAAAATACTTGGTGACCGGGAAGATCTAAGTGAACCGGGTCAATCCCATGCCCGTACAATACCGCTGGCACCAAGCCGTCCCGGCGGGCGCGGCGAGAAGGTCCCTTCCCAACCTCGGTACGAACTTCACCAACAATTACATTGTCAACTTCAGCCATCTTTTTCTCCATCAAACCAGGTAGCGCCTAAACGCTACATTTTCATTGGGGAGACGGGCTGGGCCCGACTCCTTTGCCTTGCCCAACGGCGCCACCAAAAGATGACACGAACCCTGTCGATAACGGAAGTAATTTTCACTTCCCTCGCCGGGGCAACTTAGCCAGCTTAGCCAACCAGTGGCCCCTATGCCACCCCATCGAACATGGAAGTGACCGAACCGTCTTCAAAGACTTCCCTGATCGCTTTCGCTAGCAGCGGTGCTATCGGAAGAATCGTTAGCTCCTCAAACTGTTTATCGTCCGTTATCGGCAACGTATCGGTGATGATCACCTCGGATGCCCCGCAGGAGGACAGGCGCTCCGCAGCCGGTGGGGACAGCACGCCGTGGGTTGCTGCCACTATCACGTCTGCTGCACCCGCTTCGTAGAGGACGCGCACCGCTTCGGCTATTGTTCCACCGGTATCAATCAGGTCGTCCACCAAAACACACTGGCGGCCCTCCACGTCTCCCACCACGCGATTCGCGGTCGCCACATTCGGTTGGCTTGTGTCCCTAGTTTTGTGGACGAACGCTAGCGGACAGTTACCTAGTTTCACGGCCCACTTCTCTGCGACTCTGATGCGTCCAGCGTCAGGGGAAACCACCGCAACTTTGTCCATATCAACACGTTCTTTAACGTAGTCAACGAGGACGGGCATAGCCCACAGGTGGTCTACCGGGCCATCAAAAAAGCCTTGTGCTTGGGATGCGTGCAAGTCAACACTCATGATTCGGTCCACCCCAGCCGTCTTATACAGGTCGGCAATCAGACGGGCAGAGATCGGTTCGCGCCCCTGGTGTTTCTTGTCCTGCCGAGAGTACGGGTAGAAGGGGACAACCGCAGTAATCCGCTTGGCCGAAGCACGTTTAGCAGCGTCCACCATTATGAGCTGTTCCATGAGCCAAGTATTAATTGGCGTGGTCAGCGACTGGACAATGAAAACATCCGCTCCCCGCACTGACTCGTTGAAACGAAAATATATCTCTCCGTTAGCGAAGTCGTAGGAGGTGGTGGGTACAACACCTGAGTCCAGGGACTCCCCAATGGCTTCCGCTAAACCGGGATAGGCGCGCCCGGACGCTAAAACAAGTTTCTTTTCCCCACTGCTTACGATACCGCTCAATGCCTGGCCCCTTCGGCTGTGTCGGGTTATAGCAAACGCTCCGTTTGCCCTGTTTTAGCGGCCGCTACACCGCTTCGCTCCGCCCCTAGGACTCGAACCTAGACTAAGGGCACCAAAAACCCCTGTGCTGCCTTTACACCAGGGCGGAAAGTACAACTATTGTTGCACAGTTTGCTTGCGCAAGGAAAATCTTGGGAGGCGACTTCCATCACCACCCCCTGCATGCGCTATTGTTCTTGTCGTGACACATTTATTGGGGGCAGAGCAGCTGCATTTGAGCTATCCCACGAAGACAGTTTTTGATTCCCTCACTGTAGGGGTGGGGCGGGGGGACCGGATCGGGGTAGTTGGCCGCAACGGGGACGGCAAGTCCACCCTGCTTGGTTTACTTTCTGGGCGTTTGGAACCAGATGCTGGGCTAGTGACCCGACGTGGTGGCCTCCGGGTTGGGGAGCTGCATCAACGGGACAACCTAGACGATTCGCACAGTGTGCGCACAGCCCTAGTTGGCGATACCCCGGAACATGTGTGGGCCGCTAACCCCCAGATCCGACAAGTTATGGATGGCCTGGTGGCAGATCTGAATTGGGACGCTACCATCGGCACTCTCAGTGGAGGTCAACGTCGGCGGGTAGCGCTAGCTTCCCTGTTGATAGGCGACTACGACCTGCTCCTCCTTGACGAACCGACCAACCATTTGGACATGGAAGCCATTACCTGGCTGGCAAACCATCTGCGTGCGCGCTGGGCACCCAACGAAGGAGCTCTTCTAGTCGTCACCCACGACAGGTGGTTCTTGGATGCTGTGGCCGGCAACACCTGGGAGGTTCATGGCGGAAAGATCACCCAGTTTGAGGGCGGGTACGCCGCATATGTACAGCAGCGGGTGGAACGTGATCGACAGGAGATGGTGGCTGAAAGTAAGCGGCAGAATCTGCTGCGCAAAGAGTTGGCTTGGTTGGCCAGAGGTGCCCCTGCACGCACTTCGAAACCTAAGTTCAGGTTGGACGCGGCCAAAACCCTTATTGCTGATGTGCCTCCTCTGCGTGACACCATCGAGTTGCAGCGGCTCGCTTCTTCCCGGCTCGGCAAAAAAGTGGTGGACATAGAAGGGATGTCAGTCGCTTTCGAGGGCACACCCGTTCTGGAAGACGTCACCCTGCTGGTGGGACCGGGCGACCGGATCGGAATTCTGGGGGCAAACGGATCCGGTAAATCCACGCTGCTCAAAACTATCGCCGGTGAAGTAACCCCCTCCCAAGGCAGGGTGCGGTTGGGGAAAACGGTGCAACTTGGGGTGTTGGACCAAAGCTTTTCCCAATTGCAAAACATTGGTGATCAGCGGGTGAGTGAAGTGTTGGGGAACTACAAAACTGCGTTTCTGGTGGACGGAAAGGAACTGTCCCCCGCCGCCCTCTTGGAACGTCTTGGTTTCTCCCCTAAGCACCTGTCGGCCCGGGTGGCTGACCTCTCGGGGGGTCAGAGACGCAGGCTGCAACTGCTACTTGTACTGCTGGAAGAACCTAATGTTTTGTTGCTAGATGAGCCCACAAACGACGTGGATGCCGAAATGCTGACAGCCATGGAAGAGCTGTTGGACTCTTTCCCGGGAACCCTGCTGGTAGTTTCGCACGACCGCTACCTGTTGGAACGGGTCACGGACAACCAGTACGGGATTGTTGGGGGCAAGCTGCGTCACTTTCCTTCCGGAGTGGAGCAGTATCTGCAGGTGCAGGAGGAATATCGGGGACTTCAGACCACCCCGGATACCCCAGCCGACGCGACTGACCCCACCCGTCTGAGTGGGGCGGAAAGAGCGGACGCTAGCCGCCGCTTAGCTTCCGTTGAACGGCGGCTCAACAAACTGCGCCAAGAAATCACCAAAAAAGAGGAAACTCTGGCCATGATCGACCCCACTCACTATCAGGAGTTGACCAAAGCCACGCAAGAACTGGGTGAGCTTAACGCTGACCTGTCTGTCTTGGAAGACGAATGGCTGGAACTAGCTGAAACCCTGGCCTCTGCCTAACGGTTCAGCGTCGCCCCAGCTGCCCCAAGATACTGCCCAGCAGATCCCCAGCCCCGCCGAGGTTTCCTCGCTGGGGAGTGCTACCGCCACCCAGCAGCGTGCCCAACAAGGTTCCCAGAAGGTCGGAGGTGTTGGAGGTTTGAGGCTGCCTTCTTTTTTCCTTTCCGTACCCACCAGCCAGGTACCCCAAGAGTAGGGGCGCCACTACGGGAAGCAGCTTCGCCAACACTGACTGGTCCGCACCCTGAGCTTTGGCTGAGAGCGCTTCGGCAGCCGAATCTGGGTCGTTACCTAAAACGTGTCTCACAATTTTTTTACCATCTTCCACATCAACATCTTCCACAAAGACTTGGCCTCTGCCGTCATGTTCACCCAAGGCTTCCGCGAGGGACGCCGCCCCACCTGGCGTTGCCGCGTTTGTTGCCAGTCCCTGCAGAAGTTCAGGAAGTGCCACCGCTGTTGCCTGCTCCACGGCGGAGGCGTCCACCCCCAGCATTTGGGCTATGCCTTCGATGGGCAGATTGTCCACCAAGTTCTCTAAATCAAATCCGTTGGCCATATTCTTCTCCTAGTTCTCCCGAGTTCTCTGGGATGCTGTCAGCCCTGGGTGTTCCCTATCTGCAACTTGGCCTAAGAAACCCAACTGCGGCTGGTTTTATTCTAGAGTAGTCACATGGAACATGCGGAATCCTTCATCGAGGGCCTTTTAGGCACCATTGCCTCAGCTTTTGAGATTGCGGGCACCCTAGCGATGGTGGTTGGGTTTATTCTGGCCGCTGTCTTAGCTGTCAATCGGCTTCGTCGTGGGCAAGCGGCCCAAGCGTTCACCACGCTGCGGGTAACACTGGGTTCCGCCATATTGCTGGGCCTAGAAATCTTGGTTGCTGCCGACCTGGTGCGCACAATCACCTCTAAACCGTCGGTTGAGGATGCCATAATCCTGGGGATGATCGTCATCATTCGTACGATTTTGTCCATGTCTATCTCCATCGAAATTGAGGGCGTCCTGCCTTGGAAGCGGGCCCTTTTAGAATCAGGAGGACAAAAACTGGTTCATCAGGTGAAACATGAACGTGCCGCGACTAAAACGGCTCAGAACTAGTCGCTGACGGCTGCGCCCACGCGGGTAAACCCTTTTCTACTACAGCCCCCAAAGCGGGTCCCCAGGTAACCAAAACGTTCACCACCTGTGGGTTCTTACCCATTTCGGCCCCCACTTTTTCAGCCATTTCTTTACTGGCACACTGGGCGGCAACTGTGGGCCCAGCACCAGAAATCACCCAGCGGATGGCTCCCACCTCAATGGCGGCCTCGCCCAAGTTAGCTAGTTCTGGATGCAGGCTCAACACAGCAATTTGTAGGTCGTTACGTAAATCGGGATCCTGTAAAAGAGCATCCGCCAACTGGGCTGTCTCTGCTTCAGTTCGCTGGCTCGAAACTACTTTTCCTGCCGATGGGTCTGCCGCAGCCCCCTTTTCTTCAACCAACTGATCGTAAACCTGAAACACTTCAGCGGTGGACAAACCAAAACCTGGTTGGACCATAACCCACCAGGAGGATCCCTCGTCGGGAAAATCCGTGCCCCGCCTGAAAATTTGAACCTGGTCGCCGGCCCCCACACCCAAACTTTCCCCACCCAGCAGACAGGCAGGCACATCCGCCCCCAGCCCCCTACCGACCTCCATCAACTCATCGTTTGATAAGCCAAGTTTCCACAGCTTGTTCCCAGCCACCAGAGTGGCTGCCGCATCTGCTGAACCGCCTGCCATGCCTGCCGCCACCGGAATAGTTTTATGCACCACCACATCTGCCCCTCCCACCGTGGAACCCACGCGGGCCCTCAGTGCCCCAACCGCCTGGTGAGCCAAATGGTCCCCCGGCCCCACATCCTGCGCAAATGCCCTAGTCCTCTCTTCATCCAACGTGAAACTGCCATCAACACGTCGATAAACCAAGGTGGAAACCGTTACCGTGTCATCTTCACGGGGACGCAGCTCCAGATAGTCCCGTGTCGACAAGGACTGAAAAATCGTGGTCAACGGGTGGTACCCGTCAGCGCGAACCGCACCAGCGGCCAAGTGCAAATTCACTTTCCCCGGAGCGGACGCAACCACCGGTTCCGGCACTTCCCCGTAAGCGGCGTCTTCAGCTTTCAACGCGCCTTTCGCTAGGGCTACTTGCGTGAGACGCACATAATCGTCGATCCCTAAAGTCTCAGCCCGGGCCGTACCTGGGATACCCGCCTGCGCCAAAACTTTACCCAAGTCCGCAGGGGTGCGGAAGAGGGGCCGTAGTGCTGACCGAAGCATCTTCCTCCGTTGAGAGAAAGCCTGGTCAATCACCTGAAACACGTTGCGACGTAACCGTTCATCATCACCGTACGGTCTGCTGACCTGCACGTGCACCAAACCAGAAGTCACGTTGGGCTCGGGCCAGAAAACCTTGGTGCCAACACTGCCGGCATTGGAAGCGTGCCCAAACCATGCCAGCTTCACACTGGGAGCCCCATAAACCCGGTTACCCGGGCGAGCCACTAGCCGGTCAGCAACCTCCTTTTGGACCATCACCAACGCCGAAGTGAGGCTGCCAAACGCTGCCAGCGACCGCAAAATGAGAGGCACCGCCACGTTATACGGCAGGTTGGACACCAACGAATCTGGGGACCAACCTCCTTGCGTCTGCTCGAAACAGGACAGCCCTTCCAGCTGCAAAGCATCAGCCTGCACCAAAGCAAAATTATCGACCATCCCTGGCGCATAGGCTTCAATAGTCTGCGGAAGCCCCGCAGCTAACCCCTCGTCGATCTCCACGGCACAAACCTGCGCACCCCGCTCCAACAACGCCAAAGTTAGCGACCCCAGACCGGGGCCCACTTCCAAAACCTTACTGCCCGGCCCAACACCAGCCACGTCCGCTATCCTGCGGACCGTCCCCGGATCGATCACGAAGTTCTGACCCAACCTTTTGGTGGGGCTAACACCCAGCCGCTCCGCTAACTCACGGACTTGAGCAAAACCGAGCATCTTCACATCACGTTCAGCACTCATTCACCGCTCACCACGAACCGTACAGGCGACGGGAATTATCCAACAGGATCTGCGCGGTAGCTTCCTCGCCCTCATCCCACAATTCAGCGATCTGGCGCACCGTGTTTGGCAGAACATAACTGGCGTTAGGCATCCCCCGAAAAGGAACAGGCGTCAAATAGGGGGCATCCGTTTCCACTAGAACCCGATCGCGGGGCACCCGCAACAGGGCGGCCCGCAACTCTTCGTTAGCCGGATAGGTGAGCATCCCAGAAAACGATGCAAACCAACCGTTGGCGGCAATCAAATCAGCCAACTCCCGGTCGGCAGAAAAACTGTGAAACACGATCGGCTGGTCTTCCGCAGCCGAATCCCGCAGCACCTCCACCGTCGCCCGATGGGAATCCCGGTCGTGGATCTGCAAAGGCAAACTAAACTGGCGGGCTAACTCCAAATGCGCGGCAAAAGACGCTTCCTGAGCGGCTCGCCCAGCCTGCGCGGTTCGGAAAAAGTCCATCCCCGTTTCCCCTACAGCCACCACCAGAGGATCCCCTAAATGCTGCTCCAAACCCGCCAAAGCATCCACTAAAGGAACGTGGTGACTCTTGAGCTCATGGTCAAAGCCGTCGGGGGAACGCTCCACCACCCCTTCGTGTAAAGCAGCTTCGTTCGGGTGTATCCCCAAAGCGACCCTCACCTGAGGCCACTGCGCCGCCAACTCTAATGTGGGGCGCCAATCCGGCATCTCGCAGCCCACCGTGATGATCTGCTGCACCCCCACCTGGTCAGCCAGCTCCAACTGTGTTGCCAAGGGCATCCGGTAACCATCCGCTTTAGGGATCTGTCCTTCAGCCAAAGGTAGGTGCGTGTGATTATCCATTATGCCCGCACCCAGACCCACACCCACGGGCGGCCAAGTGCGTTTACGCTTCGCCACTACCTCACTCCCACTCGATAGTGCCCGGGGGCTTACCGGTCACATCCAAAACCACTCGGTTCACCTGCGGAACTTCGGTAGTGATGCGGGTAGAAATCCTCGCCAACACGTCTTGGGGTAGGTAAACCCAGTCGGCAACCATAGCGTCCTGACTGGCCACGGGACGCAACACAATCGGATGCCCATAAGTGCGTTCGTGCCCGTCAGTTCCCACCGACCGCACGTCCGCCAACAGCACTACGGGTGCCTGCCAAATCTGGTCATCCAAACCAGCCGCAGTTAGCTCCTCACGCACTATCGCGTCAGCTTTGCGCAGCAACTCCGCTCGTTGCGCCGTCACCTCCCCCACGATCCGTACCCCCAATCCTGGGCCGGGGAAAGGCTGCCTGTCGACCACCCGCTCTTCCAACCCCAGGGTGCGACCGATTTCGCGAACCTCATCCTTGAACAAGGTTGCCAACGGTTCCACCAAAGCAAAATCCAAATCGGGGGGTAGCCCTCCCACATTGTGGTGGCTCTTAATATTCTTGACACCTTCCACTCCGCCCGACTCTACAATGTCCGGGTAGAGGGTCCCCTGAGCTAAGAAACCCACCTCTTCGCCCGCCGCTTCCGCCTCTTGCGTTATCTGTTTAGCAACCTGCTCAAAAACGCGGATGAACTCATTACCAATAATTTTTCGTTTCTGTTCCGGGTCCGATACCCCGGCCAATGCACCCAAAAACCTGTCAGAAGCGTCCACCGTAATCAAGTTGATTCCAAGCGCCTGCGCCAAATCTTGCTCCACCTGCTCACGTTCGCCCTCCCGCAGCAAACCATGATCCACAAAAACGCAGGTGAGCTGCTCGCCAACAGCCCTGTGAATCAGCGCCGCCGCAACAGAAGAGTCCACCCCACCAGAAAGAGCAAGCAACACCTTGCTGTCCCCCACCTGCTGGCGAACCTGCTCGGTCAGCAGTTCCACCATCGCTTCGGGCCGCCAAGTGGGTTCCAGGTTGGCTTGACCAAAAAGGAAATCAACCAACCCTTCCTCGCTGTAGGACCAGACAGGCACGTTGGCACTGTCGCAAACCAGGCGCATGTCTTCCTCTTGCGCACTGTCAGCGCCCACTAGGATCACCGCGCCCTGTGCCTGGTGCCCAATTCGTCCGGCAGCGGTCACCGGAGGAAACACCAAGGAAAAAACGCCCTGCTCTCGAACGTCCCTGGCTACCTGCTGCGCTTCGGTGCCCCCGTAATCTACCACCAACACCTGATTATGCTCATTTTTTTTCACACACCTAGCCTACCGCTTCGGGTACGGAACACACCCAGTTTCCAATTTTGTGGATGTCTGCTCGTTCGGTGTCGCACTTCCACCAAATAACGCTACGATGGAACCGGTAGACCAATGGTGAATCTCCACTAGATAGGACGTAAGAGTGACCTCTGCTTTATTAATTATGGGCGCAGCCGATGACGCGCAAGTACACAACCTTTACGAACAGCTCGTTGAAGACGTGCAGACGCAACCCCAAGCCCAGGCAGGTGTCACCCAGATTTCTGCCACCGCCGACGTTCCCGTGGCACAGATAGCTAAGGATCCACATGCGGCTTTGGAGCAGGCTGTAACATCCATTCGCTCCACCGAACAGGGACTCACGTTAGTACGGGGCTTGGTTTCAAGCCCTGTCCCTTCTTTTGATGTGACCGGGTGGAACCTGGACGTAGCGGCGGCAGTGGGTGCCCCAGTGCTTTACTGGTTGGATGCGGAAGGCATGAGCCCAGAGCTCTTAGGGCAGGAAATTGCCACCTTCGCCTCCCGCGCTGCGGAACACAATGCAACGTTGGCTGGGGTGGTCGTTTCGGGACCCCACCACCCCGAAGCTTTGGGTGAGGACATTCCCCTTTTCGCTGCCCCGCTCAGCCAGGACGATCTAGCTCAGGTCATGGGGGTAAGTTCCACCGCAGTTACCCCGCTAATGTTCAAAACCAACCTGTTGGCCCGCGCTGCTGCAGATAAGCAGCGCATTGTGCTACCCGAAGCAGGCGACGAGAGGATTCTGCGGGCCAGCGCCGAACTGCTAGCAGGAAACGTGGCGGATATTATTCTCATCGGTGAGCAAGCCAGCATTTTCGAGCAGGCAAACAGTCTGGGCGTCGATGTGTCTGCTGCGACAGTTATCAGTCCCACACAGCCGGAAATGGTAGCAAAATACGCTCAGGAACTAGCTCACCTGCGTTCCGCCAATGGCATGACCGAAGAGGAAGCCACCCGAACGGTTCAGGATCCTGTCTACTTCGGCACCATGATGGTGCACATGGGGGACGCAGACGGCATGGTGTCGGGTGTTGCCCACACAACTGCTGACACGATCCGCCCCGCTTTACAGATCATCAAAACCGCACCGGGCATCTCTCTGGTTTCTTCCGCTTTCTTCATGTTGCTGGAAGACCATGCCCTAGTGTTCGCTGATTGCGCCGTCATGGTTTCCCCCTCCGCTGAAGAGTTGGCACAGATCGCTGTAGCCAGCGCCAGAACATCCGCCCAGTTCGGGGTCGATCCTAAGGTAGCTTTGCTGTCCTACTCCACTCTAGGGTCCGGCAGCGGACCCAGCGTGGACACGGTGACCCAAGCGGTCGACTTGGTACGCGAAGCGGACCCTTCATTGGCAGTGGAAGGGCCACTCCAGTTTGATGCTGCTGTGGATTCCGAAGTGGCAAGATCAAAAGCACCGGGTTCAACGGTGGCTGGAGCAGCGAACGTTCTAGTTTTCCCCAGTCTGGATGCTGGGAACATTGCTTACAAAGCTATTCAACGCACTGCAGGCGCCGTTGCCGTTGGACCGGTTTTGCAGGGTTTGCGTAAACCTGTGAACGACCTGTCCAGGGGTGCGTTGGTGGAAGATATTGTCAACACCGTGGCTATCACCGCGATCCAAGCACAAGGATAGAGGTTTCATTGTGGAAACTGTCTTAGTTATCAACTCGGGTTCTTCGACCCTAAAATATCAGCTAATCAACCCTGAAAATGGTCACGCTTTAGCCAGTGGCATGGTCGAACGCATCGGCGAGGAGCTGGGTGAGGTTCATCATCGCTATTCGGTGAAAGAGGTGGACCTTACAGAACCGGTACCGGACCATGCAGCAGCTTTGAAGATTATTTTGGGCCTGTTTGAGGAAGTGGGTCCCTCTTTTGAGGAATCTAACGTTGTTGCTGTGGGGCACCGGGTGGTCCAGGGGGGTAAGTATTTTTCTGGACCCGCACTGATTGATGACCGCGTCACACGCCTCATCGAGGAACTTTCGGACCTGGCGCCGCTGCATAATCCACCTGCACTAGTGGGGATTGAAGTGGCACGCGAACAGCTCCCTGACATACCCCATGCTGCCGTGTTCGACACTGCCTTCTTCAAGGATTTACCCCCTGACACGGCTCTTTACGCTCTGGACCGGGAAGTGGCGGAACGCTATTCGATTCGCCGTTACGGTGCCCATGGAACCTCTCACCAGTACGTGTCTCGCCGTGTTTCCGAAGTGCTTGGCGGCCGGGATTTGAAGCAGATTGTTCTGCATTTAGGTAACGGTGCTAGCGCTTCGGCGATTGTTGGTGACCGGGCAGTGGACACCTCAATGGGTCTGACACCGCTGGAAGGTTTGGTGATGGGGACTCGCACGGGAGACATTGACCCGGCGGTTGTGTTCCATTTGCAGCGGGTTGGGGGAATGAGTTTTGAAGAGGTCGATGCCCTCATGAACCGCAGTTCCGGCATGAAGGGTCTTGCGGGCGACAACGATATGCGGGCGATCCGAGAAGTAGCGAAGTCTGGGGATCGGGCAGCACGCCGCCGGGCCCGAGAAGCGTTGGACATTTACGTTACTAGAATCGTGAAATACATTGGCGCTTACACCGCTGAAATGGGCGGTTTGGATGTTCTTAGTTTCACGGCTGGCATAGGTGAAAATGACATTGAACTACGCGCTGAAGTGGGTGAGCGGCTGGAGCCGTTAGGCATTTTGATTGACGAGGAAGCCAATAATCGGCGCCCGTCCTTACCGACCACCATTTCCAAGAAAGAGTCGGTTGCTCGAGTAATGGTTGTCCCAACGAACGAGGAGTTGGCCATCGCCAATCAAGTGATGACTGTCGTCTAGTAAACTTGGACCAGGAGAGTTAGAAGTTCCGGGGCAACTGTACCTCGGAATGTGATCGAAGCTAGGTGGAACCTGGCGTTAAGGACTGGCTGGCTATGACGCAGGACGCAGCGTTCAATTCGATTTACACGCATGGTTTGGTTCGGGTGGCCGCTGCTGCACCAAGTGTAGCTCTGGCCGACCCGGCGACCAATGCGCGGTCTGTTATTGAAACCGCTCGTTTAGCTCACCGTCAGGGTGTGGCGCTGGTGGTCTTTCCGCAGCTGACGTTAACCGGGGTGACTGCTGGAGATCTGCTTGCTGATGGCACGGTGCTGGCTGCTACCCTTGCCGGGTTGGAAGAAGTTGTTGCTGCCAGTTCGGACCTGCTGCCACTGCTGGTGGTGGGTGCCCCCCTGGTTTTCGAACAGGAACTGTATAACGCCTCCGTGTTGGTACAGGGCGGACGGATTGTGGGTGTCACTCCCGTGCTGGGTGCCGCGGACCTGCAATTTGTTACGTTGACGGAAGATGGCTTGGTGAAAGCGGAGGCGGCCACACCGGGGGCTTTCCCATTTGGTTCCTTCGTGGCTACAGCAACGGATGTCCAGAACTTCCATGTCACTGCGGACACCCAGATCGCTAACGATTCGCCCAATGTGGTCACGGTGTTAGCCTCCCCCTGCGCTGACCCGACTCTGGTGGGCAGCCGGCAGGAACGCGAAGCGCAGCTGCGTTCTTTGGGTGAGGAAAGCATGCTGACTGTTGTTTCTGCCTGTCCTGGTTTCGGGGAGTCTTCCACCGACTTTGCTTGGAGTGGGGCGAAAACCATTGTTGAGGGCGCCTGGGTGCTGGCAGCGGACCACCACTATGGTCCGGCTTCTGCGGACAGTGTTCTAACTATCGCGGACACTGACTTGGCTGCCTTGGGCGCCAAGAAACTACGGTTCCCTGCTCCCAACGCTGAGCTCGATAGCCAACCGTACCTGGTACCTTTCACTTTGGGACACCCGGGCGTGCGTGCTGAGGTGACTACCTTGCGCCGCGACGTTTCTCCCCACCCTTTCTTGACGCTAAGCTACCCGGATCTTTCTCCCGGCGAGGTTGCTCAAACCATTTTGGATTTACAGGTGGCCGGGTTAATGCGCCGCTTGACAGCTTTGGGGGAACCTAAACTGGTGATCGGTGTTTCCGGTGGTTTAGATTCAACGCTAGCTTTAGCGGTGTGCGCTTTAGCGTTAGACGGTTTGGGGCGTCCCCGCAGTGACATTTTGGCGTACACCATGCCCGGTTTTGCCACCACGGAATCCAGTCGCTCTCTAGCGGAGGAGCTGTCGGAAGCGGTTGGTGCCACGTTCACTACTTTGGATATCCGAGCAACCGGCACGGAAATGTTGCGGGCTCTGGACCACCCCTACGCTGCTGGGGAACCGGTTTTCGATGTGACTTTTGAAAATGTGCAGGCGGGCCTGCGAACAGATTATCTGTTTCGGTTAGCTAACCACCACGGCGGTTTGGTGATCGGGACCGGGGACCTGTCTGAGTTGGCTTTAGGCTGGTGCACGTACGGCGTTGGTGACCAGATGAGTCACTACGCCGTTAACTCTGGGCTCCCAAAAACTGCGATCATAGACGTGCTAGCCCACCTGGTTGAAGGAACCATCTTGGGGAACCCCTTTTCTCAAGCCACCCGGTCTGTGCTCAGCGCGGACATTTCCCCTGAGCTTGTTCCGGGGGACTCGGATGCTGATACTCAGAAAACGGAAGAAGCTGTAGGCCCCTACGAGCTACAAGATTTCACTTTGTACTACGTGCTCAACTTTGGATTCACCCCGGAGAAGATAGCGTTTCTGCAGTTACACGCTTGGGGTGACAAATACAGCCTGTCCCAAATTGTCCATTGGCTATCAGTGTTCTTTGGCCGTTTCATCACCCAACAGTTCAAACGTTCGGCACTCCCCGATGGTCCGCAAGTGCTGCCGGGGGCAACCCTGTCACCCAGGGATGGTTGGGTGATGCCTTCCGACGCTTCTAAAGCGGCGTGGGATGCGGCTCTAGTGTCGCTGCGGGAGGAAGCTAAATGACTATTTCTGCTTTGGTTTTGAGTCTGTTTTTTGCTTTGCTCACCGGTTTCTTGGGTATGGTCGTGTGGCGTTTACGTGGAGCAAAGGGCACGACTACCCTGCTTGTCACCCCCGTTGGGAACTTGGACCATCGTTCTTTACCGCACTTGGTGGCGGCGGCTGCTATCAGTCTGATTCAGACTGTCAGTTTGGGGGCAGCCGCCGCCTACCCTGCCTTAGCAACTTCGGGATACCTTCTGGTTGTCACCTTGAGTGGCTTGTTCCTTATCTCCCTACTGATTTTTTTAGCTCACAGGTCATCTACTAACCAATGAACCCAGCGGGGACTGTTGCTTTAGCGATCTTGTCCCTATCTGCCTGGTACGTACTCTGCCTAGTGTTTAGGCCTCGGGGGACGTCATGGAGTGAACGTCCAAGGCCACATCCAACTGTTCAGAGGTGACCTCACCGCGTTCCACGAAACCTAGATCTTCAACGGCTTCCCGGATAGTCATGTCGTTTTCCACTGCGTGTTTAGCGATCTTGGCCGCGTTCTCGTAGCCAATCAAGCGGTTCAAAGGAGTCACGACCGATGGGGAGGACTCCGCGTACCGCAAGCACTGCTCCCGGTTAGCTGTGATCCCGTCGACGCACTTCTGTGCGAGAACCGTGGAGGTGTTGCCCAAAATGTTGATGGACTGCAACAGGTTTTCTGCCATCACTGGCAGCATCACGATCAGTTCAAAATTGCCTTGCGCCCCGGCGAAAGCCACAGCCGCATCGTTGCCAACAACCTGGGAACAAACCTGCATGGTTGCTTCGGGAACCACCGGGTTCACTTTGCCGGGCATGATTGAAGAACCTGGTTGCAGGTCGGGGAGGTTGATTTCCCGCAAGCCCGTGCGTGGTCCGGAACCCATCCACCGCAAATCGTTAGCGATTTTAAACAGTGACACAGAAACGGCGCGTAGGTCACCGGATAGCTCCACGAAAGAACCCATGGCTGACTGTGCCTCAAAGTGGTTCGGGGCCTCCACGAACGGTAGTCCCGTGTTCTGCGCTAAAATCTCGATCACTCGAGCAGAGAAACCGGCAGGCGTGTTGATGCCGGTCCCCACCGCTGTTCCCCCCAAAGGCAGCTCCGCCAAATGTGGCAGGGCGCCCTCCACTCGAACAATCCCGTTGCGCACAGCCTGGGCATATCCAGAGAACTCTTGACCCAAAGTAACTGGGGTCGCATCCATCAGGTGCGTGCGTCCAGACTTCACCACGTCAGCAAACTCTTCAGCCTTGGCTTCCAATGACTCGGCTAAAGTTCTCAGACCCGGCAGCAGTACGTCATTCACAGCCTGGTATGCCGCAATATGAATGGAAGTGGGGAAAACGTCATTGGAGGACTGGGAAGCGTTCACATTGTCGTTCGGGTGAACTGTTTGGCCCAGAATCTTTGTTGCTAGGCCCGCCACGACCTCGTTGGTGTTCATGTTTGAGGACGTGCCCGATCCCGTTTGGAAAATGTCAATCGGGAACTGGTCGTTATGTTTCCCAGCGATCACTTCTTCTGCGGCTTCCATGATTGCCTGGGCCATCTGGCCGTCAACAATCCCCAGCTCACTGTTCGCTTGGGCAGCTGCTTTCTTCACCTGCCCCAACGCACCAATGTGGTGTTCACGCAGAGTCTGCCCGGAAATGGGGAAATTCTCCACTGCCCTTTGAGTTTGGGCACTGTAAAGCGCGTCTTTGGGAACTTTAACTTCACCCATCGTGTCGTGTTCAATGCGGTATTCACTCATGCTGGTTCGCTCCTTGCTAGTCCTATTTCCAATTCCTGTTTCAGATCGTCCATATTGCTAAGAGGGCCGGTAGGGGCTGACAACAACCTCTGCCCGTTTCAAATCTTTCACTTCCAAATAGCCGGTAGTAGCCATTGCTCGACGCAACGCTCCCACGAAGTTCAAATGCCCATCGTCACGCTCCGACGGACCGTAAAGCACCTGCTCCATTGTCCCCACCGTATCCACCTGCGCCCGATGACCTCGAGGCACTTCCGGGTGCGTGGCTTCGCTACCCCAATGCCACCCTTTCCCAGGAGCTTCGCTGGCACGAGCCAAAGCGGCCCCCAACATTACTGCGTCCGCACCGCAAGCCAAAGCACGGATCATGTCACCACTGCGCCCCACCCCGCCATCAGCAATCACGTGAACGTAGCGTCCCCCCGACTCGTCCAAGTAGTCCCGCCTCGCGGCTGCCACATCAGCAATAGCTGTCGCTATCGGAGCGTGGATCCCCAGAGACTGGCGCGAAGCGTGCGCGGCTCCCCCACCAAAACCAACCAAAACACCGGCTGCACCCGTCCTCATCAAATGTAGAGCAGCCGTGTAGGTAGCCACGCCACCAACGATTACGGGCACGTCTAACTCGTAGATGAAACGCTTCAAATTAAGAGGTTCCTGGCGGGTAGAGACATGTTCCGCTGACACCGTTGAACCGCGAATCACAAAAATATCCAGTCCCGCTTCGGTCGCAGTCCGCCAATACTCTTGGGTGCGTTGCGGGGAAAGACGTCCGGCCACCACCCGCCCCGACTCCCGCATCTGTTCCACCCGGTGCGTTATCAGCTCATGCTTGATAGGTTCCGAATAGATCTCCTGCAACCGAGACGACGACGCCGACTCGGGCAGGTTAGCAATCTCTTCCAACAACGGCGTAGGGTCAACATACCTGGTCCACAGACCATCCAGATCTAAAACCCCTAAACCACCCAAACCATCAAACTGGGCAGCTGTAGTCGGTGTCATCACCGAGTCCATGGGCGCCGCCACAATCGGAATGTCAAAATGGTAGGCATCAAACTGCCAAGAAACGTTCACATCCTGCGGGTCCCGCGTCCGTCGAGCAGGCACCAAAGCAACATCGTCCAAAGAAAATGCTCGCCTACCGCGCTTACCGCGCCCGATTTCAACTTCATAACTCACGTTCCCAGTCTACGCCCTCTTCCCCGTTTAGTTCCCCCAGTCGGCGGGACAGGGCACAATGGTGACTGATGAGAAACGCAATGAGAAACCTGATTAGGCGGTTGCCAGATAAAATGCACGAACAAATCGACAGCCAAACGAACCCTCAAAACACGTCCCAGGCCAGTTGGATAAACAACCCATGGGTTGGTTTCGACACGGAAACAACAGGCGTGTCCACCAAAAAGGATCGGCTAGTCACCGCGGCAGCAGTCACGCGCCGAAAGGGTGCGGTAGCCAACCAGCCAGACACGCACCACACCTGGCTTGCTGATCCTGGCGTGCCTATCCCGCCTGCCGCAACAAGTGTTCACGGCATCACCACGGAATATGCCCGCACCCACGGCCACCCCATCGAAGAAGTACTGGAACAGGTAAACGCCACGCTCGCCGCACAACTAGAAGCTGGGAATGTGGTGGTTATTTTCAACGCTGGATACGACCTGCCCCTGCTGGAAGCTGAATCACGCCGCCACAACGTGGCCACCCTGCAGGAACGGCTCGGGCGAACTACTGCGCCCATCGTGGACCCCCTGGTGTTGGACCGGGCCCTCGTAAAGAAGAGACGCGGCAAAAGACGCCTAGCTGACCTAGCCCCCGCCTACGGTGTCACACTACCTTCAGACACTCACCAGGCACACGTGGATGCTGCCCTCACCCTGGACCTGCTGGCCGCGCAGGTGAAGGCCCACCCGCAACTCCAACAGCTAAGCGCCGCCGAGCTGCACGAATACCAGCAGGAAAGCCATGCTGCTTGGGCAAAAGATTTCGAAAGCTTCCTACGATCACGCGGGCGCGACACCCGCATATCCCGCACCTGGTTCTAAAACACCTACTGTTTGGCTACCCGATAGTTTGGGGCTTGCGCCGTTATCACCACATCGTGCGGATGCGATTCACGCAAACCAGCTGCCGTGATCTGAATGAAACGCCCCTTTCTCTGCAAGTCCGGAATCGAAGGGGCACCCGTGTAGAACATGGACTGGTGCAGACCACCCACCAACTGGTAGACGTTATCGGCAAGGGTACCCGCGTAAGGTACCTGTCCCTCGATACCTTCCGGCACCAACTTCTCATCCGAAGTTACATCCTCCTGAAAGTACCTGTCCTTCGAATAGGATTTGCGGCCCCGTGAACTCATGGCGGCCACAGCGCCCATCCCCCGATACGCCTTGTACTGTTTCCCACCCGAAAAAACCAATTCGCCGGGCGACTCAGCGGTGCCAGCCAACAGGGAGCCAAGCATAACCGAAGAGGCTCCCGCAACAATGGCTTTCGCAATGTCCCCAGAATATTGCATGCCACCGTCAGCGATCAGGGGCACACCCGCAGGGTTCGCAGCCTGAGCTGCCGCATCTATTGCCGTGACCTGCGGAACCCCTACACCAGCAACCACCCTGGTCGTACAAATGGAACCCGGCCCAACTCCCACCTTCACCGCGTCGACACCAGCATCAATCAGCGCTTGCGCACCATCCCGTGTAGCTATGTTGCCACCCACGATGTCTACACCTGCAAATCCCGAGTCCCCCTTCAGAGCACGGATAGTGTCCAACGCCAACTCGGCTCCACCATTAGCCGTATCAACCACTAACACGTCAACACCCGCAGCCGCCAAAGCTTCAGCACGTTCCCGAGCGTCCCCCCAGTACCCAATAGCAGCTCCCGCCAACAAACGCCCCTGGGCATCCTTGGCAGCATGCGGGTACTGTTCGACCTTCACAAAGTCTTTCACCGTGATCAGACCCCGCAAGCGGTTGCTATCGTCAACTAGGGGCAGCTTCTCCAAACGGTGTTCCGCCAGCAACGCCTTCGCTTCCTCCCGGGAGATGCCCACCGGCCCCGTAATTAAAGGCATGGGTGTCATGTGCTCACTGACCTTGGCCTTTTCCCACACTTCCACCGGCACAAACTGCAGATCACGGTTGGTGATAAGCCCGAGCAAACCGCCCTCGTCGTCCACCACAGGCAAACCAGAGATGCGGTATTTCGCGCACAGGTCGTCCATCTGCTCAATAGTCGCATCGGGCGTAATCGTGACAGGGTCCTGAATCATCCCCGACTCCGACCTCTTCACACTGCGAACTTGGTCCGCCTGTTCCGCAACGGAAAGGTTCCGGTGGATAATACCCAACCCCCCCTGCCTGGCCATCGCAATCGCCATCTGCGCCTCCGTGACAGTGTCCATAGCAGCAGACAAAAGAGGAATGTTCAAAGTGATGTTCTTTGTGACTCTAGTGGCAGTATCCACAGAGGCGGGGTGCACATCCGTGTTTTCCGGAAGTAGGAGCACATCGTCATAAGTCAGGCCCAAGCCCGTGAATTTATCAGCGCGGTATTCAGTCATAAACAAAGTGTAGCCAAAAAGTATTACCGAAACCTCATTGCAATACGATTCGTATTGGAACTATACTAATTTTCAGCACACCTCCGGCCAGCGCGCGTTCAGGCGGAAGTAACCGGCACTGGACGCGCCTTTCCGGTGAAACCGGCAAGACTAGAAAGCATAGGTGATGGCGCAACTCACGCACCTGCCTGGCCCAACTTTCGACAACTGGGAGTGGCAGCACCAGGGAAACTGCATCACGTTAGACACGGACCTGTTTTTCCACCCCGAGGGCGAACGTGGCATGTCCCGTAAACAGCGGGCCCAAGCAGCGAAGTCAGTATGCTCCACATGTCCGGTGCTTCACGAATGCAGGAACCACGCCCTCGACACAAAAGAACCCTACGGAATCTGGGGTGGGATGACAGAAGAGGAACGAAGGAAAACCCTCAGAAGGTCCTCAACCAACTAGGTTAACGCAAGAAACTGCGCCCCTGGTCACCACCCAGTTTCTCGCCTAAGCTTAAGTGCACCCATTGAGAACTAGCAGAAACCATAAATATTGGTGAGGAACATGGCACCCAAGAAAAGACACGCTCTGACCCTACTGGCCGCCGCAACACTAGCCCTGGCTGGCTGCTCAACAAGCGACAGCGCCAAAAACGAAGACAATACCGGGGAAAAGCCTCTAATTGTGGCCATGGAACTGGCATACCCCCCGTTCGAAACTAAAACGGAAGAAGGGGTGCCAACCGGCGTCTCTGTAAGTTTCATGGAAGATTTCGCCGAAGCATACGACTATGACCTGACGATTGAAAACACGTCATTTGACGGCCTGATCCCCATGCTAACCTCAGGGAAAGCCGACGCAGTCATGTCTTCCATGACCATCACGGAAGAACGACAGGAAGCAGTTGACTTCAGTGAACCCTACGCCAGCGCACAACTGGCGATACTGGCGGGGGCAGACAGCGGCGTTGAATCCATTGAAGATTTGGATGAACCCGGAAGGGTAGTCGCCGTGAAAACAGGGTCGACCGGTGACGTGTACGCCACCAAAAACCTTCCCGAAGCGCAGATAGTGCGCCTGGCAGACGAAAGCGCGTGCGTCACAGAAGTCATCCAAGGCAAAGCAGACGGCTTCCTGTACGACCAGCTCACCATCTACCGTAACCAGCAAAGCAACCCAGACACCACCGAAGCGGTATTCATCCCCTTCCAAGACCCAGAATTTTGGGGTGTTGCCGTAGATAAAGAAAACCCCGAGCTACTGGAAGAAATAAACGAATTCATTGACTCCTATCGCGAAGAGGGCGGGTTCGACAAGCTAAGCAAAGAGTACTTGGAGGAAGAACAGCAAGCCTTCCAAGACCTTGGGTTCACGTGGTTCTTCGACCTGGAGTGACCCACCTGTTCCTAGCCCCCGACAGCGGGAAACCCACAGTCGGCAAAGCTGCCGCCAACTACCTGCTGGTAGCCACCGTGGTGGTGGGACTGTTTTGGGCTTCCCTCTACACGGCTGGCGTGAAACTTGATTTCAGTTTCGTGTCGCAATATCGCGAGCGAATACTAAGCGGGTTTCGGCTGACCCTGCTAATAACCACGCTTTCCCTGATTCTGTCGGTGAGCATCGGGATACCGGTGGCTTTGGCGTCCCGTAGCCGGATACTCCCATTGCGTTACGCCGCCGACTTTTATGTAAAAATGATCCGCGGCACCCCCTTACTCGTGCAGATATACCTTTTCTACTACATCATCGGCACAGCGTGGGGTGTGAACAACAAAACGGTGGCGGGAGTGCTGATCCTGTCGATCTTCACGGGCTCCTACATCGCCGAAATAATTCGGGGATCAGCATCTTCCCTCGACGAAGAACAACTACTCGCAGCCGACGCAGTAGGTTTCACCAAGAAACAAAAATTGCGGTACGTGATAGTACCCCAAATGGTTGCACGCACATTACCCGCCCTCACCGGGCAAGCAGCATCACTCATTAAAGACTCATCACTGCTTTCCGTGATCGCCATAATTGAAATCACCCAGACCATCCGAGAAATAACAGCCACCAACTACAACTTTTTTGGGGGGTACATTTTCCTTGGACTGCTCTACCTGGCCCTGACCCTTCCTTTGATGCTGGTCAGCTCATACTTCGAAAGGAAGTTTGACTATGCGCATTAGGTTGAACAAGGTCACCAAAAGCTTCGGTGACCAACGGGTACTGAACAAGATAAGTTTCGACACCGAAGTAAACACTCTAGCCCTAATTGGGCCTTCCGGGGGTGGCAAATCTACCCTGTTGCGTATTATCGGTGGGCTTACAGCCCCCAGCGAAGGGACCGTAGAAGTCGATGGGACAGACGTTGATTTTTCCGCCCAAACACTACCGCAATACCGAGCCTCTTTAGGTTACGTTTTTCAGCACTCCGGGCTTTTCGATCACCTAAACGCTTTGGACAACATCGCCCTACCCCTGCACGCCGTCCACTCAATATCTGAAGAAGCTGCACGTGCGACCGCTTTCGACCTGCTCACTCGATTCGGCTTGAGTAGTGCCACCGAGAAACATCCCAGCCAACTGTCGGGCGGAGAAAAACAGCGGGTGGCGTTAGCGCGTGCTGTAGCCCCCAACCCTCGCCTACTGCTGCTTGACGAGCCAACATCTGCCCTAGACCCGGAATACACCGGGGACGTCCTGGACCTGATTGCTGACCTACAAAGAAGTGGGAGCCGATTCATTATTGTCACCCATGAAATGGGTTTTGCTCGCAGAGCTTGTGAGAAAGTTGCGTTCCTCAACAACGGGAAAATTGCGGAAGCTGGGAACGCGGACCAAGTTTTTACCTCCCCCACCGACCCGAACCTGACACGGTTTCTGTCCAAACTGGAACAGTGGAACTAAAAAGGTCGGGACCCCAGCTGGGATCCCGACCCTGTTTCAAGTTGTATAAACTGGCGCTACACTAGCTCAGTTTCGCTAGGATATCGCGTGCGGGAAGAATCAAGAACGACTCTTCGCCCACCTTCAGTTCTTCCCCACCGTAACGGCTATAAAAAACGGTGTCACCCACAGCAACATCCAGAGGAATACGCTCCCCTGAGTCACTAACCCTTCCTGGGCCAACCGCAACAACTTTGCCCTGCTGGGGCTTTTCTTGCGCATTGTCCGGTATTACCAACCCGGAAGACGTGGTCTGCTCTGCTTCAACGGATTGGATTGCTACCCGATCCTCAAGTGGCGAAATGGTGATAGACACAGCCACTCCCTTTCTTCAACATAATTGCCAACAAAGTTATAAACGCTTTGATGACCTGTCGTCGCGGTGCCAGGCCATCAAACAATCTGAGACTAGCTCAGATCACCCTGCTAGTCTAAAACGTATTTGGCACTCACACAAGCCGAGTGCTAACGACTGTCAGTGATATGAAACGAATTCTGTCTACCACCTGGGAAAAGCTGGCTGGTCGTGGGAAACTGTATCCAACAAAGGCGTAGCCAACCGGAGGTGACAGAAATGACACTAGAGTTCAAAGACTCAGCCCGCTCATCGGTCGGCATTGAATGGGAACTGCAGCTGGTCGACAAGGACTCCAACGACCTGCGCCAAGTGGCTGACGCCGTCATTGAACGGGCCTGGAAAGACCCGGAACTGCACAGCCTGGTTCACCGAGAAATGCTGCTAAACACGGTTGAAGTCACATCACACGCCCGCAATAATGTTCCCGAAGCTTTGGCAGACCTGCGGGCCTCAATCGGGAAAATCCGTCCCATAACTGATGACCTCCGCATTGATCTAGCAACGGCAGGCACCCACCCTTTTGCAAGGCCCGCCTATCAACGAGTTACAGATTCAAAGCGTTACCAAGACCTGGTGGAACGCACCCAATACTGGGGAAGGCAAATGCTGCTGTACGGGGTGCACGTACACGTCGGGGTGGAGGACCGGGACAAGGTGCTTCCTATCGCTAACGCGGTCGTAACCCGGGCCGGTCAACTGCAGGCCCTGAGCGCTTCTTCCCCATTCTGGTCTGGGGAAGACACCAAATACGCTTCAAATAGGGCCATGATTTTCCAACAGCTCCCCACCGCAGGAATGCCACCACAATTCCACCAATGGCACGAGCTGGAGCACTACTACCAGGGGATGATAAACACGGGAGTTATCGACAGTTTCGATGAGCTCCGCTGGGACGTGCGACCCTCCATTGGTCACGGCACCGTGGAAGTGCGCATTTTCGACGCATCGACAAACATTTTGGAAGTGGAAGCCCTGGCTTGCCTCACCCACACGCTAGTGGAGCATTACTCGACGATGCTTGACGCAGGCGAAAAACTTCCCCTACTGCCACAGTGGTTCATAGACGAAAATAAGTGGCGTTCCGCGCGTTACGGGATGGACGCAGTCCTCATAGTTGACGAAGAAGGGAAACAAGAACCGGTGCGAGAAACGGTGGAGCGCATGGTGGACGTATTGGCACCCACCGCAGAAAGGTTGGACTGCCAAGAAGGGCTGCAGAAAGTTCACCAGATATTGACCTACGGCGCCTCCTACCAGCGGCAACGAGCCACGGCCCAAGCGAACCCCAGCAACCCTTTGGGCGCCGTGGTGGAGTTGATGAGGGCGGAAATGGGGGCGGACTCCCCCCTGTCACCACAAGCTGTGGCTGACATCCAACAGGTGGACGGTGGTAAACACGCCGGAGCGGGCCGGCGTATTTAGTCGTACGCTTCCGGAGTTAAATAGCTACTGGTCAAGTCCAAATTAGAGTCCGGACCGAAATTATCCGGAGAAGGTGGCAGTCCTGCCTGCACGACCAGCGCCCCCAAAGCTGCTATCTGCGCCCCGTTATCTGTGCACAGGATGCTGGGGGGTATCAGGACCGCGATTCCTTCCCGATGGGCCCGCTCAGTCAGCAGTTCGCGGAGCCTGCTGTTTGCTGCAAAACCGCCCCCCACCACAATGGTTTGACTTCCCGAGTCAAGCGCTGCGCGCACTGCTTTCGCACTGAGGGAGTCGTTGACAGATTCGGAGAACCCGGCCGCCACATCGGCCCCCCTGGCACCCACATTTTCCTGCAAGTAGCGACTGACAGCCGTTTTCAGGCCGGAGAAGGAGAAGTCGTATTTGTACCGCTCCCTATCTTTGGCAGCACCAAGGCCACGCGGAAACATAATCTTCTCCCGATCACCCTCAGCAGCCAGCCGATCCAAGTGGGGACCACCCGGGTACGGCAGTCCTAACTGGCGCCCCACCTTGTCAAAAGCTTCCCCAGCAGCATCGTCCAGCGTGCCCCCCAGCTCTGTCACCTCGGTGGCTAGGTCATCCACCAGAAGCAGGTTGGTGTGCCCCCCAGAAGCGACCAGCCCCACGAACCGTTCCGGCAGGGGTTGGGTCCCCAGCCCAGCAACCGCCAGATGCCCCAACACGTGGTTCACCCCGTAAAGCGGCTTACCTGTAGCAAACGCCAACGCTTTCGCCGCGGCAATCCCCACCGTTAACGATCCCACCAAACCGGGCCCAGCAGCCACCGCGAACGCATCCACATCATCAAGTTCGGCCCCCGCCTGCTCCAAAGCAGAGTTAAGCGTCGGCAGGAAACTTTCCAGGTGCGCCCTCGAAGCTATCTCCGGAATGATGCCCCCGAAGCGTTCAAACTGCTCCATTGAGGTAGCGGTAACGTCAGCTAGCAGCGAGTCACCACGCACCAGGGCGACACCCGTCTCGTCACAGGTAGTTTCAATCCCTAAAACTAGGGGTTTCTTTAGGCCGAGGCCCAAGTAGCTTTCCCTAGCTGACGGTTCAAAGTGGCGATCACGTCAAGTGGAATATCCTTCGGGCAGACAGCCGAGCATTCCCCAATGTTGGTGCACCCACCAAAGCCTTCGTCGTCCATCTGGTTCAGCATGTTTACGACCCGGCTCAAGTTCTCTGGCTGTCCCTGAGGGAGCAGACCCAAATGGGTTACCTTAGCAGAGGTGAAAAGCATTGCTGACGCGTTCGGGCAAGCCGCTACACAGGCACCGCACCCAATGCAGGCCGCAGCTTCGAAAGCCATATCGGCATCAGGTTTGGGAACCAAAGTGGTCTCCGCTTCGGGGGCTGCCCCGGTATTCACTGAAATGTACCCACCGGCCTGAATGATCCGGTCGAAAGCACTCCGGTTGACCACCAGGTCCTGCACCAAGGGGAACGCTTCAGCTCTCCAAGGCTCCAATGTAATCGTGTCCCCATCCTTGAAGGACCTCATGTGCAGCTGACAGGTCGTAGTTTTTTCTGGTCCGTGCGCAATCCCATTAATGACGATGCCGCACTGCCCACAAATACCCTCACGACAGTCAGAGTCAAACGCAATGGGGTCTTCCCCCCTTGCGAACAGTTCTTCATTGAGAACATCCAACATTTCTAGGAAAGAGGAGTCCTGCGAAACACCGCGGACCTCGTACTCCACCATTGCGCCTTTGTCTTCTTCAGTAGCTTGGCGCCAGACTTGTAATTTCAGGTTCACTTGTAGCTCCGCTGTTTCAGTTCGATGTTGTTGTATTCAAGTTTCTCTTGGTGCAAAATGGGCGGCTGATTGTCGCCAGTCCATTCCCAAGCGGAAACGTAAAGGTAGTCTTCGTCGTTACGTAGAGCCTCCCCTTCAGGGGTTTGAGACTCAACGCGGAAGTGACCACCGCAAGACTCTTCCCGGTTTAGCGCATCAATGCACATCAGTTCACCGAGTTCGATGAAGTCAGCAACACGCCCTGCTTTCTCCAGGGACTGGTTCATCTGGCCCACTGTTTTTCCGGGCACCCGCAGGTTCTCCCAGAACTCCTTCTTCAGTTTCCGAATCAGGTCGAGGGCATGAATCAAACCATCATGGCTTCTGCTCATACCCACGTATTCCCACATAATGTTGCCCAATTCCTTATGGAAGGAGTCTGCCGAACGGTTGCCGTCGATGCTCATCATCCGATCAATACGGGCCTGAGCCTCATTTAGTGCGGCTACCACTTCTGGGTGATCATCATCAATTTTTTCCAACTCTCCAGAGTGGGCTAAATAGTCAGGCATGGTGGAAGGTAACACGAAGTAGCCGTCAGCCAGTCCCTGCATCAACGCTGAAGCACCCAAGCGGTTTGCACCATGGTCGGAGAAGTTTGCTTCCCCACCGACATAAAGTCCGGGGATGGTCGACTCCAGATCGTAATCAACCCAGAGGCCCCCCATGGTGTAATGCACGGCAGGGTAGATACGCATTGGAACTTCGTACGGATCCTCACCCGTAATCCGCTCGTACATGTCGAACAGGTTTCCATAGCGTGCGGAAACTACGTCCTTGCCCAACCTGTCAATAGCATCAGCAAAGTCCAGGTAAACGCCTCTACGTTCACCATCCACTTCCGGGCCAACGCCGAAACCGGCATCACACATGTTCTTAGCTTGCCTAGAAGCAATGTCTCGAGGAACAAGGTTACCGAAAGCTGGGTAGATCCGCTCCAAGTAATAGTCGCGTTCTTCTTCGGGGATGTCACGTGGATCCTTGGTCACGTCGTCAGCATTTTTTGGTACCCAGATCCGTCCATCGTTACGCAATGACTCTGACATCAATGTGAGCTTCGACTGTTGGTCCCCGGACTGCGGAATACAGGTGGGGTGAATCTGCGTGTAGGAAGGGTTACCGAAGTATGCTCCCTTTTTATGGGCCCTCCAAGTGGCGGTAACGTTAGATCCCATCGCATTCGTAGAGAGGAAGAAAACGTTTCCGTAACCACCCGACGCTAAAACAACCGCATCCCCCAGGTAGGTTTCCAACTCTCCGGTAACAAGGTTGCGGGCAATGATGCCCCGGGCTCTACCATCCACAGTGATGAGTTCCAACATTTCGTGGCGCGAATGTTCTGTGACATTTCCAGCTGCCACCTGGCGGGACAAGGCCTGATAGGCCCCCAGCAGCAGCTGCTGGCCCGTCTGACCGCGAGCGTAGAAAGTTCTTTCAACCTGCACGCCCCCGAAGGAACGCGTGTCCAGGTAGCCCCCGTACTCGCGAGCAAAGGGAACCCCCTGCGCCACCGCCTGGTCAATAATGTTTAGGGAAACTTCCGCCAACCGGTAAACGTTGGTTTCTCGAGCACGGTAGTCCCCGCCCTTGACAGTGTCGTAGAACAGTCGATAAATCGAGTCACTGTCATTCTTATAGTTCTTGGCTGCGTTAATTCCCCCCTGAGCAGCAATGGAGTGTGCGCGGCGAGGCGAATCCTGGTAGAAAAAAGCATCCACCTGGTATCCCTGCTCCCCCAGGGAAGCAGCCGCAGAACCGCCAGCCAATCCCGTGCCAACAACAATCACGCGTTTCTTCCGCCTGTTAGCTGGGTTAACCAGGCTGACCTCGTTTTTCCGGGTTTCCCATACTTTTTCTAGGGGAACGTCACGCGGGGCTTTTGTGTCTTCAATGTCGTCTCCAACTTTGTAGAGACCAAGCACCAAGTCGCCGTCTTGCGTTTTGTCTTTATCTTTAGAAGTCATTTTCAGTTTTCACCGCTCCTAAACAATCGCGTGTGTCGCGATGAACAATGGGGGCAACATAAACATCAGGAACATGACGGAAGCCAAAACGCCAGACAGGGTGACCATGAACTTGCGCGTGCTTTTACGCACCCACCCCATGGTTTGAAAGGCGGACCAGAAACCGTGACCAACGTGAGCAGTTACCAAGGAAACAAATATCAAGTAAACGACGAACCAGATTGGCTGCTGGAACGTGTTAACCATCCGCACGTAAGGGGAATCTTCAGGTGTGAATCCAGTTTGGAACGTGAGGGTCGTGAAGTTCATCAAGTGGAACGTGATGAAGAAGATCAGGGCCACACCGGTAAACCTCATGGTGCGGGCAGCGTATGCCTCCACCACCATTTTCTTTACGTGGTAGCGCTGTTTACGTGCCGCCCGCGACTGGTGCCAAACGTGGAACGCAGCCAGAACGTGGGTCACTATGAGCACGAGCATCACAATGCGCATCGTCCAGATGAAGCCCCCATGGGGCAAAATGGGATAGAACGCGTCTGTTTTCAGCCACTGTGCATAAGAGTTGTACGCTTCGGGTCCGATGAACATTTTCAGGTTCCCATAAGCGTGGAAGATCAAGAACATTACGAAGAAGAGCCCCGTGATGGCCATCATCTGTTTCACAAAGACGCTGGTGGTCCAGGGACGCTGCTTCCCTTTTTTAATGGTTGTCGTTGCCATGTTTTTATCATAGCCATTCCACCCCACCAGGTCCGAGCCGTGGACAATACCCCGTCCGAGGCCGTTACCCGCCACCTCCACTTTTGCCAATGATCCCGCCGGAGCTACGCACAAGTACCGACCCCGAGAGCCCACGGACAAACCATCCACGCCGTGGCTGCACTTATGCATTTTTTCTGAATTAGGTAACACCACCGTTTAGGAATGCAATAAGCCCGCCGCTGTCCTGTGGCCCCTGGCGCGCTAACTATCTAGATTGATGCCCATGGTAACCGCGGTTTCGGTGGGGTGACGATAATATGCGGGTACAGTCCGCAACTCGGTGAAACCAAACTCTAAATACAGGTCCCGCGCCACGCGATTACTAGCCCGCACCTCCAAAAACAAAGATTTCATTCCCCGCCGCTTAGCGTGGTCCACCAGCTGCAGCAAAATTGTTTTACCGATCCCCATTCCCCGCCAATCCGCCTGAACCGCCATGCTCATCAGATCCCCCTCCCGCTCCCCCTTTATTCCCCCGTACCCAACCAGTTGCTCACCGGAAAAAGCACCCAAATATAACGACCAGGGACTGCGCAGCTCCTCCAACAGTATCTGGGCGGGCCACGCCTCTAGAGGGAAAACCGCACCCTCCAAATCCACCAACTGATCCAAATCATTTTCCGTCAGAGGGCGAAAAACTAGGCCCGGTCGCTTTTCAGTTGACATCAGGTTCCCGCAAGTAAAGAGGCTCCAACGGCAGTTTCGATTTGTCCTCTCCCCTCGCATCAACGATTCGGCTCATCACCGCCGGATCTACAACCAGCCGATCTATCCCCGCCCCCAAGTGTTCGTCACCTACCATCGTTGCCGGCCCACCCGCTGGATCCAAGTCCGTTAGTGGGCCTACCTGCGGTGGGTTGACAGCACGCACATCGTCCGCCCCGGCGTCCTCGTACAAACCAGAAAAGACCTCTCGACGCTTCGCGTCCCGCACCACCAAGACCCGAGACGACCTGCCCCTGCCGTTCGCAGTTTGAGCGTCCAAAGCCTGCCGCGCCAAAACATCCAACGTGCTCACGCCGAACACCGGTATATTCCAGGCGTAGCCGAGCGTACGAGCAAACACCAAGCCCGCCCGCAAGGCTGTGAAAGACCCCGGCCCTGTCCCCACACAAATTCGCCCCACCTTGTCCGCCAAAACCGCGCGGTCCCACCCGGCCTCCCCGGCGGCTCGAGAAACAAGCACTCCGAGCTGTTCAGCATGGCTTCTCTCATCATTCTCATGAGCCCGACCAAGAATCTCGCTGCCCTCCACCAAAGCTACAAAGGGGGCTCCTGCCGTGTCGATACATAAAGAAATCATGAGCTTTCCCGTCCCAACCAGAACTGCTCCATTCTCTTCTGCCACGAAGGCCCCACCGGTAAAAACCTGATAACACGCTCATCCGCACCAGCGCCGAACTCTAACTCGACTTCCAACCTGGCTTCGCTTAGTTCCTCAACTTTTCCCCTACCCCATTCAACCACTGTTACCGATTCCTCCAAACCTGCCTCCAAATCTACCGACTCCAGATCCAAAGCATCCACCAAGCGATATGCATCCACGTGCACAAGTGGTAGGCTCCCCTCACCCGCCCTGTGGGTTCTAGCGACAATGTACGTTGGCGATGTCACCCTCCCCCGCACCCCCAAACTGGCCCCTAAGCCCTGCACAAAAGTGGTTTTGCCCGCACCCAGGTCGCCCACCAGAATTATCAGGTCACCAGCTTCCAGAATCTGGGCCAGCTCCCCACCTAGCTGGCGCGTGGCCTGCGCATCCTCTACCCTAATTTCCACGACTACGCCCTCGTTGGTCGATCCCCTGGCACAGCAAACAGTTGCGGCCCAGAAGACAGTATTGACGCCACAGCGTCCGGCAGTGCCGCCGCAAGCGCTGAGGCTGTAATCGGTTTGCCCGGTTTCCCAGTCAGGTCGCCACGTTGGTCAACAACCCCAGCAGCCAGAGCTGCGGCCCGGCCATGGAGTGCTATTCCTGCGGCTAAAGCTTGGGGAACACTCTCTGGCTGCCCCAACGCCAACATGCGGGCGGTGGTAGCTCCCAACACACCGGCTAGCACATCTCCCGCCCCCGCTGTTGCTCCCCAAGATGCTGGAGCAACGTGAGAGTAGAGGACACTGGTTCCGCTAGCCAGAATGGTGGTTGCCCCTTTCAATATCACCAGACAGCCCGTGGCTGCCGCTAGGAAGGTCGCTGCTTCTTCCCCATTGTTCGCTACTGCTTGCACTGATCCCAGCTTGCTCGTTGGGTCAAGTTCCTCGATTAGTTCCGCTGCTTCCCGCAGGTGAGGAGTTAGCACGGTGGCGGAGGGCAGGACATCCCAGGACAGTGCCGGGAACATGGCTCCCGCATCCACGATCAGGCTCCCACCCTGATCCTTAGCTTGCAGGGCAGTTTTCTTCGCGATGCCCGACTGTGCCCCATCCCAACCGCTTCCAATCACGCCCGTTTGGAACTTACCCGCACCCGACACTGCTTCAGGTAGTTGCTGTAAGAGGGCGGTTTGCCGATCCTTGTCTGCCACAAAACGCGCCATGCCAGCACCGGCACCCAAAGCTCCAAGCACACCCAGGACCCCAGCCCCCGGGTAGGTGGTGGAGCCGGTGGCCAGTTGCACCACACCGCGTGAATACTTATTGTCCTGGGGGCCGGGAACCAGGAAACGTAAAGAGACATCCATACTCATAGTGCCAGCCTAAACCCCGCCGTCATTGTAGTAAAAAGCTGTTCCCACTCGCGGTGGTGGTTTCGCGCGTCCAGGCGAATGGGGCACAATAATAAGGTGAGTGAGAAAACTAGAACCCAAAGAAGTGTGGATCCGGACCCTGTACGCCCAAGCCCTTTCGAACATTTCACTGCCGAGCAGTGGTCACGGATCGCTCAGCAAGCTCCGCTTCCCCTAAGTGGGGAGGACATTGAGCGTATCGCCTCTTTAGGTGACCCCATCACCTTGGAGGAAGTCGACGACATTTACCGCCCCCTGTCGGCTCTCCTCCGCCTCTACGTTGACGGGGCACACAACATTGGTGCTGAGCAACGCAGGTTGCTGCAGGAACCGCAACGTCCCCCCACACCTTTTGTGATTGGTATTGCAGGTTCCGTCGCAGTGGGTAAATCTACCGTGGCCAGACTCCTACAATTGCTGTTGTCCCGTCTACCTAACACCCCAAAAGTTGACCTGGTTACAACGGACGGTTTCTTACTCCCCAACGCGGAACTCACCCGCCTGGGTTTAATGGGCAGAAAAGGTTTCCCTGACTCTTATGACCAGACGGCTCTGCTGGACTTCGTTGCCCAAATCAAGTCAGGTAACACACGGGTAACTGCTCCCGTGTATTCCCACGTAACATACGATGTCCTTCCCGACGAAGAAGTCGTTGTTGAAAGTCCCGACGTTTTGATAATAGAAGGCCTGAACGTCCTGCAACCGGCCCGCACAGGACACGAAAAGTCGGGCGTGGCACTGGCTGACTACTTTGACTTCAAAATCTACATCGACGCCAACCCGGGCGACATTGAAAGCTGGTATGTATCGCGGTTCCTGCAGTTGCGGAAAACAGCTTTCACAGAGCCTGACTCCTACTTCAAGGACTACGCGCAACTTTCCGACACGGAAGCACGTTCCGTTGCTTTGGACGTGTGGCGGAGCATCAACCTACCCAACTTAGAAAGCAACATAGCGCCCACCCGCCCTCGCGCCACACTGATACTACGAAAAGGTGCAGATCATGCGGTGCAAAACATCTACCTCCGCCGCATCTAAACCAATCAGCCTAAAGTGAGGTTATCCCGCACTGATTGGGCAATAATATCCGCCATACCCTCAGCCTGTTGCTCCGTGGGTGCTTCCACCATCACCCGCACCAACGGTTCAGTACCGGAAGCACGCAGCAGTACCCGTCCCCTGTCCTCAAGTAGCGTCTCCACTTTCTCCACCGCAGCCTGAACATTCGGATGGTCCAAACCAGCCCGGTCCACGTTCTCCACATTCACCAACGTTTGCGGTAACCGAGGAATCTCCGCCACCAACTCTTTCAAGCTCCGTCCCGTCTGCTGCACCATGCGAGCAAGCAAGAGGGAAGTCAAAATCCCATCACCCGTCGTGGAATATTCAGACACGATGACGTGGCCAGACTGCTCACCGCCCAGAGACAGACCACCCTTACGCATTTCCTCCAACACGTAACGGTCACCCACCTGGCTCTGGACAACTTCGATGCCCGCCTCTCGCATAGCATTCAGCAAACCCAAATTGGACATAACGGTAACCACCAAAGTGTCATCAACCAGTGACCCTTCAGCTTTCATGTGCTTCGCCAAAGCACCCATAATTTTGTCACCATCAACAAGTTCACCATCAGAATCCACAGCAATACACCGGTCGGCGTCACCGTCGTACGCAATCCCAAAATCAGACTGCGACGCCACTGTCGCAGCCTGCAACTGCTGCGGGTGGGTAGAACCACAATGGTCATTGATGTTCCGCCCATCCGGGGAAGCATTAATAACTACCACCTCTGCCCCCGCCCTTCGCAGGGCTTCTGGCCCCAGCTCCGAAGCTGCCCCATTGGCACAGTCTAGAGTGATCCGCAAACCACGCAGGTTGCTACCCGCTGCCGCATCCAAATGAGCAAGGTAAGACTTTTCAGCCATATCGTCGTCGTACCAGACTTCCCCCACACCCGCCCCAATCGGGCGCTCCCACGGCTCGTCCAACGCGGCTTCAATCTCGTCTTCGACCTCATCTGGCAGCTTGTATCCACCCTTTGCAAAGAACTTGATCCCATTGTCCGGCATCGCATTGTGGGAGGCCGAGATCATCACCCCTAAATCCACATCGTTCTCAGTAGCCGCTAGGTGGGCAATCGCCGGTGTCGGAACCACACCAACCCGGATCACATCCATACCTGCAGCAGCCAACCCCGCCGCCAACGCATGATCCAGGAATTCACCAGAAATACGCGTGTCCCGACCAATCACCACCCGCGGTTTCGCTTCGTCCGCTTCCCGTTCGCGGACCACCGTCCGCGCAGCAGCTTCTCCCAGAGCAACCGCCAAGTCGGCAGTAATATCACGGTTCGCTAGTCCCCGTACACCGTCTGTACCAAATAAACGTTTCATGAAGAATCCTCACGGTTGGATGCCTACACCACAATACCCACACTGCCCACCACAGCGGAACAAACTTCTCCAGGTACAACAAATGGTTGTGGCAGACCACGCAGGTCCACCACAACCATAAGATGTTTCTTTAGCGCTTCGAGTACTGAGGAGCTTTACGGGCTTTCTTCAAGCCAGCCTTCTTCCGCTCCACAGCGCGAGAATCGCGAGTCAAATAACCTGCCTTCTTCAAAGCAGGACGATTGGCTTCCCGATCGATCTCATTAAGCGCTCGGGCAACACCCAAACGTGTGGCACCTGCCTGACCGGAAGGACCACCGCCCTTCACCAGGACCATGACGTCGAACTTACCCTCCAAGTTCAAAAGAACCAGGGGCGAGCGAACCATCTGCTGATGGAGTTTGTTTGGGAAATATTCATCCAGGGTCCGACCATTTACGGACCATGTTCCGTTACCTGGGACGAGGCGAACACGCGCAATCGCACGTTTCCGCCGCCCCAGGCCGGCCCCTGGGGCAATGATGGAGCTTCCGGCACCAGGAACCGAGGTTTCGGTTTCACTGGTATAGGAGCTGGGGACGACTTCCTCTTCAACCAGCTCTACTGCTTCGGTGGTCTCAGCCACGTTTCTCCTAAAGTTTCGTTCTTAGCGCCCTGTTACTGGGCGACCTGACTAATTTCGTATGGAACTGGCTGCTGAGCCTGGTGTGGATGGTCCTCACCCGCATAAACATGCAGCTTCTTAACTTGAGCCCTTCCAAGGCTGTTCTTCGGGATCATTCCCGAAATAGCTTTATGGACAACCCTTGCAGGGTTCTCTTCCATCAGCTCGCGGTAAGGGACAGATTTGATACCACCGGGGTAACCCGAGTGGCGGTGGGACATTTTTTTGTCCAACTTATTACCGGTCAAAACAACCTTGTCTGCGTTGATCACAATGACGTAGTCACCCATGTCTGCGTTGGGTGTGAACGTCGGCTTGTGTTTGCCACGCAAAATGGCAGCAACCTGGGCAGAGAGGCGGCCAAGAACCTGATCTGATGCGTCAATGACGTACCACTGAGGGTTCGCATCCCCTGGCTTCGGTGAATAGGTGCGCACGAATGTAGCCTTCATTTCTTCTACTCATGGAACCGCAACCACAAACATCAGCGGGAAGTTTGCGTTAACAGTTCAACGAAAAAGTCCATCATGTGGCCCAACCTAACCTGAAATATAACTCCGGTCATGCTGAGCTGCGCTCCAAACGAGTGGGAAGAAGCTTGCAACGCATTGCCACACAACGACAACTAGCATACTCATTTCCGCGGATAAGGGTCAAAGTCCAGGGGGAATTGTGCCCGACACCTCACGTACGGTTCGCGCCTTCTGTGCTTGTTCAGCCCAGAACTGTGCGGGAGGGTAGTCGACCCCCACCAGGGTCAAACCGTGAGCGGGGGCAACGGGCGCGCTGCCCTGACGCGAGGGTTGCTCCACCAGATCGGTGAGCCACTCAACAGGGCGAGCTCCCCGCCCCACCTCAACCAGAGCGCCCACCAGGGACCGCACCATTGAGTGGCAAAACGCGTCGCCCTCAACCTCAATAGCAATTTCCTGCCGACCACTGACCACAATATTTTCTAACGTTCTCACAGTGGTTGCCCCCTCCCGCGGGCGACAAAAAGACAAGAAGTCGTGCTCTCCCAAAACCTGTTGGGCAGCACTGCTCATAACCTCGACGTCCAAAGTACGACTGTGCACCCACCACACCCTGTTCCTAGTCAAAGGGTCCCACTGCCGCTGGTCAGCCACCAAACTGTAACGGTACTTCCGCTTCTCAGCAGAAAAGCGAGCATCAAAATTTTCCCCCACCGCGGTGACAGAACGCAACAGAACATCCGACTGGCCTTTGAAAGCCGCACCTTTTGGAAGGTACCCCGCCCCGACCACCCGACCAACTACCCGACTGTAGTCCGATGCCAGTAAGGTATTAATCCTTCGAACCTGGGCCGGAGCAATTTCCTGACCCAAATCTACGTGAGCCACCTGGCCCTCAGCGTGTACCCCCGCATCAGTTCGGCCCGCCACCGTGAACCGAACCGGCTCCCTCACCACCTGCGCAACCGCTTCGCTCAACACCCCTTCGACCGTGCGCAGCCCCCGTTGGGCAGCCCAACCGTGAAACAACGTACCGTCGTAGCTAAGGTCAAACCGTGAACGGATCACCGCTTCGCTATCTTTTCCCATGCCCCTAATCTAGCCACCCCAAGTCTCAGACACGAAACGAAGCCCGGGGCAGGCAAGAAACACTCACCTACCCCGGGCTCCGGGACAACTCAGAGGGAAGAACTTCCCAAAGCTGAACTACTTCTCGTCCTGCTCGGCTTCTTTTGCCTCTTCGACCAGCTCTTCAGCAGCCTCGTCGACCACCTCTTCGGAGGTCTCTTCCGCGGCCTCTTCGGCGCCCTCTTCTAGGGCTTCCTCGGCCTTCGCAGCGTCGGCAGCAGCCTTCTTCGCAGGGGCTTCAGCCGCTTTCACAGCCGCCTTTTTAATCAAAGGTTCGTCGACAATCTCCACCATCATCATTGGAGCATTGTCACCCTTGCGGTTAGCGATACGAGTCAAGCGCGTGTAACCGCCCTGACGGTCAGCATCAATCTCTGGAACAACCTCATCAAAGAGAAGGTACACAGCATCCGGGTCACGCAGTTTACGTGCCACCTGACGACGGTCCGCGATGGTTCCTCGCTTGGCTTTGGTCACCAACTTCTCAAAGTAAGGCTGCAACATTTTAGCCTTGGCTTCAGTGGTGCGCAGCTCCCCATTTTCGATGAGCTGGATGGACATATTGGCAAGAATCTTGCGCTGGTGTGCTGGGCTGCCGCCCAACCTTGCGCCTCTTTTCGGAGTAGGCATGAATTCTCCTGGTCAAACTAAGTATTTAGAACTAATGAATAAAATTTTGGTGCTACAAGTCCGTCAGCGAAACAGCTACTTCTGCTGGTCAGAGAAAATGGACTCAACGTCAGCATCGCCGCCAGGCATCTGCGAATCCTTCAGGGCCATGTCCAGACCAGCCAACGCTTCCTTAATCTCGTCAATAGACTTCGTGCCGAAATTACGGATGTCCAACAGATCGGCCTCACTGTGTGCTACCAGCTCACCAATCTTCAAAATACCGCGGCGACGCAAAGCGTTGTAGGAACGTGACTGCAAACCAAGGTCGTCAATAGGACGATCCAAGTCAGCTGCCAAAGTTTCATCCGTGGGTGTCGTACCAATCTCAATACCCTCGGCCTCCACGTTCAGATCCCGCGCCAAACCAAACAGCTCCACCAAAGTCTTCCCGGCAGAAGCCACAGCGTCAGCGGGAGAAATGGAAGGTTTCGTTTCGACATCCAAAACCAGCTTGTCAAAGTCGGTACGCTGCTCCACACGGGTTGCTTCCACCCGGTAGGTCACCTTCAGAACAGGGGAATAGATAGAGTCAACTGGAATAGAAGAGTACTCGTCATCCGCATACTTGTTCTGCGCGGCGGAAACGTACCCACGCCCCCGCTCGACAGTCAGCTCCGCGTTAATCGAACCCTTCTCGTTCAACGTAGCAACAACCATGTCGGGATTGTGGATCTCTACACCCGCCGGTGGGGCGATATCGGAAGCCAACACCTCACCCGGCTCAGCCTTATGCAGATACATAACAACCGGCTCATCATGGTCAGATGACAACACCAGCTGTTTAATGTTCAAAATGATCTCCGCAACGTCCTCCTTCACCCCCTCAATGGTTTCAAACTCGTGGGGAACCCCCTCCAAACGGATCGACGTAACCGCCGCGCCGGGGATGGACGACAAAAGGGTACGACGTAAAGAGTTACCTAGCGTGTACCCAAAGCCAGGTTCCAGCGGTTCCAAAACAAAACGGGAACGATTATCAGAAATGACTTCTTCAGTCAGGATTGGTCGCTGTGCAATCAGCACGTTTGAGTCCTTTC
>CAYFPY010000005.1:0-20173 GCA_964345125.1 uncultured Actinomyces sp.
GGACACCGCCCTCTCACGGCGGCAACACGGGTTCAAATCCCGTTGGGGGTACCAAACCTTGTTGGGGCGCCAAGACTTGTTGGGGTGCCAAAACCTGTTGGGGCGCCAGAACTTGTTGGGGCAGATCCCCGTTAGGAATCCTGCATCTGCTCGGCGGTGCGCAAGAAATCACTCAGCTTATTGGCGGCAGCCACAATGGCGGGGCCATGCAAACGACCGGGTTGGCGGCCCATCCGCTCAATCGGACCAGAAACGCCAAGGGCAGCGATCACGCGGCCATCCCCACCGCGAACAGGAGCAGAAACAGAAGCTAAACCTGCTTCCCTCTCACCTACTGACTGGGCCCACCCCCGCCTGCGCACTTGCGATAATGTGGTGGCCGTGAAAGAAGCGCCAACCAAACCCCGATGCAGCCGTTCCGGTTCCTCCCAAGCCAATAACACTTGGGCACCCGAACCGGCCTTCATGCTCAGGGTGGCACCCACAGGAACCGAGTCACGCAAACCGGTTTCCCGCTCAGCGGAAGCAACACAAACACGTTCCTCGCCCTGCCAGCGGAACAATTGGGCGGACTCCTTAGTGTGGTCGCGTAGCGCCACCAAAATGGGGTTGGACGACAAAATTAGGGTGTCCTCACCAGCGGAAGACGCAAGTTCAGTTAGGCGTGGACCCAAAACGAAGCGGCTGTGCATATCGCGGGTAACAAACCGGTGGTGCTCCAAAGCCACCGCCAAACGGTGGGCTGTGGGGCGGGCCAAACCGGTGGTTTGCACCAATTTAGCTAACGTAGCTGGTCCGGCTTCCAAGGCACCCAAAACGAGGGCGGCCTTATCAAGAACGCCGACCCCGCTCGATTCCGTAACATTGTCCACAATTGAATCATGCCATCCCACAGAGTGAGATTCAAAATCAGAAGCGTTGGCATTAGGCACAATTTCAGTTACCAAAGAGGTAAAGCAGCAAAAATGGAAAGTAGGAGGGGAATGCTATGGCACTAACCATGGCCGAGAAAGTGTGGAATCAACACATAGTGAAACAGGGTGAGGACGGATCGCCCGACCTGCTCTACGTTGACCTACACTTCGTGCATGAAGTGACCAGCCCCCAAGCGTTTGAAGGGCTACGACTAGCGGGTAGGTCAGTGCGCAGACCCGACTTGACGATCGCCACCGAAGACCACAACACGCCCACCAAAGACATTTTCCTGCCCATTGCCGACAAAACTTCGCGCCTGCAAATAGACACGCTGCGTGACAATGCGGAAGAGTTCGGGATCCGCCTGCATTCGCTGGGGGACCCGGACCAAGGCATCGTCCACGTCGTGGGCCCACAGTTAGGGCTAACACAGCCGGGCACCACCATAGTGTGCGGGGACTCCCACACCTCCACCCACGGGGCGTTCGGGGCGCTGGCCTTCGGGATTGGTACCTCCGAAGTTGAACACGTCCTAGCCACCCAAACCTTGCCGTTAGCCCCATTCAAAACTATGGCTATCACCGTGAACGGTTCCCTGAAACCTGGGGTGACCTCCAAAGACATCATTCTGGCAGTCATCGCCAAAATTGGTACCGGCGGCGGGCAAGGATACGTGCTGGAATACCGCGGTCAAGCCATCGAAGAACTGTCGATGGAAGCCCGCATGACCATCTGCAACATGTCGATTGAGGCGGGGGCCCGCGCGGGGATGATCGCCCCCGACCAAACCACCTTCGATTTCATTAAGGGGCGCCCGCACGCACCCAAGGGGCAAGACTGGGACG
Organism: uncultured Actinomyces sp.; assembly: GCA_964345125.1. Lineage (GTDB taxonomy): Bacteria > Actinomycetota > Actinomycetes > Actinomycetales > Actinomycetaceae > Scrofimicrobium. The sequence goes on from CAYFPY010000005.1 coordinate 1,761, forward strand.
TGGCGGTGGAAAACTGGAAACAGCTAGCCAGCGATCCAGACGCCCAGTTTGACGCCGAAATTGTCTTACAGGGTGAAGACATTGAACCCTTCGTGACCTGGGGAACGAACCCCGGTCAAGGGGTTTCCCTAGCGGGAGAAGTACCCGACCCGGAAGAGTTCGCAGACCCCAACGAGAAAGCTGCGGCGCAGCGGGCCCTGGAATACATGGACCTGGAACCCGGCACCAAAATGCGTGATATCCCAGTCGACGTGGTGTTCCTGGGATCCTGCACCAACGGCCGGTTAGAGGACCTGCGGATGGCTGCGGAAGTAATCAAAGGGCAAACCAAAGCGCCCGGCGTGGAAATGTTGGTGGTCCCCGGATCAGCACAGGTCAAACTAGCAGCTGAAGAGGAAGGGCTGGACCAAATTTTCCTTGATTTTGGGGCTGAATGGCGCCACGCCGGATGCTCCATGTGCCTGGGAATGAACCCGGACCAGTTGCAACCGGGACAGCGCGCAGCGTCAACCTCCAACAGGAACTTTGAGGGACGCCAAGGCCAAGATGCCCGCACGCATTTAGTTTCCCCACTGGTGGCTGCCGCCACCGCAGTGAAAGGAACCCTGGCCAGTCCAGCAGATATTGGCGCCAACGTACCGGTAGGGATGTGATTGTTGTGAGCGTTGAAAAGTTTACTAGCCACACCGGGGTGGGGGTGCCCCTGCGGCGATCCAACGTGGATACAGACCAAATTATCCCCGCAGTTTTCCTGAAAAGGATCACGCGAACCGGCTTTGAAGACGCACTTTTTTCTGCGTGGAGGAAAAACCCGGACTTCGTGTTGAACAACCCCAACTATTCCACGGGATCAATCCTGGTTGCCGGACCCGACTTTGGAACAGGCTCCTCACGTGAACACGCGGTGTGGGCACTGAAAGACTACGGGTTCAAAGTCGTCCTCTCCACCAAATTTGCTGACATTTTCCGCGGTAACGCGGGTAAGCAGGGGCTGGTGGCGGGCACCATCTCCGCAGAAGACAGCGAAGCCTTGTGGAAATACTTAGAAACCAACCCTGGTGCCGAACTGACAGTGTCTTTGGAAGACATGACGGTAACGGGTGGGGGAGCGACCTACCCGTTCGCCGTCGATGACTACACCCGGTGGAGGTTAATGGAAGGTTTGGACGACATTGGCCTCACATTAAGGTCAGAGGAAGACATCGATGCTTTCGAAGCTGGTAGGCCACAGTGGAAACCAGAAACGCTGCCAGCGAAGTTATCACCAAATCAGGGGTGAAGGTCAGGTAGACTCGACCTATCAAAGCCGTTTCGTAAACTTCGCAAGATTGAGGTAGCTCGTTGCAAATTCCAGGTGTCAATGGGGCGAGTATCAACAACACCATTCTCAAGGTGGAGGGGGGCAACCCCCTGCATGGGACGATAAGTGTGCGGGGAGCAAAAAACTTTGTTCCCAAAGCTATGGTTGCGTCCCTGCTTGGTAGCACGCCCTCCCAACTGCGGAACGTTCCCCGAATAAAAGACGTGGATGTAGTCAACGGAATGCTAGAAGCCCACGGGGTTCATGTGGACTACGACCCGGTGGAGGGCGTTTTGAACCTGGACCCCTCCAACGTGGAGATGGCAGCAACGGGCGACATTGACGCCCTGTCGGGTTCCTCCCGCATTCCTATCCTGTTTTGCGGTCCGCTGCTCCACCGGCTAGGGGAAGCATTCATCCCGGAACTGGGAGGATGCGTTATTGGGGACCGTCCCATCGACTTCCATTTAGGTACGCTGCGCAAATTTGGTGCGGAGGTCACCAAAGATTCGGCCGGTGTCCGCCTAACCGCGCCTGCGGGGGGCCTGAAAGGTACAGCCATTGACCTGCCTTACCCTTCGGTTGGGGCAACCGAGCAAACGCTGCTGACAGCCGTCCAAGCAGAAGGGATCACTACCCTGACCGGCGCCGCCGTGGAACCCGAAATTATGGACCTGATCAGTGTTCTCCAAAAGATGGGGGCCATTATTGCTGTCGACACGGACCGCACCATTCGCATCGAGGGCGTCAAACAGTTAGATGGCTACGCCCACACAGCTTTACCTGACCGGATTGAGGCCGCATCCTGGGGATCAGCTGCCCTGGCTACGGGTGGCGACGTTTTCGTCAAAGGGGCGAACCAGCCCGACATGGGGACCTTCTTGAATACGTTCCGCAAAGTGGGGGGCCGTTTCGATGTGGAAGAAGATGGCATCCGGTTTTACCATCCCGGCACACCCTTGAAACCAATCGTGTTAGAAACAAATGTTCACCCCGGTTTCATGACCGATTGGCAGCAGCCAATGGTGGTGGCACTAACCCAAGCTCAAGGCTTGTCGATCGTGCACGAAACTGTGTACGAAAACCGGTTCGGTTTCGTTTCTGCTCTGCGCAAAATGGGGGCCAACATTGAACTATACAAAGAGTGTTTAGGTTCCACACCCTGCCGTTTCGGGTCCTCCAATTTCCGTCACTCCGCTGTCATTTCCGGCCCCACACCTCTACATGCGGCGGACATCACGGTACCTGACCTGCGCGGAGGGTTTTCCCACCTGATCGCGGCCCTAGCTGCGGAGGGAACCTCCCAGGTGAAAGGGATAGACATGATTTCGCGGGGCTATGAAGATTTCATGTCGAAGCTTATAGCTCTGCACGCGAAAGTGGAATACGTGTGAGGTCCCAGCGTCGACTAACACTACTCGTGTCCTCATTGTCAGGTCATGGGGGAGCCTTCGCGGTGGCCAGACAGGTTGTGGAATCCCTACTTTGGGGTGGTTGGCAAATCACGGTACGGGTAACTAACGCTGCCGACGATGTTGCCGAAGTGGCCGCATCTATGACGGACCCCTACGTGGGGGCTGTGGGAGGGGACGGTTACCTAGCCCGCGTAGCGGAGGGTTTACGGAACCAGAAACCAGTGCTGATCCCCTTCCCTGGGGGGCGGGGGAACGACCTGTGCCACAGCCTGGGAATTGGCTCCGACTACATCACTTGGGCCGACACTCTAGCCGCTGCAGACGATGAAGAGGTGCACGCTTGGCAGCGCCCCCTAGACGCAATGATCATTAAAGACCAAGCGAACACCAAGTTTGCTTTGGGCATCGTTTCTTTAGGTGTTGATGCGACCGCCAACGTGGTAGCCAACGACCTGTGGGTGAAAAGTGGGCCCCTTACCTACGGGTGGGGTGCCGTCACCGCATTCCTGGGGCGCTACAAACGCCAAAAGTTCACTGGGAAAATAGATGGGGAAACCGCGGACATGGGGGCCTGGCTCTGCTCAGTTTCTAACACCGGGTGGTTCGGTGGGGGAACAAACATTCTTCCCCAATCCCACACGGACGACGGACTGCTGGAACTCATGGCAATAGACGACCTGCCTAGACGTAAAGTGTTGCCGCTGCTCTACAGGGCTTTGAGCCGCAAAGAAATAAGCGACCCTGCATTCAAAGTGGTGGAAGGTACTCGCTTTGTGATTGAGGAACCTGCTGGTTACCCAGCCTACGCCGATGGCGACTTGGTGGGACACCTGCCCCTCGACATTGGGGTGGCAGCAAACGCCCTCACCATAGTTGCCCCACCACAGAACACGGACTCGCTAGGATAAACCGGTGACCCCACAGAAGAATGATAGGCGCCCCAACCGGGGGAAACAGGCACGCAAAAGTAACATCAAAGGTATCTATCGTTTCGGTTACCTGTTCGGTAAAGTCGGTTTCAACCTGGTGGGTAAACCCAGCTGGTCAGGGATTGAAAACCTGCCAGAAAAAGGGCCCTACATTATTGCTCCCAACCACATCTCCAACGTGGACCCACCGTTCCTCGGATGCTTCCTGGCAGATAACGGCATCCGAGTGCGTTTCTTAGCCAAAGCGGACCTGTTCAAATGGCCTGTGATCGGTTTCTTCGTGAAAAACTGGGGAATGATTCCCGTCTCACGCGGAAGCAAGAATGCGGGGGACTCCCTGAAACATGCTCGCCAAGCACTGCGTGATGGGGACGTGGTTGGAGTTTACTATGAAGGAACTTTGACCAGAGATCCCGCATTTTGGCCCATGAAAGGCAAAACGGGGCTGGCCCGTCTAGCGTTGGACACCCGCGTGCCAATCATTCCCGTAGCGCAGTGGGGAGCCCAGGACGTGATGGACCGGTACACGCGCCTGCGTTGGGGGCGCCCTCGCCCAGAAATGGTTGTGAAAGTGTTGCCCCCGTTGGACTACTCCGACATTGAGGGCGACTCCACCAACTGGGAAGGGGTGGAGGAACTGACACGTCGGTTGCAGAAAACCCTTGCAGCGGGAGTTGCGGAGATTCGGCGCCAGGAAGCCCCGGAAACCGTGTGGGACATGAAGAAACAGGACGGACCCAATAAGGCCCGACTGAAAGGGTTCTCCAAATGGCGCATCCAGCTTGCAAAAACAAACCGGGTGCAAGACATTCTGCCAGCCCAACTTGGTTTTGAAAGGTAGCGTTATGGAGAAGCAGAAAATAGCCGTCCTGGGGACAGGAGCGTGGGGAACCACTTTTGCGCAAGTGCTGGCCGACGCGGGAAACCGGGTAGAAATGTGGGGACGCAACAAGGAAACGGTGGCACAAATCAATGACCACCAGAACCCCAAATATTTACCGGACATCACGCTACCAGCCGACGTTACCGCCACCACCGACATGGCTGAGGCCGTGCGGGACGCCGCCCTCATTGTTCTGGCTGTGCCCACCCAAGCCACAGCCGACATAATTAAGCAGGTAACCAAATATGCACCTGACGCTACCTACGTGTCACTTTCCAAAGGCATCGAGATAGGCACCAACCGCACGATCTCAGAAATTTTGCGGGACGTAGCCGGGTTGAAAGACAGCCAGATAGCAGTCATCTCCGGGCCTAACCTGTCCCGAGAAATTGCGTTACGGCAACCGGCAGCAACCGTTGTGGCTAGCAACGATTTGGAAACAGCCACACGGATAGCGAAAATATGTCACGCCGGCTACTTCCGTCCCTACGTTTCCACCGACCTGCAGGGCGTAGAAATCGCTGGCGCAGTCAAGAACGTGGTGGCGTTAGCAATTGGGGCGGCAGAAGGGCTGGGACTGGGAACCAACACTAAATCGACACTCATCACACGGGGCTTGGCGGAAATGACCCGTTTCGCTGAAGCTTTGGGGGCAAGACCGGAAACTTTCGCGGGCATAGCCGGGATGGGGGACCTGGTAGCAACGTGTTCTTCCACCCTTTCCAGAAACTACTCGCTGGGGTACCGACTGGGGCAAGGAGCCTCGTTGGACGAAGCGTTGGAACTGTCAGCCGGGGTGGCTGAAGGGGCAAAAACGGCTGGACCCGTCCTCGAAATAGGTGAAGAGCTTGGTGTTGACATGCCCATTACTCGCGGAGCTGTGGAAGTTTTGGCGGGGCGGGCAACCGTGGAGGAAATGGGGGAAGCCATGCTGGACCGCCCTCAAAAAATGGATGGCTGGGAAATCGAACTACTCGACTAGCAGGGTGAGAACATGACACTAACTGAGCCAAAAAACCTAAACAAGCCCAACGTGGTTGTCCTGTTTGGTGGGGAATCTGGGGAACACCAGATAAGTTGCGCCACCGCAGGAGGGGTACTGCGCGCTATCGACCAAGACAAATGGCACACAATAGCGGTGGGAATCTCCCCGCAGGGACAGTGGGTGCCGCTGCCGAACACGCCAGAAGAATATGGCCTCGAGGGGGACAAGGGCTACACGGTGACACCAGGGTCAGCGCGAGTTGCACTGCTGCCGGGGCAGCCCACCCTCATTGAATATCAGGTGGATGAGGGCGAGGTCCTCATCCCAGGAAGCGTGAAAGTGGTGGGAACAATCGACGTTGTTTTCCCCCTCCTCCACGGCCCTTTCGGTGAGGACGGAACCATTCAGGGACTGTTGGAAACAGCAAAAGTGCGTTACGTGGGGTGCGGAGTTGCCTCTTCCGCTGTCGCTCAAGATAAGTATTTGGCGAAAACAGTGTTGGCCGGGGCTGGGCTTGAGGTGGGTAGGTGGGTTTCATTCACGAAAAAGCAGTGGACAGACAACCGGGAACATTGGCAGCGGCAAATCGCGGACTTGGGGTACCCGGTGTTTGTGAAACCCACCAGGGCGGGATCTTCTTTGGGAGTGAGCAAAGTTGACTCCCCCAGCGGCTTAGCCACCGCTTTAGATACGGCACAGAAACATGACCCCAGGGTGATCGTGGAAGCCGGTAGCCCTGGGCGGGAAGTTGAATGTGGCGTGCTGGGTGACGGCGAGGGAAACATCCACGTTTCCGCGGTGGGAGAAGTGACAATGGTGGGGGAAGAGTTTTACGACTACCAAAGTAAATACTTCGCCCCCGACGCTGTACGTCTGTCCATCCCAGCGGACCTACCGCCGGAAGTTGTGGAACAGATCCAGAAGGATTCCCGCACCGCTTTCGCCGCGCTGGAAGGGGAGGGGATTTCCCGCATCGACTTCTTCTACGAGGAAGACACGGGAAAGCTCATCTTGAACGAGGTGAACACCATGCCCGGGTTCACACCATTTTCGATGTATCCGGAGCTGTTCGCTGAAGCGGGAGTGGACTACCAGCAGCTGGTTACAACCTTGCTGGAAGAGGCGCTGAGCAGACCCTTAGGTTTACGCTGAAACCTGATTCGTTCTGCTGCGCGGCACGGAGAGGGTAAACTTAGCCACATGACTAAACCAAAGGTGACACTAGCAACCGCGGCTTCTATGCCCAACCTGTATCCCGATGAAGCGGGACTTCTTGACGCTTTAGCTGAGCGGGACGTGGACCCGCAAATAAAAGTGTGGAACGACCCGGACGTGGATTGGCAGGATGCTGGCGTCGTGGTGGTGCGTTCCGTTGTTGACTACGCAGAAGATAGGGATAAGTTCATTGATTGGGCAAAACAGGTGCCCCGCATTTTGAACAGTGCGGATGTTTTAGAGTGGAACTCGGACAAACATTACCTGCAGGAACTGGAAAAACGGGGACTCCCCACGATCCCTACCACCTGGGTGTCAGCAGAGAAACAGTACGACAAACGGCAAATGTACTCCCGTTTCCCAGCTTTTGGGGACTTCGTTGTCAAACCAACCGTTTCTTCCGGGGTGCGGGACATTGGCCGCTACACGTCGCTGCAGACAGACCACATCCAAAGCGCCATCAAGCACGCAATGAACCTGTCGGAAGATGGCAGGGATCTGATGATCCAACGCTACGTGGAAGCAGTTGATGTTCACGGCGAGATTTCTTTGGTGTTCATGAACGGACTGCTGTCTCACACCGTGCAGAAAAAAGCCCTGTTGCACCCGGCGGAAGTCACCGACCGGACGATTGTGGAGGCCGTGGTTGAAGCCAGGCAAGCCACGCCAGAAGAGCTAGCTTGGGGTGAACAGATCCGGGCTGCTGTGCACGACTACGTGCGTTCACGTTTGGGACGTGATGAACAGTTCTTGTTTAACCGGGTTGACGTGGTCCCTGACGGACAGGGGTCCTTCTTAGTCATGGAAGTGGCACTGGTTGACGCGGACCTGTACCTGGAGTCCACGCCGGACGCCTTGGGCAGTTTTGCGGATGCCATCGCAATCCGCGCCCACTGGTGAACCCCCAGGACAGCGCTTCTGCTGCCGATGAGGAGCCGATAACGCCCGACGAGGGGCCGATAACTGCCGACGAGTTCGACCAGATGGTTGAACGCGCGCTGGAGCGGATCCCACAGAAGTTCCGCGATGCCATGGAAAACGTGGCGATCTTGGTTGAGGACCAGCCACCAGCTAATCAGCGTGGGCTGCTGGGCCTGTACCAGGGGGTGCCCCTACCCAAGCGGGGCCGTTACGGCGGTTCGCTGCCGGACACGATCACCATTTTTCAGCGCCCAATTGTGCGGCTTTATCGCACCCGCGAACGGGTGGAACACGAGGTTTATCGGACGTTGGTGCACGAGGTGGGCCACTACTTTGGTTTCGAAGAGGGCGAACTTCACGCTTTAGGTTGGGGATGAAACTAGGTGTTGAAAGCATTTTCTTGGTATAGTCCTAACGTGTTGCACGATGTGCGGCCATGGTGGCTATAGCTCAGTTGGTAGAGCACCTGGTTGTGGTCCAGGACGTCGCGGGTTCAAGTCCCGTTAGCCACCCTCTTCAGTGGAGATAGGGCAAAGCTGCCCTTGCTGTGGCGTGCTTCACAGTGGGCGTTCCGTTGTGCGGGCAAGCTTGGCAATAGGTAAGTATTAGGACAAACTTAGGTAAACCTTGCACCGACTGGCTGGTAACCCGCTGGCTGGGGTGACTAAAAGAAAGGGACATTTGTGGCAACAAGTAAAGTATTCAAGCGGTCTATCGCCGCTGCTGCAGTGCTTGGCCTGGGGCTAACCGCCCTGTCAGGCTGCGCAGAAACTTCCGAAGACAAAGCCGGACCTGAGAGCGGGTCCGAACAAAGCGGCGGCTCAGACGTCATAGTAACCCTTGGCACCACGGATTCGATTGTCAGCTTGGACCCGGCTGGTTCCTACGACAACGGATCATTCTCAGTGCAGACACAGATCTTCCCGTTCCTGATGAGTGCACCCTACGGGAAGCCCGATGTGGAACCAGACCTGGCTGAGAGTGCAGAATTTACCTCCCCCAACGAATACACGGTAAAAATCCGTCCCGACGCTAAATGGTCCGACGGTAGCCCCATCACGTCTGAAGACGTGAAGTTCTCCTTCGACCGGATCGTAGAAATCAACGATGCAAACGGTCCCTCGTCACTACTGTGGAACCTGGTGGAAATCGAAACACCAGACGAGCAGACAGCAGTGTTCGTCCTGGACCAAGCAAACGACCAGACGTTCCCACAGGTACTTTCCAGTCCCGCCGGTGTAATTGTGCCGTCCGAAGTTTTTGATGCGGACGCCCTCACCGACGATTCCGTGGTGCTGGATGGGAAGTTCGGTGGCCAATATGTCCTAACCGACTTCGACAAAAACAAGTCAGTTGTGTACGAAGCGAACCCGGAGTACAACGGGCTTTACGGCCCAGCCAAGAATGGTGGGGTAGAGGTTAGCTACTACACGGAAGCATCCAACATGAAACTGGATGTGCAGCAGGGCAACATCGACGTAGCCTACCGCTCACTGTCTGCAACAGACATTGAGGACCTGGAAAAGCAGGACACAGTCAAGGTTTGGAAGGGTCCGGGCGGCGAAATCCGCTACATTGTGTTCAACTTTGATACACAGCCCTTCGGAGCAGAAACAGACGAAGCGGATGCTGACAAAGCCTTGGCGGTACGCCAGGCTGTGGCCGACGTGATCGACCGTGATGCCATCGCCAAGAACGTTTACAAAGACACGTTCACCCCACTGTACTCCTGGGTGAGCTCCGGAATGACAGGAGCCACGGAAGCCCTGAAACCAGAATACGGTGACGGAAAAGGTGGTCCCGACGTTGAAAAAGCTCAGGAACGCCTAGAGGCAGTCGGGATCACTGAACCAGTCGATCTGAGCCTGCAGTACAGCCCAGACCACTACGGACCATCTTCCGGTGACGAATACGCGCTAATCAAAGACCAGCTGGAACAAAGTGGCCTGTTCAAAGTGGACCTGAAAGGCACCGAATGGACCCAGTACACGGAGGACCGCGTCAATGACGCCTACCCGGCATACCAGTTGGGCTGGTTCCCTGACTACTCAGACGCCGACAACTATCTGACACCCTTCTTCCTGGTAGATCCAGATGGGAACACCGGGTTCATCATGAACCACTACCAAAACGAGAAGGTTGACGAACTGATTGTCGCCCAAGGTTCAGAAGAAGATCCAGGCAAGCGCACCAAACTGATTGAAGAAATCCAGGGTGTGCTAGCTCAGGATCTGCCAACACTTCCCTTCCTTGAAGGTGCACAGGTGGCAGTAGCAGGAACTGATGTTACCGACCTCGTGTTGGACCCATCCTTCAAGTTCCACTACGGATCCATCGAAAAAGACTAGGCGCACCGCGTAGTCTGCAAACAAAACCTAGAGTGACCCACCGGGGTGGAGAACAGCAAGTTCCCCACCCCGGCTGGTTCGCTAGGACCAAACTAACTGAAACTGGCATGCTATGAGCACCGAAGAATCCGCCGGGGCCCCTGAGAGTTACGTTGAAGACGCTGTGGTTGACGACGGTTCCAACCCCGAAGGGGAGGGGAAGCGAACCTGGTTCTTCAGTGGGAACCTGGGCCGCTACCTACTGACCCGTTTCCTCCTGATCATCCCCACCGTTTTCATCCTTGTTACCGTAGTGTTTTTCCTGATGCGGTTAACAGGGGACCCAATCACGGCCGCAATGGGTGGCAGACTCACCCCACAGCAATTGGACGAGCGCATCGCCCAAGCCGGCTACGACCGGCCCCTGCTGGTGCAATATTTCGAATATCTTGGCAACATTCTTCGCGGAGACTTTGGCACCACTATTTCTGATAACCGAACCATTACTGAAGTGCTAGTCACTTTCGGTACCGCCACCCTAGAACTTGCCCTGTATGCGTTGGTTGTCGCTTTCATCGTGGGTATTCCACTGGGATTACTAGCCGCCTACCATCGCGACAAGTGGCAAGACGCGTTGCTACGCGTTTTTGCAGTGATGACCTACGCGGTCCCAGTGTTCTTTGCGGGTCTGGTCCTGAAACTTGTTTTCGCTGTGAACCTGGGCATCTTCCCAGTGTCAGGTAGGGCAAGCACACGTACCGAAAACCTGTTGCGCTCCATCGACGGGGCGACTGGCATCTACATTATTGACGCCATAAGAACAGGGCGGTGGGATCTAATATCAGATGTGCTTATGCACTCGGTCCTTCCCGGACTAGCGTTAGGGCTGCTAACGGCCGGCGTTTTTCTACGCCTGGTGCGGGTCAACGTTATCTCTACCTTCAACACGGACTACGTCGATGCAGCCCGCTCCCGCGGAGTCAAAGAGTCCCGCCTGATCCGCAAACATGCCTACAGACCCGCCCTCATCCCCATCGTCACCTTGGTGGGAATGCAGATCGCCCTGCTCCTGGGCGGAGCGGTGCTAACTGAAACAACATTTGAGTGGCGCGGTTTAGGGTTTCAATTGGCTTCCTACCTGGCAGCCAGAGACTTCGTGGCCGTGCAGGGAATCGTCGCACTGCTGGCAGTGATAGTGGCCCTAACCAACTTCATTGTCGACGTGATAGCAGCGTTAGTGGACCCGAGGGTGAGGTACTGAAATGTTGGAAAAAGCAGAAGTGGACTTCACGCCAATCCTGTCCAGAAAGAAGGACTGGAAACGCTACATCCCGTTCTACAGTTCGCTGAAAGTTGCTGTCGGCTGGCAAAAGGTGATGCTGGTCGTGGGCATCGTCATCACGGCGACATTCCTCCTTGTTGCCATTCTGGCGCCAGTGCTAGCCCCCTACGGTCACGCGGTGCTCGGTGATGAGGGCGGGTACTTTGGCACCCAGGAAGCCCCTAGCTCTGAGCACTGGTTGGGTACCACCGCATCAGGATACGATGTCTTGTCGAGAATCATTTGGGGTACCCGCACTGCGTTGGCTGTCATTTTAGTGGCCATGGTGTTTTCGTCCGTTTTGGGGACTTTGCTGGGCTTGATTTCCGGCTACTACGGCGGCTGGGCTGACCGCATCATGGTGGCGATAGCCGACGCGGTTTACGCATTCCCTTCACTGCTATTAGCCATCATCATGGCTATCGTCATCAGTGGGGGACAATCCTCATTCTGGGGTGGCATATTTGCGGCTGCCATCTCGATTACGGTGGTGTTTATTCCCCAATACTTCCGAGTCATCCGTGCGGAAACTATCCGCGTGAAAGCGGAAGCTTACATTGACTCTTCGAAAGTGCTTGGTGCTTCCAGTTCGCGGGTAATGTTCAAACACATTCTGCGTAACTCCACCCGCAGCTTGCCGCTGGTTTTGACCCTAAACGCTTCGGAAGCGATCCTCACTTTAGCGGCACTCGGGTTCTTAGGGTTCGGGATCGAACCAACAGCTGCTGCCGAGTGGGGGTTCGACCTGAACAAGTCGATTGCGGATGTGACGGCCGGAATCTGGTGGACCTCCATCTTTCCGGGTATCTGCATCGTGCTCACCGTTTTGGGGGTCACACTTATCGGTGAATCCTTGAACGATCTAGCGGACCCGCGCCTGCGTTTACGGAAAGCAGCTGAGGTCCCAGAAGCTGAAGCAGCCGCGGCGGATGAGCCCGTAGAGATCGGTTCCGACGTAGTTGGGAAAGGGGAGCAGCGGCTGTGAACCACAAAACCGAAAACAAAAACCAAGACTTCACTGTAAAGATTGAAGGCTTAAACGTTGTCTTTGCCACTGACTCTGGCCCCGTGACAGCAGTAAAAGAAATGCATCTGCAAGTGGCCCCCAAAGAGATCGTTGCGGTGGTAGGTGAATCAGGTTCCGGGAAATCTGTCACCTCCAAATCCATCTTGGGAATGGTGCCCAGCACAGCAACCATGCAGGGGAAAGTTCTGCTCATGTCCCAAGATGGGGCGCAGATGATGGACATGGCGAAACTGTCCCGCAAAGAGCTTCGCCAAGCTCGCGGAGCTGCGGCCGCCATGGTTTTCCAAGAACCGAACGCGGTACTCAACCCTGTTTTCAAAGTGGGTTGGCAAATAGCTGAAGGCTTGCGTGCCCACAAGAAACTTTCCAAGAAACAGGCCAGGCAAACAGCTATTGAGTACCTGGAAATAGTTGGCATTCCCGACCCGCAAACCCGGGTCGACTACTACCCACACCAATTCTCTGGGGGCCAGAAACAGCGGATCGTTATCGCCATGGCACTAGCTTTGCAGCCAGCACTCATTGTTGCGGACGAACCAACCACAGCTTTAGATGTGACGGTGCAGGCCGAAATTTTGCAACTGCTGCGAGATTCGCGTGACAAACTGGATGCCTCTATTCTGCTGATCACCCACAACATGGGGGTTGTGGCCGACTTGGCTGACCGAGTGGTTGTGATGCGTGAGGGACAACTGGTGGAAGAGAACCCGGTAGGACGCATCTTCGCGGACCCGGAACATCCCTACACGGAAGCGCTGATGGCTGCTGTACCAAAACTTGGTGCAGTGGAACCCAGGACTTTGACCCCCGAACAGTTGCAAGCAGATCCTGTGGTGGTCGCTAAGAAGTTGCAGATTGAATACCCAGGCAGATTGGGCAAACCTGGGTTCAAAGCCGTAAATGGGGTGGACCTACAGATCCATCCGGGTGAAGTCCTTGGTTTGGTTGGGGAATCCGGCTCGGGCAAAACCACCATCGGACGGGCAATCGCTGGGTTGAATACGGTAACCGGCGGGTCGCTGAAAGTGTTCGACCACCAGATGCTGGGAATGAAAGAACGCCAATTCCGCCCTCTTCGAAGACAAATTGGCTTTGTTTTTCAAGACCCGGGTACCAGTTTCGACCCGCTGCAAACAATAGCGGAAGGGATCGCTGAACCGCTCATTATTCACGGAGAATACCGCAACGTGAGCCAGGCGGCGCCGCGCATAGTGGAGCTATTGGACAGGGTGCAGCTTCCCGCACAGATGGGCGGTCGCTACCCCCATGAGCTCTCGGGTGGGCAACGGCAAAGAGCGTCTTTGGCTCGCGCTTTGGCGCTGGACCCGAAACTGCTCATCGCAGACGAACCTACCTCAGCTTTGGATGTGACAGTACAAGCCAAAGTTTTGGAACTGTTCCGTGAACTACAAGAGGAGCACCAGTTCGCAGTCCTTTTCATCACCCACGACCTGGCGGTAGTGGACATGTTGGCACACCGTGTCGCTGTGCTCTATCAGGGGCAGGTCGTAGAAGAAGGTAACGCTAGGGAAGTACTTACTGACCCGAACCATGAATACACCACCAGACTGTTGGCATCGCTGCCCGTCCCAGACCCCGTGGAGCAGGCTTCGCGGCGGGAAGCCTGGAATGCTTTAACAGGGAAACAGGCTGGAATCGGCTCTTAGAGGGTTCAGCCCGCTGTGTCAACCCTACCCGGAAGGTCAATAAGCGCGATAGGTTGGAGGGACGACCTGCTTTGGTTAACTGTGCAGGGTAAAAGCAGCGGTGGAAGGAAGTCATGACCACAGTAGTACCCCAGAGTGTTATTGAGAATCAAAAGAAAGCTCGGCGAGTGGAGTTCGTGGAGCGCCAACCCATTGCGGACACCATGGTTCGCATAACCGTGGGGGGAGAGGACCTAGCTGACTTTACTGCTAGCGGCCCAGCGGACCACATTCGCCTCATACTTCCGGACGCTGAAACCGGGGAACTAGTCTTGCCCACACCCGGACGTAAAGCCGGTTTGGGTTTAGGTATGGGTGGGCCAATCATTTTTCGGGACTACACTCCGTTGAACTATCGGCGTGATGAGAACCTGTTGGACTTAGACTTCGTGTTGCACGGTCCCGGGGGCCCTGCCGCCCAGTGGGCAGCGGAAGCTAAACCTGGCGACCAGGTGGGGGTTGCTGGGCCTGGGCGTTCAGCCCCTGCCCCTTTGGGGGTGGAACAGCTGGTTCTGGCAGCTGACGAGACCGCGTTGCCCGCGGTGAGTCGTTGGTTGCGGGCCCTACCCGATGTCGACACTACTGTCCTACTTTCTGTGGCAGATCCCAGCCTTGAGAACTACTTCGAGCAAATGGGCCTGCCGGAAACAGCTTCACGCAAGTTCTACTGGTGGACCGGGGAGAACCGGGAAAGTGAAAGAGAAGAGAAACTTCGCTCCTTGGATTTCACTCCCAGCACGTTTGCTTACATGGCGGGGGAGGCAGGAACTATCATTCCGTTGCGCCGCTACTTGCGTCGCGAGGTGAATCTGCCAAAAGAGCAGGTGAAAGCCGAAGGGTTCTGGAAACAGGGTGTGGCCATGCTGGATCACCACCTGCCAGTCGACCCCTCTGACCCAGACTGACCCTGACTCAGATTGAACTTGACTCAGGCGGGTCTAAGACTACCCACGCCACACGAGACCTGCGCGGTTGCGACCCCCTGGGGTTTTAGAAGGTTAGGGCCTGGGATAGTTTCTGTTCTATTTGTGGGTCTAATACGACTATGCGTATTTCTTCCACGTCGGTGGGTGTGGTGGTCAGGGTTTCAACTGCGACAGTGATAGCGTCCTCTAGAGGCCAGCCAAATATCCCGGCACTTATCAAGGGGAACGCTACCGTCTTTGCGTGCAGCTGGTCCGCCAACTGCAACGAATTACGGTAGCTGGATACCAGAAGGTTCCGATCCGTTTGCCCAGCTCGGTAGTTGGGGCCAGGCGTGTGGATAATGTGTTTGGCCGCTAAATTGTGTCCCCCGGAGGCACCTGCCTGGCCTGTTTCCAACCCGTGGGGGAAAAGGGTTCGGAGCTCTTCCAACAGTCCGGGTCCCGCCGCCGCGTGGATAGCGCCGTCAACACCCCCACCGCCGCGCATCTGCGTGCTTGCCGCATTCACGACCGCATCTACTTGCTGACCTGTTATGTCTCCAAGAACCACTTTTACTGTAACCATGATTTCAGTATGCCAGGTGACCCCTTCCATTTGGTGGGGGAGCTGCTAGGAAGTACCCCCGACAGGATTCGAACCTGCAACCTACGGATTAGAAGTCCGGTGCTCTATCCATTGAGCTACGGGGGCAAAAAGGCGGGTAGAAACCCGCTAACCTACAAAAGTTTAGACCAAAAAGCGCAGAAGTTCAGAATCTGAGTCTAGCTCCTCAATTTTCAGGTCCACCTGCTGCATCCGTTGGCGTAAAGCCGCCAGGGATTCCCTACTGGCCACATCTACACCCACTAAAGCGGGGCCTGTCTCCCGGTTGTTTTTCTTGGTGTACTCAAAGTAGAGAATGTCATCATCGGGGCCAAGCACATGGTCTAAGAACTCACGAAGTGCGCCGGGCCGTTGCGGGAAGGACACCAGGAAGTAGTGGCGCAGGTCGCGGTAAACCTGGGACCGTTCCATAACTTCGTCATAACGGGACAAGTCATTATTGCCCCCGGAGAGGATGCCAACCGTTGTCCCATCCAGGGGGAGGGAATCCAGTTCCCCATTCAAGGCCATCGCCACCGCCGCGGTTGTTAGGGCCCCCGCAGGTTCGGCTATGATCCCATCCAAATGGTAAAGTTCCAACATTTCGGTGGAAACGGCGCCCTCGGGTACCAAGACAATATCGTCAACCAGGTCCTTAACTATTGCGTAAGTGTCGTCCCCAGCCAAACCGACAGCAGTGCCATCCACGAAACTATCCTTCACACCCAACGCGGTTGGTTCCCCAGCATCCACCGCGGCAGACATGGACGCGGCCCCGGCAGGTTCCACGCCAATGATGCGCACGTCCGGGCGGTGTTCGCGGAGCCACACGGCCATGCCAGCAGCCAGGCCACCGCCACCTATAGGGACGAGGACGGTCCGCAGGTCCTCACCCAGCTGTTCGGAAATCTCCTTAGCGACAGAGCCTTGGCCGGCAATTACCGCTGGATCATCATAGGGATGAATATAGGTGCGGCCGTTGTTCGCAGCGGCTTCAAGAGCCACTCTTTGAGTGTCATCGAACGTGCCGTCAATGAACTGCAAGGTAACCCAGTCCCCGCCCAGGGAGGAGATTCGGCGGCGCTTCTGGCGGGGGGTGGAAGAGGGGAGGAAAACGATGCCGGGGATCTCCAAAGCGCGGCAAGCCATGGCAACACCCTGCGCATGGTTCCCCGCAGAAGCGCAAATGATGCCCTGCTTACGTTCCTCATCTGATAGTTGGGCCATGCGGTTGTAAGCGCCCCTAATCTTGAAAGAGCGGCACACCTGGTGGTCCTCGCGTTTCACCAAGATTTTGTGTCCTGTGGCTTCAGATAGGCGTTCAATGTCGCGGATAGGGGTCACCCGCGCCACGTCTTGCAAAGTGGTGGCAGCCTGATCCACGTCTAGGGCTGTTACCGGTAAGTTCTTAGTTTCGTTCACGAACTGAAGTGTACGCCGCGTGCATCAATCAAGCACATTTAGCTCACAGCTTGGTTCAATCGTTCTAGGGTCTGACCAGGCGCGTTGTAGGGTGGGAGTGTGGAGACAGGAAAAACAAATGGCGGTCCCATCGCGTGGATAGACGCCGAGATGACAGGGCTGGACCCAGCGGTTGATGAGCTGGTGGAAATAGCCGTAATAGTTACAGACGCCGATTTGAATCCCCTGGCTGAAGGGTTAGATTTGGTAATCAAACCAACCTCTGAGGCCTTGGAGCAGATGGGAGACTTTGTGCACAACATGCACACCGAGTCAGGTCTGCTCCCCCTACTGGCTGAAGGTATCAGTGTGGATGAAGCGCAGGAGCAGGTCCTGGCTTACCTGCAGGAGTTGGTGCCTGAGCCCGGTAAAGCGTTACTGGCCGGAAACTCTGTTGGTCAGGATCAGCGGTTCCTGCGGGTTTACATGCCGAACGTGGTTGACCACCTGCACTACCGGATCATTGATGTTTCTACCGTCAAGGAACTGGCGAAAAGGTGGTACCCCCAGATCTACCGGGGCGCCCCCGAAAAGACGGGGAACCACCGGGCGCTTGGGGACATTGAAGATTCCATTGCGGAACTGGCCTACTACCGGCAGAACCTGTTTGTGTCCCCGTCCGGCAAGGGCGAAGACGCCAGTTAGACTCGGGTGCTTTTAGCACAAGGGGTGGGGCCATTTTAGCTTTGGTACGTATCCCCAGGTGCGCAACAGCAGTGCTTGTCCCCAAGGCTAGAGGGCGTGTTTTCTCTCTTGCCGGGTTCCTTGGGATGCTCATGGAACAAAACTTGGGAAGGAAAACCATGAGCATAAACGATCTTATAGTTCTAAGAGGGCGGGCCGGCACCGACGTGGTGCTTCACCAAAGTGAGTCGACCAGCACGGGGGAGCCGGGACGCGTATTCTGCCGCTTCCGTCTGGCGGTGAACCGTGCCTGGCGCAAAGACAACGGGGAGTGGGAGGAGTCCCCGCCCGTGTGGTACACGGTGAGAGCGTGGGGGAAACTTGCAGAAAACGCGTATTTCTCGGTGCGCAGAGGGGCTCCAGTTCTGGTGGTTGGCCGCCCCTCAGCCCAGGCGTGGATCGATAAAGAAGGTGCGCTGCAATCCGAGCTTGCGATCAACGCCGTGTCTATCGGTTTTGACCTCACCTTCGGTATGGCTACCTTCCGGAAGGTGACACCAGCTGGGGGGACCGATGAAAGCGAAGAAGCCGACCAAGAGATGGCGGAAGAATCATTTGAAGAGGAACAAGATCAGGACGTAGAGGGCGGGGAGGACGAAGGCGGGGAATCCGCTGCTGGTGACTTAGAGGCGGATGACTCCAAAATGCAGGTTGCTAGCGCATAGTCTCCGTCATGGCTGGCAGACACGTGCAGCGTGAAGTCCCCAGCCAGAGAACGGGTCATAGCTTG
>CAYFPY010000005.1:20273-49492 GCA_964345125.1 uncultured Actinomyces sp.
GAGCTCCAGGTTGCTTAGTCCTGTCACCTTCTCTATGGCTTCAGCAACGATGAGCCCCGTGACCAGGGTCGTGATTCTGATCTCATTTGGTTCGATGAGGGCGGAAAAGAGCAGTCAGCTTCCCGGTGGTGCTTGCCACGACCGACCCCCTTCGCCCTCGTCCTTGACTTTGGTAGTTGGCTCTCAAAGTGGTGCCTGTGGGCAGGTCGGATGCCAGTGATTGCAACAAACTGTTTGTTGATGTTGCTTCGCTGACAACGATCTTTAGCATCAGAATCTTCTAACTACTTCAAACATTGTAATAGATAGTTCAACATGTGAAGTACATTTGTCGAGTGTTGGGACACCCACCCGGTATGATGGGGGGTTGTCCCAGTCAACATTCAACAGCATCGAAGGGAAAAACGTGGCAGAGTACATCTACTCAATGGTGCGAGCAAGGAAGTCACACGGCGACAAGGTCATCTTGGATGACGTCACCATGGCATTCCTACCAGGAGCAAAAATAGGGATGGTCGGCCCAAACGGAGCCGGAAAGTCATCCATCCTCAAAATTATGGCAGGCTTGGATGAGCCTTCCAATGGGGAAGCGCGCCTAACACCCGGCTACAGTGTTGGCATCTTGGAACAAGAACCAAAACTTGACGAAACCAAAACTGTTTTAGAGAACGTAAAAATGGGTGTAGCCGAAACAATTGGCAAAGTGGAACGCTTTAACGAAATCTCGGAACAAATGGCCCAGCCAGACGCGGACTTCGACGCCCTCATGGAAGAAATGGGCGTCCTGCAAACCGAAATTGATGCCCTGGACGGATGGGACGTGGACTCCCAGCTAGAGCAGGCCATGGACGCCCTGCGTTGCCCACCGGGCGATACGCCAGTCGATGTCCTCTCGGGTGGGGAAAGACGGCGCGTAGCCCTGTGCAAACTCCTCCTCGAAGAGCCGGACCTGCTACTACTAGACGAACCCACCAACCATTTGGATGCAGAATCTGTCCTCTGGCTAGAACAACACCTAAAAAACTACAAAGGCGCAGTCATCGCCATCACCCACGACCGGTACTTCCTTGACCACGTAGCCGAATGGATTGCAGAAGTGGATCGAGGTCGGCTTTACCCCTATGAGGGGAACTACACCACCTACCTGGAAGAAAAAGAGCGTCGTCTCGAAGTCCAAGGTAAAAAAGACCAGAAACTGGCGAAACGGTTGAAGGACGAACTGGAATGGGTCCGTTCATCACCCAAAGGGCGACAGGCCAAGGCCAAAGCCCGATTGGAACGTTACGAAGAGATGGCTGCAGAAGCCGAGAAAACTCGCAAGCTGGACTTTGAGGAAATTCAAATCCCACCCGGACCTCGCTTAGGGGCCAAAGTTATCGAAGCCACCGACCTAAAGAAAGGTTTCGATGACCGCACGCTGATTGACGGCCTGGACTTCTCCCTGCCCCCCAACGGGATTGTCGGGGTCATTGGACCCAACGGTGTCGGCAAGTCCACCCTGTTCAAAACCATTGTTGGCTTAGAAGAACTGGACAGCGGTGAACTGGAGATAGGCGACACCGTGAAAATCTCCTATGTTGACCAAAGCCGGGAAGGGATCGATCCCGAAAAGACCCTGTGGGAAGTGGTTTCCGACGGGCTGGATTACATTGAAGTAGGGAATGTGGAAATGCCCTCCCGGGCCTATGTTTCGGCTTTCGGTTTCAAAGGTGCTGACCAACAGAAACCTGCAGGAGTGCTCTCCGGTGGGGAGAGGAACCGCCTGAACCTGGCACTCACCTTAAAACAGGGTGGAAACCTGCTACTTCTTGACGAACCTACCAACGACCTCGACGTGGAAACACTATCCTCGCTGGAAAACGCGCTTCTTGAGTTCCCCGGCTGTGCAGTGGTGGTAACGCATGACAGGTGGTTCCTGGACCGAGTAGCAACTCACATCCTTGCCTGGGAAGGAACCGAAGAGAATCCCGCACAATGGCACTGGTTTGAAGGTAACTTTGAAGCATACGAAAAAGATAAGATAAAAAGGCTAGGCCCCGAGGCAGCCCGACCCAAGTCAACCACCCACCGCAGGCTCACACGGGACTAGGTAGCAAAAGAAGGCACTATGTCAGCAAACAAAGGCGACAAAAAGAAAAAGGTAGTACAGGTAGAAACCCCGCCGGAAACCAGCGGAAGCAAAAACGAGCCTGTCTGGACACCCACGCCGGAATCCAAAGAAAAAGCGGGCAGATTCCGCCTGTTCTCCTGGATCCTGTGGGCGGCAGCCATAGCCCTAGAAATACTCACAATCATCTGGGCGGTTCCCCAGGGGGCTGACAGGCTGTGGCTGATACTGGTCCTGCTCATCCCAATTGGGGTACTGGCGGTAAGCGGAAACCTCCTGTGGAAAAAGGCAAACCGCTTGGACCCGGCCTCAAAGGCTAACCCCACCAAGTTCTTCGTACAAAACCAGCTTGGCGCCATCATGACGACCATTGCCTTCCTGCCGTTGATAATTTTCATTCTGGCAGACAAGAATATGGATGGAAAGCAGAAGGCCGTGGCTGGTGGGGCAGGTGCAGTCGCCCTCATCCTGATCGCCGCTTTCACGGGCATTTCTTGGGATGGAGGCCCCTCCCAAGAACAGTACGCGGAAGAAGAGAATATTATGGTCCGCCTGACTGGGGCCGATGAGGTTTACTGGGTCAAGAATGGAAAAGTCTTCCACGTTTGTGCGGAGGTGCCGGACGTCAACAAAGAATCCAAGGACGGAAACATTTATTCAGGGACAGTGGCGGCAGCGCACGAGGCGGGTAAAGACCGGTTGACAAAGCGGTGGGAAAGCGAAGCGGTGAACTACTGTGGCTACACGCAAGAGCAAGTTGATGCAGTCAAAGCTGGAACATCCGCCGAACAAGACCCCCAAGATCGGGATGAAAAAGAGCTGGAGAAGGTAGGCTCCGGCGAGCAATCCGACAACTGAGGCAAATAGCCCGTATCCTAGGGGTATGGACAGTGATGGAAGATATTATCAGGCAGTAAAACTTGCTGAGCTCAACGGCGTAGCCACCTCCTATTTGGACTGGGACGGCAATCAGGTCGAAGTGCCAATGGCTACCCTGATGAAGACACTTAGTGCCTTGGGGTTGCCGGTGACAGTGTCTTCCACGGCACAAGCCCTGGAAGACGAGATCACCCACTCGGAAGATAAACCCTGGCTGCAGACACTTCCCCCCACCCTGGTAGTCCGCAAGGGCGACTGGCAAGAATTCTGGATCCACGTCAATGACGGACAACAAATCAAAGCCTGGTACCAACTTGAAGACGGAACCACCGGAGAGCTGCCCCAGCTCGATCGTCCCGTGCCGCCCCGAGAAGTCGGTGGCGTCCTGCGTGGTCGAGCCACCTTCCAAATCCCGGGGACACTGCCCCTGGGATACCACAGAGTTTTCGCCCAAGTGGACAACTCCTCGGAAGTCAGTTCGCCACTGATCGTGGTCCCAGGAGCAATACCTACGACCGTTCCGGGTGCACCCAAACGAATGTGGGGAATCACTGCTCAAAGCTATTCAATTACAGCGCGCAACTCCTGGGGGGTCGGCGATGCGGCTGACCTGGCAGACCTGGTGGCCATCGCGGCTGGTAAAGGGGCACAGTTTTTACTCGTTAACCCGCTCCATGCGGGACAGAACAAAACTCCCATGGAGAGTTCACCCTACCGTCCCGTTTCCCGCCAGTGGCACAACTTGAACTATATCCGTCCCGAAGACATCCCCGAATATGGGGCCCTACCCGACGGGTGGCGCGACCATGTTGAAACGCTTCGGAAAACTGCTGACTCCAAAGAGTTTCAATTCTTGGATCGGGACGCAACTTGGGACGCTAAAAGAATGGCTCTGAAACTTATTTTCCGCCTTAAACGGTCCCTACGCAGGCAGGCAGCGTTCGAAGCATTCAGCTTTGATGGTGGGCAGGCCCTGGAAGACTACGCAACTTGGGCTGCGCTGACAGACAGCGAAAACGCAGACGATAACGCTCAGTCACCACCAGACAAGAACAGCCCGGAAGTGACCAAGTTCGTCGAGGAAAATCAAGAAACAATAGAGTTCTACAAGTGGTGCCAATGGGTTGCCCAAGAACAGTTAGAGGCACCAAACAGGCTAGCCCACGAATTAGGCATGAAAATCGGCCTCATGGCAGATTTAGCGGTAGGGGTACACCCTGAAGGTGCAGATGTTTGGTCCCAGCCCCACCTTTACGCTAAGAAAGCCCATGTGGGCGCCCCGCCCGACATGTACTCACCCAAAGGGCAAACCTGGGCGCAACCGCCCTACAACCCAACGAAGCTGGCTCAGGCAGGGTACGAACCTTACATTCGGGCGATCCGCACAGCACTGTCCATTTCCAGTGCGCTACGCGTAGATCACGTGATGGGCTTGTTCCGACTGTGGTGGATCCCCGAAGGTGGTTCCCCAGCTGAAGGAACCTACGTTAGCTACGACCACGAAGCGCTCGTGGGAATCCTCCTGCTGGAAGCAGAGCGTTCCGGCGCCATCCTCATCGGAGAAGACCTGGGTACCGTTGAACCCTGGGTACGGGACTACCTAGCGGCCAGAGGAGTGCTGGGAACTTCCGTCCTGTGGTTTGAAAAAGACGAAGATGGGTGGCCCCTACATCCCGACCAGTACCGAAAACAGGTCCTGGCCACCGTCAACACACACGATCTACCCCCAAGCGCGGGTTATTTGGCTGGAATCCACACGACCCTTAGAGCAAAACTTGGGTTACTCACAGACCCCGTAGATGTGGTTCGGCGTCAGGACAAACTAGAAAAACAGCGGATGAAAGATCGACTGGCAGACCACGGGCTATCCACTGATGAGGAAGAGTTAGTTACCTCGCTACAGCGATATGTAGGACGCACATCCGCCCAACTGGTTGCCGTCTCGCTTGCGGATGTGGTTGGGGAGAGTCGGCCCCAAAACATGCCTGGAACCTCGGATGAATACCCCAATTGGCGCGTACCCCTTGGGAACAGGGTGGGCGACAGGATATATCTAGAGGAGCTAGCACAACGCGAAGACTACGACCCGCTTTTTCAGGCCATCAGCGATGAAATGTCCTAGGAGCTGTTGGCTTCTACCCGCCCAGCAGGGTTTTCGTGCGGGCCAACCCCAAGGGTGACCGCACTGCCACCAGGGAACCAGTGGGAGCCACCTCGGAAAGTTCTCCGTCCAGGACAGTTAGCAGCAACAGTGCAGAATGTCCCAGTGCCTCTGTGGCGGGCACGTCCCAAGAGATTATGGGGTCACCAGTCTTCACGAATGCGCCTTGCGCTGTGAGGGGAGAGAACAGGGAATCACCATCCTCGTAGGTGTCTACACCCAAATGGACAAGAACCCCAAACCCCTCTTTAGAACGCACCACGAATCCATGAGTTTTCAAGGCAATCAGTTTACCGGCAATAGGGGAGGAAATAACGCTTCGGCCGTCGTCGCCACAGGACACGGGCACTGTAACTTGTAGTGCGACACTGGGGCCCATCATTTCGGAAGCAAAAACAGGGTCGGGCACCTTATCGATATCGAAAACTATTCCCGCCGTGGGAGAACCGAGGGTGACCTCAGACAAAACTAGGCACTGACCCCGTTGATCTGCTCAGCCAGATCTTCCGCAGTTGGACCCACAACAACCTGCACGGTGGACTCGACTTGGACGACACCAAAGGCGCCAGCATCGGTAAGAGCTTCATTGTCTACTTTTGTCGGGTCAACAACTTCGACCCTTAGTCGCGTCAGGCAGGGCTCAACAATTTCCACGTTCTGCGATCCACCCAGGGCTTGCAATATCTCTTCAGCTTTTGACAACGTTCCCTCCTCAGGTGCGGCCACTACTACGAAATTAGCATTAACAAGCCAAAATGAGCCCCAAAAGGTGAGCAGGTTCCCAACATCCAGCAAGAGCAGTTGCTCACAGTAACCCTTTGGCAGGGCAGACGCACAACCTAGGCCCGCTGTGCTTGTACCTGACGCAGAGCATCATCCTGCACTTCAACAATTAGACGACGAAGGGAAGAAGGCTGGTCAGGGTTCTCAACGCTCCAACGTTTCGCTAACTCAACGACATCAACTTCGGGTAGGTAGCCAGCAAGGTTGGCTGGTGACATTATTTCCACGATTCTGCTGGCTGTGTGGAACGTGTGTTGAGCCCAAACGGAGGCAACGCTACCAAAAAAGTCGACAGCAAACCGGGAATACTGCGAGGGAGAGGAGACCGCATGCGCCCAGAACCCAGCAGCCAGTGCCCATCTGTGCTCATTGGGGATCTCCGGGTCCCACAAGACAGCCTCCCAGGTGCTTTCCCGCACCTGCGGATCATCGCTGGATGCCAGAGCTCGGGCCGTGTTTTGCTTCCCGGTCAGTGTTGTATCCAGATCAGCCAGGTTCCTGACCTCGTCTGGCCCAGCCAAACCTCCACGAACTAAAGCAAACAGCAGCTGCCAGCGCAGATCCATGTTCAACTTCAAGTTGAATGAGGATGGCTCTTCCAGATACAAGCGAGCCAGGACTTGGTATTGTTCCCGCGTCACAGCGCGGCGGGCAACAGCGCGGACCAACAGGTGCTGCCTGTCACTTCCAGGTTTCGCTGCAGCCAAGAGGCTGAACAACTCTTGGGCAACAGTTTCCAGTTGGGATGAGCGTTCAGCCGCAGGCACAAATGTGGTAACTGCCCGGTCAACCTGCGCCAGCAGGGTAGTGACGGTTGAGATCGAATCTTCCGCCTGCAGAGCCCGCAACGCCAGAGTAAGGAAGTCACGTGCCGGCAGCTCCCCATCGCGGGTCATGTCCCAAGCGGAAGCCAAGATCACGCGTCGCGTAACGGGGTCGGTGACCAGGTGAACGTGTTCAGCAGCGAAAGCAAAGGAACTTGGGTCTAACCGGACTTTGGCGTAAGCCAAGTCCCCATCGTTAACTACGAGCAGGTCTGGTCGGGGTAGCCCGGCAATCCCCGGCACAATTGTTGAAGGACCCTTCACATCCATTTCCTGGGTGAATACCTGATCTAACCGTTTTTCGTCCTCATCCAAATTGTAACCAGACACAGCCAGACGATGAGGGCGCAGCTCCACCCGCTGGCCCACCTGTTCCAGTGGTGGTGCCTGCTGGAGGATCCTCAGTTCCTCCAGGTTGCCTGCAGAATCTACCACCAGCTCTGGGGCGAGCAGGGTCACGCCAGGTTCCTCCAACCAGACTTGAGCCCAGGCCCCCATGTCCCGTCCCGATGTTTTCTCCAGTTCCTCCAGTAGGTCCGCTAGTGTGGCATTCGCCCAAGCGTGTCTGTTTAGGTAGCGGTTGAGGGCGGAGAAAAAGTTCTCCTCACCTACGTAGGACACCATTTGACGCAGAACAGCCGCCCCTTTTGCGTAGGTGATGCCATCGAAGTTGACATCCACGGCATCAAGATCTTTCATGTTGGCTTTCACCGGGTGTGTGGTTGGCCGTTGGTCTTGAGCCATTCCCCACTCTTTGCGCCCCAAGAATCCCACCCAAGCGCTGGACCAGCGTGTTGCTTCTGCAGCAGCAAGATGAGCCATGTACTCGGCGAATGATTCTTTCAACCACAGGTCATCCCACCAGGTCATGGTGACCAGATTGCCGAACCACATGTGCGCCAACTCGTGCAAAATAGTGTTTGTCCGGTTTTCCAGCTCCCAATCGGTCGCATGGGAACGGTAAACATATTCATCTCGCAAAGTGACGCAGCCAGCATTTTCCATTGCCCCCGCGTTGTATTCGGGGACAAAAATTTGGTCGTATTTCACGAACGGGTAGGGGACCGCAAAAGTTTCCTCGAAGAACGTGAATCCCGCTTCGGTGACGGTAAAGATCTCTTCAGCGTCCAAGTGCGGCAGCAAGGATTGTCGGCAGTAGACACCAAGCTCTACCTCCCGCCCATCTACCGAGCGGATCGTCCGGTTGTACCCCTGGTAGGGGCCGGCCACAATCGCCGTGATGTACGTCGAAATGCGGGGCGTGGGTGCAAAACGGTAAGTTGCTTGGCCGTGTTCGTCCGTGGGCTTTGGGGTGGGTGAATTGGAAAAGACGGTCCACCCCTTAGGAACAGTTACCGTGAAGGTGAAACTGGCCTTCAGGTCGGGCTGTTCAAAGGTGGGGAAAACCCTGCGAGCGTCCGCAGTTTCAAACTGGGTGTACAAATATGTTTCCCCATCAGCGGGGTCCACCGAGCGGTGCATGCCTTCACCAGTGTTCATGTAGCGGCAGTCCGCGTCCACAAACAAGGTGTTGTTAGCCTTTAGGTCGCCTAGTTCCAGACGATGGTTACTGTACGCATCGGCAGGCAAAGGCACACCGTTGAGTGTTGCCCGGTTGATTTGCTGGGCTATCAGGTCAACAAAAGTTGCGGCTCCCGGTGTGGCAGCAAAATTTATGGTGGACACCGAACGGAACGTTTCCCCAAGTCCATCTAGAGTTAGATGGACTTGGTAGTCGTCGACCTCCAGCAGGTGGGACCGTTCCTGGGCCTCTTCTCTAGTTAGGTTACTCATTGGGAACTACCAGATCTTTACTCTCTGTTCAGGGGAGATCCACAGGTCATCGCCCTCTTTAACGTTGTAGTAGTCGGCGAAAGCATCAAAGTTAGCCAGGACTCCGTTGCAGCGGAACTCGGCAGGGGAATGGGGGTCTATGGCAAGCAGCTGGATTTGGTAGTCTTCGCGGAACTTCGCTTTCCAGATCCGCGCCCACGATGCAAAGAACCGTTCAGTGGCTTCCATCCCATCAACTGTGGGGGCCTGGTCAGGGCTGGAGATCCCCTGATCTTTCAGGGCCTTTAGCCATGCTTTCCAAGCAATCGTGATCCCACCCAGGTCACCAATGTTTTCGCCCACCGTTAATGCTCCATTGACAGTGTGTTCATCAGCAAGGGCTGCGGGTGAGTATCGGTCGTACTGTTCGATTAGGGCTCGGGTGCGTTCCACGAACTTCTCCCGATCTTCCGCGGTCCACCAGTCTTTGAGCTCACCGTTCGCGTCGAACTGGCTTCCCTGGTCGTCGAAACCATGCCCAATCTCGTGGCCAATAACTGCCCCAATCGCTGCGTAGTTCACGGCCTCATCAGCTTCCGGGTCGAAGAAGGGTGGCTGGAGAATAGCGGCTGGGAAAACAATCTCGTTCATCGAGGGGTAGTAGTAAGCGTTTACTGTCTGCGGGGTCATCAACCATTCGGTGCGGTCCACCGGCTGGTCCAACTTACCCAGTTCCCATGCCACGTCTGCCTGGGAGGCGGCAACCAGGTTTTGCACCAGCGTGTTGTCGGGGCTGATTTCGACGTCGCTGTAATCACGCGGGTTTTCTGGGTAACCAATTTTTGGAAGAAAGGTGTCTAACTTTTCCAGGGCTTTTTGTTTCGTTTCGTCACTCATCCAGTCCAAGTTGGTGATGGATACCCGGTAGGCTTCCAACAGATTGTCCACCAGCTTGTCCATGCGCTCCTTATTTTCGGGCGGGAAGTGACGCTCGACGTAGAGCCTGCCCAGGTCAAAACCAACAACTGCTTCTATGAGGGCCAAAGCTCGGCGCCATCGGGGGCGCATCTGTTGGACACCCGCCAATGTTCTCCCATAAAAGTTGAAAGTTTCCTCAGCGACTTCTTGGCTCAGGTACGGAGCGAAGCTGTCTATAGTTTTGCGGGCGATCCAGTTCTTCAACGTGTGCAGATGGGTGTTTTTCCACAGCAGGGCCCCTTTAGCCAGGAAGTCCTCCTGGGCCACGTTCAGGCGTACGTTTTCAAAGTCGAACCCCAGAGCCTGCGCCCAAGCATTGAAATCGAATCCGGGGTGTTCCTCATTCAGCTTGACCCACGTGGTGGGGTTGTTCTGGGCTTCCACATCCCGAGATTGCACGACGTCCCAGTGCAACTGAGCTAGCTCTGTTTCGAAGCTCATCACCTCCGCGGCAGCAACTGTGCTGGGCGAAACAAACTCGGTCATTTGCAGGATCTCACTGACGTGTTCAACATACTTTTCGCGGTAGGTTTCGTACTCCTCACCGCTGTAATAGGACTCGTCTGGAAGTCCCAGACCACCCTGGTCGAACCCAACGACATATCGGGTGGGATCATTCAGGTCGGCGAAAACACCCACGTTGAACCAGCCACTGATCCCCTTGAGCTCCAAATCGCCCAGGACCGCTGCTAGTTCATTATGGTTATTGGCTTGCTTGATCTGGTTCAGGAAGGGTTGGATGGGGGAGGTGCCCAGAGCATTCAAAGTTTCCTCGTCCATGAACTGCTGGTACAAAATGCCAATCCGTTCAGCTTCTGCTCCCACCAGAGTCCCGGCGACACAATCTTCAGCTATCTTTCGGCACTGCTCCTCACTTTGGTCCCGCAGAGCATAAAATGCTCCATCGGAGGGACGGTCCTGAGGAATTTCGTGATTGTCTAGCCATTTCCCATTTATGTAGCGGTAGAAATCGTCTTGTGGTCTAACAGAAGTGTCCATGTTGGTTCTCATGAACCAATCGTAACCCCGACGTGGGAACTACGAGGTATCTTCTATTGAGAAAGCAGTCCCACCTTAGAAGGGAGCTCCCCCACTCTCTGCTGAATATGCGCCTGAGTTTCCTGGGTCCGATCCCGAGGAATCGTTGCGCCTACTGGGAATGACGCCCAGGAAGCGAGGGAAATGCAGCTCGTGGTCAATCCCAGTGGTGCCATCTTTACGCTGGTAGCTGCGAACCGTCAAAGACCCCTCCACGGTTACCCGGTCGCCCCTATTGAGCAGTTCCGCCAACTGCACTGCCTCCTGATCCCAAAATGATGCCCCCACCCACAGGGGTTCGCCCACATCCGACCATTCGCCCGTCTCCCTGTCCCTGGTTGAAAGGGTTGCGTTTATGCGCAGCTGGAGTACGTCGCGGAAGTCCGCTGTCTTCCGGGATTGGGGGTCCGCAATGAAACCCGTTATCTGTGCTTTGAGTGCCATAACTATCCACCGCCTTCCTTTCCACCAGCTTACGCCATTGTGACGTGGAGTACAGCCTGCAAGGTGTATCTGGGGGCAGTGGTGCCTGTGGATGCACTTGCTTGAGGCCCACCAGAAAGAGAATTGCTAGCAAACCCACAAGAAGCGAAGACCAAAAGTCCGTGCCCATAGCGTAAGCTAACAGTGGCGAAGATCCGTTATCAGCGGGGAGCCTTTCGGAAGAACGGGAACAAAAACCCAAGTAGAACCGGACGGTTAGGCCCGAGATAGCCTTGAAACAAGAGGCGCCGCCAGGCGCAAGCGGGGTGGTACCGCGCAGCACGGCAAGTGCTTCGTCCTCGACTGTAAAACTAAGGCGTGACAGTTGAAGGAAAGCAGATGACACAAGGCCAGCCCAAAACCCGGTTCCCCCTACACAGGGAAGACCTGGAAGTGAACCCCAAACCTTCTTTTCCGGAAGTTGAAACAGAAACCCTGCAATACTGGCAGGACGAAAACACTTTCGCTAAGTCCGTTGAGCAGCGCCCATCCGGCAAAGACGGGGAAAACGAATTCGTTTTCTATGATGGCCCCCCTTTCGCGAACGGGCTGCCTCACTACGGTCACCTACTTACCGGCTACGTCAAAGATGTGGTGGGGCGATACCAAACAATGCTCGGCCACAAAGTTGAGCGCCGCTTCGGGTGGGACACCCACGGGTTGCCCGCCGAACTGGAAGCTGAACGGCAACTGGGGATAGTCGACAAGTCGGAAATTGAAGGCCTCACCGGGATCGGCATCAAAGCGTTCAATGACGCCTGCATGTCGTCAGTGTTGCAGTACACGGAAGAGTGGGAAGACTACGTTACGCGACAAGCACGCTGGGTTGACTTCAAAAATGACTACAAAACGCTTGACCCTGAATACATGGAGTCCACCCTGTGGGCTTTCAAAACTCTGTACGATAAAGACCTGATTTTTGAGGGGCACTCCGTCCTGCCCTATTGCTGGAAAGACGAAACACCCCTTTCCAACCACGAGCTGCGCATGGACGATGACGTGTACCAGGACCGCACCGACCAAGCTGCCACTGTTGGGGTAGTGCTACTGGACGAGGACGGAAAAGCCACGGATGACCTGGCCCTCATCTGGACGACCACACCGTGGACCCTCCCGTCCAACCTAGCCATCGCGGTAGGTGAGGACGTGGAGTACGTGGCAGCGCGACCCAAGCAAGGTAAACTTGCCGGCCGCCGCGTTATAGTAGCCTCCAACCTGCTGGATCGCTACGCCACCGACCTGGGGGTGGAAGAAGACGCAGAACCAGCCGCGGTAGAAGAGCTTGTGGAAGACCGTTTCCAGGGAAGTGCCCTGGTGGGCAGACGTTACGCACCAATTTTCCCCTACTTCCAGAACCTGCCAGATTCCGAACCGCCCGGCCCCGAAGCGTTCCAAATCCTAGGGGCAGATTTCGTCACCACGGAAGACGGGACCGGCTTGGTGCACATGGCTCCAGGTTTCGGTGAAGACGACCAGATCGCCTGCCAGGCAGCAGGCATCAAAACGGTGGTACCCGTTGACGCGAGCGGTAAATTTACCCCAGCCGTCCCCGAATATCAGGGGGTGCAAGTTTTCGATGCAAACCGCCTCATTTTAGCGGACCTGCGAGAAAATGAAGGGGCACTGGCAGCGATCGCCCCCGAAAACAGGGCGGTGCTGGTACGTCAGGACTCCTACCAGCACTCCTACCCGCACTGTTGGCGCTGCCGGGAACCACTGATCTACAAAGCAGTTTCTTCCTGGTTCGTGGAAGTCCCCAAAATAAAAGATCGGATGCTGGAACTGAACCAGCAGATCAACTGGGTGCCAGAACACCTGCGTGACGGCCAGTTCGGCAAATGGTTAGAGGGCGCCCGTGACTGGTCCATTTCGCGGACGCGTTTCTGGGGGGCACCAATACCGGTATGGAAATCAGACAACCCCAACTACCCCCGCGTTGACGTTTACGGTTCCTACGCGGAGCTGGAGCGCGATTTTGGGCCAGTGACCGACCTGCACCGCCCAGAAGTGGACACCCTGGTTCGGCCAAACCCGGACGATCCCACCGGCAAATCCATGATGCGCAGGGTTCCCGAAGTGTTCGACTGCTGGTTTGAGTCAGGGGCCATGCCTTTCGCTTCCATCCACTATCCGTTTGAAAACAAAGAGTGGTTCGACAACCACTATCCGGGGGACTTCATCGTTGAATATGTTGGGCAAACCAGAGGATGGTTTTACACGCTGCATGTTCTAGCGACCGCCCTGTTCGACAAGCCTGCCTTTGGCACCTCATTGTCCCACGGAATTGTCCTTGGTGACGACGGCCGGAAAATGAGTAAATCTTTACGTAACTACCCGGACGTGTATGGCGTGTTCGACACCTACGGGTCTGATGCAATGCGATGGTTCCTACTCTCCTCACCGGTGGTGCGGGGTGGGAACCTGATAGTTACAGAAGAGGGGATTCGCGACGCTGTTAGGCACGTGATCCTTCCCCTGTGGAACGCCTACTACTTCCTGGCGCTCTACGGAAACGCCAGCAACGGTGGCGCGGGCATAACACCGACGCGACTGGACGAAAACAACGCAAACATTTCTGAGCTACCCGAAATGGATCGCTACCTGTTGGCCCGCTCCCGGCGTGTAACGGAAGAAGTGCGCCGTGCAATGGATGACTACGACCTCCCCAAAGCAGCCGAGCTCATCAGCGACCAATTAGAAGTGATCACAAACTGGTACGTGCGCACCCAACGCCCCCGGTTCTGGGAAGAAAACGAAGACGCATTCAACACCCTTTACACAGCGCTGCTGGTACTCGTAGAAGCAGCTGCCCCACTGCTGCCGCTTGTCACTGAAGAAATCTGGCGTGGGCTAACCGGGGAAGAATCAGTGCACCTAGCCGACTATCCCCAGCTGCCCACCGAATGGACAGATGGGGATCTAGTCACGGACATGGACGAGGTGCAAGACCTGGTCTCCGCGGCCCACAATCTACGAGAAAACAACAAGATCCGAGTCCGGCAACCACTTGGATCCATGACGATAGTCAGCGACCACCCCCAAAGGCTGCAACGTTTCGCCCCCCTCATTGCGGGTGAAGTGAACGTGAAAGACGTCCTCTTTCAAACTCCAGAAGAATCTGGCTTGAAAGTGCACAAGGAACTCAGTCTGCAGCCCCGCAACTTCCCCGACGATATCCGACCTTCCACATCAGCACTTTTTAATGCCAGTAAACGAGGGCAGTGGGAAGCCGAAGATGGCGGGGAGACAATCCTGTTCCCCACGGTAGAAGTGGATGGAGAACAGGTGCGCCTGACCGCGGACCAGTTCACCCTGCGCGAGCAGGTGGAAGCAGGGGATGGGGACGCAGCACTCGTCCTCCCGAGCGGTGTTTTTGTTGTCCTAGACACTGAGATAACCGAAGAGCTAGAAAAAGAAGGGTGGATACGCGACCTGGTGCGGCAGATCCAACAGGCCCGTAAACAGGCCGACCTTCATGTTGCTGACCGCATCGACATGACCCTAACCGTGCCCCAGGAGAGGGTCGGGGCAGTGGACGAATTCGCCGACCTCATCAAGAAAGAAACCCTGGCAGAAACAATGACTGTCGCCACGGGCGAGAAGCTAGATGTACAACTGGAAAGGCACAGCTAATGTCAGAAGATGAATCAACGCAGAACCAGAGCCACATCCCGGAAGACCTCTTGCCATACCTGCAAGCTGCCAATGAGATGGAAAAACAACCAGAACAAGAGCAAGGACAGTCCCAGGAAGACGACCAGTTAGCGCTCCTTCGCCAATTGGTGGAAGAAACAATGCTGGTCGGTGCAGACGAGGACCTACTGGATGAGATCCTGGCAGACGACGGCACGGAGAACCACGAAATCCGACTGGACGAAGCCACACAAGAAGCTGAAGACCTAACCGCAGTAAGAAAGATTTACACGGACCTTCTAGCCCGCGCACCTGAACACAACTTCGACCCTTCCCTGAAACGGGTGGCTCAAGTGTTCGACATGCTGGGGGACCCACAAAATTCCTACCCCTCAATACAGGTGGTGGGAACCAACGGCAAAACTTCCACCACAAGAATGGCGGGCGCCCTCCTGCAAGCATTCGGCCTCACCATCGGAACCTTCACCTCCCCCCACCTGATGGATGTGCGAGAACGCATCCAAATCAACGGGCAACCATGGTCACCAGCACGCTTCATAGAAGCGTGGGAAGATGTGGCTCCCTACATTTACATGGTTGACGGGGCAGCCCTAGAAGCAGAAGAACCACAAATATCGTACTTCGAGGCCCTCACCATCACAGCTCTTGCAGGTTTTGCCGATGAACCCGTGGGGGCAGCCGTCGTGGAAGCTGGACTGGGCGGGAGCTTTGACGCCACCTCAACCATTGACGCCGGCGTTGTCGTCGTCACACCCATCTCCCTTGACCATCAAGGATGGCTAGGACAAACACTGGAAGAGATAGCCACCGAAAAAGCGGGAGCAATCAAAGACAAAACCATAATTGTCCTCAGCACACAAGAACCAGAGATACTCGAAATTTTCCAAAGGAAAGCCGACGAAACAGATTCCGTCGTCTGGTTGGAAGGCCGCGACTGGCAAGTCCTAGACCGACACGTGGGGGTAGGTGGACAGATGCTGGACATAAAAACACCCGCCGGAATCTACGAAGGTCTGTTCCTTCCAGTGCATGGAAACCACCAAGCCCACAACGCCGCGGCAGCGCTAGTCGCTGTTGAAGCAATTATGGGAGGAAAAGCGCTACCCCCCGAAACGGTAGAGGAAGGGATGATGCTAGTGCGCACCCCAGGACGCCTGGAACTGGTCCGCAGATCACCCTCCATCGTGGTTGACAGCGCACACAACCCAGCCGGGGTGGAAGCCGCGATGCTTGGGCTGCGCGAAGCGTTCCACTTCGGCTACGTTGTGGGAGTGTTCGCCGCCATGCAAGACAAAAACATCGAAGCAATGCTAGTGGAAGCAGAACCGACTGTGGACCACCTGGTCATCACCCAGCTCCCGGGGACCCGCGCAGCACAACTGGAAGAACTCCGAGAACTAGCCGAAGACGTGTTCGGTCCGGACCGAGTCAGCGTAGAAGAGGAAATAATCGACGCTTTAGACAAAGCGAGCGCACTAGCAGACGAACCCGCCGACCAGACCATCACCCGCGGAATAGTAGTCTTCGGTTCCGTGGCGCTGGCTGGTGAAGTAACCAAGCTCTTGGTGTAACCACCATGAAGAAGGTTATCGATGACCCCAAAGAGGTCGTACAGCAAAGCCTGGTAGGTTTCCAGGCGGCCCACAGTGAACTTGTTCAAGTCCACTTCGCACCGGACTGGGTTGGACGCAAACACCCCAAAGAACAAGGGAAAGTAGCAGTAATTTCCGGGGGAGGGTCCGGACACGAACCTCTCCACATCGGTTACGTGGGCCGCGGAATGCTGGATGCGGCCGTACCGGGACCCGTCTTCACCTCTCCCGCACCAGACCCAATCCTGGCAGCTACAAAAGCAGCAGACAGAGGTGCTGGAGTGCTGTACCTGGTCAAGAACTACACCGGGGACGTACTGAACTTCGACTTTGCCGCCGAACTTGCCACCCTGGAAGGCATCGACGTCCGCACTGTGATAATCGACGACGACTGCGCACTGGACACGGAAAATTTGGTGGGTGTGGGTCGCGGTGTGGCAGGAACAGTCATCGTCGAAAAGATTGTGGGAGCAGCAGCAGAAGCGGGAATGGGGCTAGAGGAACTGACGACATTGGCACAGCAAGTGGTGAGTAACACGCGCTCGATGGGCGTAGCACTCGGAGCTTGCACCGTCCCGCACGTTGGTCAACCATCCTTCGAACTGGGTGAGGACGAGGTCGAGTTCGGCATTGGCATTCACGGAGAACCAGGATACAGGCGCGCACAAATGGCTCCGGCAAAAGAACTGGTGGAAGAACTCTACAAAAAGGTTTCCGGGGCACTTGGCCTCCAAACCGGTGAACGGGTAATCGCCCTCGTAAACGGATTGGGGGGCACCCCGCTTGCGGAACTCTACATTGCTAACTCTCACCTGTATCAACTGCTCACTAACCAAGGGGTAAGTGTGGCGCACACTCTCGTCGGGAACTACGTGACCAGTATTGAGATGGCCGGCTTCTCTCTAACGCTGAGCAGGCTAGACCCGCAGTCAGAGAAGCTGTTCGCGGCCCCGGTGGACACCGTGGCTTGGCGTAGTTAGGGGGCGGAGAAGTTGGGGAAAAATGTGCGTTGGGTCAGAGAGTGGGTGAGACTGGCGGCCGAAGACATGGTTGATCAAAGAGAGTACTTGATAGAGCTGGACCGAGAAATCGGAGACGGCGACCATGGCGAAAACATGGCGCGGGGTTTCACTTTTGTCACCATGGGCAGCCAAATAGATGAAGGAACAAGTGGGAGAGAGGTGCTTCTTTACACCGCCCGGGGACTTCTGTCTTCCGTGGGAGGCGCAGCGGGACCGCTATACGCAACCGTTTTTTTGCGCGCTGCTGATGTAGTTGACGAAGAGCATGGTAGCCCAAACCAGGTAGTGAACATTCTTCGGGCCGCGATCCAGGGTGTGCAGGACCGGGGCAAAGCGCAGGTGGGTGAGAAGACTATGGTTGACGCGCTGGATGGTGCGCTGCGGGCAGCCACCCAAGCAGCGGCAAATCAACAAAGTTTGGTGACCACTTGGGAGGAGGCCGCGGCTGGGGCGGTCTCGGGTGCCCAGGCAACCAAACCGTTGCGGGCAACCAAAGGCAGAGCTTCCTACCTGGGTGAACGGTCCGTGGGCCATTTGGACCCGGGAGCCGTTTCCACGGCCGCCCTTGTGGAGGCGGCGGCAAAAGCAGCGCAGAACGTGTACGGCAACGAGGAGCGGACGGAATGATTGCATTGGTGCTGGTATCGCACAGCGCAAAAGTTGCGGAAGGTGCGCAGGAAGTCGCTTTGGCCATGGCCCCACAGGTCCCGATCTTGCTGGCAGCCGGCACGGGAGACG
Organism: uncultured Actinomyces sp.; assembly: GCA_964345125.1. Lineage (GTDB taxonomy): Bacteria > Actinomycetota > Actinomycetes > Actinomycetales > Actinomycetaceae > Scrofimicrobium. Next base: position 38,306 of record CAYFPY010000005.1, read on the forward strand.
GGGGCTTAGGAACGTCATTCGATCGGGTGGAGGAAGCAGCGGGCGAAGCTTTGCGGGCGGCAGAAGGTGAGGGCGTAGTGTTCCTCACCGACCTGGGCTCAGCGAACCTTACCGTAGCGACCTACCTTGAGTTCTCAGGTAACCCCAGCAACCAGGTGCTTGCCGAAGGGCCCATCGTGGAAGGTGCAGTATCTGCTGCGGTGGCTTCCCAGTTGGGACAGCCGTTGGAGGCAGTAGCTCAAGCGGTTCGTGAATCCTGCCAGGGTGGCCCGCAAGCTAAAGATATGTCAGCAGACTATTCTGCCCAAGCAACGGTTGCCGACCCGGCCGGTCTCCACGCCAGGCCAGCCGCTCAGTTGGCTCGCTTAGCCGCGGAATATGACGCGTTAGTACTGATTGATGGTGTGCAAGCAAGCTCTGCCATGGAGATTATGGCACTGGGTGTGGACCACGCTGATAAAGTAACAGTTAAGGCAGTTGGGCCTGACGCCCAAGTTGCTGTAGAAAAAATCGTAGCCACCATCGAGGGTGACCACGACCAGTAGAAAAAAGTGGAGGAAAGATCTATGCCAACTCCTGACTTGCTTGACCCTAATAAGGAGCACACACTGGTCCTCATCAAGCCCGACGGTTACCGTCGGGGACTGATAGGCGAAGTGCTGAAGCGGATTGAAAACAAAGGCTACGTCCTCAAGGGACTGAAAATTAAAAAAGCAACACCGGAGTTGCTTGCTGAACATTACAAAGAACACGTTGAACGCCACTTTTACCCCGAACTGGAGGCCTACATGTCATCGGGACCGGTGGTGGCTGTCCTGGTTGAAGGGGACAGGGTCATCGAGTCGGTGCGGCGGATGGCGGGGGTAACGAACCCTTCCTTGGCGGAACCAGGAACTATCCGAGGTGATTATGGAAGGGACTGGGGAACCGACACTGTGGAAAATATAGTTCACAGCTCGGACTCGCCCACTTCGGCAGTGCGAGAAATTGCTCTGTGGTTTCCCGAGTTAGGGTACGAGTAGAACTCCCGCTCCATGTACCTAAAAGAACTGACCGTCCGGGGGTTCAAGTCCTTCGCATCGGCCACGCGTTTCAAATTTGATCCGGGGATCACTGCGATAGTGGGACCCAATGGGTCAGGTAAAAGTAACGTGGTCGACGCGTTGGCTTGGGTGATGGGAGAGCAGGGCGCTAAGTCGTTGCGGGGTGGCGCAATGGCGGACGTCATTTTTGCGGGGGGAACTGACCGTCCAGCCTTGGGGCGAGCCCAGGTGGAACTAACCATTGATAACAGTGATGGAAAGCTGCCAATTGGCTACTCTGAGGTGACAATTTCCCGGACCATGTTCCGGTCCGGGGGAAGTGAATACTCGATCAACGGTCAAGCTGTGCGTCTGCTCGACGTGCAGGAGCTGCTCTCCGACAGCGGGTTGGGGCGCCAGATGCACGTGATCGTGGGTCAAGGCCAACTGGACGCAGTTCTCACAGCGACTCCGGAACAGCGACGGGCATTCATTGATGAGGCCGCCGGGGTAGCGAAACATCGCAGCCGGAAAGAACGCGCCTTGCGCAAGTTGGAAGCCATGGATGCCGACTTGGTTCGCGTTTTGGATTTGACGGAAGAGATCAAGGCTAGGCTACGCCCCTTAGCGCGGCAGGCTAAGGCCGCACGGGAAGCCAGTGGTGTGCGGGAAAGATTGAACCTGGTGCAAGCGCGGCTGCTAGCCTATGACCTGACGCAGGCTAAAGATCGAGAAGAAAACGAGCGGCAACGCTTGGCTTCCCTTCGCCAAGGTAGTGAGCGCGTGACAGCTAAAATGGGGAAACTGCGCCAACGTGCGATACTGGCGGATCAGGATCTGGAGGCACTACAGCACAAAATCGACTCCATGGGTGATCTGCATCGGGAGTATCTTTCTGTCGGCCAAAGTTTACAGGCAGTTGCGGACCTAGCTGTGGAACGGATTGCTGCGGCGAGACAAGCGCCGCTGCCCATCACCGATAATGCTGTAAAGCTGGCCGAGGAGCGTGCTCAGGAAGCGGCAGAGCAGGCCCAAGAACTTGAGAGCACTCTGGAAGTCAGTTCCGCCAAAGTGGATCGAGCCAGTGGGGAAAGAGCCCGTGTTCAGCAGGAACTTGAGGCTGCCCGCTCAGAGCTTAGGCAGCGTGAAACCGATCATGAGCGTGACCGGCAAAAGCAAGTGGAAGCACAAAGACAGATCCAGACCGCGAAGGCCCATTTGGCCAATGCCGAAATGCGGGCAGAAGAAAGCAAACAGAAACATACGGAGGCAGCCGCCCACCTGGTTGAATCACAGGAAGCTCTGGCGGAACTTGCCGAACCGGACGGTGCAGATGTGCCGGCGGCCACCGAGTATGAGGAAGCCAGCCAAAGGGTGCGCAGCATCCGCGAGGAACTACAGCATGCACAGGCATCCCTGCAGGATATTTCTGTGTCCTATTCTTCGGCGTTAGCGACCAAACAGGCTTTGCAGGAGGCAATCGCGCAACCCACCTCACTGACAGAACACCAGCCGGGTAACGTTTTGGGGGCCTTACACGAGTTTCTGCAGGTAGGAAAAGGGTGGGAAGAGGCGATAACGGCTCTCCTTGGCCCTGTAGCCGACCTGGTGGTGCTTGGGGCTGGACAAGCTCTTGGTGATGTGCTGGCAGAGATCCCTCGCGGAATGGACGCACAATCCGCTGCCACCTCCGGGTTTCTGCTGTCCGGGGACACGGGCAGCGGGGGCTTGGAAGCTGTGGCGGACCAGGTTGGGGGCCTGGTGGGGACCCATGGCTGTGTTCCCGCTTTGAGTGTCATCACTACCACCAAACCAATAGGGCGGGTTCTCACACACGTTTTACAAGGCTGCTACTTGGCGCCCAGTGAAGAGGCAGCATTGCAGCTACTGGACGAGCAGCCTGAGGGCACAAAAGCTGCTTTAGCCACGGGGGAAGTCATCACCCAACACACGGTTACATTACCGGGCCATCCGGGTAAGTCACAGTTGCAGTTGCGGGCGGCCTTGGAGGAAGTGACGCAGGAAAGCCACCAGCAGCAGGCAGCAAAGGTAGCAGCGGAAAACGCTTTGCAAATTGTGCAGGGAAGGTTGGCCGAAGCAACTAGAGCCCAGGAAAATGCGCTTGTAGCCTTACGCGAGGCCGATGCCGCCCGCGCAAAACAGGCGCAGGACAGGGCGCGGGCAGAAGAATCCGTTCGTAATGCCCAGCGCCAGCTGGAGCTAGCGGAAGAGGAAAACGTTCGCGCCAAGACACAGGTCGATGAGATGCGTTTGTCCTACGAGGAAGCAAGTCAGGCTATTCCAGACGAAGAACTGGGCCCGGCAGAGGAAGTGTTCGCGCAACAAAGGGGTGCTGTTGAAACGTTGAACAACCAGTTGCAGGAGGCGTTTGCGGCTGAAAATCAGGCGAAGATGGATCACCATGTCCAGCAGGAACGACATGCTTCCGCCCAGCAGCAGGCACGAGCCTTCGCTGCGAATGTTGAAAAACTGCAGGCAGACCGCCAGCAACAGTTGGCCGCTGAGCGTAGAAACACTCACCTGGTAGCCGAGTTGGAGAAAGTTAGGCAAGAAGCTAGACGCAATGCGGTTGTAGCCCAAGAGAAAGCAACAGAAGTAGAGCACCTGCGCCACGATCTGCAGGCGAAACGCGCCCGGATGGTTACCAGCGGCCAAGAAACAAAAGCCGAGCTAGAAACGTTGCGTTTGAATCAGGCACAGTCAGCTGAGACCTTGCTGCAAAGCGAAGTTGCTCATGCACAGCTGGCGGCAACCGTGGAGCAGTTGGGTCAGGAAGCTCAGGAGTTTGCTCAAAATAACAGGTGGGAGACGGCAGACCCGGTTGGACAGCTGATTTCAGAGTATGGACCTCACCATCCCTGGGTGGACGATGACGGTCAGGAGCAGCCTTTTGACCGTGATGTTGCCCAGAGGGCTGTGTCACGAGCCAGTAGGGAGCTGTCGAGGCTGGGTGTGGTGAACCCTTTGGCAATCGAAGAGTATGAGGCAACAGCGGCCAGGCACGAGTTCCTCCTGGAGCAGGTTGCGGACCTGAACCAGTCGAAAGCTGATCTGTTGGACCTGATCCAAGAGGTAGACAGGCAGGTTGAAGTGTCGTTTCAGGAAGCCTACTCGGAAGTCTCAGAGCGTTTCAAAGTGGTGTTTGAACGACTTTTTCCTGGTGGGGTGGGGAGGCTAGAGCTAACAGAACCCGATGATCCGCTGACAACCGGGGTTGAAATCTATGCTCGCCCGAAGGGGAAGCGGGTGACCCGCCTTTCTCTGCTCAGTGGTGGGGAAAGGTCCCTGGCGGCTTTGGCCTATCTGATAGCTATTTTCCAAGCCAGGCCTTCCCCTTTCTATGTGATGGATGAGGTCGAAGCGGCCTTGGATGATATCAACCTGAGTAGGGTTCTTGCCTTGTTGGAGGATTTGCGAACAGATAGCCAGTTGCTCATCATTACCCACCAAAAACGGACCATGGAGATAGCAGACACCTTGTACGGAGTCTCCATGAGGCAGGGCACTACCGCCGTCATGTCGCACCGGTTGGTAGGTTCCCACTAGCATTTAACCGGGCTCAATCGGTCACATTTTGGCTAAAAGTGCGCGCCTAACTAGCGTAAATAGACCATTCTGTGACAATCTGACTCACGTGAGTTTCCAGCTTTCTTTGACACTGGCAGTGGTCCTACTTTTTATAGTAGCGGCCATTGTTATTGGTGGTGTCATGCTTTCTCAACGGCCACGCGATGACTGGCAAGAGTCGGTGCGCAGAAACGCCGAAGAGGTACGCAAGGTCGGTCTGGAGGGTATTAGACAACCGTCCGTGACGCCCAAAGATGTTAGTTTCTTTGAGGTGTGGCAGGAGGAATCTGAAGTTGGCTCCGCCTACATGGGTGTTCCCCGAAAAATCCAGCGGGAAGAAGTCCTGGAAGCCTTGAGCATTCCCGAAACTACTTTGCCTCAGCCCCCTAAGAGGTGGAGGAACTCAGCCAAGGAAGAGCAGGAAGAACCGCAGCTAGAGCAAGAGGATGGGGCAGATGGCACTGAGCTACCGTCGCCCACCTGGCTGGATCTTGAAGAAAAGATTGAGGATATTGATCTGCAGGAATTCGCTGATCTAGACAGTGCTCTCGAAGCTGAATTTGATGAAAAAACCGAGCTGGTAGATGCGGATGGGTTCTACGGTGACCAACCCCTGAAACCTGCTTTCCTCCCTTTGCGTAGCGTGGTTGTTCCTGACGAGGAGCCGGAGGACTTTACGGAGGTTGTCTCTGACAGGCAGGCGGCTGACCTGGAAGATGTTGACGCCGTCCTACCCGCCTCGTTGTTTGGGGCTGCCCCCGAAGAGGTTCTGCGTAGCATCGAAACCGAGTTTGATGACGTAACTGAACTGCGTGAAGATGTGATTTTTGATGACGCGGGAAGAGCCCAGGGTACGGAGTTGGCCGCTGTGGAGGAGGACGAAGTCTCTCTTGCACCCGAGTGGACGGACTTGGCCACCTGGGCGAAAGAGCATGAAGGGGATTACACGAACGACTGAGGACGCATTAGGATTGTCCCATGACCGAATTCGCTAATTTCCTATCCTCACCCGTTTTTGTGGTGGTGGCGCTGCTCGCCATCGTCGCGCTGGTGGCCATTGTTTACCTGTCCGTCAGCAGACGAACCGAGGAGGGGACGGATCGCCCGGAACTAACTGAGCCGCAGCCAGAGTCGCCGCCCCCGCAGGACCACGAAACCGATGCGGCAGTTGAGGTTCTTGATGTCCCAGAGTCGGTGCCCGGTCGGATGCAACGGCTCCGGTCCAGGCTGGCGGGGTCGGGATCGTTCGGCAAGGCCCTGCTCGCAGTGTTTTCCCGAGGGGAACTCGCTGCCTCCGACTGGGAAGAAATTGAAGAAACTCTGCTGCTGGCTGATGTTGGGATGGATGCGACAGAGGAACTGTTGGAACGATTACGCACAGAAGCGAAAGTCCGAGGCTCACTCTCGGGTGATGAGGCCCGCTCCGTGTTGCGTGAAGAGCTCATAAAGCTGGTTGATGCCGGTTTGGATCGGACCATTCTTGGCGTCGGCTCCTCGGAAGAAGACGAGCCGACAGATGAAACCAAACCTGACGTAATACTGGTGGTAGGTGTAAATGGTACGGGGAAGACCACCACCATTGGGAAACTAGCGCGGCTGCTGAAAGCGGAAGACAAAACAGTAGTTCTGGGGGCCGCTGATACTTTCAGAGCTGCCGCAACTCAGCAGCTGAAGACGTGGGGCGATCGGGCGCAGGCCCAGGTTGTGGTGGGAGAAAGTGAGGGTGTAGACCCCGCATCTGTGGCTTTTGACGCCGTGAAAACTGGGCTGGACACTGGAGCCGACGTTGTCATAGTTGACACGGCTGGGCGCCTACAAACGAAGACGGCTCTAATGGATGAGTTGGGCAAGGTGCGTCGAGTGATGGAGAAACAGGCTCCCGTGGGGGAGGTCCTCCTTGTTCTGGATGCAACGACGGGACAGAACGGGTTGCGTCAGGCCCAGGTCTTTGGGGAAGCTGTCGGCTTGACTGGGATTGTGTTAACGAAGCTTGACGGTAGCGCTAAAGGTGGCATTGTGGTAGCAGTACAAAAAGAGCTGGGAGTACCGGTCAAACTGGTCGGTTTGGGGGAGGGCCCTGACGATTTGGCGCCTTTCGACCCGGAGTCCTTCGTTGACGCAATTATTGGTGAGTGAGGCAAATGTTTAATTCCCTATCGGATCGGCTATCACAGTCATTCAAAAAACTACGCGGCAAAGGTGTCCTTACCGAAGCTGATGTTGATGAAACACTGGGTGAGATTAGGCGTGCTCTGCTTGACGCAGATGTCGCGTTACCAGTGGTGCGTGAGTTTACGGACACGGTGCGCTCTGAAGCTTACGGAGCGGCCAGAGCCGGGGGCCTGAACCCAGGCCAGCAGGTCATTCGAATTGTTCATGACCAACTGATAGACATTTTGGGCGGGGAAACTAGGGAGCTGCATTTCGCTAACCGGGGGCCCACAGTTTTCATGTTGGCTGGTTTGCAAGGTGCAGGAAAAACCACCCTGGCTGGGAAATTGGGGAACTGGCTGCGGGAACAGAACAAAAAAGTGCTGTTGGTTGCTTCAGACCTGCAGCGCCCCAACGCTGTTACCCAGCTTGAAGTGGTGGGCGAAAAAGCTGGCGTCGACGTGTGGGCTCCCGAGCCGGGGAACGGAGTGGGGGACCCTGTTCAAGTTGCGAGCAGCGGTTTAGAGCACGCCCTCATGAACGGCTACGACATTGTCATAGTGGACACGGCTGGGCGACTGGGTGTTGACGAAGAGATGATGTCGCAGGCCCGCCAGATTCGCGATGCCGTAAACCCGCACGAAACGATGTTCGTTTTGGATGCCATGATCGGGCAAGACGCTGTCCAAACAGCGACCGCTTTCCGGGATGGTGTTGGATTCACCGGTGTGGTCCTGTCAAAACTTGACGGAGACGCTAGAGGGGGTGCGGCCCTATCGGTCCGCGGTGTGACCGGAGCCCCTATCCTGTTTGCGTCGACGGGCGAAGGCCTGGAGGACTTTGAACGTTTCCACGCGGACCGGATGGCAGGGCGAATCCTGGACATGGGGGACATGCTCACCCTCATTGAAGAGGCCGAAAGAAAGTTTGATCAGGGTGAGGCCGAAAAAGCGGCCCGGAAAGCGGTCAGTGGTGAGCTAACACTTCACGACTTCCTTTCTCAACTTCAACAGGTACGTAAACTTGGCTCAATGAAAAAAGTGCTTGGCATGATGCCTGGCATGGGACAAATGCGTGAACAGTTGGACAACTTTGATGAGCGTGAAGTGGACCGTGTGGAAGCTATTGTTCGTTCCATGACACCCGCTGAACGTACCGACGTGAAACTGTTGAACGGTTCTCGCCGTAGCAGGATCGCCGCGGGATCCGGAACTACGGTGACCGAAGTGAATCAACTGGTGAAACGTTTCGAAGCGGCGAAGCAGATGATGTCGTCCATGAGTGCCGGCGGAACCCCCAATCTGGCGAACATTGGGCAACCTGGCGGCGGACGTTCGGCGGGAAGACAGAAGCAAAGGGAACAGGCCCGGCGGGCTAAAGCGCAGCGGAACCGCATTAAAAAGAAAGCTAGAAGCGGTAATCCGGCAAAACGCCGCCAACAGGAACTTGAGGCGATGCTTCCGAAGTCGCAGCGCAACCAGGGGCAGGAACAGGACCAGCCGGGAGCAGCTTTTGGATTGGAGCAAACCTCCTCGCCTGCCGCGCGGGAAACTATGGAAACTCTGCCCGACGACCTGCAACGGCTCTTGGGGCAACAGTTCAAATAGGGCCGCATAATCTAACTAGTCCCAGCAACTCAAAGAAGCGGAGACTATCCCATGAAAATAAGAGGCCATGTTTATTGGAAAGACACGCCGGAGCAGGACCCCAGGTGGGAACAAGGAGTGTTGAACGTAGCAGATGGGAAGGTCCATTTGGAGCAGGACCGGGGGCAAGAAGCTGACCTTGAGGGTTGGGTGGTCCCGGGCTTCGTTGATCTGCATGCTCACCTGACCCTGGGGGAAGACGGGGTAGTGGACGCGCAGGAAATAGAACAGAATGCGTGGGCAGAATTGGAGGCCGGGGTCCTTGCTGTGCGTGAACCCGGATCACCGGTTCCCATCCCACCTGCGGCCCTGCCTTACGGGCGCCCCGTGGTTGTCACCTCGGGCAAACACATTGCTCTAGAAAGACGTTACATCCGCGGTTTAGCGGAAGAGGTCGCCAATGACACACCGGAGCAAGTGAAACGTGACCTGGTTGCCCTCGTGAAACAGGAAGCTAAAAATGGGGACGGTTGGGTGAAACTGGTGGGGGACTGGATTGACAGGTCCTTGGGTGAAGACTCTGATCTGCTACCCCTTTGGACTAAGGAACAGTTGCAAGCCGCAGTGGACACTGCTCATGAAGAAGGGGCCCAGGTCTGTGTGCACACTTTCTCAGCGGATGCGATACCCGACCTTCTGGCAGCTGGAGTTGACTCAATAGAACACGGAAGCGGCATGTCTTTGGAAGAGATGCGCACAGCAGCCGACCTGGGAATACCGGTGGTCCCAACGACGGCGCAAGTGCTCAAGTTCCCCGAGTTTGCCCAGGCTGCCACCCGCTACCCAAAGTACGCTCACACAATGCAAACACTGTATGAACGGCGCAGACAGTGGTTCAGTGACCTGCTGGCTTCCGGTGTGGAACTGTTACCCGGCTCGGATGCCGGGGGATACCAGCAGCACGGGTCAGTCATTTCGGAGCTGCAGCGATGGGTTGAATGGGGAATGGAACCAGCAGCCGTGCTGGAGGCAGCCACATGGAAAGCGCGGGACTTCCTTGGCTTACCGGGATTGCAGCCAGACGCCCCAGCCGACCTGGTGGTCTTTGCGGACGACCCCAGTCAAAACTCTGATCTTTGGGACCAGCCAGCAGCAGTGGTGGCGGCAGGTCACCTGCTGGCCTGATCAACTTCGGTGAGAATCCGCCGGATGGTGACGGCATCCAAAGAACCTACAGAAACTGCAAGGCCTGGGCGCAACCCTTCTGGTAGGTCTGTTCCCATGGGCAGGTTCAAAACTTTTCCACCAGCCATCCGGATCAGATGTAGCCCCGCAGCCACATCCCACTGGGCGAACCCCGTGGCCAACATCCCCCCGCACCAACCGGCTGCAACCAACGCTAGATCCACGCCACCGGCACCTGGCCGGCGTACCGCAGAGTAACTGTTCATGATCTCTTTCGCGTGCTCCCCAGCCAACGTGACATCAGCGTTCAAAGCGGCATTGTTCGGGTAGTAAGAGAAAATGAGAGCACTGGATTCTTCGGTGGGACCTTGAGAACGCATGGGCTGGGCAACATGGTTCCCCTCGCCCTCATAAATGTGCCAGGCAGCGTTGTTGTCAGCCACAAAATATTCAAAATTAAATGGAATCGTCACCACTGCAGCCACGACCTCCCCATCCAGTTGCACCGCAATTAGGGTGCCAAAGTGGGTGAGGCCTGCCGCGAAGTTAGCGGTGCCGTCAATGGGGTCGACTATCCATCGCACACGGGAACCGAGGGCCCACATGGCATCCAGCCATTTCTCTGGCAGATGCGTTTGTTCAGACCAGACGTGAGGTTCCACTACCGAGACCCCCAACTCGCTTGGTTCAAGTTTTTCTTCGCCGCGTTCTTCGCCCAACACGATGGATCCTGGAAGAGCGGAAGCTAAATATTTCCGGATCTGATCTTCCGTGTGCCGATCATGAACTGTGACCGGGTCGTGAATATTCTCCTTCAGGTCGAACTCTGGCGCACTGCGGGCAACAGAGCGCAGGTAGGACGCAACGCTGCCTGCAGCCGCGGTTGCGGTGGCGGCTAGAGCGGTAGTGACATCAACTGTGGTTAGATCATCCCAATTCATACGCTACAGTCTGCCTCATATGACTGAGCTACTCCGCCCCGGTGACGCATCGCACGTACCCGGAATGGCCCATCCAGGTTGGGTATGTTGGCCGCTCGTGGCACAATGGGGCCTTGTACTCGGAAAATGTGCGCCCTCTCCGCACATGATTCGCGTTTATTGAAAGCGTCTCAGGCTGACCCACCAGCTTGAGGGAGCTTTCACCGTGCATATGTATAGGAGATACCACAAACGTGGCTGTTCGTATTCGTTTAAAGCGTGTGGGCGCCGTTCATGCCCCAAAATATCGTGTAGTTGTAGTTGACTCAAGGAAGAAGCGTGATGGACGCGTAATTGAGGAGATCGGCATCTACGATCCGATCCCTGACCCGTCGATCATCAAGATTGATTCTGACCGGGCCGTTTACTGGCTGGGTGTGGGCGCACAGCCCTCAACAGCGGTGCGCAAAATGTTAAAACTGACCGGAGATCTGGCTCGTCATGCAGGTAAAGAAGACGTGGTTAGTTATGTTCAGGTAGCCGAAGTGGACAAGGCTGCGGAAACTAAAGAAGCCGTGGAAGCGGCAGACAGTGCCGCCCTGAAAGACCGCGCCAAGCTAGCTGAGAAACAGGCTGAAGCAAAGAAGGAAGCCGAAGCCGAAGCCGACGCTGCTCAGAAAGATGCGGAAGAAGCAGACTCCCAGGTGGACGAGGGCGAAGAGAAGACCGACGACG
>CAYFPY010000005.1:49592-80649 GCA_964345125.1 uncultured Actinomyces sp.
CGAAGAGAAGACCGACGACGGCGAAGAGAAGACCGACGACGGCGTTGAAGAGGCGAAGGAAGAAGCCTAATGCGGGTTCTCGCTGACGCTTTAGAACACCTGGTTTCCGGAATCGTGGATCATCCGGACGAGGTCGAAATCAGGTCGCGCTCCACCAAGAGGGGGCCGCTCCTAGAAATTAGAGTCAACCCGGAAGACCTGGGAAGAGTCATTGGTCGCAACGGTCGGACAGCGCGAGCATTACGGAAAGTAATGGGAGCTTTGAGCGACCAGGGCCACGTCCGTGTGGACGTCGTTGAAACCGACCGGTAGGGGACCTGACCGGACATAACATGGAACCGACAAGGCTGCTGATAGCAGGAATTGTGGGGGCCGCACACGGCCTGTTGGGCGAAGTGGGTATTGAAATACGCACGGATCGCCCTCAGGCCGTTTTTGTGCCTGGAGCAACGTTTTCTTCCAGTTCTGGAGAAGACCTCACGATCGAAAAGGTTCGCAATCAGGGGCCAAAGCTGCTGGTTCGATTCCTGGGTGTGGACGACCGTACCGCCGCTGAACAGTTACGCGGAACTGAGCTTCGCGTCCCTCCCACGACGGAGGAAGACGCTTGGTACACCCACGAACTGCAGGGACTGGCCGTGGTTGATTTGCAGGGGAATACTTTGGGAACTGTTGTTGGCATACACCCTCTGCCAGCCCAAGACTTACTGATTGTTGACACGGGCGACACCGAAGTGTTGGTGCCACTGGTGGAACAAATAGTTCCCACTGTTGACCTTGGGCAACAAACCGTGGTGGTGGACCCTCCAGAGGGGCTGTTTGAGTAGGCCATGCGTTTCGACCTCATCAGCATTTTTCCGCAGTATTTCAATGCTCTGGACCTGTCTTTGGTAGGCAAAGCCCAGAAGCGGGGGAATGTGACTGTGAACGTCCACGACCTGCGGAACTGGGCGAGCGGAACACATCGAAGCGTGGACGAGGCACCTTTCGGCGGCGGCGCAGGTATGGTTATGCGCCCAGATGTTTGGGGCAAAGCGCTAGATTCCGTGCTTGACCCAGGCAGCGTCCTGGTCATCCCTACACCAGCGGGGCGCCCGCTCACACAGGAAATGTTGGCTGATCTAGCGCAAGAGCAGCATCTGGTGGTGGCATGTGGGCGTTATGAGGGAATAGATGCCAGGGTTGCCGAACATTACCGTGCCGTCGGACACAGGGTCGTCGAATTTTCTTTGGGTGACTATGTTGTCAATGGTGGTGAGGTGGCCGCATTGGCTTTGGTGGAGGGCGTCGGTCGGTTGGTTGATGGGGTGGTAGGTAACCCGGAGTCGCTGGTAGAGGAATCTCACCAGGAGCCTGTTTTGGAATACCCGGCTTACACTCAACCACGGGAGTGGCGTGGCCTCGCGGTGCCCAACGTCCTCTTGAGCGGAAACCATGCCCAGATTGCTCGGTGGCGCCGGGACGAGGCGTTGGCTAGGACCGCTGATGTGCGCCCTGACCTTGTGGCCCGCCTAGGTGATGAGCCCACTGAGCTTTCCCGGCAGGACCGGGACACGTTGGCCCGGCAAGGCCATATTTTCATCCCAAGGCGAGCACGCGTTAGTTTTGAGCAGGCTACTTCTGGCGATCTGGCCGAGATCTCCAAACTTGCGGGCGAACTTTTCCCCCTGGCCTGTCCTCCAGGTTTGGATGAACAAGAAATATCCAAGTATGTGGAAGAAGAACTGAATGCGGACACTTTCGCCCGGCTGGTCGACGAGGGCGGAATCCTGGGGAAGGCCACTGTTTCAGGACAGATCGTGGGTTACACGCTTGTGGCCCCACACCTACCTGGTGACATTCCCAAACCTTCTTCCAACCCCGCTTACCTGTCTAAAATCTACGTTTCCCCCGACTGGCACGGTAGTGGCATATCCGCGGCTTTAATGAGTTGGGCGCAGGAACAGGCAGTGGCCCATTGGCAGGCGGACAGTTTAGTTTTGGGGACAAATAGGGCGAATAAGAAAGCGGTCCGGTTCTATAAGGCAATTGGTTTCACGAGGAACGGGAGACGGACCTTCATGGTGGGGGATACCCCACACGATGACTACGTGTTCGTGCGGGAAATCACTCGGTAGAACACGGGTTTTTGTGGCACACTTAGACGTTGGGGTTTTCTGGCGCAACCTGCCGTAGGGGGCCGCCGAGGGGAAATCCCACAGCACAGTAAATGGGCGGGCGTAAATACCCGCTGACGGTCGCTTCGACCTACGGCGGTTGTGACAAGGAGATAGAGATGCAGAAACTGGATGACATTGATGCTCTTTCCATGAAGGAAGAGGTCCCAGAGTTTCGCCCGGGTGACACGGTACGTGTCCACGTGAACGTTATTGAGGGTAACCGTTCGCGTGTCCAGGTTTTCGAAGGTATTGTGCTGGGCCGCCAGGGCCACGGCGTGAAAGAGACCTTCACAGTCCGCAAACATTCTTTCGGTGTTGGCGTAGAACGTACATTCCCCCTGCATGCACCCACAATTGCTGAGGTGGAAGTGATCCGCAAGGGTGACGTGCGCAGAGCCAAGCTGTACTATCTGCGTGAGCGTCAGGGGAAGGCGACCAAGGTGAAGGAGCGGCGCGTTACAGGGTAGACTTGTTTACCATGACTAAAGAATCCGCTGACAAGAGCACTGTTTCTGTCAGCGGATTTTTTAATGCCCTAGTGTCTCCGCGGGTGACACCCCAACATGCTCGACCTCCCAAAGAACGCAGTAAGAGGGCCCAAATTGCCCGGGAAGTGGGGATCATAGTTGTTCTAGCCGCAATTCTCGTCATCATCATCAGGGTATTCGTGGTCCAGGTGTACAAGATCCCCTCTCAATCCATGCAAGAAACTCTGGAGGTGGGTACCAGAATCAGCGTCAATCGGGTACCTGTGTGGGGTAAGAGCGTGCAGCGGGGGGACGTAGTGGTTTTTCAAGACACCATGGGGTGGATGTCCGAAGGAGAGCCACAGCAAGGCCAAGCGGGCCAAGCCCTTTCCAAGGCTTTGGGTGTAGTCCCTAAAGGCGGAAATCAGATGATCGTGAAACGGGTGATCGGCGTGGAAGGGGACACGGTCACCTGCTGCGACGCGCAGGGGCGTGTGTCAGTCAACGGGGTGCCGGTGGATGAGGAGTACGTCATGCAGCTTCCCGGGAGTGAACCAGCTGAATTTGAAGTGGTTGTCCCGGAAGATTCCTATTGGGTGATGGGTGATAACCGTTCTAACTCTGCTGACTCTTTGTACCACTGGTCTAACGGTGGTAACGGCTTTGTGCCCAGGAGTTCTCTGGTGGGGAAAGCAGATTTCGTCATTTGGCCGGTCAGCGAGTGGAAAACGTTGGGAGAAAGAGACGTGTTTGGCCTGGTCGGTAGTGATGGTTAGCTACCCTAATGCGGAAGCAGACCGAGACCTGGTGGAACAGTGGGGTACCTGGGCCGGTGTGGACGAGGTAGGACGTGGCGCCTGGGCGGGACCGGTAGCCGTCGGTGTGGTCGCTGTGGACGCTACCAGCGGTGCAGGGCCCGCAGGGCTGGCTGATTCCAAGAATCTGAGCGCCAATAAACGTCAGCTCTTGGTAGAGCCAATTAAACGTTGGGCCGCGGCACACTGCGTGGGTTGGGCGAGCCCGCGGGAAGTAGAAGGGCTTGGTCTGACGTCCGCATTAGGCTTAGCCGGTGCGCGGGCAATCAGGATTGTGGAGCTGAACTTGGCACATTCCGCGGGTGGGCCCTTGGGGGGAATCTTGCTAGATGGTAACCACAACTGGCTGGCAAGAGAAGACGTTGTCACGCGGGTTAAAGCAGACGCTTCCAGTCAGGTGGTGGCTGCCGCCTCCATCCTGGCCAAGGTCGCGCGCGACCAGTGGATGCAAACCATTCACGATGAGGGGTACGAATGGTATTCCAACAAGGGATACGCTTCTTCCAGTCACCGGGCAGCTTTGGAAAAATTGGGTTTGAGCGCTCAACACCGAGCGACTTGGAATATCCCGGGACTACGTCAAAGCGTGGTGCAACCAGAGCTAGGTAAATTTGATTTAGGGTAGGATCCCAGGACGATAATTTTTAGGAATGTTGTGCACAGAGACGATTTAGAAGCCTACGAAAATGAGGCTGAACTATCCCTTTTCAAAGAATACCGCGATGTTCTACCGCTGTTTACCTACGTTGTCGAAACAGAGCGGCGTTTCTACCTTTGTAACGTGGTGGACCTGCAAGCGAGGCCTGTCGGTGGGGACGTTTTCTTTGAGCTAACCCTGACGGACGCCTGGGTATGGGATATCTACCGTCCTTCACGGTTCGTGAAGTCTGTGCGGGTTGTAACGTTTAAGGACGTGAACGTCGAAGAGATCACTAAACCGGACCTGGACATTCCGTCCTAGTAATCTTTATCGGGGAGGGCCAGGCTCTGGGTGCACACCTGGGACGGTAGAGCAGTAATCCCCAAGCCCCGGCTGCGAAGGTGTGGAACTCGCAGTGGTGTAGCACTGTGTAGGCGTGAATGAAAATAAATACAGAACCATACCCCTGGGCGAGCGGGGGGAGCGGGCTGCCGCTAACTTCCTCGAAGAAAGTGGCCACCAGATCCTACACCGCAACTGGCGTTGGGGGCGAGTGGGCGAGATCGATATTATTGCAGCCAAAAATGGTCAGATCATCTTCGTTGAGGTAAAGACAAGGCAAACCGGATCGGCAGGCAGCCCAGAAGAAGCGGTGGACGAACGGAAGCTGCGCACAATAAAACTGGTTGCCCTGCACTGGCTCCGCGAACATCCACATGCAGGTAGCCACCGGTACGACATTGTCGGAGTGTGTTGGAAGCCCGGCAGTCCGCCCGCTTTCAAATGGCTGCAGGACGTGGGCCAATGAGCGCTATCTCCACACACCTTGCCACCAGCCACACGATAGCCCTTCAGGGCCTGGAGGGCGTGCCCGTCAAAGTCGAATGCCACATTGGCCCCGGACTGGTAGGGCTCACCCTGGTTGGGCTAGCGGATACCGCACTTCGGGAAGCCAAGGAGCGCGTCCGTGCAGCACTAGCCTCAATAAACGTTCGGCAAGTTAACCGCCGGGTGACAGTCAACCTCTCACCATCCGGTCTGCCAAAAAGCGGTGCAGGGTTCGACCTGGCAATCGCGGCCGCCCTACTAATTGCCCAAGGAAGAGTGGACCAACGCATCGCCACAAACACCCTCTTCTACGCGGAGCTGGGCCTAGATGGTTCCTTACGAGCAGTACCGGGCGTATTACCGGCAGCGCTGGCAGCAAAAAAGTGGGGGTTCGACAGAATAGTCGTGTCACCCACAGTCGCGGCAGAAGCCGCCCTGGTGACGGACCTACAGGTGGTTCCATGCGCAAACCTGGCGGACCTAGTTCGCACCTTTCAGCTAGAAGATGCAGATCTGGATCTGGGAGAACAGTTCCTGTGGGATGAGCTAGAAAATCTGGCAGCCACCCGAGAACCGTCCGAAAGCCAGGCAACGACAAACGGAAGAGCAAACAAACCACCCGACACAGAAGCACTTCCAGCTCCCCTTCACAGAATCGGGGCCGACCTCTCGCAGGTAAGGGGCCAGGAAGAAATCGTTCGTGCGCTTGCGATTGCTGCCGTCGGCCGACACCATGTGCTGCTGAAAGGTCCGCAGGGGGTAGGGAAAACGATGCTGGCAACTCGGTTGCCGGACCTGTTGCCAGACTTGGATCCAGCCCAGTCTCTGGCTGCTACCGCTTTGCGCTCACTAAGCGATTGGGGGACCGGACAGGCTCGTTTCGTGGTCCGCCCACCCGTGGAGATGCCACATCACTCCATGACAGTCCCGGCTTTGGTGGGAGGTGGAAGCCCGGTCAGACCAGGAGCCGTGTCTCTTGCACACGGTGGAGTTCTCGTCCTGGATGAGGCGCCAGAGTTTCAGACGAAAACGCTGGAGGCGCTCCGACAGCCTTTAGAAAATGCCGAAGTAGCAATCTATAGGGCTAAAGAAAAAATAGTGTTCCCCGCCGAATTCCAAATGATCATGACGGCTAACCCGTGTCCCTGCGGAGGGGGAAGTGCGGACACCAGTTGTACTTGTTCCTTCGCGGCAAAGAAGCGCTACTGGTCTCGGCTTTCGGGACCTTTGTTGGATCGGGTAGACATGGTTTTGGAGGTGGGGCTTCCCCAGGGATTTGCGCAGGAAACGAACGGAGAGCCCGTGACCACGGAGGGTCTGCGACAGGCGGTGGAGCAGGGAAGGGCACGCACGCTGCAACGTTTGAAAGGCACTCCCTGGAGGTGGAACGCTCAAGTGCCTGGATCTTACTTACGTTCCGATGCGAACATGGCCGGCCCCTACTTGCAGGCGCTCGACAGGTCGATAGAGAGGGGAGAGATCTCGATGAGAGGGGCCGATCGGGTGCTACGAGTGGCGTGGTCATCAGCCGACCTGGCTGGCAGGGAGGCCCCCGGGTCACAGGACCTGGCCTTCGCATTGCAGATGCGGGGTGGAAAGGGGAGTCATAATGGCATTACATAATGAGCGTGATGCTCACGTAATCTGGAGCGGTATCGCGGAGCCCGGTGATGCGTGGGGTGGTGCTTTACGCCGCCAGATGGGTGTACAACATTCCCTGGAATGGGTTAGCAAACCGTTCGTTGTACCTCCGGTTGGTCCACCAAATGCGGATGGCACCACGAACGTGGTTGGTGCGTGGGCCAAGCTGCACGGAAGATACCAGCAGAGGCTGGAGACTGTTGAGGTGGAGAAGGCCTATCGGGAGCTGGATCGTCTGGGTGGGCACCTGGTGCTACCTTCTGACTCCCAATGGCCCCAGGGTTTCAGCGCCCTTATGGACACCGAGCCTCCTGCTTTGTGGGTGATGGGAGCCCAGTTGGATTCGGTTGTTCAACCTACGTCTGCCATTGCTCTGGTGGGAGCTAGGGGAGCCACCAGTTACGGCGTACAGACAGCGTCCCAACTGGCGTTCGACTTACGCAATGGTGGATACACTATCGTCTCGGGCGGAGCCTATGGGATAGATACCGCAGCTCACTCGGCGAGCTTGCAAGCGGCGGTGAACTTAGCGGACAGCGTAGTCCCCACGGTGGCCGTGATTTGTGGTGGACTTGCAAACCTGTACCCTCCAGGCAACAGGAAACTATTCCGCAGCATTGTCGAACAAGGGGGAGCAATCGTCGCCGAATCCCCTCCCCATTTCCGGCCCGCGCGTTGGCGTTTTCTGGAACGCAACAGGATGATAGCCGCCTGGGCAAGCGTGACGGTGGTAGTAGAAGCGACCCCACGTTCGGGGGCCCTGGCGACAGCCAACCGTGCTTTGGAGTTGGGCAGAGAGGTTGCTGCAGTTCCCGGCCCGGTTTCAGCCGTGACTTCCGCTGGCCCAAACAATTTACTCAAAGATGGGGCGGCAGTGGCAGACAGTGCAATAGCGATAGCGGAACTCGTAGAAGGCCCCCAAAGTCAGGTGGCAGTTATATCCGACTCGACGGACACGTGGTTGCGCGACAGGTTACGCAGTCTAGGGCCCGTTTCCGAGCGAACTTGGGAGGCTATGCCCAAAGTGGGTAGCGCAATCCCAGAATCTGTGGCGCGGGCGGCGGGGTTAACTGCCGAGGAAGTGGGGGCGGCCCTGGTCGGCTTGCAACTGGCGGGACTCGCAACCATGCAGGAAGGAAAATGGAGACGAAGTAGTATCGAGGTATGACTGCTTCAGACGTTTCGGTAAAAGAACTGGTGGAAATGTGGCGTGCACACCTTACGTCTCGACTGGGACAGGCCCCAAACACGGCAATCGCCTACGTTTCGGATGTAAAAGCGTTCTTGGACTACCTGGGGTGGGCAGACGAGCAACGGGTGGAAGAAAAGCAGTTAGATCTGGAACTGTCTCACCGTAATCTGCGTTCTTGGTTGGCTGGTCGCGTTCAAAAAGGGTTAGCAAGGGCCACCATAAACCGCAATGCAGCTGCTCTCCGCGGTTTCACCAGTTTTTTGGTAGGTAAAGGGCTCTTGGAGGCTGACCCTGCCGAAGGACTAACAACAGCCAGCTCGGACTCCTTGTTACCGGAAGTGCTGAGCTACCAGAATGTGGAAAAGCTGCTCGAACAGGCACGGATGGAATGGGAGAACAGTGCAGATCCGAAAGCACGGGCAGTAGCATGCCGGACTTGGGCAGCCCTCGAATTGACGTACAGCGCAGCGTTAAGGATCAGCGAAGTGACAGGGTTGGACCTCGACTCGATCGACCAGCAGAACCTGTGGGCCCGAGTCCGTGGTAAGGGAGGAAAAGAAAGAGTGGTGCCCTATGGCAGGGAAGGACAGCGGGCAATAGAAAGGTGGTTACAGGACCGACCGAACCTGGTGAAACACCCCAGCACCCCCGATGCTCAACAAGCTCTCTTCCTTGGGGTTAAAGGCGGCAGAGTCAATCCGCGCGTCATCCGATCAGACTTACACAGGTTGGCAGCTAGGGCCGGGGTGAAGGATATTGCTCCCCACGGTCTGCGCCACTCTTCGGCGACGCACCTCTTGGAAGCAGGGGCCGATTTGAGGTTCGTCCAGGAATACTTAGGACACTCATCGCTAGCAACCACCGAAAGGTACACGCACGTGGACTCCCAACGTCTAGCGAAAATTTACAGGCAAGCGCACCCGCGGGCCTGAACAGGTAAAAAGCACCTTCGCTAGTCATCCCAAGGCTTAAGCACGATGGGTCCCATTAGCAGCAGAAGAGGATTCACGTACTCATTCTTTTCAAAGCGAGCTCCCCAATGCAGGTCACCAGGTGAGTGCCCACTCTCCAACACCCCCAGCACGGTCCCTGTTTCCACCCGATCCCCTTGAGAGACCGAAGGGTCCACCGGTTCGTAGGTGCTGCGCAGGCCTCCCGCGTGCATAACCGAGACAACATGTCGATCAACCACCGTCCCGGCGAAGACCACCTGTCCCGGAGCAGGGGAAACAACTTTGGACCCAACTGGAGCCGTCAGATCTGCACCTCGGTGCCCTGACAGCCAAGGCAGAGCCGGAGGATCAAAATGCCGCGCAACCTCAGCGGGTTTTCCGGTTGGCCAGCTCCAACGCGCCGATCTAGCGGCGCTGTCAGTATCGGAAGGTCCCAAATGGTGGCTGGGAGAGGTCTCTTCCGGTAAAGCAGCAGCCACTGGTGCTGGCGCAGACATCATCAGAGCAAAAGAAAACGCGCTCGCCGAAGCAAGGGTGACGAATAAATAGCCCAGTTTTTGTTTCATGACTCCTAGAGTGCCCCGACCACCCAACCTTTTCATGCGGTTGCACGCGCTCTGTGGATTGCCCTACTCGTGGAAAAGCCCAAGCTGCATCGCTGAGAAAGTGGGGAAACCCGCACAGAATCACACTTTCCAGAGGGCACTTTGGCGGTTCTGTGCACTACACTTGATGATGCATCTGGAAAACAGATGACTACGCGTGCCATTTCCCAGCCTCGGTTGGGGGCATCGAGACTACGGTCCTAAGGGAGTTTCGACCATGGCACTAGGGCCCTGCAAGGGCGGACAACCGAAAACTGGGTTTACCTGAGGGTGAACCCCTAATTAGCTGCGCACTGCGCAGCAGGAGGACTGACATGGCTGTTGTAACCATGCGCCAAATGCTTGAAAGCGGCGTCCACTTCGGGCACCAGACAAGACGCTGGAATCCGAAAATGGAACCCTATATTCTCGCAGAACGTTCCGGAATCTACATTATCGATCTGCAGCGCACGCTGGTTGATATTGAGCGTGCCTACGAGTACGTGAAACAAACGGTGGCCCGTGGTGGCACCATTTTGTTCGTAGGAACTAAGAAACAAGCGCAAGAAGCAGTGGAAGAGCAGGCACTGCGTGTAGGGATGCCCTACGTGAACCACCGGTGGTTGGGCGGCATGCTCACTAACTTTGGCACTGTCTCCAAGCGTTTAGCGCACCTAAAAGAGCTGGAACAATTAGACTTCGAAGATGGCAGTGCCTCAGGGTTGACCAAAAAAGAGCTGCTCATGAAAAGCCGTGAAAAAGATAAGCTCGCCCGCACCCTGGGGGGCATCCGGGACATGAGTCGCGTCCCCTCTGCCGTGTGGATTGTTGACACTGAAAAAGAGCATCTGGCCGTGGCTGAAGCACGCAAGCTAAACATTCCGGTTATCGCCATCCTGGACACAAACTCAGACCCGGATTCTGTTACTTACGGTATTCCGGGCAACGATGATGCGATACGTTCAGTCGCCCTCCTCACGCGTGTAATTGCGGATGCTGTAGCGGAAGGCCTATTGGCAAAGAACGCGCCCAAGGCTGACGAGGCAGCTTCTGAAGAGGAACCCCTGGCCGAATGGGAGAGGGAACTGCTGGAGGCTTCAGAACGTGAAGATGCCAAAGAGGCAGCAGCAGAGGAAGTCGCAGAAACAGCCGCAGAAGAAGCAGCGGAAGTTGCAGCAGCCACCGACAAACCTGTTGAGGTTGAAGTAGCAGCGGAAGAGCAGCCCAAGAAGGCAGCAGAGAAGTCAGCTGAAGAGGCCGCAGACAAAACTGAAGAACCTAAATAGTCATATCGTTTGAGAGGAATTAGTAAAACAAGATGGCAAAATATTCGTTAGCCGACATCAAAGCTCTGCGTGAACAGACCGGCGCGGGAATGCTTGATGTGAAAAATGCTCTAGAAGAAGCAGATGGTGACTACGACGCAGCACTCAAAATCATCCGTCTCAAAGGACTAAAATCCCTTTCTAAACGAGAAGGCAGAGAAGCTGAAGCGGGCCTCATCGTTGCCCAGAAAGCTGAGGACGGAAAGTCGGCAGTTCTCGTAGAAGTTAACTCAGAAACAGACTTTGTCGCAAAGAACGACAAATTCATCGAATTCGCCAACCAGGTACTTGCAGCGGCAGTCGCAAGTGGGGCAACGGACGTGGAGAGCCTGATGAACGCTGAAGCGGCAGAAGGCACCGTCCAGGAGCTCGTGGACGAAATGGGAGCGGCAGTCGGTGAAAAAGTTCTCATAAGCCAGGTCGCCGTAGTGGAGGGCGACAATGTTGCTCTCTACCTGCACCAGACCAGCCGCGACCTACCCGCCCAAGTTGGGGTAGCAGTGGCCACCAACGCCGCCGGTGCGGAACTCGCACAAGATGTGGCTATGCATATAGCCGCGTATCGTCCTCGCTGGGTAAGCCAGGACGAGGTTCCCGCCGAAGTGGTGGAGCAAGAGAAAGAAACCCTTACCGAACTGACACTAAAAGAAGGCAAACCAGAACAGGTTGTCCCAAAAATCGTGGAAGGACGCTTGGGTGCCTTCTACAAAGACAACGTGTTAGTCAACCAGGATTTCGCACGCGACCCATCCGTAACAGTAGGGCAGCTGCTTGAGGAAGCGGACGCTACAGTGACGGAGTTTGTGCGCATCCAAGTTGGTGGCTAAACCCACTTGAACAAGCCCTGCCAAACTCAGGTTTGGCAGGGCTTTCTTGTAGACTGGCCACAGACGAAAATTGAAGGAGCTTCAATGACGCAGCAACGCAGGGTGATGCTTAAACTCTCCGGTGAAGTTTTCGGAGGAGGGGAGCTGGGACTGGACCCACAGGTCATAGCAAACATTGCGGAGCAAATAGCGGCTGCGGTGGAGCGAGGGGTCCAGGTAGCGGTCGTTGTTGGCGGTGGGAACTTTTATCGAGGAGCCGACCTACATCAACACGGCCTCGATAGGGCACGAGCAGATTACATGGGCATGCTTGGAACCGTGATAAATGCCCTAGCACTGCAGGACTTCCTCACCAGTGCCGGCGTTCCGGCCAGAGTGCAAACCGCGATTACCATGACACAGGTGGCTGAGCCCTATACGCCGCTGCGAGCCATCAGACATATGGAAAAAGGCAGGGTAGTAGTGTTCGGAGCGGGCTCGGGGATGCCCTACTTCTCCACAGACACAGTTGCGGCTCAAAGAGCCTTAGAAACACACTGCGATGAATTACTCGTCGCCAAGAATGGTGTGGATGGCGTTTACACGGCTGATCCGAAAAAGGATCCTGACGCGGTGCTACTACCTCGAGTAACCTATGAAGAGGCCCTAAACTTGCAGTTAAAGGTAGTTGACGCTGCAGCGTTCGCCCTCTGCCAAGAAAACGGGTTAGATATGCGCGTGTTTGCCATGAACGAGCCCGGGAATGTCACAAAGGCTCTCGTGGGTGACAGAATTGGAACGTTAGTGACAACTGAAGGGAAAGATGAGGCTAGCAATGGTTGAGGAAGCGCTGCTTGAGGCAGAGGAACAAATGGGGAACGCTGTGAGCGCTACCCACAGAGATTTTCAGAACATCCGGACCGGACGTGCCAACCCCTCCATGTTTACTTCAATCATGGTCAACTACTACGGTTCACCCACACCCCTACAGCAGATAGCAAACGTGAACATTCCCGAAGCTCGAACAGTGCTGATTACACCGTTCGACATGAATGCGACCAATGAGATAATGCAGGCCATTCGTGACTCTGACTTAGGCGTTAACCCCTCCGATGATGGAAAGGTAATCCGGGTGGTAATGCCGGTACTAACCGAAGAGCGTCGGCAGGATTACGTGAAGCAGGCCAGGGGTCGGGCTGAAGAGGGTCGGGTAGCAATTAGGGCTGCTCGGCGTAAAGCGAAGGACACCATCGAAACCCTGAAGAAAGATGGGGACATTGGAGAGGACGAAGCGGAGAGAGCGGAGAAATCCTTAGAGGCCACAACCCGGGAGTACGTGGAAACCGTGGACCAGGCGCTCGAAGCCAAAGAAACTGACCTGCTCACTGTCTAGAAGCAAAAAAGACGAAAAAATCAATGGAAGAAGTTCCGCGGACATTCCTTTCCCGCATCCTTTACCCCGGGCCTACACCAGACATTAAGCCGCTGCCTTCTTCCGGTAGGGCCGGCAGGAACCTACCGGCAGCGATACTTTCAGGTGTGGGCCTCGTCGTAGTGGTGGCAGCTACGCTGCTCTTCTTTCGTCCGGCCTTCCTTGTTCTAGTGGGTGCACTCATGGTGCTGGGCATATGGGAAGTGGCGGGAGCTCTGGCTAGGAACGGGCAGAACGTTGTAGCCTTACCCGTTTACGTGGGTGGGATAGGCATGTTTGTTGCCGGGACTTTGGGGTCCGTGAACTGGGTACTTTTTGCCACTTACCTCACGGTCGTGGTTGCGGTGGCTTGGAGGCTATTTACGCCAAGCATGGTTGGCAGGCCTATTCAGGACATTATGGTTACCATTTTCGTGGTGGTCTACCTGCCTCTGTTTGGTGCGTTTGTGGGATTAATGTCTTACCAGTCGGTTACCCCTTGGCCTATAGTTTTTTTCATTCTTGCGGTCGTTGCCAATGACTTGGGGGGCTGGGGCGCTGGAGTTCTCTTCGGGAAGCATCCTTTGGCCCCGAAACTTTCCCCTAAAAAGTCCTGGGAAGGTTTTGCCGGATCTGTGGCGGCAAGCGTGCTGGTAGGGTTGGTTGGCACGTTCGTTATTGGCATCCCTTGGTATTGGGGATTGCTTTTCGGATTCATTGCTGCGTTCGTGGGCACGTTGGGAGATCTGACGGAGTCCATGATTAAACGTGATGTTGAACTTAAAGACATGTCGGCTATTGTTCCTGGCCACGGTGGGATAATGGATCGACTAGATTCTCTACTATTCGCTGCTCCGGCTTTTTATCTGGCGTATGGTGCGGCTTTAGGGTGGTGACTGTACATTATGGCTGCGGAAGTAAGACCAACGGATCAAGCTCCTGAGGGGGCGCTAACACCGCAGGCCCGGCCGGTTCTCTCATTCACAGCCAAACGGCGTGGAAAGCCCCCAGTGCATCTGGCTGATTTGGGAATGGAGGGCAGGAAGAAGTGGGCTGGTGAGCTGGGGCTACCCACTTTTCGAGCAGATCAGTTGTCCCGGCACTACTTCGATAAGGGGGTCGCCGATCCGGAAGAAATGACGGACCTTCCGGCACAGTTGCGTGAGGAAGTAGGACCTACGTTCTTGCCGAACCTAGTGACAGAAGCCTCTCGCCAAGAAGCAGATGAGGGCGAAACAGTTAAGAACCTGTGGAAGCTTTACGATGGTTTCCACGTTGAGAGTGTTTTGATGCGTTACCCAGATCGCACGACGCTCTGTGTGTCCTCTCAAGTGGGGTGCGGCATGGCATGCCCTTTCTGCGCTACGGGGCAGATGGGATTATCCAGAAACCTGTCGGCCGCAGAGATTGTTGAACAGGTGCGTTTAGCACGTGAAGAGTGCGCGGAGGGTACCTTTTCTGATCGACCCACTAACCTAACCAACATAGTCTTCATGGGCATGGGTGAACCCTTGGCTAATTTTAGGGCGCTCAAAGAGAGCCTGCACAGGCTGATCGACCCGGCTCCGGAGGGTTTCGGCATGTCGGCGCGTGGAATCACCGTGTCCACTGTTGGCCTGGTGCCTGGGATAAATAAGCTAGCGGATCTGGGTCTGCCGGTTACTTTAGCGGTCTCCTTGCACGCACCGGACGACGATTTGCGCGATGACCTGATCCCCATTAATTCCAGGTGGAAGGTGGGGGAAGTGCTGGACGCGGCTAGGAACTATTTCGTGAAAACGGGTCGGCGGGTGTCCATTGAGTACGCTTTGATCCACAACATGAATGATCAGGCTTGGCGCGCCCAGCTGTTAGCGGACGAGCTAAATGCGCGGGGTAAAGGTTGGGTTCACGTGAACCCAATACCCCTCAACCCTACGCCTGGTACCATTTGGACTGCTTCTACACCCCAGGCCATGGACACTTTCGTAGCCACCTTGCGCCAGGCAGGTATCCGGACAACGGTTCGCGACACTCGCGGCGCAGATATCGATGGTGCTTGCGGTCAGCTGGCAACGAACTACGCTAAGCGTCAGGAGCAAGCCACTAAGGAGGATGCATGAGCGAAATGTTCCCAACGGTTTCGAAGTTGAAACGAGGGTACGATCAGCAGGAGGTCGACGACTTCTTCGAGCAGGCCCGTAAAGCATACGAGGGCGGCATGTCGGCGGAAGAGTTTTCCAGTGACCAGGTGCGGCTAGCCGTCTTCACTTTGCGTAGGGGTGGTTATGACATTGCTGATGTTGACGAAGCGTTGGCACGTCTCGAAGCGGCTTTCGTGCAGCGGGACCGGACCGCATTTGTGAGTGAGCATGGTGAGGCAGCCTGGTTTGAGAAGATAGCTGACGAAGCCACGGTTCTCTACCCTCGCCTGTTGCGTCCGAAAGGTGAACGTTTCCTTCATCCGGCCGAAGGTGGTAAAGGCTATGATGCCAGCGAGGTGGATGGAACGCTGGATCGTCTGGCGGACTACTTTGAGGACAGGGAGCAGCTAACCGCAGACCAGATGCGTGCCGTCGTGTTCAAGGTAGCGAAGGGCGACCAGGCTTACGATGAGGCGCAAGTGGATGCTTTTTTGGGTAAGGCTGTCTACATAATGACTGCGGTTTCGTAGCCTTGCCCCAGCTTTCCCTCATAGTTTTGGGGTCCACTGGGTCCATCGGTACCCAGGCCCTTGATGTTGTCCGGGAGCATCCTGCCCGGTTCTCAGTGACCGGTTTGGCTGCGGGGGGCAGCCAGCTTGGTTTGCTGGCCCGGCAGGTGCTTGAATTCTTCCCTTCCGTGGTGGCGGTCGCCGGGTCAATACCCCGTGACGGTCAAGGGAAGGAACTTAGGGATGCGGCTGCCCAGGTGGGGGCGGATTTGGTTGAGGGGCACGAAGCTGTTGCACAGGTTGCGGGAAGTGACCCGCGGGCAACTGTGCTCAATGGGGTTACGGGCGGGGTGGGGCTGGCCGCCACTTTGAGTGCTTTGCAGGCCGGTTCGCGCCTAGCTTTAGCAAATAAAGAGAGCTTGGTGGTGGGATCATCCCTGGTGCGTGCTGCCGTCCAGTATCCGGGGCAAATTGTGCCGGTAGATTCCGAGCATTCCGCCATCGCGCAAGCCCTTCTGTCGGGTGTTCATGAAAAGGGTTTGGTTTCCCCAGTCGTCACGGGACGAAGTGAGCTGGAGTCATTGGTGCTAACAGCTTCCGGGGGCCCGTTTCGAGGGAAAACTCGTCGTGAGCTCACCGATGTGACCGTGGAACAGGCTTTGGATCACCCAACGTGGGACATGGGTCCAGTGGTGACAATAAACTCTTCCACTTTGATGAACAAAGGGTTGGAACTTATAGAGGCGGCAGTGCTGTTTGCTGTTCCGCCCACTCGGATTACTCCCGTGGTGCATCCGCAGTCGATCGTGCATTCAATGGTTACCTGGCAGGATGGTTCGACCATTGTGCAGGCTTCCTATCCAGACATGAAAGTGCCGATAGCGTTGGGGCTGGATTGGCCGAAGCATTTGCCAAACGTGGGGGTCCCTCTACGATGGGACGAAGCCACCCAGTGGTCATTTGAGCCCGTAGATGAGGAGACGTTTCCCGCCTTACGCATGGCTCAGCAGGCTTTGGAAAGTTCCTCCACCCATCCGGCCGTAATGAATGCAGCCAACGAAGCTTGCGTGCAGGCTTTTATTGATGGCAGGCTGCCCTGGGTTGGTATTGTTGATACTGTCATGGAGGTTATGCACAGGCATGAGGGGATAGATTCGCCTTCTCTTGCGGATATTTTGGAAGTGCAGTCGTGGGCGGTAGACCAAGCTGCTGCACTGGTGGAAGGAAGCTAGTGTTTTTTGTTGGCCTGCTCGTCCTCATTTTGGGCTTGGTCGTTTCAGTTGCCATACACGAGTTAGGCCACATGTTGCCCGCCAAAAAGTTCGGTGCCATGGTTCCCGAGTATTGGGTGGGGTTTGGACCCACGATCTGGTCCACGAAGAGGGGGCAGACAAGATACGGAATAAAGGCGTTACCTTTGGGCGGGTATGTGCGGATTTTGGGCATGTTCCCCCCGGCATCGGCAGTTGCCAAGTCGGAAACCGGTGGGAGGGGAGCCAGAGCCATTGCTCAAGCACGGCAGCAGTCAGAAGCGGAAGTTCAAGCCGCAAAAGAGGAGGGCATTGAAGGGATTCCTTTCTACCAACTCTCTACACCAAAAAAGTTGATAGTCATGCTGGCTGGTCCACTGACGAACCTTGTTTTTGCTTTCCTGTTGATCACTGTGGTGTTGGTCGGTATCGGCTGGAACGGCCCTTCTACAACAATCGAGGACGTGGAGGCCCTACAGGGACAGGACAGTTCCCCTGCTCTGGACGCTGGGCTACAGCCGGGGGACAGGGTGGTTGCGGTTGATGGCGTATCAACTCCGGACTGGTTGACGGTGACTGATCAGATCCAAGCTGCGGGACAAACGCGAGTAGTGGTAGAGGTGCTGCGGGACGGCAAGAGAATCGAAGTGGAGATGGTTCCACAACAAACGGAGCAGGGCCCCAAGATCGGTATCGTCAGCGCGCTGGAAAGGCAGCGGGGAACCCCTAAGGAGGCGGCAGAACACACCTGGCAGAACGTCACCCTGACCGGTAAGGCAATCTTTGGTCTTCCGGTGGGCTTGTATGAACTAACCAAGTCAATTGTTACCGGTGAGGAACGGGACCCCAATGGAGTCCTGTCGGTCGTGGGTGTGGCACGGATAGCTGGGGAAATAACCTCTGCGGATGCGGGTGCCAGCGGCGAACAGCCTCAGTCGGGGACCGGTGGTCTGAGCGGTGTGGACAGGTTCGCCCTGCTCCTATCTTTGCTCGCTTCGCTGAACATAGCCCTGTTCGTGTTCAATCTAATTCCATTGCCACCCCTAGATGGTGGGCACGTTGCGGGGGCAAGTTGGGGTGGGATCCGTAACCTTTGGGCAAAGTTCAGGGGCAGGCCTGTTCCCCCGCCGGCAGACACGGCTAGGATGGTACCGCTGACCTATACCGTGTTCATCATCCTGATGGTGATGACAGTGTTATTGGTCTTTGCTGATCTGGTGAAGCCACTTAGCCTAGCCTGATCGGCCTATGGAAAGGGGTAGTAAGCCTGTGAGTGAGGGAATTTCGTTGGGGATGCCGGCGCGAGGGCCGGAGCCGTTCCCCCGACGCGAATCCAGGAAGATAAAAGTTGGATCCGTAGCCGTGGGGGGAGATGCCCCCGTGTCGGTACAGTCCATGACCACCACGAAAACGCATGATGTGGGGGCAACTTTGCAACAGATAGCAGAGCTTACCGCTGCTGGTTGTGACATTGTGCGGGTGGCCTGTCCAACGGATAAGGATGCGGAGGCGCTGCCCATAATCGCTAAGCAGTCCACCATTCCGGTGATTGCGGACATCCATTTTCAGCCCCGCTACGTTTACGCTGCGATAGATGCTGGCTGTGCCGCAGTGCGTGTCAACCCGGGTAATATTCGTCGTTTTGACGACCAGGTGAGGGAAATAACTAAAGCGGCTGCAGATGCAGGTACATCTTTACGTATCGGTGTGAACGCGGGTTCTTTGGACCGCAGAATGTACGAAAAGTACGGGGGTGTTACGCCCGAAGCGCTAGTGGAATCCGCGGTGTGGGAAGCTTCCCTCTTTGAAGAGCACGACTTCCATGACTTTAAAATCTCTGTAAAACACCATGACCCGCTGGTGATGGTAAGAACTTACGAACTGCTTGCAGCTCAGGGGGATTGGCCCCTGCATTTGGGGGTAACAGAAGCAGGACCTGCTTTCCAGGGAACGATTAAATCTGCTACGGCATTTGGAGCACTCTTGAGGCAGGGCATTGGGGACACGATTCGGGTTTCCCTGTCAGCCCCACCGGTAGAAGAGGTGAAGGTGGGTAACGAAATACTCATGTCCATGGGCCTGCGGGAGCGGAAGCTAGACATTGTTTCGTGTCCTTCTTGCGGTCGGGCCCAGGTGGATGTCTTTGCTTTGGCTGAGGAGGTCACGGAGGGGCTCAAGGACGTGACTGTGCCGTTGCGGGTGGCGGTGATGGGCTGTGTCGTAAACGGGCCGGGAGAGGCGCGAGAAGCCGACCTGGGAGTAGCATCGGGCAACGGCAAAGGCCAGATTTTCATCAAAGGCAAAGTGGTGGAGACTGTCCCGGAGGATCAGATCGTGGAGACATTGATCCGGTACTCCCAGCAGGTGGCTGAAGAACTAGGATTAACGGAAGGTGAGGGGGAGGTAGAGGTAATTGCGTAAACGCACAAAAGTATTGGGCCTTTTAGCGGCCCTAGGGGGAGCGGCGGTTTATTTGGGTTACCCCACGCGGCGCGGGCTTACGAAGGCACAAGCAGAGGTGTCCATGCCGGGTGATCTTCTCTTGCCGACGGCAAGCTACGTGGCTGACAGAAGGGTCGAAGTGCCTTTGACTCCCCAGCAGGTGTGGCCTTTTGTTGAATACTTGGGGGTGAGCTACGAGGACGTGCTAGGCGTTCCTTTGGAGATCATGGTGGAGGATCAGCCAGAAACCCTCATCTGGAAAACTTCCCACCCCGCCCGGAATGAGAAGACGGGGGAAGAATATTTTGAAGCATCCGTCGCCGTGACGGTTACCCCCACACGTGATGGGCATAGCGAAGTGATGGTGCGGGAACGCTACGAACCTTTGGGCTCGAAGGGGCAGGCTGCGGTTCGGATAGCGTCCTTAGCTAGCTATTTCACGGCCCATAATGCACTCCCCAGATCCTAATTCTGCCCACTCCTGAGAAAGGTCATTTCTGTGCTGCAAACAATGAGCTCGCTTTTTGTGCGAACTTTGAAGGAGGACCCCGCCGATGCGGAGCTCCATAGCCACAAGCTTCTGGTCCGTGCTGGCTACATCCGTCGCTCGGCACAGGGGGTGTACACATGGCTTCCTTTAGGTTTGGCTGTGTTGCGCAACATCGAGGCCGTGGTGCGTGAAGAGATGAACCGCGTTGGCGCCCAAGAGGTTCTATTCTCTGCTTTGCAGTCCGCGGAACCGTACCAGGCAACCGGACGTTGGGACGACTACGGTCCGGACCTGTTCCGTTTACAGGACCGCAGGAAGGGGGACTACCTGCTGGCTCCGACTCATGAAGAAATGTTCGCTTTACTGGCTAAAGAGGTGGTCACTTCGTACAAGGACCTCCCTCTTACCCTCTATCAGATTCAAGGTAAGTTTCGGGATGAAGCCCGGCCACGGGGTGGTTTGCTGCGCGGTCGCGAGTTTGTCATGAAGGATGCTTACAGCTTTGATCTTGATGAACAAGAGCTTGAAGGTTCCTACCAGAAGCAACGCGTAGCCTATAAAAGAATTTTTGATCGGCTTGGCCTGAACTATGTGATCGTATCCGCGATGTCGGGAGCGATGGGAGGGTCCAAATCGGAAGAGTTCTTGCTTCCCAGTCCCGTTGGGGAAGATACCTTCGCCGTGTCTCCCGGTGGGTATGTGGCCAACACGGAAGCCGTAACCACTCCTGAAGCTCCCCCAGTTTCTGCGGAGGGCATTCCTGAGTCGCAGGTGGTTGATACGCCGGACACCCCAACAATTGCAGCCATGATTGACATTTTGAATCGGGAGTACCCTCGGGATGGCAGGCAGTGGCAGGAAACCGACCTGCTGAAGAATGTTGTGGTAGCTGCCGTTGACGCTGAAGGTAACAGAGAGGTGATCGTTGTTGGCGTGCCAGCAGACCGGGATGTTGATTTGGGCCGCCTGGAGGTGGCTTTGGCGCCAGCGCGGGTTGAGGTAGCCACTTCTGAAGACTTTGAGAACCATCCTGAACTTGTGCCCGGATACATTGGTCCTGAAGTGATAGGTCCAAACAGGGAGGGCTCTGAGGTTCGCTATTTAGTTGATCCAAGGATTGGCGTAGGAACTGCTTGGGCTACAGGTGCCAACGCGGCCGATAAGCACGTCATCAACCTGGTGCGTGGACGCGACTTTGAGGTTGACGGGTACATTGAAGCAGCGGAAGTGCTGGAGGGGGACCCTGCACCTGACGGTTCGGGCCCACTCACATTAGAGAAGGGGATTGAGATCGGTCACATTTTCCAGTTGGGAACCAAGTATGCGCAGGCTCTGGGACTGCAGGTATTGGACCAGAACGGAAAAATGCGCACGGTGACGATGGGGTCCTACGGCATTGGGGTGTCTCGAATTTTGGCGGCAATCGTTGAAGAGACCCACGACGAGCACGGCCTTGCTTGGCCGGTGGAGGTGGCACCATTTGCTGTTCAGGTGGTGGTGGCCGGTAAGGGCGAGGAAGTCGAATCTACGGCACTGGAGCTAGCGGAAGACTTTGATGCAGCGGGTCTGAACGTTCTTCTGGATGACCGGAAGGGTGTTTCTGCAGGAGTTAAATTTGCGGATGCTGAACTGATGGGAATGCCTTTCACCGTGGTGGTAGGTAGGGGAGTGGCTAACGGTGTTGTTGAACTAAGAGAACGGACCAGTGGTACCCGAGTTGAAGTACCGGTGGGTGAAGCGGTGGAGCGCCTCACGGCTCTCCACACCACCATGTTGGAAGAGAGCTATGCGCGTAGTTACCAGGATGAGGAGTAGACGTGGCTGTTAGAGAGATTAGAGTCATCGGTGATCCAGTTCTGCGCACGCCAACGGAGTGGATCACAGAGATTGATAACAGTGTGAAGTCGCTGGTGGAAGACCTGTTGGAAACGGTTGATATGGATGGCCGTGCCGGTCTAGCTGCCCCGCAGATCGGGGTGGGGTTGCGGGCATTTTCTTGGAACATTGACGGCGACATTGGCTATGTGCTTAACCCTAAGCTGGTGGAGACCTCCCAGGATGAGTATCAGGATGGAGACGAGGGCTGCCTGTCGGTGCCTGGCTTGTGGTTCCCCACGGAGCGCGCCTGGTATGCGCGGGTGGAAGGGATTGACTTGGATGGAAAACCAGTTGTTGTTGAGGGCGAGGAACTCATGGCACGTGCTCTGCAGCACGAGACTGACCACTTAGAGGGCATACTGTACATAGATCGGTTAGACCGAGCTACAAGGAAGCAGGCTTTGAAAGAGATTAGGCAAGGCAACTTTTAACTGTGTAATACTGTAGGCTAGATGCGAGCAGTGCGTGGACTACCACGAATTTAAGGGCGTAGGGGAAGACGTTCCTTAGTTCAATAGGAGGTAGCCATGACTGGATCGTTCACTAGGGGAGTGCTGTTTGTGCACTCGATTCCCCCGGCGCTGTGTCCCCACGTCCAGTGGGCGGCAGGTAACGCGTTGGGGCATGAAGTGCGCCTGGAATGGATCGAGCAGCCCGCGGCGCCTGGAATGCTGCGCGGGGAGCTTTCTTGGACCGGTACGGCCGGAACCGGGGCGCGGCTGGCTTCGGCCCTGCGGGGTTGGGAGCATTTGCGTTATGAGGTAACCGAAGAGCCTGCATTGGGTAGTGACGGTGCCCGCTGGGCACATACCCCAGAATTGGGCGTCTTTCATTCGCAGGTGGATAGCGTCGGCAACGTTGTGGTGGGGGAAGACCGGATTAGGTCGGCGATGCAAGCGGCTGAGAGCCACGGAGAACTCGTGTCAGCATTGGATATGGTCCTGGGTAAGCCCTGGGACGATGAGCTGGAACCGTTCAGGCACGCTGGAGTGGGCGCCCCTGTCCGGTGGCTGCACCGTGTCGGCTAGGGGCTAGTAAAGGTAAGCAAGGGGGCGGGCATGAGCACAATCGGGGACCTATTCGGCGACCAATTACAACAGGCGCTTGCAGATAGTGATGAGGGCGGCGACCATGTTAGTGACCGCGAAAGTGCGGTGATGGAAACTCTCGCTGAGTTGGCTGGTGTACCCGTGGAAGATGTTGCTCCCAATACCAAGTTACAAACTGACCTGGGATTGGAGGGTTTAGCCCTGTGGGCCGTGGCAGCCCAGGTTGAGCGTGACTGCGGAGTCCAAATTCTTGACCACCACGTCCAGAACTGGTTCACGGTCCAGGACGTGGTGGATTCAACAGTTACCTAACCATCTTCAGGCAGCATGGGGGCTGCATCAATCGCATAGTTGAACAGTTGGTAACGGTCGATCGCTTGCTGTAGAACCGAACGGTCAAGTGTGCCTTCTTCAACCAGTCCCTGTAGCACCCGGACTACCGTTGACTCTGCATCAACGTGGAAATAGCGTCTGGCGGCTCGGCGTGTGTCGGAGATACCGAATCCGGGGGCTCCTAGCGTGAGGTATTTGCCGGGAACCCAGGGGCGGATTTGCTCGGGCACGAGATTGTCCCAATCTGAGGTAGCCACGAATGGCCCCTGTGCTCCAGCGAGTTGCTTACTGACGAAGGCTTCTCGGCTCGGTTCGTCAGGGTGCAGGTAGTTATGGTTATCGGCCTCAACGGCATCTTTGCGTAATTCATTCCAGGAAGTTACCGACCAGACAGCGGCGTCAACACCCCAATCCTGAGCCAACAGTTCTCGGGCTTGGCGGGCCCAAGGCACACCGACCCCTGAAGCTAGAATCTGGGCTTTAGGTCCCTGCCCCGAATGGTCATCGACCTTGTAGATTCCGCCTAGCACGCCCTCCACATCCAGATTATCCGGCTCGGCGGGCTGGTGGATTGGCTCATTGTAAACCGTCAGATAGTACAGGATGTTCGGATCGCGTGGATCGTCTTTCCCGTACATCCGCTGCAGGCCATCTTTGAAAATATATTTCATTTCGTAGGCGTAGGCAGGGTCGTAGGAGACAAATCCGTGGTTCGTTGCAGACAACACGTGGGAGTGGCCATCCAAGTGCTGCAAACCTTCACCCGTCAAAGTGGTGCGCCCCGCCGTAGCTCCAATAACGAACCCTCTGGCTAGCATATCCGCGGCTGCCCAGAACTGGTCTCCTGTGCGCTGGAAGCCAAACATCGAATAAAAGATGTAGATGGGTAGCAGAGGAACGTTGTGCGTGGTGTAGGCGGTGCCGGCTACCTGTAGAGCAGCGGCGGAGCCAGCTTCGGTGATGCCTGTGTGGAGGATCTGCCCTTCTGTGGATTCCTTGTAGGACAGCATCATGTCGGCGTCCACGGCCGTGTAATTTTGTCCGTGCGTGTTAAAAATCTTTGCTGAAGGGAATATAGAATCTAAGCCAAAGGTCCGGGCTTCGTCCGGAATGATGGGAACAACATATTTACCGACCGTTTTGTCGCGCATCAAATCTTTGATGGCACGCACCAAAGCCTGGGTGCTCGCAACTTCCTGGTTGCCCGAGCCTCTCCCGAGCGTGGCGAAGGGACGCTCCGGTATGGTTTCCCACTTTGGGTTGTAATCTTTCCGCAGTGGCAGGAACCCGCCAAGTTGTTCCCGTTTTTCCTTCATGTACACCAGGGCAGGATCGTTATCATCCGGCTTGTAGTAGGGCGGCATTCCTGGGGTCTTATCTAGCTCTTCATCCGAAATTGGGATCTTCAGTTGGTCACGCAGGTGTTTAGCATCATCGTCGGAAAGCTTCTTCATCTGGTGGGTAGCGTTTCTCCCAGCGAATGACGGGCCAAGTGCGTAACCTTTAATTGTGTGGGCAATGACCACGGTGGGCTGACCAGTGTGTTCCGTTGCCGCCTTGTAGGCCGCATAGATTTTCCGGTAGTCGTGGCCACCCCGCTTAAGTTTCCAAATGTCTTCGTCAGACCAGCTTTCGACCATGGCCTTGGTTCGGGGATCCCTACCGAAGAAGTGCTCACGAACATAGGCACCGTCATTAGCTTTGAACGTTTGGTAATCACCGTCTAGTGTTTCATTCATAATGTTCACCAAGGCGTGGTCTTTGTCTGCGGCTAGAAGCTGGTCCCAACCACGGCCCCACAGAACCTTAATGACGTTCCACCCCGCACCTTTGAAGAACGCTTCCAGCTCGTTGACGATCTTCCCGTTACCGCGTACAGGACCGTCCAGGCGTTGCAGGTTCGCGTTGACAACAAATGTGAGGTTGTCCAGCCCCTGAATAGCCGCCATCTGGAGGAGGCCGCGAGATTCGGGTTCGTCCATTTCACCGTCGCCAATGAAAGCCCAGGTCCTTTGCCCACTGGTGTCCTTCAAGCCACGTAAATGCAGGTATTTGTCGAGCCAAGCTTGGTAGATTGCGGCGGCAGGCCCCAGACCTAGAGAAACCGTGGGGTATTCCCAAAATTCTGGCATTTGGCGGGGATGCGGGTAGGAGGGGATACCTTCCGGTGTCGATGCCTGCTGGCGGAACCCGTCTAGGTTTTCCTCCGTTAAGCGCCCTTCCAGGTAAGCGCGCGCATAGTTGCCAGGCGAAGCGTGACCTTGGAAGAACACATGGTCCCCACCACCGGGATGGTCTTTACCCCGGAAGAAGTGGTTGTAGCCTACTTCGTACAAGGTGGCCACCGAAGCGTAAGATGAAATGTGCCCACCTACTTCGACCCCTGGGCGTTGAGCTCGGGTGACCATAGCTGCGGCGTTCCAGCGAATCCACCGCCGATACAGGCGCTCAATTGCCTCGTCGCCAGGAAAGTAGGGTTCCTGCTCGACAGGGATCGTGTTAATGTAGGGGGTTGTCGTTTCGACCGGGATTGCAACGTCGCGTCTCCTGGCCTCTTCTAGCAGTTGCAGTAGTAGGTAGCGGGCCCGCGGTCCACCTTTCTCAGCAATCAGGCCCTCTAATGATTCAACCCATTCCGCTGTTTCGCCTGGGTCGTTGTCTGGTACCTGGCTGAGCATGCCGTTCACAACTGAGCGCTTGCTGGTTCCCTGAGTCACTTGCAACACTTCCTCGAAGACGTTGTGTATCCCCTTCACGTGGGGCTGTTCTTCTATTCTTCCTTATAGGAGGCTGTGTGGGGTAGGGTTCTTAGGGCTTAGGGCGCATGAGTTTGCCCTCACTGTGGCCTAATCCCCCCCCACGGGGTTGGGTTACAGGAGTGTCTGAGAACGAAAGTTTTAAGTAGGCTAGACAATGGCATATGCAAATCTACTGGAAGGCGGTTATCTAAGTGAGTGAGGGCCTAGGGTTTACTCCCGGTCAGGTGGTGCAAGAGTTCTATTACGATGAGGACTGTGACCACGCCTTAAGAGAAGGGATCGAAGCTGAAACCGGCCACCACTTGGTGGACTTTGACCATTCAGACATGGTTGATGGTTTGATTGTGTGGTGGAGGTCGGATGACGCTGAACAGGAAGACCTTACCGACGTGCTGATGGATGCGGCGGCTAATCTTGACGACCACGGGGGGATAATTTGGGTGTTGTCTCCCAAAGCTGGTCGAGATGATGCCGTGGCTGTGGAAGAAATCACGGAAGCAGCCTCAATAGCGGGTTTAAGCCCGACTAGCGCCACATCTGTAGGCCCAGAGTGGGCTGGTTTGCGGCTAACGGCGCGTCCACGGACCAACTAATTTTTGCTTCTACGTAAAGAGGCTTATGCTGTAACAGCAAGAGGGGCCTGTAGCTCAGCTGGTTAGAGCACTGCGTTTACACCGCAGGGGTCGTCGGTTCGAATCCGGCCGGGCCCACAGATATTTCAGTGAACGCTTCCATATCTAGAGCAGGTTCACCAGGAGAACAAACACTAAGGTGCCCGCCCCTACACTCACTAGCGTTTTTCGGCGTGCCCAGAAATGTGTGACAACTGTAGTTGTTGCCGCCGCCACAGCAGCCCAAAGTTGTTTTGGATCAGGGTTGGGGAACCCAGCGGAGTCGGCGAACGTTGTCAGGGCCAGTATGCCTAGGATCCCGACAGGCATCCAGGTGGCTAGCGAACGAACAAAACGTGACTGTCTTAGAGGTTCCAGGACTATGAAGGGCACAGCTCGAAGAGAAACGGTTACCAGGAACCCGACCGCCAATACTGCTGCTATGTAGGCAAGTGAGGGACTCATCGTGATGCCCACCTGTGCGGGGTTCTACTCGCCTGGGTCCACCAGAACCGGAGTACCAGTGTGCTAGCAAACAGTATGAGTGCTAGGAACAGAGGCGAATCCGGATTCAGAACTAAACCAACAGTGAAACTCACACCGGCAAGTAATGCGGAGGGTATCTGTTCTTTAGTGCGCCAAGCTTCCAACGTTAATGCGATGAAGAGGGCGCATAAGGCAAACTCTAGCCCCACCAGGGCGGCCGGCAGCAAGTTTCCAACAGCGACCCCTACCAGACCCCCACTAACCCAGTAAATCTGTAAAAATAGTTGCAGGTAGATCAGTTTCCTGGCCGTCCACCCCCGGGGGTGCGCAGTGGTGATGGCGTACGTTTCATCGGTTAGAGCGTAGACGGCGTAGGCCTTGGCCCAAGGGGATTTGATTTTGTGGAGGGGAAACGAAAAAGCGTAGAACACGTGCCGGAAATTCACCAGCAAACTGGTAAGGGCGATGGTTAATAGGGGAGTGCCGGCAGCTATTAGCGAAACCAGAAGAAGTTCTAGCGACCCGGCATAAACGAAAATTGATAAAGCTGGCGCAAGCCACCAGGGTAATCCTGCCTGCAACACGAGCAGTCCAAAGGCGATACCGAGCGGAAACATGCCTAAACCAGCGGGTGCTGAAAGCTCCAAAGCTTGGGCTGCGTCCCCCTGCTGTGTGGGCTGCAAGCGTTTAAACATATGCCTATCGTGACATGTACCGCCCTTTTAAGCCTAAAGCTCTCACCCAGCGCCCTTACTTGGGGGGTAGTCTTAGGGAAGACGATCAGCGGGCGCGGTCTGCGCCCTCCGACAAGTATTGGAAGAAGAGAAGATGACACAAACCCCGAGAGCAGACGTAGAGAAGTCACTGAAACTTTCGAGAACTCTTAACTACATTTTTATTCCCGTAACCATTTTTTTGGCAATCGTTGTTGCCGCCCAAATGATAGGAAAGTCTGATGAGGGCGGATTCGGTGGCAAGGGTGAAGGCACCCGTGGGGATCAGGTGGTGGCTGAGGAGGAAAACCCGGAAAATGACAATCCTGAAGTGGAGGAGACGGAAACCTCTTCTGAGGAGGGTGATTTCGTTAGGAGAGACCCGGACGATCCGATGGCCATTGGTGATGTGGATGCGCCAATTGTGATGACCGAATGGTTGGATATGCGTTGCCCCTACTGTGCTCTGTTCGCCCAGGACACTTTACCCACCATCATTGAGGAATACGTGGACACGGGGAAGCTGCGCATCGAGTTCATTGATGTGGCATATTTCGGTGACGAGTCGGAAGGTGCGGCGATGGCGGCCCGTGCTGCCGGTAAACAAGGCAAGTACGTTGAGTTCATGCAAGAGGTCTACGACCGGGACCCTGGTAAAGGGCATCAGGATCTTCCAAAAGAGACACTGATAGAGATTGCTGAAGCCGTGGGGGTCAAAGACATGAAGAAGTTTGAGAAGGACATGGTTTCGGACGAAATCCGTACGGAAGTAGAAATGTCCACCGCAGAAGCACAGTCACTGGGTGTTTCTGCAGTTCCTTTCTTTGTGGTCTACGACCAAGCGGTGTCAGGCGCCCAGGAAGTGGACACTTTCCGGGAGTTCATCGACCTGCAGCTAGATGGGGCAAAGTAAGTAAGTGACTGACATCGGCTTGGCCGGTGCATTCATCGGTGGGGCACTGACGCTGCTCAGCCCCTGTTCGGTTATGCTGCTTCCGGCGTTCTTTTCGTATGCATTCACCAGTCCCGGCAAACTCGTAGGTCGGACTGGAATATTTTACCTTGGTCTAGCCGCCACTTTGGTGCCCCTAGGTATCCTGGCGGGTGTTCTGGGCAGCTTGGTCATGGCTAACAGGTCATTGCTGATGACGGTCGCCGCAGTGGTGATCATCGCTTTTGGGCTCATTCAGCTTTTGGGGATCCAACTTCCCTTTTTGAACACTGCTGCTAGTAGTGGCGGGACCAGTCCGGTGGCAGTCTTTCTGTTGGGCACCGTTTATGGTCTTGCGGGGGCGTGTGCTGGCCCAATCCTTGGGGCTGTCATCACTCTCGCTGCGATGGGTGGGGACCCGTTTTACGGTGGCGTAGTCCTTGCTGTTTACGCGGCAGGAATGACGCTGCCACTGTTGATCTTCGCTTTCTTGTGGGGACGGTTCGATAGGGTGCAGGGCTGGCTTAAGCCTCGTGTCGTGACTATCGGCAACTGGCAGAACAGTTGGACTCAAATAATTGGCGGGCTGTTGGCTATCGGCGTTGGTATTTTGATTATTGCTACCGACGGGCTCTCGAGCATTGCCATCATGAGTGCCAGCCAGCAATCCACGGCCGAGAACTGGGTAATGTCGGCTACTTCAAAAATATCGGATGTTTGGCTGGTGGTCGGGGCTGTGGCACTCCTGGCACTTGTTTGGGGCATCAACTGGTTTGGCAAGAGAAAGCAGGCTACGAACCTGGACCAGAACCTGCTGGGAAAAAAGGAGTAGGAAGCCTTTTTACAGGGTGACAGGGACGTCCGCCAGGGCATCCTTTACCGAGGCGATATCATCCCGGTTCGACAGGTCCAAGACCCCAGCGGATAGTGGAACTAGCGTAAAGGTTTCCCCTTCCGCTCGGGCCTGGGCCACAGCGTCTCCCAGTTCGTACTCTCCGCGAGGGGATAGATCAATTTTGCGGGCTGCCTCAAAGATTTTTGGTGTGAACAACCACAGGTTCATTGACAGCTTTCCATCTTCGCCTAGTTCCCTGATGGTCTCCTCTGAGGGCTTCTCTACAAAGTCTTTTAGCTCCCCCCTATCGTTTGCCACAGCCAGAGCGAAAGCCGCTATCCTTTCCGGGGCAATGTTGGAATTATCAAGCAGGCTCTGACGTTCGAAGCCAATCAGTCCCGAACCTGGAACCTGACGGATCTTTTCGAATCCTTCCACGGGATAGTAGTTATCGGAGTTAATTACCAGGACCCGGTCGTCTCCAGCAAACTCTTCGGCTGCCAGTACTGCGTTTCCAGTGCCCAAAGGCTCTTCCTGGATCGCGTAGCTAATGTTCACACGCCGCTTTTCTTGACTGTCGTAATAGTCCCGGATCATGTCATGTTCGGGACCAATCACTAGGCAAACGTCAGTGAACCCAGCATCAGCTAAACCACTGATTACGTAATCAAGAAAGGGGCGGCCCACAGAGATCATGGCCTTTACACCCTGATCTGCTACCTGGGCTTGTTCTTCCGTGAGAGTCGCGTCTTGGCTTTCTTTGCGCATTCTGGTGCCAAGTCCTCGAGCAAGAATGACTGCTTTGGTTGGTTTGTCATAGGTTGCGGGAGCATGTTCACCAGTCAATTGGACCTCCGGTAGGCATCGATAACTCAGGTAAGTATACCCACTACCCACTCCAATTTTATGCGGACACCGATACCAGTTCAGGCTTTTTCGCTCGGGTTCCGTCCGGGTTCCACAGTCCCGAACTGCCACGCCGGTGGGACTGCTCCAGGTGAGCATCAAGTACACCCGCTGCCTGCATTAGGGCGTAGATGGTCTTTGGGCCCACGAACACGAAACCCGCGGATTTCAAGTCCGTGGCTAACTGGACCGCTTGTGTACTGGCAGGTTCTAGGTCTTCCAGGAACTGAGGGCAAGGTGTCTTTTCGGGTTGGTATGACCAGATAAGTTGGGCCAAACCACCATGGGATCGTAGTTCGACTGTTGCTTGAGCATTCGTTATGACAGCCTGGATTTTACGCCTGTTCCGGATGACACTTTGGTCGTGCACAAGTTCCTCCACCTTTTCAGGGCCGTATTCGGCGACTACCTCAGGGATGAAACCACTGAAAGCTTGCCGCAAACTTTCCCTTCGGCTCAGCACAGTCCTCCAGGACAGACCCGCCTGAAAAACTTCTAAACTTAGTAGTTCGAACAGCCCGTGCTCATCGACGATGGGTACACCCCACTCATTGTCGTAGTAGTCCCGCAGACCTTTGGTTGGGACAGCCCAAGCTGGTCGTGCTAACCCATCAGGTTCAGTGACAACGCCACTTGGAGAACTGCTGTGGTGATAATGAGTGGCATCAAGGCCACGCTGGCTGAGAGAGGGGAAGATCTCCCCCAGGTGAGTTGCACATATTCTGTCGTAGGTTTCCGGGTAGCTCATTGTTGTCCTTAGTTTCGTTTCAAATGTCCATTGTGACAACTTTTCAAACCCTTCGAGCCCGGGCCACCCCTAGGGTGGAAAACTCTGGTTGTGGGTGTTCCAGCCTGCGCTGACGTTCCACCTGCTTTTTCCGGTACTGTAGAAAATAAATGCGGACAGCACCGTAGAGGTGG
>CAYFPY010000005.1:80749-82843 GCA_964345125.1 uncultured Actinomyces sp.
CACCTGCTTTTTCCGGTACTGTAGAAAATAAATGCGGACAGCACCGTAGAGGTGGTCCGCGGGGGTTTTCGACTGGCAAAGGAGCAAGCGGTGACAACCGTTGGAGACGTAATTGGTTGGATGAACCAGTGGTACCCGGCCGACCGGGCCGAACCCTGGGACAGCGTCGGTCTGATCGCTGGATCCACCCAGGACAAAGCACAAAGAATACTCTTGGCAGTGGACCCGGTTTGGGAGGTGGCGCAGCAAGCCATAGAGGACAGGGCGGATATGATAATAACCCACCACCCCCTCTTTCTGCGGGGAACAGAAACCGTGTCCAGTGACGAACCCAAAGGTAAACTAGTCACCGAACTTATTCGCAACAATATTGCTCTGTTTAACGCTCACACCAACGCCGACATGATGCACGACGGAGTGGCTCAAGCGCTTGGCGACCTATTGGGGGTGG
Source organism: uncultured Actinomyces sp. (assembly GCA_964345125.1). Lineage (GTDB taxonomy): Bacteria > Actinomycetota > Actinomycetes > Actinomycetales > Actinomycetaceae > Scrofimicrobium. Next base: position 81,201 of record CAYFPY010000005.1, read on the forward strand.
GAGATCTACGCCCAATGACACCTGCCGACCCTGTCACTGTGGGGCATGGGCGAATCGGCTCTCTAGCCGAAGCGATGACTTTGCTCCAGTTCGCCGAATTGGTGGCTGCCAGACTTCCGAAAGGGCCCAATGGGTTGCTGGTGGGAGGGGATCTGGAGCGCATGGTCTCCTCTGTCGCTGTATCGGGCGGAGCGGGGGATTCCTTCCTTTCCGCTGCTACGCAACTGGGGGCCGATGTTTTCGTTACCGCGGATTTGCGTCACCATCCTGCCTCGGAGCATTTGGAAGATGTGGGTGCACCGGCTTTGATAAGTGCTTCCCATTGGGCTACTGAGTGGCCCTGGCTGCCCGTTCTCGCCCAAAAGCTAGAGCAGGAAGCCCAGGCGGATGACAGTAGGATTGAGGTAATGGTTTCCCGGCTTGTCACAGAGCCCTGGGTGGCCCATCTAGCCACGAAAGGTAGCACGCTATGAAAGCATCTCCCAAAGACCAAGCAGCACTGGTTGAACTGCAGGAAGTAGACCTAAATCTCAGCAGGATCCAGCATGGATTAGATAACCATCCGCTGAAAGGTAAAGTGGCCGAAGTGGAGGGACGCATTGCGGACCTCAAACGGTCAATCCTGGCCCAAACTGTGCAGATTTCTGATGGGTCTCTAAAGGTTGAGGACCTAGAAAAACAAGTTGAGCAAGTGAAGAACAGAGCCTCCTTGCAGCAAGAACGTTTAGATGGCGGTAAAATTCCTCTGCGGGACATGTCTGCTGTGGAACACGAGATTGCACGGATAAAGGAGCGGCAAGGTGAGTTGGAAGAGGAGCTCCTCGCACAGCTTGAGTTCGCAGAGGAGCAAGAAGAGATCCTAGGGAAGCTAAAATCGTCCCAGTCCGCTCAGGAACAAGACCTGCAGGCAAGCCAAGAAGAGTTGGAAAAACAGTTGGAAAAGCCACAGAACCAGCTTCGGGAACTCCAGCAGAAACGCGAGGAACTTCGTGGGCAAATCGCCCCCGAGGTAGTTGAAGAGTACGACCATGTTCGCTCGCGTGTCGGGCCGTTAGCGGTCTTGAAACTCCAAGGATCCACCCTGGTGGACGCCCCTGTGTCGCTCACCAGTGGGGAGATTGGTAATATTCAACGTTCCCCGGAGGACGAACTATGGTACTCGGACGAGACCGGCTATCTGGTGGTGCGGGTCTGAACGCAGGGGCAGGTGAGTTGGCCGATACGCCGGGTTCTGTCCCCGCTGTGCGGGTGACGACCATTCATCTACGGCCAGTGTTACCACTGGTCTCTAGCGGTCTACCCGAAGGGTATAAGGCGGGCCGCCCAAATCCTTCTGCTTGACCTTGCTCCAAGTGGGGTTTACCTAGCCAACCCAGTTACCTGGATTGCTGGTGCGCTCTTACCGCACCCTTTCACCCTTACCCGCATGCGGGCATGCGGGCGGTTTGTTTTCTGTGGCACTTTCCCGCGGGTCACCCCGGGTGGCTGTTAGCCACCACTTTGCCCTGTGGAGCCCGGACGTTCCTCGTCACCAAAATTGACTTCAGTGCCGCGGCCGTCTGGCCAACTCACCGGGAGTCTAGTTTACCTGTTTTGGGTGTGGGAGTACATGGCGGCCCCAACAATTCCTGCAGTGTTACGTA
>CAYFPY010000006.1:0-80084 GCA_964345125.1 uncultured Actinomyces sp.
ACTCTGACTCCTACTCGGAAGATCCCCTGCTTTCAGCGGCAATGGGAACCGCTTGTGTGAAAGGGGTAGAAGGCACAAGTGTGGGAGCCGCCGTTGGTTTTTTTCCGTTCGAGTCAATGAGAGATCAAGATTGGATCCTAGAACCGGGGGAGTACCTTGTCGAGGTTGGAGCGTCGGCAAGAGACATCCGTCTCGAAGGGGCTTTGGTTATCCCTGAAGATGCTTCAGAATCAATACAGTTCCGCGTGTTAGACATGACCGAAGACAGCCATGAGCACTAACCGGACAAAGCTGCTAAACAGTGCTCAGAGGATTGTTATTAAGGTCGGCTCGTCCTCTCTGACAAAAGCCGACGGGCATCTCAACCATGAGGCACTGGCGGCATTGGTGGACGTTTTAGCTGGCCTGGCAGACCAGGGGAAGACGGTGACCCTGGTGTCTTCAGGGGCACAAGCTGCCGCTATGGGGCCATTACAGTTAGCGAAAAAACCTAAAACCCTCGCGCTCGCTCAAGCCGCCGCCAGTGTGGGTCAAGGGCTGCTGATTGCGGAATACACACGCGTTTTTGGTTCACGGGGGTACCAGGTGGGGCAGGTCCTCCTCACGGCGGAGGATCTGCTGCGTCGGTCTCTCTATCGGAATGCTCGGCGCGCCCTGGAAGAACTCTTTACCCTGGGCGTGGTTCCTGTGATAAACGAAAATGACACCGTGGCAACAGACGAAATTAAGTTCGGAGACAACGACCGGCTAGCGGCCTTGGTCGCCCACCTGGTGCGGGCTGACCTACTCGTTCTTTTGACGGACGTTGATGGCCTCTACGACAAGCACCCCGCGGAACCCGATGCTAAGAGAATCTCTTACGTTGACGATTTCTCCCAAGTTGAGCACCTAGAGATCTCTGCTAGCGGTTCCACGTTTGGAACCGGGGGGATGGTTACCAAAATAGCTGCGGCATCAGTCGCATCATCTTCAGGTATTCCCGTGCTGCTGACCGCTGCCGCCAGCGCCCCGGAAGCTTTCGATGGTGAGGAAGTCGGTACACTCTTCGCTGCTACTGGGAAACGGCTAGCAGCCCGCCAACTGTGGCTGGCTTACGCGGCAGATGTGGCTGGACAAATAGTAATTGATGCAGGTGCAGCTCGTGCGATCACCCAGCGGAAGGCCTCACTGCTTCCTGCTGGAGTTACCGGCTTCAAAGGTGACTTCCAGGAGGGCGAGGTTCTGGAAATCGTAAACGAAACAGGCAAGGTGTTAGCTCGGGGCGTGGCTGGTTTCTCCAGTGGGCAGATCGACCTAGTTAAGGGCCGATCAATGGCGGAGATCGAGTTCCAAACGGGCCTGCAATACGCTCACGAAGTTGTCCATCGCGACGAGCTGGTACTAACTACTGAACACCGTCGCAGCTAGGCGAGTTCCGGTGAAAACCGTACTGGAAGGATGAATCTATGTCAGATCAAACAGATCGCGAACAGCAGGAAAACACAGTTGCGCCCAAGGTGGCTGAGATTGCTCACGCTGCCCGCTCAGCGGCAAACCTCCTGGCTAATGCCTCCACCCAGAAAAAGAATAGTGCCCTTTCAGCAATGGCTACGGCCCTTTTAGCCAACTCGGAATCTATTTTGGCGGCTAACCAGATGGATGTTGATAGAGGGCGGGCCGAAGGTATGTCAGAAGGACTGCTCGATCGGCTCCAACTGGACACGGAGCGCCTCAAGGGGATTGCTCTCGCCCTCGAGGATCTGGTTGCTCTGCCAGATCCAGTGGGTGAAATTACCCGCGGGTCCACACTGGCTAATGGGATCAGGCTTAAACAAGTCCAGGTACCCATGGGCGTGGTCGGCATGATTTATGAGGCTAGACCCAACGTAACTGTAGATGCAGCAGGGATCGCTTTGAAGAGTGGGAACGCCGTGATTTTGCGTGGGGGCAGCGCTGCGATAAACAGCAACACGAAACTGGTGGAAGTGCTCGGTCAGGCCCTGCAGAGCGTTGGTTTACCCGCAACCTGCGTGCAAACTATTGACGCCTATGGGCGCCAAGGAGCTGTCGAACTTATGCGCGCCCGTGGCCTTGTTGACGTTCTTGTCCCACGGGGGGGCGCAGACCTGATTCGGACGGTGGTAGAGCAAGCGATGGTTCCAGTTATTGAAACGGGGGTAGGTAACTGCCATATTTACGTGGATGAACACTCTGATCAGACGGAGGCGCTGCAGATCGTTATCAACTCCAAAACCGACCGCCCAAGCGTTTGCAATGCCGTGGAAACACTTTTGGTAAATGCGCAGATTGCGGATGAATTTCTCCCCAGTGTGCTCGAAGCGTTGGCCCAGAAGAATGTTCTGGTGCATGGGGATGCCGCGACTATGGAACGGATGCCGCAATCTGTTCGAGCTGTCCCTGCCACCTCCGATGACTGGGGAACTGAATATCTCAATCTGGAGTTGGCTGTTGCTGTAGTGGGGGATGTAGGAGAAGCAATCGAGCATATTCGGCGCTGGTCTACTGGACATACTGACGCCATTTGCACCACTAGCCTGCCCACCGCCGAAAGGTTCGTGGCTCAAGTGGACTCAGCAGTAGTTAACGTTAATGCTTCTACCAGGTTCACGGATGGTGGGCAGTTTGGTTTAGGGGCAGAAATTGGAATATCCACACAAAAGCTTCATGCTCGTGGACCAATGGGACTTGGCGAACTTACCACAACGAAATGGGTCGTCCACGGGGACGGCCATATTCGCTAGAGTGTAGCCAGATGAACTAGGCTAGGCAAAAGAGGCAGGGAAGCTTTTACCTGCCCTTGCTGAAGTTGCTGTAATACTGATCAAAGGGGAGAGGAAAAATGGCTGAAGTCGTTGTTCTAGGGGCCGGAGTTTCTGGCCACACAGCCGCTCTGCACTTGCAGAAGATGCTGGGGAAAAAACACAAGGTTACCGTAGTAACCCCAAATTCTCACTACAACTGGATCCCATCCAACATTTGGGTGGGAGTGGGAAGCATGGAACAGAAAAAGGTCTTGTTTCCACTTGCACCCGTGTACAAACGGAAGAACATTAACTACATACAGGCAAAGGCAACCGAGATTCACCCTAACGGTGGAGACGGATCTGAGCGTCCCTACGTGGTTGTAGAAGGCACTTCGGAGTCTTCAAAGGGCCAAATTTCGAAGGTTCCGTATGACTTCTTGATTAATGCCACTGGGCCTAAGCTGAACTTTGCTGCCACAGAGGGGCTTGGGCCCGACGACGGGCACACTGTATCGGTTTGTACCGCTGAACATGCTGTACACGCTGCTAAAGAACTTGATGAGCTGGTTGAAAAAGCAGCTGCGGGAAACAAAGTGACGGCAGTAGTGGGCATGGGGCATGGAACCTGCACATGCCAGGGGGCTGCTTTTGAGTACGTTTTCAACGTCAATGATAAGCTCACCAAGGCCGGTGTTCGCGACAATGTGCGTCTCATTTTTCTGACCAATGAGGCCGAGCTGGGGGACTTCGGGGTTGGCGGCATGACCTTCGTTGAGCGAGGATTTGAAACAACCTCGGAATTGTGGACGGCGTCCCTGTTCCGTGAACGAAACGTAGAGGCCATTGTGGGGTCCGCCGTTGAACGTGTAGATGAAGGGGTAATTACCTACGAGACTCTAGACGGCGAGAAACACACCCTTGAATTCGACTTTGCTATGTTGCTGCCACCATTCTCTGGCCAGCCTTTGAAGGCGATCGATCGGGATGGTACCGACATCAGTGAACAAATGTTTGCTCCTTCTGGTTTCATGAAGGTGGATGCTGATTATCAGCCGAAACCCTACGAGGAGTGGCGGGCATCGGACTGGCCGAAGACATATGAGTCTCCTGCCTTCCCGAACGTCTTTGCGACAGGAATTGCGTTTGCCCCACCGCACGCTATTTCCAAACCTCGCCAGACTCCGAATGGGACTATGATTGCTCCCTCTCCGCCACGCACCGGTATGCCTTCCGGTGTTATCGGGAAGACAGTAGCGAAGACCATTCGCGACAGGATAAAGGACCCGAACGCAGCGGCCGGCTCTGCTTCGATGGCACACCAGGGAGCTGCGTGCATTGCTTCCGCTGGAACAGGGATGACAAGTGGCTCTGCTGCAGCGATGACAATGATGCCAATTGTTGTGGATTACGAAAAGTACCCAACTGGACGAGACATTCAAGACACCAAGGGAGAAATTGGCCTGGCTGGCCACTGGGTAAAGCTCATGTTGCACTACCTGTTCATTTATAAAGCAAAAGCCAGACCTTTCTGGTTCTTGATTCCTGAATAATCCGGCTGCCTGAAGGGAGATAAGAATGACAAACAAACCCGGAACAGTAAGTGCGGACCTATCAAATGCTCCGCTTCCAACTAATAAGACTTTGCGTGCGCGCAAAAACATTTTCAAACAGTTCCTAAGGTTCGTAGGGCTAAACGTTGGTATTATGCGCATGGTCATGAAGGGCCACTCGCAGTAATACGCTCGCCAAGCCGTAGCTAACACTGTTTTAGGTGTGGGGATGGGACCGTACTGGTTTCATCCCCACACCTTTTTGTACGGGGAGATGGCTTCGGAACCCAGTGTTAGGACAGCCTTGCCTTAGTTGCAGGATTCCGCCGATCAAGCCAAACTGGAACCATGCTAAATTATGTAAAAAGGTACCCGCTGGTGGTGGCAACGATCCTCGTTGGTGCCCTGGTTCTCGTGCTCTGGCTGTCAGGTTTAGACAGGTTTGCTCGGGGCTTCGCATACGTGTACGTGGGAGCGGTGATCGTCTGGACCGCGTTTGGTATGCTGCGCAGCATCATGGCCGGTAATTTCGGTTTAGACCTGCTTGCACTGTTAGCGATGATCTCTACCCTCGCAGTTGGGGAGTATGGTGCCTCGTTGGTCATCGTGCTTATGCTCTCCGGCGGGGAAGCGTTAGAAGACTACGCGGCAGGCAGGGCGCGTGGGGAGCTAACGACTCTTCTTGCTCAAGCCCCCCAGGTTGCCCATCTGGAGGTCGCCGGAGAAGTAGAAGAGGTACCAGTGAACCAGCTGGTGGTTGGGGACACAGTTTTAGTGCGGCCCGGCGAAGTGGTGCCTGTCGATGGGCAGATTCTGAGCGAGGAGGGGGAGTTTGACGAATCATCGTTGACTGGTGAGTCTCTTCCTCAACTGCGTCTGCAGGGGCAAGAAGTTCCTTCGGGCGCAGTGAACGGATCCACCGCGGTGCGCATCAAGGCCCTCAGGGACGCTGACGCTAGCCAGTATCAACAGATTATTGAGCTGGTGCGACAGTCGCAGGACTCCCAGGCTCCAATCGTCAGACTCGCGGATAGGTTTGCTCTTCCTTTCACCCTGATCTCACTGTTGATTGCTGGCGTTGCTTGGGCAATATCTGGAGACCCAGTCCGCTTTGCACAGGTACTCGTGTTGGCAACCCCGTGTCCCTTGTTGATTGCTGCTCCAGTGGCGTTCATGGGAGGGCTTTCCTTCAGTGCGAAAAACGGTGTTGTATTCAAAGGCGGGTCTGTGTTGGAGCAGCTAGCTAGGGTAAAGTCCGCTGGCTTCGACAAGACCGGAACCATAACAGGGGGGGAGCCGCAGCTCAGGCGTGTTGTACCGGTCAGTCCCCACATTGACCCAGAGTATATTCTTCGTCTGGCCGGTGCTGCTGAGCAGTATTCGGCGCATATTTTGGCCCAAACTATTGTGGAAGCCAGCCGCGACCTGCCGCGCCTAGAGGTAGAAAATGCGAAGGAAGTGATTGGGCAAGGCGTGGATGCTCGTATTGAAGGAACAACAGTCTTGGTTGGCAAACAGGGGTTTGCTGATGCAGGGTTCGGTCCCGTTGAGCTGGAAGCGGGAGAAGTCGCCGTCTACGTCAGTCAGGACGGTCACTATCTGGGTGCTTTGGTGCTGGTGGATGGGGTCCGCAGTGAAGCGCGCCAAGTATTGGCATACCTGCGCGCCGAGGGCGTGGAGCGGCTCGAAATGATCACCGGGGACCATGAGTCAACTGCGCAAGCCATTGCCCAGCAAGCGGGCATAAAAGATGTGTTGGCGGACCGCTCCCCAACACAGAAGGTTGAAGCTGTCGCAGCTCTTGATCCGCCCCCGACCATGATGGTGGGAGACGGAGTTAACGATGCACCCGCTCTGGCCGCTGCAAACGTGGGGATTGCCATGGGGGCAAAGGGAGCGTCAGCTGCCGGCGAAGCGGCTGACGCAGTTGTGCTGCAAGATTCTCTTATCGGTGTAGGTAACGCTCGCGCAATCGCTCAGCACACAGTAAAAGTTGCTCTCACTGCCATTTGGATAGGCATTATTCTGTCTGTCGGGCTCATGCTCATTGCGACGACGGGCATAATTCCAGCGATGGTGGGGGCTCTAACGCAGGAACTTGTCGACTTAGCAACCATCCTGTATGCCCTGCGAGCCTTGCGAGCACCCCTACCAAAATGGGACAATGAAGCATGACACAAATTACTTTAGGTTCTGAACCCGTAAACACAGTAGGATCTCTACCCGAGAAGGGACAGGTCGCCGACCCCTTTCAGCTAGTGGGGGAGGACCTGAGTCTTATCAACAGTGACGACTACGCTGGCAGGCGGATCATTCTCAATATCTTCCCTTCCGTTGACACGGGAGTGTGCGCGATGTCTGTGCGCCAGTTCAACAAAATTGCTTCAGAGTTGGAGAACACAACTGTTATCTGCGTTTCTAAAGACCTTCCTTTCGCGTTCGAGAGGTTCTGCGGGGCCGAGGGGATTGACAAAGTGGTTACCGGTTCGGCGTTTAGGTCTTCTTTTGGTGAAGACTACGGAGTGACCATGGCAGATGGTCCCCTGCAAGGGTTGCTGTCCCGAGCGGTAGTCATTATCGATGAGGACGGATTGGTGAAGTACACGCAGCAGGTACCGGAGATAAAAGAGGAACCAAACTACGACGACGTGATGGAAGCTCTTGAACTAGGTTAGTTCAAGGAACGTTTCCACTCCCTTGTAGCCTTGGCGGCGAATGTTCAGCGTGGGCGCCAGTACATGAGGCTGCACATCATTCCCAAAAATTCGTACCAAGCCGGTTAGTGGTTGCCACGTGGGCCAAGATACTTGACCTGTTTCGGTGAGGGAGCGGATTGCTCCGTGCATCTCGTCCGCTAGTTCTTGCGGCGGAGTTGGGCCCGTAACAGCCTGTGCGGCCGGGTCTTGCAGGCTGTTGAACGTGAATGGGATGTCCAGTCCATGGACCGCACCTCCTTCCACCGGAGACTCCCACTCGAAGGAGTACGCCCAAGTGTTCTCCTGGGCGGAGACGTAAGAGCTTCGAGCAACCAGCGTTGAGAGCACGGTGGAGCGCACGATCATGTCTGTCACATAGCGATCCACCCGTTGTGTCGTCCCGGAATTAGAGAACTCTTCACTTGTCAGCAAATATTCTTTGCGCTCCTGCACTGTCATTCCCAGGGTGGAGAACAGGGCTCTTTCCGGCAGTAGGTCAAGCGGTAATCTTGCGCGTTCTACCACGTCGGTGAACTCATCGGCATTCGAGCCTATGACCAAAGCTTTTTGCGCCCCGATCCCAGTGGAAAACGCTTCGTTGGGCGGGTACTTTACGATGTTGCCATCTACCACGGGCATGTGAGTAAGGGGACGGCCAGTGAGCTGGCGTACCGTCACCAGTCCAGGTTTCTGGGGACCCGCAAGAGCTGTTTGAGCGTCGATGAGCACTGCTTTATCTAACGATTCCATGTTCTGTCGAGTTGGCTCGATGGCCAGGTGCTCTGCGAGATCGAGGGTAGCTTCCATCGATTTGGATAGCGGTAGCACGCCGGGTATTGGAGAGGAAACCCAGGCGGAGTTGAATAGAGGTTGTGCCTGCTCTATCGACAGTAGGGTTAGTATGGCATTTCCACTGGAACCCTGTCCCGCAATTGTTACTCTATGTGGGTCGCCACCAAAGTTCTCAATGTTCTCTTGCACCCACTTGAGTGCTGCTAACAAGTCGAGGACAGCACGGTTGTTCGGGCTGTCCGGCACCCAACCGAACCCTTCGAACCCTCTCCTATAGTCTGCGGTCACCAAAATAATTCCGTTCTCGTTGAAGGAGTGTCCCTCATGCCAGGAATTGCTCACGGCACCGGGGATGAAGTCACCGCCAGGTAACCAAAATAATATTGGAAGGCTTTTCTCTTCAACATCGTCGGGCCTGTGGATGGTGACGGTTAGGGGATTATCTGGGGAGTCCTCAGGATGGCAGGTGTCCAGCACAGCTGCCCAGCTGAGTGGAGGTTGGGGGGGCGCGAAACGGAGTGCTCCAACAGGTGGTTGCGCGTAGGGGATGTTGTAAAACACAGCTGATCTACCCTTGCGTGTGCCTTCCACAAAACCATATTTCGTTTCAACTGTCGTCCCATTGTTCGGGCTACAATTTCTATCTGGTTCCATCGAGTTCATTCGCAATCTCTCCTTAGCTCGCTTGGCTCAGCCTATCTTGGAATTGGCACTGCCGGAAAACTTGGGAGAGGAGCTAGGATCGTCACCTCTGCGTATCCACCAGCAGAACCTAGGTGCGTTGAAGTGTCCACTTTGGGTAGCCTAAGCAGTAAAGCCGGCTGGTCCGGAAGGAAAGGAATCGTATGAGCAAGAAACTAACACTAGCTTTGGTCGGGGCGACAGGACAGGTTGGGGAAGTGATGCTGGATCTGTTGGACTCGAGGGATTTTCCTCTCGCAACTCTGCGCCTATTTGCGTCCTCCCGCTCCGCTGGAAATGTGGTTGAGTTTCGTGGCCAAGAAATTGTGGTGGAAGACCTTGCCGCTGTGTCTCCTTCGGATCTGAGGGGAGTAGACGTTGCTCTATTTAGCGCGGGTGGTTCGGCGTCTAAAACGTATGCACCAGTGTTTGCCGAGGCCGGGGCTGTAGTCGTGGACAACTCTTCTGCGTGGAGAAAGAACCCGCAGGTTCCCCTTGTCGTGTCAGAGGTAAATCCGAGTGCCATCATAAACAGGCCGCTGGGAATCATCGCAAACCCGAACTGCACAACCATGGCCGCCATGCCAGCCTTAAATGCTCTGAATTCTGTTGCTGGTTTGACAGCAATGACGGTAACCTCCTTCCAGGCTGTGTCCGGAAGTGGAGCGGCAGGCGTTGCTGAACTCAAGGAACAAATCCAGCAGGCAGTCTCCTCTGACGTGCCCCTGGAAGCTCTTGCACTTGATGGCGACGCCATGGATCTCCCCCAACCAGAGGTTTACGCTGCTCCTATAGCGTTCGACGTGGTGGCGTTAGCAGGAAACCTTGTGGAAGACGGGACAGGCGAGACTGATGAAGAACAGAAACTTCGAGACGAATCGCGCAAGATTCTTGCTCTGCCTAACCTCAGCGTGAGTGCCACGTGTGTGCGGGTACCTGTGTTCACTGGGCACTCCTTGTCCATCCATGCTCGCTTTCAAGACAGCATCACTGTGGATGAGGCAGTGGCGGCCCTCATGGAGCAACCTGGGGTCGAGGTGGTAGAACTGCCCACTCCTCTGGAGGCGACGGGCAAGGACACCACATTTGTGGGACGAGTCCGCACCGACTACTCGGTTCCGGAAGACAAGGGTCTGGTACTTTTCATCTCCGCTGATAACTTGCGCAAGGGTGCCGCCCTCAATACCGTGCAGATCGCAGAACTACTCGCCGCTGAACTAGGGGAGTAATACGGTACCACGCCCCGGTTGGTGGAAGTTGACCGCAAAGGGTTCTGTAAGTTCGCACTCCTGTATGACCGAACGGACCCGATGCTCGTCTTTCTTGTCGTAAAGAACCAGAGCTGTGGGCCCAGCTCCCGATATGGCAGCTGCTAAACCTTGTTTTCTTAGCTCCTCGACTACGCGCAGCGATTCAGGATACATTTGCTCTCTGTAGCTTTGGTGTAGGTAGTCCGCAGTGGCTGCCGACAGGTATTCTGGTTTACTGCTTAGCGCATGGGTAAGCAGCCCGGCTCTGGCCGAATTCGCAGCCGCATCAGCGAACGGAACGAGCTGTGGCAACTCTTCTCGAGCCTGTGTGGTGGCAACGGAATGGGTAGGGACAAGGGTGGCAACCCGAATAGCTGAGTGCACGGGTATCCGAGCCACCGAAATTTGATTGTCCTGCCACGAGACTGTGGCGTTGCCATAGATGGCGGGGCCCACGTTGTCGGCATGTCCTTCTAGTTCTGCTGCCTTACGGAAAATCCACTCATAATCCAATGGCTCATTGGCTTTGGCAAGTGCCCAAGCCAGAGCCAGCCCTGTAACAATAGCGGCAGACGAGGATCCGAGCCCCGAAGACAGCGGAATCGTTAGTTCGGAGTGGATGTGCAACCCTGGCGCTTGATACCCCAGGTCACCTAGAGCAGCTCGCAGCGTCGATGCCACCAGGTTGGTGCTGTCCGTGGGGAGTGACTTGCTACCGGGTCCTGTCGTTGTTACGTAAACATCAGAATCGGTGACTCTAACAGAAGTTTCTTGGTAAAGGTCAATTGCCAAACCGACACAGTCGAATCCCGGGCCGAGATTAGCGCAGGTTGCCGGGACCTGCACTGTTGCAGCCAGCCCAACCCGTAAAGGCTCCAGCACTAATTCAGTCATTGCTGCAATCCCAGGGCAGCCGCAACCTGCGACGTTTCTGCAGGAAGAATCTGGGTGTCTGGCCGGTATCCTGAGAGCGCTGTATCAATGTCTTTCAGACCGTTCCCGGTGACGGTAATGGTGATCGTTTTACCTTGGGGCAGGCGCCCTTCCTCCGCCGCCAAAAGTATTCCTGCAACGCCAGCAGCCGATGCAGGCTCTACAAAGATGCCCTCATTCGAAGCCAAATAGCCTTGAGCAGCCAATATCTGTTCGTCCGTGACGGACTCTATTCTCCCGTCCGAATTATCACGCGCTGCAAGCGCTTGGTCCGCTGAAGCCGGGTTACCGATGCGGATTGCGGTAGCGACCGTTTCAGGTTCATCGACTGGGTGTCCAAGAACCAGAGGGGCGGAACCTGCGGCTTGGAAGCCCCACATCTGCGGCAGCTTGGTCGATTTGTCTGCTTGACGGTACTGCCTGTACCCAAGCCAGTAAGCGGTGATGTTGCCCGCGTTGCCCACGGGTAAAACATGGATGTCTGGGGCATCTGTCAGCTGGTCAACGATTTCGAAAGCGGCTGTCTTCTGCCCTTGAATCCGATCAGGGTTCAACGAGTTCACCAGAGCAACCGGATACTCCTGATCCAGCTCTCTCGCGATCCGCAGACAAGCGTCAAAGTTGTCATTAATTTGCACGATTTGAGCGCCATACACAATGGATTGTGCCAGCTTGCCCTGAGCTATTTTTCCCGCTGGCAAAAGCACTATGGGGGTCATCCCCGCCTTTACAGCGTACGCCGCTGCGGACGCAGAAGTGTTCCCGGTAGAGGCTGCGACCACTGCCTGGGCCCCTCTTGCAGCAGCAGCTGAAACAGCAACCGTCATGCCCCGGTCCTTGAAGGATCCCGTTGGATTGGCACCCTCAACCTTTATCCAGACTTCGTTACCTGTCCGTTCAGAAAGCCGTTCAGCAAAAACTAGGGGAGTGCTCCCTTCTCCCAGGCTCACTATGGGATCACTGGGACCTATGGGTAACCAGTCCTGGTAACGAGTTATCAATCCCGTTGTCTTGGGCTCAATTGCCACCTTCATGCTCCTGTCTCTAGCTACTGCCTAAATCTTGCTTGCACCTATTCTGCCCTCATGGAAGGAGTGCTGTTGGCCCTACCGTCATCTGGACTGATCCTCCCGGGAAAGAAAAAGAATATGCCCTCAGCCAGCAGACGGTTCCACTGGCGACAAGTAGGGAATCTTCGCCCTTCTACCGTCACCGGAAGATTGTCGTTTCAGCCTGCGCCCAACCCAGGGAACTATGTGCTCTTTGTAATAGTTCACTGAGGAAAAGTCTTTCGGTTCCGGTTGGGGATTGCGAGGGTCCATCCATGAAACTGGGTAGGAAATGGCGAGAGAATCTAGAATGTTAGCCGCTACCCGCAGGTGTCCTGACGCGGACAGATGCAATCCGTCCTCCGACCAGTAGGTTGAATCTGCAAATCCCTCGTCAATGAAGTTGTTTACCAGGGTGACGCCCTCCAGGTTGGAAGCCGCCTCAAACATCCTTTCAGTCATTTCTCTACCACGTCTGCGAAACATTTCCCCCAGTGGTAAGTTGTCCGCTGGATCGGGGCCTGACAGGAGCAGAACGTGAACTCCTGAACTCCGAATCCTATGCACCGCACCCAGCAGCTGCTCCGTTGCTTCTTTAGCATTAAAGAGGGGCCTAAGTATGTCGTTGCCACCACCGTTGATAGAAATAAGATCCGGTTCTTGAACCAGAGCCGCTCCAACCTGTTCTTCAATTATGGGGCCCAGCTTGCGTCCACGAATAGCAAGATTAGCGTACAGGAAGGGGCTTTCGTGAGAGTGATCTCGGCCAACGGCGCTCAGGCTCAGACCTTCTGCGACCCGATCAGCCCAGCCACGGGGCTCGCCACCGCTCCACTCGTCTCCTACGCCCTCCGTAAAACTGTCGCCCAGGGCTATGTAACTACGGAACATCATTTCTTTCTTTTCTCTTTTATCCTCACCGTAAGCTTTATGGGGGTTCCGAAGAAGCCAAACTCTTCCCGTAGACTCCGTTCAATGAACCTGCGATAAGAGGCCTCCAGAAAACCCGTTGCGAAAATGACGATACGTGGGGGTGCAACTGCACTTTGGGTAGCAAACAGAATTCGTGGCTGCTTACCGCCCCTAACGGGGTGCGGATGGGCTGCCGCAAGGCGGGAAAAGAAAGCATTCAAACGCGAGGTGGAAACCCTGGTTTCCCAACCTTCTAAAGCAGCTTCCAGTGCCCGCGGTATCCGATTAAGATGCCAGGTCGTCAAGGCCGAGATGTTTATCCGGGGGACCCACTCCAGTTGGTGGAGTTCCCTTTCCGCTTCACGTTTAAGCTGCGTGCGACGTTCCTCGTCAACCAGGTCCCACTTGTTGTTGACCAGCACCAGAGCCCGACCCGCGTCCACCGCCTGGTGGATGACTCGCACATCCTGATCGGAAAGTGGCTCACTTGCGTCCAACAGAACTAAAGCCGCCTCGGATCTCTCTAGAGCTTTCTGCGTGCGTAGTGTCGCATAATACTCGGCACCTTTGGTTCGGTGCATTCTTCTTTTCACTCCCGCGGTATCTATTAGCTCCCAGACTTCGCCCCCCATTTCTACAATCTCGTCTACAGGGTCTCGAGTGGTGCCAGCGACCTTATCAACCACTGCGCGGTTGCTACCTGCAAGCGCGTTCAGAAGGGAAGACTTGCCCACATTGGGACGTCCTAACAGCGCCACCCGCCTAACGTTATGGTGCCGTGTTTCCTGCTTCAGGTCTTCCTCTTTCGGGAAAGATTGGACAATGGCGTCAAGTAGCTCCCCTGCCCCTCGCCCGTGCAGGGCTGAGATGGGGTAGGGTTCCCCTAACCCCAGTCCCCACAGGGTCGCCACTTCGCTTTCCACACTTTCAGAGTCAGCTTTGTTGGCTACCAACACCACCGGTTTGCCTGCTTTGCGGAGTAGAGGGACCACATGCTCATCAGTGGAGGTGGGACCAACCTTGGCATCAACCACAAAGACCACCACATCGGCCAGATCAATGGCGGTTTCCGCTTGGCGCGCTATCTGCTGGTCCAACCCCTTAACATTTAACTCCCATCCGCCGGTATCAACCAGAACAAAATCTTCTCCAGCCCACTCTGCGTCGTAAAGGACCCTGTCACGAGTAACCCCTGGAGTGTCTTGGACAACCGCTTCTCGTCTTCCAAGCACCCTGTTGACTAGCGTGGATTTTCCGACATTGGGCCGCCCTACCACGGCCACCACCGGTTTCCTCTTCCTTTCCTGTCCTGGCAGGTCAGGCAGTTCGGAACCTTCTACTAGAGCTAGGTCTTCACTGTCTAAATCGTAGCGAGCAAGGTCTGCCTTCAGAACCTCGAGATGGGTCTCTTCCTCAGGCACTGTCATTGTGGGCTTTTCCTTTCAGATGACTGCGTTGCGCTGCCATGGAGCTAATGATCTCTTCGGCAACCGTGGGATCGTGATACGCGTGGAGTACTCCTTCGACATCCTGGTAGGGTTCCGCACCTTTACCGATCACGATCACCACGTCCTGAGGGTCAGCTTGCTGTATGGCTTTCCGGAGGGCATCCCTGCGTGAGGTACTTACTTCCACAACATCCTCAAGGTTGGGTCTGACCTCTGCAATGGCCTCCAGCAACTGGTTTCGGATGTCCTGTGCATTCTCGAAGCGAGGATTTTCGTCCGTTACCCAGAGAATGTCAGCGCCCTTGGCTGCGACCTTTGCTAATGGTGCACGTTTTGAGGCATCTCTGTCGCCGTCCGTACCAAAGACGAGATGGACCTTCCCAGATGTGAGCTCGCGCACATCCTGCAACAGTGGTTCTACGGCTTCGGGTGTGTGTGCGTAGTCAACCAGCACGGCCGGTAAAAGTTCTCGGTCGCTGGGGATCCACTGCATTCGCCCCTCTACGGGTGGTACTCCTCGCAGAGCTGCGGGTAGGTCTTCAAGGGCCACCCCTAACATGTGTGCTCCGATGGCCGCTGCAGCAGCATTCTGTACGAAGACCCTTCCAGGTATGGGTGACACTAGCTCTATCTCCGCACCGCTGGGGGAGCGGAGAGTGAACCCGGTTCCTCCCATCGCCGTGTCTGGGAAAATATTGTGCACGCTCCACAGGGGAGTGTCTCCTATGTCTGGATCGTCTTCGGTGAGAACCTGCACTGCCTGAAGCGGAATTTGCGGGCTGCGAGCGAGCTGCCTTGTCCACTCGTCGTCAACTACGACCACGCCCTGTTTCGCATGGGCAGGCGTAAATAGTCTTGCTTTTGCCTCATAGTAGAGTTGCATATTGTTTTCGTAAAAATCCAGGTGGTCATGTTGGACGTTAGTCATCAAGGCTAGATCGAACACGGTGTCTGTAACCCGATCAAGGGAAAGTGCGTGCGAAGACACTTCCACCACTGCAGCAGACTGCCCGTGCTGACTACCCTCCGCTAAAGCCCGATGCAGTACTGGAGCTTCCGCGGTCGTTCGTTCGGCAACTATCCTGTTTTTGCCTGTATCTATCTCGTTCGTTCCCAGGAGCGCGGTTTCCTTGCCAAGCCAAGAAAGGAGATGCCTCATTAGGTAGGTCGTTGTTGTTTTCCCATTCGTTCCCGTCACCCCAACGGTAGTGAGGCGGGCTGTGTCAGCAGAATGGAGGGAAGCTGCTATGTTTGCTGCCGCCTTTCGGGTGTTGGTGACAACCACTACTGGTAGAGAACACCCTTTTGCCAGTTCTGCTCCTTGCCTATCGGTCACTAAAACGGCAGCACCCTTCCCAATGGCATCATCCACCATTTCCGCCCCGTGTTTCCGCTGGCCCGCCACCCCGATGAAAGCCCACCCTGGCTCGAGATCCTGGGTGGTCACGCTGACACCCGTAATGGCGGTGTCCAGTCCCGGGTCGCCCTCAGATGTTGCAAGCAGATCTTTTTCTAGGAGGCTCCGCAGGGGAGTGGGGTCTGTTCGTGGTCGTATCTTTTGCACACTTGTCATAGCCTTAGTGTAGTGGGATTTCGCAGTGCAGCTTACGACCATGGCCAGAGAGGAGTGAAAGGCGAGTGGAAAGGGATAGGGGGCGAGACCCTGAAAGAGCAATGTTGCTGTTCGGGGCTGTAGTCAATGATTCCCTCGACCCGAGCTACCGTTTGGAGTCTGAACGTGACAAACCACGGAAAACGGGTCGGTTTCGGTCCCTGCTCCTGTTTTTATCTCTGGTAGCACTGAGCTGGGGAGCAACTACGGCTGCCAAAACTCTGCGTGTGCAAGAAACCGAGACAGGTTCCGCATCTGCCCAGATACAGGAACAAGTGGTCTCTTCCCGAACCGTTATAGCGGACTTGGAGAATCAGATAGCCAATCTGTCAGCCCAAGTCGAGACTTCTGAAACGTCACAGCAGATCGCAAGTTCACTTTCGGAAGATCTAGCGTTCGCCGCTGCCACCACAGATCTGACCGGTCCCGGTGTAGTGATCACGGTAACTGACGGACCGCCGGCTGATGCCAGTAACAGCCATCTGGTGCACGACGTCGACCTTCGTTTCATCACCAATGCTCTATGGTCAGCCGGTGCTGAGGGGATAGCGGTTGACGAGAACAGGTTGGGGGCGCCAACTTCCATACGCACTGCAGGAGCCTCCATTTTAGTGAACCTAAATCCGGTTACTTCGCCCTACCAGATAGAGGCAATTGGAAATCCGGAGCGGCTGCTGACAGTCTTGGAAGAGGGGTACGTCGGAGCACAGCTTCTAGAGCTCGAGGAAAGCACTGGTATAGAGTTAAGCGTGGCACGCAGTGAAGAAATTTCCCTTCCCGCACTATCACTACCTTCCGCTTCCTTAGCAGTGCCAAGTGAATGATACTGAAAGGAAAGTCACCAAATGCTTGCTGTTGTCGGCTTGATACTTGGTTTGGTACTCGGCCTAGTCTTTGACCTGGCTATTCCCACTGCTCTGCAGCCCTATCTACCCATAGCCGTGGTGGCTGCGTTGGACGCACTTTTTGGCGCTACGAGGGCGTGGCTGGAGGATATCTATTCCGACCGAGTCTTTGTAATTTCCTTCTTTTGGAATGTCGTTGTTGCCTGCTTTCTGGTTTTTCTGGGCGTCCAACTGGGAGTGGGAGGCGCCATGACGACAGCTGTCATCGTGGTGCTGGGTATACGTATTTTCTCTAACGTTGCCTCAATCCGACGACTGATATTCAAGGCGTAGCCCATGGCTGAACGAACCTCTCGAAACAAACCAAGCCAGACCAAGCCTGGGGCGCCTGGATCACCTCAACACCGAGCCGGCGCTCAGCGCCGCTTACGTGCCGTCAGGCCGACACAGGTGCTCTTTTTCGTAATGTTCCTCGCTTTGGGTTTAGCTGCCAGCGCAAGCGTACGCACACATACCGCCGAACCGCTAGCGGGTTTAAGTAATGACCAACTAGTGGGGCTTCTATCCGACCTGAAAGACAAAGAAGAAGACCTAAGAGAGCAGCGGAGGGATCTGCAGGAGGTAGTGGATGAGCTTAAACGTTCAGATTCTGACCGACGCGCAGCTGCCGAAGCATCGGAGAATCTAAAGGAACGTGCTGAATTGGCCGCAGGTGTGCTTCCCGTCAGTGGCCCAGGAGTCGAGCTGTATGTTCCAAGCACAGCTGCGGAAGCCGGAGAGCCGTTGCCCGTGGCACTTTTTGTGACAACTTTAGCTGAGATGCGTAATGCCGGTGCCGAGGCAATCTCGTTGAATGGAATCCGCCTTACTGGCCGGTCCTGGTTTGGCCCTCCCAAGGGTGGATCCCCTCCCGGAGCGATAATTGTGGATGGTGAGCAGATAACGCCACCGTTTAATTGGAAAGCAATTGGGGAACCTGAGACTTTAGCCATGGCTTTGGAAATTAGGGGAGGAGTGACTTCTCAGTTCAAGGCTTATGGAGTGGAGGTTTTAGTGCACAAGCGCGAAGATCTCAGTATTGCATCCACCGCGAATGTCGAAGAAGCAGCCGATCCCAAGGTGGGCGACGACTAGGTTTGATTGCCTACCTTCAAGTAGAAAAATGGTTTAGGCTGGGTGGGTAACGGCGACTACAACAACTTTGAGTACCAAGGAGGAAGCGTAGATGACCACAGAGGAAGAATTTGACCCCACGAACACTGCGCTTTTTGGTTTGGAAACTGAAGAAGTTGAAGAGGACGTCGCACTTCCCCTTTCTGCTCGAGATCAGGCTGCAGTGGACGCGTTGCCTTATGGCTCAGCATTGTTAATTGTTCAACGAGGTCCAAATGCGGGAGCCCGTTTCCTCCTTGACCAGGACGTGGTCACTTCTGGCAGGGCCGCGGACGCCGACATCTTCCTTGACGACGTGACGGTTTCCAGGAAGCATTGTCAATTCGTTGCGAAAGACGGAAGGCATATCGTGCGGGATTCTGGGGCTTTGAATGGAACCTATGTTAATAGGGAGAGGGTGGATCAGGTTCTTCTAGAGGCTGGCGACGAGGTCCAGATAGGTAAGTATCGCCTAACATACAACCCGTCTCCAGCGGAACAAACCCCCGCACAATGAGTTCAGCTGCACCCAAAAAAAGCCAGACTACCGATCCAGTTTCTGCGCCGGTTGATGCCTGGCCACGCGACGCCTCCCGGGACCCCATCTATACCATTGGCGCCCTCGTCAAGATTATAAAAGAGGAGTTTCCTGCTACAACCGTGTCAAAGGTACGTTTCCTGGAGGAGAAGGGATTGGTGACACCGCAGCGTAACGCCTCTGGGTATCGTAAATTTTCAACAGCGGACCTGGAACGTATCCGGTTTATCCTGAAACAACAACGTGACTCCTACGCACCGCTGAGGGTCATAGGGGAGACCCTGGCGGCCCTCGATGCAGGCCACGATGCAGTGTCCGAACCTCGTGCCCGCATTGTGACTTCCGATGGGCAGACAGTTACGCCCAGTAACTCGGTGGCAGTCACGGTCCGTGAACTGGCGGACCTCACCGGTAGTTCACGCGAGGAGCTGGAGAGTTACGTGAAGTCAGGCTTGATTTCACCTGACCTCGGGGGCCGCTTCAGTTCAAACACGGTGCCAATAGTCCAGTCCTTGAAGGCGCTAACAGCCCTTGGCGTCCCTCTTCGCTTATTACGTTCGGTGCGTCTGGGTGCTGAACGAAACGCCGACATAATTGAGCAGATTATTGGTTCAGGGCGTAGACTGGACAGACCCGGAGATATCGAGAGGGCGCGGGCGGATGCCGCCGAGCTAAGCCACATGTTTCAAGTTTTGCACCAAGAATATCTGCACGGCGCTCTCGAAGATCTGCAAGGTGAATAACAAGAACGCAACACTAAGGTTCAACTAGAAGCTTAAGGTCAAAGACAGGCTACACTGATCACGACCCACGAATAAAGGAGAATGCAGTGAGCACAGAAGCAAGGGCTGAAGAAACTGATGATCTACGCCAGCCAATGCTCTTCGGTGACCCACTGGCCACCTTGGATCTGGAAGCCGGTTACCGCGGTCCTGTTGCCTGCCAAGCGGCGGGCATAACATACAGACAGCTGGATTATTGGGCAAGAACAGGTCTTGTTGAGCCGTCACTGAAAGAAGCAAAGGGATCCGGATCACAAAGGCTTTACTCGTTTAAAGACATACTTGTCCTGAAGGTGATCAAGAAGCTCCTGGACACGGGGATCTCGTTGCAACAGGTCAGGGTAGCGGTGGGCCAGCTCCACGAGCGTGGCATAGATGACCTTGCCGCAATCACCATCATGAGCGACGGTGCTTCAGTGTACGAATGTTCCACGCCAGACGAGATAGTGGACCTTCTGCAACACGGCCAAGGAGTCTTCGGCATCGCTGTAGGGAGAGTCTGGAGAGAGGTGGAAGGAACGCTGGCTGAACTGCCAACAGCAGAATCAGTTAACGTTATTGGCCTCGACCAGTTGGACGCCCTTCGCCGCAAACGAGCCGTATCGTAATAGCTGACCAGGCAACACCACTGGGTACCAACTTGGATAGAAAAGCTCTTGCTATCTCTATCCAAGGCAAGGTCCAGGGGGTTGGGTTTCGTTTCCGCACAAAATGGGCGGCCGAAGACAACGGATTGACCGGATGGGTAAAGAAGGGTACCGGGACTTTCAAATTAGACACTGATTATTTCTGACATAATATACATTATCGGATTGAAGGAGTGGGTTGGGTCTGGCACCTTTGGTTCGCCGCTGGAACATCATCCGTTATAATAAGAGACCAGGAATCAAGCACTTACAATACAACACTGAGGAGTTATAGGTGGCAGATCGCGCACTACGTGGCATGCAAATCGGTTCCAAGTCTCTAGAAACCGAAGACGGCGTTATTTTCGCCGATCGTTTTGAGGTGCGTTACCTGTGCCCAAAGGGACACGACTTTGAAATAGCATTTGCAGCAGAAGCCCAGCCACCACAAACCTGGGAATGTAGGTGCGGTGAAGAAGCGGAAGCTGTAGAAGATGTGCCCGAACCTGAAGAACAGAAAGCTCCTAGGCCCCAACGCACACACTGGGACATGCTACTTGAGCGTCGCTCACTGGAAGAGCTAGATGTATTGTTGAACGAACAACTTGAAGCCTACCGAGCTGGAGACATTATGCTCGAAGTTCCCTACCATTTAGGCTAGTTTTTCTTTTCCGCACAGCGGAACGCAAAACCATAAATACAAATACTGCAACCGAGCCTGTTACGGCGATCCAGCGCAAAGGCCCGGCCGTATAAACTGCCGGTGTTAGCGTGGTGCGCAGAGGGAGCTCATCCACCAGGTAGTTTGCCTCCTGCGTTCCGGTAACACTGATAAGCTCCCCGTCTGGAGCTATGAGACCACTGACACCATTGGTTGAGACCTGTACCGCTGCTCGTGAAAACTCCACTGACCGAAACTGCGCCATCTGCAGCTGTTGAACTGACTCGTCCGAATTCTGGAAATGCGCGTTATTGGTAGGAATGACCACCATCTCTCCCCCTTCTCGCACGCCCTCGGCCACAATTTGTTCATAGGCAACTTCAAAACAGATGCCCACGGCTAAAGGGACGTTTTTACCATCATTCAACTTCACATCCACCAGCCCAACATTGTCCACGGGCTGCATGTCACCACTCACCCGAGCAGCCACGGGGGCCACCTTCACCGTCAACTCCCGGAACGGTAAGTACTCGCCCCAGGGCACAGGATGCTGCTTGCCATAGAGCCCGACCTCGTCCAAACCACGATCGGGATACCAAATACCGGCCCAGTTATACGTCTTGTTGCCCTCCACCTCAAGAAAACCGACCAGTTGTGGCACCCCCGTGGCTGCTACCGATCTCTCAACTATGGACGCAACCTCGTCATCGAAGCGTGGGTCCCTATCCACAGAATGTTCCCCCCACAGAACCAAATCCACTTGGCTACCCGCCCCCACCAACTCTAGGGTTTGCTTCAAGTGGTTTGTCGTCACCTTCCCCCGAACCCCAAAGGTATGTGCCATTGGCGCTTCGATGTTGCCCTGAACAGCTCCAACCTTGAGGGTGCCATTTTGGGCAGAGGTAGGTAACAGAGCAAACGAGAGTGCCGCACTACCAAGAATTAGCAAAGCCAGCCCGCCCCCCGCCCTGGCGAGTTCCCTGGCACCACGTAGTGTGCCGCGCAGCGCTAGAACGAGCAGTAAGCGCCACAGAAGAACCGATGCAAAGACAACCATAAACGAAACCAGGGGTTCTCCCCCAAGCGGAGCAAACACCTTCAAAGGGGAATCCACCTGGGGGAACGATATGTTGCCCCACGGAAACCCGCCGAAAGGAAACATGGAACGTATCTGCTCAAACCCCACCCAAAGAAAAGCAATCGCAGCCGGGCCTACCAGGATTCCCTCAGCCCACTTCGCCTGTGCTACTCCGCTAACTGTTGCCCCCCAAGCAGCCCAAATTACAGCCTGCACCGCAGCCGCCCCGAACCAAGCTAAATGGGACCCTTCGGTTGCCACCAGCATCCAAGATGTCAGTGGAACGAAGAAAAACATCATCCACCATGCACCATATAGAGCTGCGCGGACAGGTGTGACCCGTTCCAACACTCCAACCAACAGGGGAACAGAGAGAATCAACAAACCCCACAAACCAGTCCCGGGAAAGGCGAGCCAAGTGGCTAGGCCGGAAATTGCAAGCAGAGCCAGATCACGAAAAGTACTTGTCATTCGAGTTCAGTCCAAGCAACAACGCCTCTTAGCAGTTTCTTGCGGGCCTCGTTCGCTGTCCTGGTCAGTTCCGCGTCTTGGAGGCGCCGGAGTTGCTCCAGCATATCAATGACTCTACGTATCTCCCGCACAAAGTCGCCCCCAGACAGATCGTACTCATAAAGAATGTCCGCCAAACTGACACCTTTAGCCCACTGGTAAGTCATTTGGACAGTGGCTGCGCTTGGTGGCTGAGTCACAACTCGCCCCGCTTTCCGCTCCTGCTCCGCCACCTGATCGTACGCCCGCTGGGTGGCTACCCAA
Source organism: uncultured Actinomyces sp. (assembly GCA_964345125.1). Lineage (GTDB taxonomy): Bacteria > Actinomycetota > Actinomycetes > Actinomycetales > Actinomycetaceae > Scrofimicrobium. Next base: position 22,124 of record CAYFPY010000006.1, read on the forward strand.
GCGTCTTGCAGACGTGCAGTTGGCATGAACGTAGATTCTCCACCACTCCCCTCTTCCCCCCTTGGTTCATGCACAACAGCCGCGACTATGGCTGCCAACTCTTCGGGCTGCAGGTCATCCCAAGCCTGCTCGGCTAGGGCCAATGCGATAACGAGGTCACGTTCACCAAAGATTCTAGTGAGACGGTCCCCTCGACTAGTAACCTGCTCCCCCTCCAGGAAGTCAAGTGCACTGAGAACCTGAGTCACCTTACCAAAATCTTCCACAAGGTGACTGGTGCGCTCATTGATCTGGCGTGCCAACCTTTCTTGCTCCTTGATGCCTCGAACGTACCTGTGACCAGCGGGCGCATGCGCCTCTCGCTGAGGGCAAGCATGAACAGGGTGGGCTGCCAATTCCTGCTCCAACGCCTTTGCTTGGCCCAGCAAACGCTCAGCATGCGGATTCCCAGGTTTTCTTTTTCGGCCTGGTCCCTTTGCCGGCACCGGGATCTCCCGAACCTGTGCTGCTAACCGATGCCGGTCGCGGGGCCGGCGCGCTCCCCCCTTAGGAACCCACACTCGACCAACCACCTCCACACCTTCCGCAACTTCTCGCGGCCCCACATTCCCTGGCTTACCATCCTCTGCAACTACACGTGCCAAGGGTGTTTTCGCACGCTGGTCTACGGGGGAAACCACAACGGCGCGGCGCGTTCTTCTTCCTCGCCTAAAGGAGATGACGTCCCCAAGCCGTAACTGTCCCAGAGCCTTCTGAGTTTCTACATTCCGTTCAGACCTCTCGGCCCGTGCAGCGTCCTTCTGCAGTTTAGAGATCTGCTCACGCAACTCAAAGTATTCTGCTGCATCACCCAGGTCGCAGTGCAGATCTGCACTTGCCTCTTCCACTTGAGAGGTCGCTTTCCGTAGTTTCTGAGCCAATTTAACCACCGAAGCATCCGCCTGATACTGGGCGAAAGAGGACTCCAAAACCTCGTTTACTTGCTTCTTAGATCGGTGTTTCAACAGGTTAACTGCCATGTTGTAATTGGGTTGAAATGCGCTACGCAGCGGGTACGCGCGCCCCGAAGCTAGGGCGGAGACCTCTTCGGGGGTCACGTACGGCCGATCTAAAACAATAGCGTGCCCCTCAACATCGATGCCTCGCCTTCCAGCTCGTCCCGTCAGCTGAGTGTATTCTGTAGGCACCAACCTCACATGTTCGCTACCGTCCCACTTTTCTAAGGATTCCAACACCACAGAACGCGCGGGCATGTTGATTCCTAACGCCAACGTCTCGGTTGCATAGACCACTTTCAGTAGTCCTTCAGTGAACAGTTTCTCAACTGTTTCTTTCATAATTGGCAACAATCCAGCGTGATGAGCAGCCACCCCCTGCTCCAAGTTTCTCCCCCACTCAACCAAACCTAAAGCAGCCTGGTCCTCCACCGGGATCGTAGACAGGGCTTCATCAACCTGAGCCTTTATCCGACGTCGCTCCTCCCCCGTAGTCAATGACAGGTCAGCGCCAGCAACATACTGGGCCGCGTCATCGCACCCAGCCCGAGAAAAGATGAACACTATTCCCGGAAGTAGGTTAGCCCTATCTAAAATCCTGACTTGGGCTGGACGCGAAGCCGTCCGGCGAGGACGCCGCTGGTCAACAGCGCCTCCCCTACTTCTCCGGTCACCGCCGGAGACGGCAGCTAGAAGGTCCGGATTCAACTGCGCCTGACCCTTTGATTTCCGTACCGAATACAAGTCATAGAGAGCGTTGCCCACCAGCATATGTTGGTAAAGCGGGACTGGGCGTTCAAAGCTGACGACCTGCTCGCATGATCCCCGAACACTGGATATCCAACCCGCGAACTCTTCAACATTGGACACGGTTGCCGACAGAGCAACAATTTGTACCCATGCAGGGAGCTGGATTAGGACCTCCTCCCAAACTGGTCCTCGGAATCTATCAGCAAGGTAGTGCACCTCATCAAGCACGACCACCCCCACCTCGGAAAGGTCCTGATTCGCATAAATCATGTTTCGCAGCACTTCGGTGGTCATAACCACCAGCTTGGCGTCGGGGGCCACTGCGGTATCTCCCGTTAGAAGACCAACATTGTCACGCCCAAACTCATCTTGAAAGTCGCGAAACTTCTGGTTGGATAAAGCCTTGATGGGAGTGGTGTAGAAAACTCGTTCACCTTTTGCCAGGGCTATGTACGCAGCCCCCTCTCCGACCACAGTCTTCCCCGCACCCGTGGGTGCACTAACCAGTACAGAATCCCCCAGCGCCACCTTCTCCAGCGCTTCCATCTGAAAATCATCCGGCGGGAACTTTAAAGTGTCCAGAAAGTCCGCTAACGCGGTGTCCTGCAAGGACATCTGCTTCTTGAAAGCCGCCATACGCTGCGCCGGAGTCAAGTCATCTTCACTCACGTGGTTTCCCCGTTACTTTCTTTCCCCTGTTTCGCCACCCCGCCCACCTTGACTCCAAGCCCGCAACTGCTCCCAGACACCCGCTGCTTCGGACGCATACATCGCCGCGTCAGCGCCAAACTCCTTTGGGTCTGTGCCTTCGACATGCGGGGCAAGCAAGATGAGTTCCGTACGCATCCACTGTGGGTCCCATACCGTATAGTCCGCCTTCCAGCCGCTGGGAGTGGGCGCATAACTGTCGGCCACAGTTTCCCCAACCAGCCATTCAGCACCCTCATCCAGCTTAACCTCCACCACCTGGCTTACTCCGTCCGTGCTCTGAGGCAGAGGTTGATGCGTCGGATCAAGTGAAGGTGGCACCTCAGCCTCAGCTCGGGTGACTAGTTTGACCCTACTCATCCTATCTAAGCGGAACCTCTTCGCAGTTTTACTAGCAACGCAACGACCCAACAAAACCCAACCGTCTCTCTCCAAGGACACTGAAGTCGGAATAACCTTTCGGTCACTGCGGGATCCGTCGGAGCGGACATAGGTGAACCTTACAGCCATGCTCAGCTGCAAGGCTTGGTCCAGGGCCTGCAGGGTTTCCCGGTCTGCATCTAGTGCCGTTGTTTCTAGTTTCGCCAAAGCCAGTTCCTCTTCGGGGCCCAAAAGAGCAGCCAGCTTGGAAGCAACAACTGGTGCGGCCGCGCGTTCAGATTCAAGCAGACCAGGACCTAACGCTTCCAGCCCGAACAACAGGCGAGCCAAGTCCTCAGCAGTTAGAAGCATGGCCGCCTGTAAACCAAGAGAGTCTCGCAGTTGCACACGTCCTTCGTTGACGTATAACTCCATGTCGATTTCCAAGGTTCGGCCTGGCAACAGATCATCGAACCCGGCCTGATCGAGCAAAGAAATGTCGTTGCGAACCTGAGCCGGACTCCTATCAAAATGCTTCGCCAAGTTCTCCACCGAAACCCCAGGGTTTCGCTCAATGTGGTTCACCAACGCCACCAGACGAGCAAAACTAGCCGCTCTGTTCTTAGCCATTGGCGCCCCTTTCTACCACCGAAGCCGTGTCCCCCGCTAGCTGAAGTTGTTTGAACAGCCTTTGGGAAAACTCTTCTGGTTCGACCACAAATACGTCCTTTGCTTCCCTTAGGATCACCTGCTCCCACGCTGCCACATCATCAGACCTACCGAGGTAACGCTCCCACCCGGGAGGGGTCCGACCAGCTTTAGGCGCAGAGCGTGCTCGCACTAGGGGCGCGGCACCCTCCCTGATCAAGAGGGTCGGAGTCACCAAAAAATGATCCCCTGAGAATGCTGCTTCCTGCAGATTTCCTTCAGCAGGTGTCGCCCCCGGCTCCGCGAGCAAGTCCGGAACGGACCTGAACCGGGACAACCGGAAAAGTCGAGCACCCCAACGATTCAAATCAAAGCCCCAAAGGTACAGGGCTCTCCCCCGAGCTACTAAACGCCACGGAGCGACTTCCCGATACTCTTTACCGGACCGCGAAGCATACTCAAATCCGAGCGGCTGAGATCGAGCAATACCCTGACCAACAGCGGCAGCAACAGGGCTGCCTTCAAGCTTGAAATCAACACTGTGCTCAGGCTCTCCCAAGACCCCGTCGGTCAGACCACGAAGCTTATTCACCAAGGCATCTGCCTCACCTTGATCCACTTCCCACGCGCGGGCCGCACGAACCGCTAGTTCGAACGCCTGTTCATCCAAGACAGGCGCACCCTCCCCGGCTACCCCTGGCAAAATTGAATACCGTGGGATCGAATCCTCGGACAGCTGGACAACCAAACCACTGTCACGCAAAAGCGCAATGTCACGTTCAAATGTGCGGCGCAACGAATCAAGCTGACCTGAACCGTAGCCCGGAACCAACTCCAGCAGCTCCTGCTGAGTCATTCCTATTCGCGTGTTAATCAGGTTGAGCGCCAAAATAAGAACCCGAAGAGAGGGAGGGGTTTTTTTGCTACTCACGATCTTCCCCTCCACAACGAATTTCTCAACACCTTAACGCAACCTCGAGGCAACCAGTTCGGTAACGATGATTCCTTTAGCCCCCACATTCAGCAGGTCATCCATAACTCGGTTCATCTCGGCGGAGCGAACTACGACTCGAACCGCTTTCCACCCCTCCTCCGCCAGGGAAGAAACGGTAGGCGATTCCAAGCCCGGAGCAATCTCTATCGCAGCGGGCAAATCCGCCTCATGAATGTTGTAGTCAATCAAAACGTGGTCCCTCGCTATCAGAACACCCTTCAGTCGCTGCTCCAACACGCTCAATCTGGGATTGCCCAGATGCTGTTGGCCAGTGATGAGCACAGCTTCAGACAGCAAGATGGTGGGACCAAACAGATCCAGTCCTGCCGCTCTCAACGTCGCCCCCGTTTCCACAACATCCGCAATTGCGTCGGCCACCCCCAACTGGACAGAAGATTCTACGGCACCATCGAGATGGATCACTTCCGCCTCAATCCCAGCCGCCTCCAGGTACCCTCGGACCAACCGATCGTAGGAAGCGGCGACCCTGGCACCCTGCAGTTCCTCCAGTTTCGTTATAGTACCTGTCGGAGCAGCGAACCTGAACCTGGATTTTCCGAACCCTAACCCCCTGATCTCTATCGCCCCCGTCGCTGAGTCCAGTAGCAAGTCCCGACCGGTGACCCCCGCATGAACCTTCCCCTCTCCAACATAAACGGCAATGTCGCGAGGACGAAGAAAAAACACTTCCGTAGAATTGTCCTGATCAATCAGGACCAGTTCGCGTCCCCTCCTCCTCGAGCGGTAGCCAGCTTCGGCCAGCAGCGCCGCCGCAGGCTCTGCTAACGATCCTTTATTCGGTATAGCCACTCTCAGCATCTCGTCCTCATAACTGGTCATAAACGGCGTTCATAGGTAGATTTTTAGCGATCATTAACGCCTGCAGATGGTACAGAAGCTGGCTGATCTCTAAGGCCAGGTCCTCGTCTGTTTCATACTCGGCGGCCATCCATACTTCAGCGGCTTCTTCAACTATCTTTTTGCCGATGAAGTGCACCCCAGCCTCCACCTCCCGGACTGTCCGCGACTGCGGGTCCTGTGTGCGAACTTTCTCCTGCAGTTCTTCGAACAGTGTTTCGAATGTTTTCATAGCTCCACCCTATGTCAAAGCTCCGAACGCATTGGTTAAGCACTGCGCAAGCAGCACGTTTTCCTTCCGCACTACGGGATGAGGTAATCGTTCGTAACGGCACCATCCACGTCCATTTGGTCAAGATCAAGGTCAAGAACTCTTGCCAAGAAGGGCGCCATCTCCCGCCAACGTTCCAAATCCTGCTCGGCACTTACCTCTGCCTGTTCGTTCTCCCACAAAGGTATGGTGGCAAGAAGGAGCTCATGAGCATTCTCTCGTGTTTCCTGGTCCTGCAGGCTGGGGTCCCAATTGGAGGTCACCTCCATCGCACGCTGCGGATTATTTATTACACGCTGTTTACCCGTGTTTATTGCGGCAACCACCCCCGCGGCCAGCTTCGGGTGTTTTTCCGCCCACTCCCGCGTTGTCACGATGCTTGCACCCACCAAGGGGACGTCATCTTCTGCTAATGGGATAACCCGAACCGGCACATCAAGAGCTTCTAGTTGAACCACATCGGAGTTTACGAAACCAACTACGGCCTCCACCTGGCCCGAAGCGAGAGAAGCAGCCTGGGTGAAACCTATGGGAACTACCTGAACGTCCTGTGCCTCCATATCAGCGGCATCCAATGCAGCCAGGAGACCAAACCAACTGGAACCAAACTCCCCGGGTATCCCCACCCTTTTTCCCTGCAAGTCCGCAACAGAATGAATATCGCTGTCTTCCTTGACCACAATTACCACGGGGTACTGGTCGTAGTAAGACCCAATCGACACCAGGTCCATTCCGGCTGCTCGTGCCTGCAATACTTCGTCCCCGCTTGCAACGACCACGTCCTCTTCGCCAGTCGTGAGCGCCGTGAACAGCCCTTCATCGGGCCCGTGGTGCCGAAGATTAGCTCCAATTCCGGCCGCACGGAAAACCTCGTCTGCCCCGGCCATGTACACGGGAGCAAACTGAACATTGGGAACATAGGTTAGACCGATCACGACGTCTTCTCCGCCGCTGCCAAGCGCGACAGCTTGACCCACCACTTCATCAGACTGCGGGCCTTCCTCCCGTAGCGGTGCGCACGAAGCAAGTGCCCCCACCACAACCATACTTAAACCGGTGGCCCAAAAAAACTTTTTCAGCCAATGTTGTTTGTTCACAACTTTTCCTCTCCTCAAGCAGCTAAGCGGCAGCGTCACGACCTGAATCCCGTTTTTATTCTGCGCTCAACCAAATATATTATCGAGTACAAAGACATGGCTAACACGGAGAGGGCACCTACTGTCACGAACATCCCAGCCGTATCCAGATTGTGCCGCTGCTGGGTTAGAACAGTGCCCAAACCAGAGCCTCCCATAACCATCTCACCAACGACCGCACCTGTAACAGAGAGCGCGAACCCGTTACGGACGCCAGCCAAAATAGCTGGTGTGGCCAAAGGAAGCTCCACATATAGCAGCAGCGTCCAGGGTCCCGCCCCATCCAGCGAAGCAGCATCCAAAACGTCTGGATCCAACTGGCGTAAGCCCACCGTCGTGGAAACCAGGACAGGAAAGAAAGTTATTAAAGCACACAGGAACACTATAGGAACGAATCCATGGCCGAACCACAGGACTAGCAGAGGAGCAATTGCGACGGCTGGTATGGCTTGAGTGGCTCCCAAAAAGGGTTCAACGGAAGCCCGCACTAATTCGAAGCTGTAGATCAGCCAGGCCAGAGGGATCGCCACTGCGGTGCCCAGAATCGCCCCGGACAGAGCCTCCATTGCCGTAGCCCACAAGCTGGCCCACAGCCAAGACTGACTGAGCAGTTCCAGCGCGCGATGAAAGAACTGGGTGGGTGTAGGAAACACCCAGGGTTCAACAGAAAAAATGTAGGTCAGAAACCACCAGGTGCCCAATAAGACCGCGGCCAACACAAACGGCGCCCACCAAAAGCTCTTTGTGCGCCCCACCTGCGCCCGAAACATGTGCCCCTTTCTAGCCGGGGCTGGCTGCAGGCACAGCTATGGTGCCGCGGCTCCTCTCATCCGGACTTTAACCGTCGGTGCCGGAATTTCACCGGCTCAACCGCCTGCGGCGGGTCGCGGACTTTCACCGCCGGTTCGGAATCTCACCGACCCCGGAGCAACCTAAATTATGCCACAAAAGCAAAAAGCTGTTAAGACCTGTACGTCTGCTGGGCGATCCGTCGAAGCTCTTGAACCTCTTTTCCTGGGTCGGTGGACCCGTAAACGGAGGAGCCTGCAACGAAAACATTGGCGCCTGCCTGGGCTGCTTGCACAATCGTCTCGCGGTCTATTCCTCCATCAACCTGTATGTCGAGCTCTATACCCGCAGCGGTCGCAGCATCCCTTACTTGGCGGACCTTGCTCATGGTGAAATCAAGGAACTTTTGGCCTGGAAATCCAGGTTCAACGGTCATTACGAGCACCATGTCGAACTCCTCCAGGAACTGCAGGTACTCCCCCACCTCTGTCGAAGGCTTAAAGGCAACCCCTGCTTTGGCTCCCGTCTTTCGAAGGTTTCTAGCCAGTGTAACTGGTGCAGCCGAGGCTTCCGCGTGGAATGTCACTATGGAGGATCCTGCTTTGGCGTACTCTATGGCCCACCGATCCGGCGAATCTATCATGAGATGCGTGTCTGCTACAGGTTTCCCATGGGCTACGACAGCTTCCAGGACGGGAACACCCCAGGTGAGGTTCGGGACAAAATGCCCGTCCATAACGTCGACGTGGGTTAGGTCAGCGTCAGAAATGATCTCTAGTTGCTGGTCTAGATTGCCAAGATTGGCTGAAAGTATTGAAGGCGCGATTTTGATATCCATACGCTCAGCATACTGAAAATTTCGTTAGGTCAAGCTCAAGTCAAGCTTTTCTGTAATAACGCTATAAACATAGCGTCCGTTCCGTGGCGATGAGGCCACAGCTGAATGGTTTTCCCTGCAATATCGCCACCTTCCCCGAGCTGCAGATCTTCTGGGACCAAAGTCTGTGCCAGCTGTGCTCCGTCCAATAGCTGGACAGGTTTGGTCTCTAAGATGCGTTCAACCTGCTGGAGTGTCTCCTCAACGTGAGGGGAGCAGGTCACCCACGCGATTACTGCTCCGGGGCGGGCCAGTTCCACCCCCTGATCTAAAAGCTGCTGTTGTAACGGCACCAACTCGGTCAGATCTGACACTTTGTGCCTCCAGCGGGATTCTGGGCGTCTGCGCAGCGAACCTAACCCCAAGCAAGGGGCATCGATAAGGACTCTGTCGTATTGGATCCCGTCGTCGAATCGCCTGCCGTCCCGAACCTCCACTTGGACGTTATCCAACGCCTGTACTGATCGCTCCACCAGGCGAGCTCGCCCCGGGTTGATCTCGTTAGCTGTAACCGTTACACCCCTAGGCCTTCCCAGGGCTGCCAACAAGGCAGACTTGCCACCCGGTCCTGCACAAAGATCTAACCACCTCTCATCGGGGCCCTCCAACGGTGCCTCTGCCAGGACGATTGCCGCGAATTGGCTGCCCTCATCTTGCACAGCTGCTTGGCCGCCACGTACCGACGGTAGCGCCCCTGGATCTCCGGATTCTATTGTCACGGCGTACTCGCTTAGCCGTCCTTGACTAGTTCCGGTGGATAGAACATCTTCTGCTTCTTCAGCTAACTCTTTCGCGGTAACCAGACCTGGGCGAGCCACTAGGGTCACTTCTGCCCTGCTGTTGTTGGCTTCCAGCACTTCACGCAATTCGGACTTGGGTAAGTCCCTTTCCTCAAGGGCCTGCCCCACGGCGGTAACTATCCACTCTGGGTGCGACGTTGCGACCTGAAGGGAGAGGTTGGGGTCCGTGATGTTCTGGACCCGCTCAAACACTCCTTCTTTCCCTTCACGCAGCAGGGAACGCAACACAGCATTCACGAACTTTGAAGGCCCCTGACCCGCTAACTCGCGGGATACTGAGACTGTTTCGCTCACCGCAGCGTGCTCCGCAACTCGCATGTAGAGGATCTGGTAAGCGCCCATCCTCAGGCATGTGAGCACGGCCGGGTCAAGTTCTGCGAGTGGTTTGCTTGAGAACTGCGCTAACGCAAAATCTACGGTTCCCTGATGCCTCAAGGTTCCGTAGACAAGTTCTGACACAAAGGCCGCGTCTCGGTCGTCAAAGTTTCGGTTGCTTCTTTGTTCCTCGCGCAAAGCCTTCGGCAAAACGAGGTTCGCAAACTGCTCCTGTTGGTCAACTGCTAACAGCACTTCTGCTGCTAATAGTCTGGGCCCGTCCGCCCTACTCTCCTTAGATTTCATCTTGCCGTCCCAACATATACTCGTCATTCAACCGGGCACCACGAGCCCAGTCTTGGGCCTGCATCCACGACTTCCCGGCGGGGGCGACCTGCCCCAGTTTCACTACTCCAGCGCCGCAGCCCACAAGCACGTCAGAGCCCTCCACTACCACTTGTCCCGGCCTCAGTGCAGAATGCGAACCTTGGGCCGCGACCGGTCCAACTTTTCCAAGTTTCATGGGCACCTGTCCAGGCAGTGTTGTCCAAGCTCCAGGGGCAGGGGTGACACCACGAATGTGCGCACTGACTTGGTCGGCACTACCTGAGAAGTCTATGAAGGCATCTTGGCGCACCAACTTTGGTGCGTAGGACGGTGTTTGCCCCAAGCTGTCTTGCGGGGTGAAGTCTGCCTGTCCAGAGTCGATGAGGTCCAGGGTATCCACCACCTGTTCTGCCCCCAGGCTGGCGAAGGATTCAAGGACTTCCCCTGCCGTCATCGTAGTGTCTAAGCTTTTTTCTGCGACTGTGACCAGAGGTCCTGTGTCCATTCCCTCATCTAACATGAACACGCTAAGCCCTGTTTTTTCATGTTGCTCAATGATAGCTCGTTGTACCGGCGCCGCACCCCGGAGCTTGGGGAGGGCGGAGAAATGCAGGTTGAGCCACCCAAGTTGCGGGATCGCCAACGTGCTGGGTTGAAGCAGAGCCCCGTAGGCAACCACCACCCCCAGGTCGGGTTCCAGCTGGGCTAGCCATTTCTGTGCTTCAGCAGAGTTCGGTTGCTCAGTTTCCAATAGAGGAATGTTTTCCTGGGTGGCCAATTGGGAGACGGGACTGGAAACCAGCTCCCGCTTTCTGCCTTGCCTCTTTGCCTCCCTTGTCAGGACGCCCACCACTTCGTGTCGGCTCGCTAACAGCGCTTGCAACGTGGGTACTGCCACCTCTGGCGTGCCTGCAAAAATTACCCGCACTCTGCTTCTCCTCCTATGTCTGGGTGTTCCCCATACTCAACTGTTAGCTTCGTCAACTCAACTGTTAGCATCGTCAGGGGGTGCTAGTCTACTCGGGTTCACTACAACGCGCAGATGAGGTAGCCTACGCTCCGAAAGCTCCAGCCGAACTTGCCTTACCACTGACATGAGCCGCAGAGCATGGGCCGGTGGCACTGATAGCAAGCGCCACTGGGCTGGGTCCGCACCGTATTTGTCCTCATTGCCGATCACCTCTGCTTCACCAAGGTAAGACATCTCTAGTTCCTCGGCCTGGCCGGATAGTCTCCCTTCAAGTTTACGCATCGACTTTTCGGCACCCACTATTTCCACAACGTGCCAAGCGGGGGGAAAACCCAACTGGAACCGTTCTTTCCAAGCACTGTGGGATACCCGCTCTGGGCGCCAAGAGGCGACCGCATCCACCATCTCCGGTGGTACCGTGCCAATTATTAAACCTGCACCTTGAGGGCGCGCTAGAGCCAAAGCATTCAGCCACCTTCGTAGTGCTTCCACCGGTGCATCCAAAGAGTCCCGATAGGCGGCGGCGTGTGACTGCGCAATGATTACCGCACTGTAGCCGCCTTGAACTGAGGGTTCGGCGCCCGGGGTGGCCACCGCAATCACGTCTTGCGGGGCGACCTCTTTTACCACCTCGGCTGTGCTCGTGGAAGCTACTACGGTCGCTTCCGGAAAAGCGCGCTGGAGTTCCTCGGCAATCCGTTCGGCTCCTTTACGCCAACGGGTAGGTTCATCACTGTCCTTCGCTGATGTCGATTCAACCTCGGTCCAGTAACCCGAGCTTGCCACTTGGATGAGGACGGACCCACTTTCCAGCCCTTTACGTACAGTCCGATAAGCGGCATTGGGCAGTATCGTCCACCCTGAGGGCCCTTCTTCATCTTGAGCGAAATGGTCGAAAAATTTGGTTTTTGCAGTCCGCTCCAGCACTTGGCTGCGATCGGGGACAATTTGCTGTGCCCATCCCGACTCCACCAACGCCTGCGCCTTAACACTGCGGCCATACGCTGCGCTAAGAAGGTCGACGTTTTCATGATAGCTGCGCGCAACTGCCACATCCAGAACGTCCAGTTGGGGTGACCTTCGCTCGCGAAGCCTATCGTCTCCTGAGTCCCATACGATAATCCCGCCTAATTCAGGCAGGTTCAACCAGACTGCAGACCGGGTTCCCACAACGACGTCGTAATTACCGGTGAGAGATTCAAGGTACGTGCGGTATCTACTCTCTGCTGAAGTCTGAGCATTAAAGTGCCCCACCCTACCAACCTTCGCCGCGTTCAATAGCGCCGCAACCTGTTGGCTGGATGTGGCATCAGGAGTAATCACCAGGGTTGACATACCCGCGGCCTTTTGTTCAATGATTGCGTTGGTCAGTAGGGGGAGAAGACCACCAGGAACAACGGTGTGAACTGATCTGCGCGGTGTTCGTCTGCGCCGGTCTTCCCTATCCGGATTTACGGAAACGTCTTGGCCCATAAACTCTTTATCCACATTCGCCCGCCGTTGGGGTGTGATAAACGTGAGGACTTGGCTGAGGTTGGTTCCGAATCTTAGCGCCAGATACTCCGCAGTTTTGAGTAAACTCGGACCGAAAAGAGGGACGGGGATCAACAGCTTCTGTACTTGGGCCAGTCTGCCCTGGAAATCGGATGTCGTCGTGACTGCTGTCACCCAGCCAGATGATCGTTTTCTCCCGAAAATTACCTGGACCCTTGACCCCACCCCGACTTTCCCTAACAGTTCCGAAGGAATCTCGTAGTCAAAGTTCCGGTCAAGGTGCGCGACGTCCCGGTCAATAAGTACCTTGGCAATCTGCGGAAGTCGGGTCGGGTCAGATGTGGGTAGCGTCACGAAGGTCACCCACGCGATCTAGCTCTTCCCACGTAAAACCTTCCCGCCCAAAGTGCCCGTATGCTGCGGTGTCCTTGTAACGGGTTTGCTTGGTGTCCAGAAGGCGCAGGTCTTCGATGATTCCCAGGGGCCTCAGGTCAAAGCTACTTTGGAGCACAGTTGCTATTTCCTGGTCGGACAATACGCCCGTTCCAAAGGTCTCCACGGTTACCGACACAGGCTTAGCGGATCCAATTGCGTAGGCAAGCTGTATCTGGCAGCGTTTTGCCAGGCCTGCAGCAACCACGTTTTTTGCCATCCACCTGGCTGCGTATGCGCCAGAGCGATCGACTTTGGATGGGTCCTTGCCGGAGAACGCGCCCCCACCGTGAGGGGCTGAACCCCCGTATGTGTCAACGATAATTTTGCGCCCAGTTAAACCGGCGTCTGCCGCGGGCCCTCCGAGAACAAATCGACCAGAAGGGTTCGAGAGGACACTCAGCCCTGACAAATCGAGCCCCAGCGAATACTCCTCAAGAACGGGTGCAATCACCTGGTCCGTCAGTACCTGTTCCAGGGTTTCTTGATCTAACTCCTCTTTGTGTTGGCTGGAAACCAAAACGGTGTCCAAAGCAACCGGCCGATCTGCATCGTAAAGTACCGTTACCTGTGTCTTCCCGTCGGGCAGAAGATCGGGCGCTGAACCGTTCTTCCTCACGGCAGCCAACTGTTTCGCTAATTTTTGTGCCAACCAGATGGGGGCGGGCATATAGTCGGGAGTCTCATCGGTGGCGTAACCAAACATAATTCCCTGGTCCCCCGCACCCTGGACGTCCCTCCGGTCTGAAGCGCCTTGGTTTTGGTCTGCTCCCCTAGTTTCCAGCGAGGATTGGATACCCTGAGCTATGTCTGGGCTCTGTTGGCCGATGGACACCGAGATCCCACAGGAGTTGCCATCAAAGCCGGCTTCTTGGCTGTCGTAGCCGATAGCCGTAATCTCGTCGCGAACAATTGCTGGAATCTCGACGTACGCATCCGTCGTTATTTCCCCAACCACATGTACAAGGCCTTTTGTTGATACCACTTCTGCCGCAACTCGCGCATCGCTATCCTGAGTCAAGATGGCATCCAAAATTGCATCGGAGACCCGATCGCTAACCTTATCGGGGTGCCCCTCTGTAACTGACTCTGAGGTGAATGGCCGCAGCCCTGTGCTCGTCATTGTTCTTCCTGCCGCAACATTTTCTCTGATATTAGCGCCACTAGAGACTGCGCAACCTCTTTTTTTGAGCCTGCGCTCTCAGACACAACATTCCCTTGCTTATCCAGGAAGTAGAGGTGGTTGGGAACGTCACCAAACCCCATGCCGCCCCCGACCCGGTTTACAGCCAAAAAGTCAGCTGCTTTGCGGGCAGCCTTTGCTTTCCCCAGCTCGAGAACGTCTCCAACCTGGCCTGTCTCCGCAGCGAAACCGACAAGAATCTGCGGGCGATCGGCAGATCTTGCCACTGTCGCTAAAATATCCGGATTTGGTACCAGTTCGATCGTGAGGGTTTCTCCAGCATCTTCTTTTTTCAGCTTTTGTTCCGCGGGTTGGCTCGGCCTGTAGTCTGCGACCGCCGCAGCCATGACAAGACAGTCAGCCATGCGAACTTGTTCCTCCACTGCTGTTTGTAACTCGGCGGTTGACTCCACTTTTATGACCTGAATGTCTGTTTTCTTTTCCAGCAGGTCTTCCCCAACATTGGCTGCGATCAAGACGACCTCGGCACCAGCCTCCCGGGCTGCGTGCGCAACTTCAATACCCTGTCGGCCACTTGAGTGATTACCAATAAAACGTACCGGGTCAAGTTCCTCCCGGGTTCCGCCAGCGGTAACGAGGACGGTCTTTCCCGCCAACGGCGCATTGTTGCCAGCATTATTCTGGACGTAGTCAGCTTGGAAAATCTCGGCCATCATCTTTTCACTAGCATCAAGTATTTGCTCAGGTTCGCTCATTCGCCCGGGACCAGTATCCCCTGAACTAAGGGGGCCATCCTCCGGCCCAACGATTGTCACGCCGTCCTCTAAAAGGGTTGTAATGTTACGCTGCGTTGCTGGTGCTAGCCACATCTCCGTATGCATTGCCGGGGCCAGAAGGATTGGCGCCTGACTGGCTAATAGTGTTGTGGTAAGAAGGTCGTCAGCCATTCCAGCTGAGAAACGTGCCAAGAGGTCCGCGGTCGCCGGTGCCACCACAATTAGATCTGCTTCCCGCGCCAAACTCACGTGTCCCAAGTCTTCAAGCCCGAACGTTTCAAGGGCTACCCGGTTTTCAGATAGTTCAGACCAAGTTTCTAAGCCAACGAAATTTAAGGACGCAGGTGTCGGTATCACATGTACGTTCCACCCCAACCGTCTATACTCACGGACCAACAGGGCCGATTTGTATGCGGCTATGCCCGCACCGACTCCAAGCAGAACTGTGGGGACACGGGCAGATCTGTGCGGACTATTCGCTTTCCGATTCCTTGATTTCAAGTTTATCCTCAACGATTTCTTTCAAGGCAATGGAAAGGGGTTTGTCGTCAGCTTCGATAGGCACCACGGGGCCGACGAACTGTATCAGGTTTGCTTCCAGCTGAGTGTTATAGGCATTAATCTGCCGGGCCCGCTGAGCCGCCAGTACCACCAGTGCGTATTTTGACCCCGTCCTGTCCAGAAGTTCATCAATCGGTGGGTAAGTAATTCCCTCCGGATGTGCGACAATCCCGATCATAGATTTCCCTCTTCTCAAACCTGTAAGCCATGCTGGATATGCTGCGGGGAGCAATTAGTCCCTACCTAAAGGTAAGGGTACCTTATTGGAGACCCATTATGTGGGCTAGCTCCGACACTGTGCGATCAACATCATCATTGATCAACACGTGATCGAACTCGCCGGACGCGGCAAGTTCAGCACGGGCAGTCTCCAGCCTTCTCTCCATCTGCGCTGCACTCTCACTACCGCGCGATTCGAGGCGGGTGCGTAGATCTTCAAACTTGGGAGGCGCAATAAACACGGTACGTGCCTCGGGAACCTTTTCTTTGATCTGTCGGCTTCCCTCCAGATCCACCTCGAGGAGAACCGGAGTCCCTTTCGACCTCTGTGTTGCAACCCATTCTCTCGGCGTTCCGTAGCGGTGGCTCCCGTGCACCAGGGCCCACTCGAGAAGGGCGCCTTCGGTAATCATGGAGTCAAACTCAACATCATCGACAAAATGATAGTCAACGCCGTCTTGTTCTCCAGAACGAGCCGCCCGGGTAGTCACGGAAACCGATAGAGGAAGTTGCGGGTACAACTTGCGTAGTTCAGAGATTACGGTGCCTTTCCCAACGGCGGTCGGGCCAGCTATAACAACGAGTGGTGCCAGGTTCATAGCTAGATGGTCCCACAGTTCACGCTAGAACAAAACTCCTCAACCAAAGCGGCGAATGAGCTCCTCACGCTGCGCCCGACCCAAGCCACGGACCCTCCTCGTGGGAGAAATCCCTATTTCTTCCATCAGTACTGTTGCCCGATAGGCACCGACTCTGGGAAGAGACTCCAATAATGCGCGAGCACGCATCTTCGCGATTGCATCGTCCTTTTCTGCTTTGGTAAAAACATCAGACAAGGCCATCTGTCCTGACTTTATAGACCGTCTACATTCAGCACGACGTCTGCGAGCCGCCTTGGCTCGGTCTAGAGCCGCTGCCCGATCTTCAGCAGTGAGTTCCGGTAACGCCATTTCCAAATACTCTCCTTCAGACTTTGATTGGCTAACACCATTGCTCGCCAATCAAAGTGATCTAACTCAAACCGGTTCGTGGTCCAAATAGATCATTGCACGGGTGTCCAGATCCGTCCTGTCGAAGATATATGATTTTGCAGAATTCACTTGCAGCCTGAAGAATTTTAGATAAACATTACCCAGGTTGTACCCTCCCTGTACCAACGAAATTAGAAATGCCCAGGTCAAAGCAAGTTTGGATAAGAAAAGCATAAATATTTAGCGCACTAAAGTGCGTCGTAGCGTTCACCACAAAGGGGTCGAATGGCTAGTATTCTCCCAGGAGGTCCAAAAGTTCTTCGTCCCGATCATCGACGCTCGAGGAGTCCTGATCCAGCGGCTCAGCTGGTGCCGATATCACGGTCTCCTCCCCCGCCCCCTCACTCTGAGCCAGTTCCAAACGGATAGCATCCAATACGCCGTTTACGTAGCCAGGCGAGTCGTCCGTAGAAATCTGACGGACGATCGTGACAGCTTCATCAATCGCGGTGATCGGGGGGACTTCGGCCCTGTTGGCCAACATCTCCCACACCGCAACCCGCAGAACAGCCCGGTCGGGTGCCGGTATACGCTCAAACCCGGGAGCATTTGCATATTTCTCCAACAAACCATCAATCTGTTCGCTCGAGGCTGCAACGCCCTCAACAATACGAACGGAATACTCCGGCAATTCAGTCTTTGCTGCCGTCACAGTTCGACGCTCTTCCAGCAGAGCCAAAAGGTCTGAAGGGGAACGGGAGATCTTCTTCTGGTCTGCTTCGAATAAGACGTCAACCGCCCTTTTCCTGGATCTTGTCCTGGAAGTGAACCTTCCCGGTTTCCTGCCCACTTCACCCCTCCAATTAGTTCAAAAAATGTTAGTCCGTGACACGCCCAGCATATTCGCCAGTACGCGTATCCACCCGTATCTTGGTGTTCTCTTCCATGTAGAGCGGTACCTGAAGCTCATAACCTGTCTCTACGGTGGCGGGTTTGGTTCCCGCATTCGATCGGTCCCCTTGAACCCCAGGGTCTGTCTGGGTGATTTCCAGCACCACCGTAGCCGGCAACTCAACACCTAAAATCTTGCCTTCATAAAAAGATACGACCGCGGGCTGATTCTCCACCAGATAGTTTGCTACATCCCCAAGCGTCTCCGCACTTACCGGCACCTGCTCATAGTCCTTTTCGTCCATGAACACATAATCGGTACCATCGTGATACAGGTACACCATATCGCGACGATCAACCGTAGCCGTTTCGACTTTCACGCCCGCATTGAACGTGCGATCTACACCTTTGCCAGTGAGAACATTGCGTATCTTGGTCCGAACAAACGCTGGGCCTTTGCCCGGCTTAACATGCTGAAATTCGGTAACCTGCCACAGTTCTCCTTCAAGAACCAGAATCATCCCGTTTTTCAGATCATTTGTTGTTGCCACGTTCTTCTCCTCTTTGCTCTTCCTTAACTCAGTTCAGCCACTGGAATCCTCACCTCGAGTCTAACCCCAGCTGAGTCACAATTCCTGCAGCTACTTCTGCAGGCGAACTGGCGGACGTATCACACCACAAGTCTGCCAATTCCTCATATCTTGAATTTAGTTCAGCCAGTTGCCCCCGAAACCAGCTTCGGATCGGACCTAAACTAGCGGGGCGTGGTGCCAGCAATCCGGTCCTGCGCACCAGGGTGTTGAGGTCTGCTTCCAGGCACACTATCTTCGTTCCCACAGCTTGTGCTTCCTGCAGCCCCTCCATGACCTCCCCGTCTAAGACGGCCGACGGATGCAAAGAAACAACGGATCCCGCCCCCTCCCCGCCACCCCGCAACAAGTCCAGAGCAGCCCGGTCCAACCGCTCGTGAGCCGCAGAGACATCCGTTACCAACAGCGCCTGGCCATCTTGACCAATCAGCTCTTCACTTTCTACCGCCAGTACCCCTAGACTCTTGCCCAATTGGTTGGAAACCTCAGTTCGCCCACTGCCTGAGGGCCCAAGGACGACGACAATAGGATGCTCCGCGCCCGGCACCAAACAACTGTTATCTGACACCCTGCGTTCTCCTAATCATCATCAGTTTCAATCCCAAACCGCTCTGCTGCTGCAACCAGCTCTTCCCTACTCACTTCCCTGATCTGGGGTCGTCCCAGTTCTTCCAAAACAATAAAACGAAGTGCACTCCCCTGCCTCTTCTTATCCGAAGCCAGCCCCTGTTCAAGGTCAGTCAGGTCCCCCGCCCAAGCCACCGGAAGATCCAGCATCCGCAGAACATCTTCCTGCTTTTTGCGAATGCTTCGGTCTGTGATCCCCAGATCCTCACCTAGGTAAGCCGCATACATCATTCCAATCGCTACGGCTTCACCATGACGAATGGCAAAATCTTCTGCCCGTTCAATGGCATGCGCCAAGGTGTGACCGTAGTTTAGGAACGCCCTACTGCCGGACTCCAACCTGTCGGCCTCGACAATCCCCACCTTGACCTGCACGGCCCGCTCAACCAGTTCCCCCAAGACAGGCGCGCCCTCTCCTGTTGCCCACTCCAAGTCTCCAATTTGCGGGTTAGCAACAATGAGGTCAATGATGACGGGGTCTCCTACAAACCCTGCCTTCACCACCTCAGCCAGCCCCGACCTGTATTCGTCTTCTGGGAGGGTACGCAGCAATGCCAGGTCAGCCAGCACCACGTTTGGGTCGTAAAAAGCACCAATTAAATTTTTACCGAACTCCGTATTGACACCAGTTTTTCCGCCCACTGCCGCATCTACCATCGCCAAAAGGCTGGAAGGAAGCTGCACCAGGTTAATTCCGCGCAACCAAGTTGCCGCCAGAAAACCTGCTAAATCAGTTGTCACTCCGCCCCCGAGGGCCACAACCACGTCGTCTCTGCCAATGCGAGCTGCTCCCATCTGGGTCCAAGCCTTCTCGGCTTGATCAAGCTGTTTCGCTTCTTCCCCAGGCAGGTGACTGTACAGGTAAGTTTTCAGGCCTTGGGACTCCAGACCCAGCAACAGGTCCCCTGCAGCGTCCTCCAGATCGGCCGAGACCACAACGAAGGCTTTTTGTGCCTTGCACGGAAGAGTCGCTGGCACCAGGTCAAGGACCCCGGCTCCGGCGTAGTACTCGTAACTGCCCCGCCCTCCTTCCACACTAATCGTGTTCCACCCCAGAAGACGCATGATGATAAGCCTGACAACGAACTCTGCGGGAAGGCCGGTCGTACTCACGCGCACCGTGGATACTTGTCTGTACAACTCTGTGCGTTCCGTTCGCAGCCGGGCTATTGCTCGATCTGGCTGCGATCCCAGAAGAGGTCTTTCCTGGCTCTTTTCCACCCTGCCGAGCAATGTTTCATCCGCAGCGTCCAGCCAGACAACAGTCTTATCAGCCAAATAGTTGCGGACCTTTTCACTTACAATAGCGCCGCCCCCCAAAGCTACGACTCCGGGAGTATCGTCCAGGCCCAGAATCGCTGACTGCTCTAGTTCACGGAAATGTTCCTCCCCCTGCGCGTCGAAGATCTCAGATACAGTCTTGGCCTCTTTGGCTTCCACAAGCTCATCCGTATCAATAAACGGGACTGAGAATTTTTCAGCGAGCTTCTTTCCCACATGAGTTTTTCCGCTTCCTGGCAGTCCGACTAGAAACCAAGGATTCGCTGCTGGGGTTGCCACAGTCACTGGACATCATCCCTTTCAAACTTAAAATTTGCTTCCACATATTTTTGCTGTGCCTGGAATTGTTCTTGTACTTCAGCCAAGCTGCGACCTCCATACCTCTCCAGTAAAGCCGAAGCTAAGGTAAGTGCCATCATTGCTTCCCCGATTACCGCACCTGGCACAACTTGAGCAGTATCGGATCTTTGGTGGAATGCTTTACTTGGTGTTCCCGTAGCCAGATCCACCGTGTCCAGTGCCTGTGGAACCGTCGAAATTGGTTTGAAACCAACTCGCACTGATATTGGTTCTCCGTTGCTCGTACCCCCTTCGATCCCTCCGGCCCTGTTGCTGTGGCGCACCACCGATCCCTGTGCGCTCGTGCCCAGCTCGTCATGGGCAGCAGAGCCAAACCGAGCGGCTGATGCAAAACCGTCTCCAATTTCCACAGCTTTTACCGACTGAATCGACATCATGGCCGCAGCCAAGTTGGCATCCAGCTTCTGTTCCCCTGACACGTGGCTCCCCAAACCGACCGGCACGTTCCAAGCCCAAATTTCGGCAACGCCTCCCACAGTTTCCCCGTCCCGCTTTGCCTGATCCACCACTTCTTTGAAGCGAGACTCTGCTCCACTGTCTAGAGTTCGAAATGGCGATGTGCGCAAAGCCTCCAGGGTTTCCGGCTCTGGCAGCGGTGGATCTTCGCAGCGCTCTGGCCCGACCTGAACAACGTGGGAAGTGATCTCCGTTCCGCTTACACTGAGTAAAATCCTTTTCGCCACCACCCCGGCAACAACACGGGCAGCGGTTTCCCTAGCAGAAGCACGTTCCAATATATCCCTTGCATCCCAACTTCTGTAAGACATCATCCCCGCCAGATCAGCATGCCCCGGCCTAGGCGTAGTTAGCGGTTTGTTGCGCGCCATCTCCCTGCGGTCACCCTTGCCCGCGTCTACCATCAAATCAGCCGCATCAACTGGATCTGGGCTCATAACGGTGCTCCATTTCGGCCACTCCGAGTTAGCGACCTCAATCACAATAGGCGAACCCGTCGTTTTTCCCTGCCGCACACCCGAAATGATGCGGACAACATCTTGCTCAAACTTTTGGCGCGCTCCGCGCCCATACCCGAGTCTGCGTTCAGCCAAAGCTTCGGCAACGACTTCTGTGGTTAGTGCTAGGCCCGCGGGAACACCCTCCAAATAGGTGATCAACGCCGGTCCGTGGGACTCGCCTGCGGTCTTCCAAATAAGCATAAGACCAGCTTCGCACATTCTCGGGTACAACTTCTAACCAACTCGGACTGTGGTTCTCCAAACCGTTAATGCGGCAGCCAGCAAATAGGGACCGAAAGGCACCTTATTTCGGTGTCTGCGCCCTGTCACAAGCAGCCCTACTGCCACTGGTGCCAGAAATAACAGGGCCAAGACCAACACGGCAAAAGCGCTTAAAGCAGACGCAGAGCTACCCGCCACAGCAGCCCCCACCACAGCTCCCAGTTTCACATCCCCCGCTCCCACTTGCCCAACTAGATAGCCTAGGAAGAGAGGTCCACTTAGCAATAGGGCCCCCAGCGCCAAGGACTCCGTGGCGGGACAGCTCTCCCATAGGCAAATTAACGTTAGGTTGGCTGCCAATAGCAGGATGAGAATGTCCGGTAGCCTCAAAGCGTAAATATCGATAACCGCTAGCGGCCCAGAAAAGGCCAGCAACACAGCGCCTACCAGAAGAGACACTGTGGTAACGGTCCCCACAGAAGATACCACCACAGCCGCCGACATTCCAGGCAGTAGGGTCAGCAAGGCCGCGTACCTTGCTCTCCGCCAACCGTTCCGGTGCCAATCGCTGGGAACGTAAGCTACAAGACCTCGCCAGCCAACCAGTAGCAAAAAGGCTGCGTTTAGCAGCGGAAGAACAATAACGCTACCAAGGAGGCGCAGTGAACTTTCAAGCACCAAGCCGGGATGCCGCTTCAAAAACGGCCCCTTGCACGGCATCAAAGGGAACTTCCTGGTTGGTCATCAGTTTGACTTGGGCCAGACCTTGGTACACGAGCATTGTCAGAGGGGATAGCACCGTTGCCCCGGCAGAACTAAAAGCAGCGTTTAACGGGGACTCCCCCTGGCCGTAGGTGACATCAAGGACCGACGCGCCCTCACGAACCTCAAGTCCCACCGCCAGGTCACCGGTCGCTTCAGGAGGAACTGTGGAAATAGTGAGCGGTGCACCCGTGATTGCGTCTTGAGCTCTGTCCACCTGGGACAGAAGAATCGGCTCAACCTCCAGATCCAGGGTGGGGGCAGCCGCGAATGCGTTTGCAGCCCCACCGAAATGCCTTCCCAGAAGGAGTACACGTCGATGTCCCAGCGAGGCCAAAGCAGCCAAAGTGGAGGCAGCGGTTGCGCCAGTACCGATAACTACTGGTGGGCCGTCGTTAAGGGCGGCTTCAGTGGGCCAAGCAACCGGTTTCACAGTTTCCATAATGCCGTGCACATCAGTGTTGAAGGCGGCAAGAAGACCACCACCGGGAACAACTGTGTTCGCTACACCAACCAGTTTTGCCAGCCCATCAACTACGTTGACCTGTTCTAAAATTTCCCGTTTCAAAGGGCTCGTCACACTTAGACCCTTGAAACCAGCGTCCAAGTTGTGCATAAATTCCGGCAGACTCTCCTCGGTGACCAATCTGGCATTATAGTCCCAGTCCAGCCCTAAGTATTGATATGCGGCGTTGTGTAAAACCGGTGATAATGAGTGCCTCACCGGATCTCCGATAACGGCGGCCCACCCCCCCATGTCTGTCCCTTTCTTCGTCGACCAGTCGCACACTCAAGTGCCTGTGCTCAAACCATTAATCGCACTTTGGCTTATTTTCCGCACACCATTCGTCTAACAGCTGTATATTCTTACTGTGTTCGTCCAATGTGGATGAGAAAATGGTTTCGCCCGTGTCTAAGTCGACCGTGACGAAGTACAGCCAATCACCGTCGGCAGGTTCAAGAATTGCTTGAACTGCTTCAAGCGAGGGGTTACCAATAGGGGTTGGTGGAAGGCCTGGCTTGAGGTAAGTGTTGTAGGGATTATCGTCAGCAAGTTCTTCTTGTGTAGGCAAACCACTGGTTCTCCCGACCCCGTACAGAACGGTCGAATCCATCTGTAGAAGGCCGCGAGTTTCGGAATTATCCTCATCCAAACGGTTCTCAATCACGCGCGCTACCAGCGGAAGGTCACTCGCTATGGAAACCTCCCTTTCCAAGATAGAAGCCTTGGTAAGGACGGTTTGCCACTCATCAACCGGCACATCGAGCGCATTGAGTTCCTCAACGGTGGCAGCAATCATCTCTTCCACTACTTCCTCTACAGAAGACTCGTCCCCTATCTCATAAGTGCCCGGGCGCAGCCACCCTTCCACGCTCCCTTCGGCAGCTTCGGGCAATCCCAGTTGCTCTGCGTCCGCAAAGGCGTCTTCCACCTGTTCGGGAGTGAACCCCCCAACTTGGACCAGTTTCTCCGCCACTTGGGTCTGGGTGTGGCCAGGAACAACGGTTACAGCGTTGTCCTGCCGGTTAACTTCGTCCAAGAACATTGCGAGCGCCCCCGCAGAAGTCATTTGCTTCTTCAGGGTGTAGGTTCCGGGCTGTATGGTAGCGGCCGCCGTGTTGTTGTCGAACGCGAGCTTGAAACCTTCGACGGTTTTCACGACGTCAGCATCAACCAGTGCCTGCCCTATGTCGCTACCGTTGTCTCCCGGCTTCACAACTATCGTTGCTTGACCATGACCGGGACCCGGGTAGTCCAACTGCACCTCCTCTTCTTTTTCTGGGCTGGATATGGCCGACAAAGCTAGGTACCCCGCTAAGCCGACAATAGCAACAAGAGCCACGATCAAGCCTGCGGTCAGCCACTTACGCGTTTGCGGTCCCGAAGATGGAACAGCCTTTTTTGTCTGCCTGGAAGGCCAACCTCCTGGTGATGCCGGGGAGGGCGCACCTTCTGGCACCTTCCGCCTAGGACTGTCCGGCTCAGGTCTAGAGGAGGTCGGCACCTCGCCACCGTCAACCTGTGGAATAGCACCGGTACCGTGTACCTGTGTACGTGACGGAAAATCCACCTGAATCTTTGGTGGAGGTGGCACGTCACCCGGAACCTTCGGAATCCTAGACCCATGCACCTCCCGACGGGATGGGAACGGAAGAGAGCTCGGGGTTGCCTCGGAGTTCTCGGGAGCATCCTGCGTCATGCCTCGTGTCCTCCTTTTCGACCTTCAAGCATATCCAACACCAGGGTCTCGCCCGGCGGCTTTCCAGAGCGTTTCTCTGTTTCCACTGCCTGATCCAGAATAATCTGCGCGGCTACCTGATCTACCATAACCTTACGCTCTTGCGAAGGAATTCCCGCATCTTTCAACCGGTCGTGCGCCTGTTTCGTCGTTAACCTCTCATCCAGCAGGCACACCCGCACACCCCGCAGGCGTCTGACTAAATGCTCAGCAAAAATGCGGGCATCCCGCGCGGATTCGCCCTCTGCCCCACTCAGATGCCTAGGCAACCCAACTACGATCTCCAGCACCTGGTACTCACGAGCCAACGACAAAATTCGGCGTGTAGCTTCACGCTTAGGGTGGGCAGGCACCGTCTCCAAGGGCAGAGAAACGCGGGCCTCATCATCCCACAGGGCAACACCCACACGTGCCTGTCCCACATCGATGCCCAGCCGGTTCCCGGGTCTCAGGAGTCCAGTCCTTTCACTTCATCGACCATTGAATCCAAGGCCTTCTGCAAAGCGTTGGGGTCAGTCCCCCCACCTTGAGCGACGTCCGGTTTGCCGCCGCCTCCGCCCCCAAGAACTTGGGCCCCCTTGCGTACTAGGGTCCCCGCAGCCAGGTTCTCCTCCCTGGCGGCGCTGTTGGTTGCAACAGCAACTACAGGGCGGCTACCGACTATCGCACCCACCAAAACGACTGCCGGCTCACCCTGGCCCAACCTGTCTCGCACGTCCAACGCCACCATCCGAGCGGCATCTCCGTCGGAGACGGTCCCTAGGTCGGCTCGAGCAACCAAGACATTTCCAACCCTCGCAGCCCCGCGAGCGATGTCTTCCCCCCGGGCAAGCAGCTGTCCTTGTTGTAAAGCGGCGAGCTCCTTTTCTACGCCCTTAACTCGATCCAAAAGCCCACTTACCTTCTCTGGTAGTTCTTCGGGAGATCCTTGTAAAAGTCTCGAAATCTCACTCAAGATCAAATGTTCTTTAGCCTGAAATGCATACGAACCGTCAGAGACCAGAGCATCCAACCTGCGAATACCCGACCCAACAGATGACTCACTCAAGATGTTGAGCCGGCCAATACTTCCCGTCGTATCGACGTGGGTACCGGCACACAGCTCCAACGACCAATCGCCCCCGATGCTCACAACACGCACCTCTTTGCCGTACTTTTCACCAAAGAGTGCTTGCGCGCCCAACTTTTGTGCCTGCTCCAGAGACATTCGCTGGTCAGACACCTCCAGATTAGCCATTAGTTGCTCGTTTGAAACAGCTTCCACATCCTGCACCTGGCGTTCGCTGAGAGCCGCTCCGTGGCGGAAATCAAAGCGTAACCTGGAAGGAGAATTCTCGGAACCAGCCTGCACGGCCTGGTCTGAAACCACATCGTGAAGGACCTGGTGGACGACGTGGGTAGCCGTGTGAGCGCGAGAGATAGCCAACCGCCTGGCAGCGTCCACCTCAGCAGTTACCACATCGTCAACAGCGACCTCGCCCTCCTGCACAAACCCCATGTGCACGGTTAGCCCGGCAATCGGTGATTGCACGTCCTCGATCCGCACCACCGTCCCTCCGATGGTGGTCACCGTCCCCTGGTCCGCCAGCTGGCCTCCCGCCTCGGCATAGAAAGGGGTCTGCCCCAAAACTAACTCAACGTGAGCGGGTCCTCTAACCACCGGGACAGGCTGCCCGTCCTGTAGCAAAGCCACGACAGGGGTCTGTGTAGCCAGGTCCTGGTAGCCCACGAATGCCGCATCCTGAGCGACCGTGGAGGCAATACGGTGATACTCCTTAGTATCCGCGTGACCAGATTTTTTGGCCAGGTTGTCGGCACGGGCTCTTTGCCGCTGTTCCTCCATTAGGGCCCGAAACTTCTCCCCGTCGACCTCCACACCCTTCTCCGCAGCCATCTCTAACGTCAGGTCAAACGGAAACCCATAGGTGTCGTGGAGAGCGAAAACATCCTCACCCGCCAAAACTGGCGTTTTTCCATTCTTTTCATCCAAGGCTTTGCGTACAGCCACATCAAAAATAGTTGTTCCTGCATCCAGTGTGCGTCGGAAAGCGTCCTCTTCTCCGTAAGCAACCTGCTCAATCGTGGGCCACGCATCCAGCAGTGACGGATAGGAGGGCGCCATGGCATCCCGCGAAACAGGGAACAGATCTGGGAGAGTCGGCCCTTCGACACCCAAAAGGCGCATTGAACGTATAGCTCTTCTCACCAGTCGTCGCAAGACGTACCCGGCACCATCATTGCCCGGCCGAACCCCATCATCAATGAGCATCATGGAGGACCGCACATGGTCCGCTACAACGCGCATGAGAACATCACTTTGCTCCTGTGCACCGTAGCGTATTCCCGTCAATTCTTCGGCTCGTGTAATTACAGGACGAACTTCGTCAATCTCAAACATGTTCTCTTTGTCCTGCAGGACAAAGGCAAGCCGTTCTAAACCAGCACCGGTGTCAATCGACTTATGCTCTAACTCATGGAGCAGAGGATAATTTTTTCCAGAACCCTCACCACGCATGTACTGGTCAAAAACTAGGTTCCACACCTCAAGGTACCTATCCCCGCCGGGATCTACCTTGCCACCCTCAGCTTCCGGACCGTACTGTGGCCCCCGATCATAGTGCCACTCAGCACATGGTCCAGCCGGACCTGGCTGTCCTGTGTCCCAAAAGATCTCTTCCTTCGTCAAGCGCACTATGTGAGCAGGATCCAAGCCCAGATCTTTGGTGAGTATGTGATACGACTCCTGATCTTCTTCCCAGATTGTCACCCACATCCGGTCGGCATCAAGCCCGTATTTCCCCTCCTCCTGGGACCCGGTGAGCAGGTCAAACGCAAAGTTGATCGCCCCTTCTTTGAAGTAGTCGCCAAACGAAAAGTTGCCGTTCATCTGAAAGAAAGTGCCGTGCCGGGATGTTTTGCCCACGTTCTCAATATCGTTCGTCCTCAACGATTTTTGAACCGAAGCTGCTCGCGGCCAGGGTGCTTCCTGCTCACCAGTAATGTAAGGGATGAACGGAACCATTCCCGCAATGGTGAACAAAATGGATGGATCGGGCGACACCAACGGAACTGAAGGCCTGATCACATGGTCCTTAGACTCAAAATAATCCAACCAACGCTGCTTGATTTCAGATGTTTTCATAGCTCCCAACCACCAAAATAATCACCAAACAAGGAAGAAGAACTCTGTCCAGGGTAGCGCTAAGCCTGGCGCGGACTCAACACACGCCAGGCCTAGCAACAGAAATTAACGTGAGTAGTACTCAACCACCATTTGTACGTCACATTCCACAGGAACATCAGCACGTTTGGGGCGTTCCACCAAAGTAGCTTTCAAACGTTCCAACTCCACATCCAAGTAGCCAGGAACCTTTGGGAGCACTTCCTGGTGCGCCCCTTCAGCTGCTATCTGGAACGGAACCGTTGTTTGTGACTTGGGCTTGATTTGAATGACTTGCCCGGGGGAAACCCGGTAAGACGGGATATCAACCGCTCGGCCGTCAACCAGGACATGTCCATGAACAACGACCTGCCGTGCCTGCGCGATTGTTCGAGCAAAACCAGCACGAAGAATTAGCGCATCCAAACGCATCTCTAGCAACTCAACCAGGTTCTCTCCCGCTTGACCCGATTGACGTTGAGCCTCTTCGAAGGTGCGACGCATCTGCTTTTCCCGGATACCATACTGGGCACGCAGCTTCTGCTTCTCTTTCAAGCGGACTGCATAGTCAGACTCTTGCCGTCTGCGGGTACGGCCATGCTCACCCGGTCCGTAGGGGCGACTCTCGAAGTACCTAACGGCCTTCGGGGTTAAAGGTAAACCCAAGGCCCGCGACTGGCGGACCGACTTGCGGGCACGATTGCCTGCCATATTATCTCCTGTTCCTAATGTCATGATCCAACGCTGCGTCAGATCATGGGGCCAACGCTGATGCATTAGACATCGTGGCTAAGACCCCAGGTGCTGCATTGATGCAACTAGGTAATGCTACCTGACAGAGCGCCAGGTCTCTATCGATTGCATCCTTTTCGCGATGAGTGCTTCCTCACCCCTGGCTAACGGCCTGTAGTATTGAGCGTCCGCCAAGTTTTCTGGTAAATACGACTGTCTGGCAACACCGTGCGGAGCATCGTGCGAGTAAATGTAGCCTTCTCCATGACCTAACGCTGCGGCCCCCTGGTAGTGTCCGTCGCGTAAATGCAGGGGCACTTCCCCAGCTTTACCTTCGCGAATATCCGCTATAGCCGCATCGATAGCCAGGTACGCCGCATTGGATTTCGGGGCTGTGGCCACAGCAATCACCGCCTGCGACAGGATAATTCTGGCCTCGGGCATACCCACCAACGCCACTGCCTGAGCAGAAGCGACCGTTAGGGGCAAAATGCTCGGATCAGCCATGCCCACATCCTCAGCGGCACAGATCATGACGCGACGGGCCACGAAGCGTGGGTCCTCCCCGCCTTCCAACATGCGCGCCAAGTAATGCAAAGAAGCATCCACGTCGGAGCCGCGCATAGACTTGATGAAAGCGCTTGCCACATCATAATGCTGGTCCTGATCCATGTGGACCAGTGCCACCGAGGCGCCCAAGGCAACATCGTTGGCTGAGATTTGCGCCGACCCCCTGTTCTCGGCAGCGGTGGCCGCAGCCTCCAACAGCGTCAGTGCTTTGCGAGCGTCCCCCCTAGCCATGCGAAGAACATTGTCCTGCGCCTCACCTTCGATTGACACCGCGCCCCCGTAACCATCCTCACTTTCCAAGGCTCGTTCCAAAACACGAACCACGTCTTCCTCCCCCAGCTGGTTCAAAACCAACAGCAATGACCGAGACAGCAAGGGCGGAATAACAGAAAAACTTGGATTTTCAGTAGTGGCGGCGACAAGCACCACCCAGTGGTTCTCCACAGCTGGTAGCAAAGCATCCTGCTGGGTTTTGGAGAAACGGTGCACCTCGTCAATGAACAGGACTGTCTGCTGCCCAGTGGTTGCAAGTTGTTCCCGTGCCTGAGCAATAACGGAACGGACCTCTTTCACTCCCCCACTCACAGCCGAAATCTCTTGAAATTTCCTCTTACCTTGTAGAGCAATCAGGTATGCCAGCGTAGTCTTACCCGAGCCTGGGGGCCCCCACAAAACCACCGATGGAGGCGACTCCTCTGACTCGTCCAGCAGCCTCGCCAAGGGAGCACCCGGAAGCAGCAAATGCTCCTGTCCCATCACGTCCCCAACTGAAGCAGGACGCATACGCACCGCCAAGGGGGCGTTACCGTCCGGCTTCGGAACTCCTTCAGGTGAAAACCCCAGAGAGCTAAACAGGTCCAAAACTAAGCCTATTCAAACAAATCGGTTGAACCGGCACCCACACGGACCACCTCCGGGTAGCCCGCGGTGAAATCAACCACTGTAGTTGCCCGGGGAATTCCAACCGGCGCCGAAACAACCAGATCCACGGCCCCTTTCAACGCTTCGGCCACATCTTCGGGCTGCGTCAAAGGTTCCTCTTCTCCCGGCATAATAAGTGTTGAGCACAGTAGGGGCTCACCCAGCTCCCCGACAATGTCCTGGGTAATCCTATGGTCGGGCAGCCGCACGCCAACCGTCTTTTTTTTCTTGTTCAAAGTCATACGCGGAATCTCTTTAGTTGCCGGCAAAATGAACGTATAGGGTCCCGGTGTCAAAGCTTTTATCGTCCGGAAGGCAGCATTGTTTACCACCACCAGTTCCCCAAGTTGGCCAAAGGATTCACACAGCAATGAGAAGTTGTGTTTATCATCCAGGTCCCGCACTGCCCGTATCGTGTCCATGCCCGCCTTATTGCCAAGCTTGCAGGCTATTGCATAGCCTGAATCAGTTGGAATAGCAACGGTTCCCCCATCACCGAGAACCTGCGCTACCCTCTTTACTAGGCGCTGCTGCGGATTGTCTGGGTGCATTTCAATAGTTTCCATACCTCCAGTGTAGGTTGCCGATCGGGTGCTAGTCATCACCTTGACTAGAGTTGCTAGCGTCTTGCTCAGAATCAGGTGTAGCATCAACCCCAGTTTCTGCCCTCTGCGCAGCACCAATGGGTGCCGGAGCTGCGGTGAGAGGGTCAAAACCACCACCAGTTTTCGGGAAAGCAATGACATCCCGGATAGACGTGGAGCCGGTCAAAAGTGCAGCGATCCGGTCCCAACCAAACGCAATTCCCCCGTGCGGCGGTGCTCCGTACTGAAACGCATCCAGTAAGAAACCAAACTTCTCCTGAGCCTCTTCTTCACTAATTCCCATAACCTTGAAGACGCGTTCTTGAACGTCCCGCTGGTGAATCCTGATCGATCCGCCACCAATCTCATTCCCATTGCACACGATGTCATAAGCGCTCGCTAATGCCCCTTGCGGATCCTCGGAGAAAGTATCCAAAAACTCCGGTTGCGGCGACGTAAATGCATGATGCACAGCAGTCCATTTTCCGTCCCCAACAGCGACATCGCCCTCCTCCTGAGCTGCCTGGGCTGGCTGGAACAAAGGCGGATCAACAATCCACACAAAGGACCACTCCTGTGAATCAGCCAACTGTAAACGGTCTGCGATCTCGAGCCTGGTAGCCCCAAGGAGGGCACGAGCCTGCCCCGCCTCACCCGCGGCGAAAAAGATACAGTCGCCCGGCTCTGCCCCCACAGCTGCTGCTAAGCCATCCCGTTCCTGCTCCGAAATGTTCCGAGCAACAGGACCACCCAGAACCCCTTCCTCGTCCAAAGTCACGTATGCCAGTCCCTTACCACCGCGGCTCTTCGCCCACTCTTGCCACTTGTCAAAGGCCCTCCTTGGCTGGGACCCTCCACCCGGCATGACAACCGCACCCACGTAAGGTGCCTGGAAAACTCTGAAAGGAGAGTCCGCAAAAAAGTCGGTCAAGTCGGTCAGTTCCAACCCAAACCGAAGGTCAGGCTTGTCGGTCCCGTACCGCTCCATGGCTTCCGCGTAGGGCATCCGAGGAATCGGTAACGGCAAATCGTAATCAACAAGGGCCCAGATGTTCTTCAGAAGCTTCTCAGTTTCCGCCATAACATCTTCCTGGTCCACAAAACTCATCTCCACATCGAGCTGTGTGAACTCCGGTTGCCGATCAGCGCGGAAATCTTCGTCCCTATAGCACCTGGCAATCTGGAAATACTTCTCGATTCCCCCCACCATCAACAGCTGCTTGAACAGCTGCGGTGACTGTGGCAATGCGTACCATGATCCCGGTTCCAACCTGGCAGGAACCAAGAAATCTCGAGCACCTTCCGGCGTAGACCTGGTGAGGGTTGGCGTCTCCACCTCTACAAAACCGTCGCCGAGCAGGGTCTCGCGGGTCACCCGTGAAAGCTCTGAACGTAAACGCAGCGCCTTCTGGGCAGCTGGGCGTCGCAAATCCAAGTACCGGTACTTCAGCCGCACCTCTTCGCCAGCCTCCGGTTCATCAGCGTGTGAAGACACCTGGAAAGGTAGAGGGGCGGAAGCATTGAGTATCTCCACCTCGTCCGTCAGGACTTCAACGTGACCGGAAGGCAACGCGGGGTTCTCATTACCTTCAGGCCGTTTAGCAACAGTGCCTTTGACAGCAATCACGTACTCCGGACGTAACTGGTGACCGATCTCCTCGTCTCTTACCACCACCTGAGCGACCCCGGACGCATCCCGCAAGTCAATGAAGATCACCCCGCCATGGTCACGTCTGCGGTCCACCCACCCGGCCAAAGAGACGCTCTGTCCCACCTGGTCTAAGGAGAGCTGATCCATATTATGTGTGCGCAGCAAGTTGCTAAGTCCTTCCTTCGTGACTATCTGACCTCGTAAGAATCATATTCCCACCAGGGCATCATTACCTAAACGCCAAACCTCAAGTCTCATCACCTGGAGCCGGGATCATCCACACTGAGGCATCTGCGTCCACCTGTTCTCCGGAACGAATGTCCTTCACAGACCCCGACGTACCGTCGCCAACAAACCAGACAAACGGGATTTTCTTGCGATCAGCATAACGGATCTGCCTGCCGAATTTTTGGTCGGTGGGAGACACTTCAGCAGCGATACCCCGGTTACGTAACGCACGCGCCACAGCATTCGAGTCTGCGCGGCTCTCCTCATCATTTACCAACACCAACACCTGGGTTGGTGAAACAGAACCTTCGGGGCCTAGACCCGCCGACAGAAGCAAGGACACAAGGCGGGTAACACCAATGGACAATCCCACGCCCGGAAACTTCGTTTTTCCGGACGTCGCCAGGTCATCATAGCGACCACCGGAACAAATAGATCCGAAGGACTCCCTCCCTACAACGAAAGTCTCATAAACCGTGCCGGTGTAGTAGTCCAGGCCCCTAGCGATGCGCAAAGACGCCTCCAAGCTGGTGCCCTCGGGAGGGATAACCTCCTGCAGCAGTTCGCTCAACTCTGAAAGCCCAGGCTCTAAAGCAGTCGGATCAACCCCCAGTTCCGCAAGCCGTTCCCGCAGCTCCTCCCCGGAAGCAGCAGTTATGCTTGCTACACGCAAAACCAGATCAACCTGGTTTTCCCCCAGTCCCAGGTCGATAAGTTCGTCACGAACCCCGCCCTCACCAATTTTATCCAGTTTGTCTAACGCCCGCAGCGTCCCCTCAAATTGGGTTACACCAGCCTGTTCTAAGACTGCCTGCAGAAGTTTCCGATTGTTCACCTGCATGTGCACGGCACCCACACCCAAAGTGGCTAACGCTTCTAACATCACCTGTGCCGCTTCTGACTCGTGGTGAGACGAAAGGTGATCGCGTCCAACTATGTCAATATCCGCCTGGGTGAACTCTCGGAAGCGTCCCTCCTGCGGTCTTTCTCCCCGCCACACCTTCTGGATTTGATAGCGGCGAAAAGGAAAGGTCAAAGAAGCCGCGTTCGCCGCTACATAACGTGCAAGTGGGACCGTCAAATCAAAGTGCAGGCCCAAGCTCCTTTTTCTTTCTTTCGTGGTCTCTTCGCGGTCCCCCAGCCGAGAGAGTAGGTAGATTTCCTTCGAAGTCTCACCTTGCGAATCAAGGGTAGCGATAGGCTCCACACTCCGGGTTTCGATGTTGGTAAACCCGTGCAACTCGAAGGTCCGGCTAATCCGGTTTATAATTTGCAGCTCCACAGAGCGTTCTTCTGGCAACCATTCGGGAAACCCAGAAATTCTGGCCATCCGCCCTACCTCCTCGCCAACGCTCTTTTAACGAAAAGGTTCTCCGCTAATTCTGTGGACCACACTGTCTGTGGGCCGTGGCCCGGAAGGAGTTCCGTCTGCGGTTCCACAGATGCCGCTAAAGTCCGCAGACTTTCCCGCATCTCATACTCATCGCCCCCGGGAATGTCAGTGCGGCCAACCGAACCCGCAAAAACTACGTCCCCGCTGAACGCTAAGGGCTTGTCTAGTCCCTGCGCCCCCACCAGGTACACCGCTGAACCGGGTGAATGCCCCGGTGCTGGAATGACTCGCAAATTTATCCCAGGAACCGGAGAGAACTGAACTGAATCTATCGGCGAAACCGAGGATATGGGCCTCCATGGGCTCAGTCCAAGCCTGTCCCCATCCAATTCCAGCGCGCCCAACGGTTCCTCCAACGCCGGCAGATCAGGCTCCGGTACATAGACAGGAACCGTTCCCTCTGCTAACTCCTCTGCGTCCCAAATATGATCAAAGTGACCGTGGGTGAGAAGCACACCACCGAGGGTGAGCCCTTGATCGGCCAGAACATTGCGTACTTTCGCAGCGGTACCCGGACCGGGGTCCACCACTAGGGCCTCATGCTGGTCAGTCCACACCACGTAGCAGTTCGAAGCGAAAACGGTCGAGACAAGGCGCTCTACCTTAAACAAAATGTTCCCCTAATCCATTGAAGCAGTAATTTGCTTAAGCCAAGTTTGCTTAACTTCCAGCGCTTTCTGTGTTTCAGTCACAACCTTGTCGTCACCTTTCGCTTTTGCTTCCGTAATTGTTGCTTCCAGCTCCGCGATGGACGCTTCCAACTGAGAGAGCATGCCTTCGGCACGCGCCTTGGTTTCTGGGTCTGTCCGTTGCCATTCTTCCTGTTCGGCGTCCCTGACAGCGTTTTCTACGCGGGACAGCTCCCCTTCCACTCGGCGAACATCTCTGGAGGGAACCGGGCCGATCTCTTCCCACCGTTCCTGGATGTTACGAAGTTTTTCGCGAGCCTTTTCTAGGTTCTTTACGGGCAGGAGTGCCTTGGCTTCTTCAACCAGCTCCTGTTTGAGGACGAGGTTGCCTGCATACTGCTCGTCCACACGCTTATCATTTTCTTTGCGAGCGTCAAAAAACACTTGCCTAGCATCTCGGAAACGCTTCCATAACGCTTCGTCTTCCCTGTGTCCCGCCCGTCCGGCTTTCTTCCATTCCTCCAACAGGGCTCGCTGTGCCAGTGAGGTTTCACGCCAGTCGGTTGAGTTCTGCAAGCTCTCAGCCTTGGCTATCAAGGCTTCTTTGAGTTTCTTCGTTTCGTTTTGCTGTTCCGTCAACGAAGCAAAAAACTGGCGCCTCTGTCTGTCAAAACTTGTGCGGGCTTGGGAAAACCGTTTCCACAGACCATCTTCCTCTTTTTTGTCCATACGTGGACCGTTACGCTGCAGATTTTTCCACTCGTCCAACAATTTTTGAAGCTGTTGCCCCGAATGCTTCCACTGGATCTTTTCAGTCGGAGTAGCCGCTATTTTCTCTGCTTCCGCGACAACTGCTTCCCTGGCTGCCAGTGCTTCTTGCCGCGCCACTTTCTTCTCTTCCGCCAATTGGGTTTTCCGCGCATTTACCTTGTCAGGAAGCTGCGCCACCCTTTTTCTCAACGCTTCTAGATCACCAATAGCATTGGGCTGGACCACCTGCTTTTGAAGAGAATCGAGTGTCTGGTCTAGATCTTTATTGGAAAGGCTGGGCAAACGAGACTCAAAAAGACTGATTGCGGACTCTAGGTCCAGAAACCGGCGGACGTATAAACCGAAAGGGTCCTCAGGCAGCCCTTCGGGGAACGAACCTATCTGGCGTTCAGTTCCCTCATCCAGAACCCAAACTGCACCATCTTCGTCAATCCGGCCGAACTCATGTGTTGGAAGCTTATCTTGAACGCCACTGGTACCAACGTCTTGGACCGGGGTCTGCTCATCCTTGGTAGTCAAAGTGCTCCTAGCGGGACTAGTTCTTCTTATTGCCTACATATTACAGCCTTACCCGCGTTAGGCCGACTTATAGGCAAACCTGTATCGGGCTTCCTCAACTTTAAGTGCCGGTTGCCCTGGGAACCGTTATAAGTTACGTTTTGCCATCAGCTTTTCCCACTGTACCGGTCCTGCGCCCAGCCTGGAACACCCCATCAACCCTTCGCAAACTACTCAGCACCGACTGCAAGTATCCTCCTGATGGCAGATTAAAAGTGAAACGGGCGACCGCCACCTGATCACTCGTGGCCTTCATGGAGCCTGAAAGGATGTCCACCTGATGCTCTGAGAGAACTGAAGAGAGGTCGTTGAGAAGACCGGGTCGGTTCAGGGCCTTGATTTCGACCTCCACCAGATATTGGGCGCCGCTTGCCCGGGTATCCCAAGAGACTTCGATGAAGCGTTGGGGTGCTCGCTCCTGCAGTTCGATGGCGTTAGCGCAATTTTTTCGATGGACCGAAACACCCTGCCCTCTAGTGATGAACCCCACGATATCGTCGCCGGGTACCGGAGTGCAGCACCTGGCAAGTTTTACCCATACCTCATTAGCGGTCATTCCCTGCACTAAAATCCCAGGCTGGCCGCTAGAGGTAGTGCTTGCCGACACTCCGCGGGTTGTCGGGGTTACCGCCTCGCTTAGGGTTTCTTCAGTGCCCGCATCCCCACCAAGAGCATCAACGAGCTTCTGAACGACATTGTGGGCAGACACATGGTTTTCTCCCACGGCAGCGTACAGGCCAGATACGTCTTGGTATCCCATGGTGGTGGCCACTGACAGAACGGCCTCGTGGCTCATCAACCGCTGCAGCGGGAGGTTGTGTTTACGCATAGCCTTTGCGATGTGAGCCTTGCCGAGCTCAATGTTCTCTTCACGTCTTTCGCGTGTGAACCATGCTCGGATCTTGGAGCGAGCACGCGAAGATGCCACAAACGCTAACCAGTCCTGAGAGGGGGCGCCTTTCCCTTGCTGCACCGTTATCGCTTCGACAGTGTCACCAGACTCAAGCTTTGTGTCTAAGGAAACCAGCTTCCCGTTAACACGTGCTCCAACTGTCCTGTGGCCAACTTCGGTGTGGACAGCGTATGCCAAGTCCACCGGCGTCGCATCCGGCGGTAAAGCCACCACTTTACCCGCCGGCGTGAACACGTAGACCTCGTCACCCGCAATTTCAAACCGGAGAGAGTCCAGGAACTCCTCAGGATCTCCCGTTTCCTTCTCCATCTCCGCGAGCTGGCGCAGCCAACTCATCTGTTCCTTAGGGTTTAGTTGGTCGGTGTCATCCGGGCTGCTGCTTGCTCCGGACTGTTTGTAACGCCAATGTGCGGCAACCCCGAACTCGGCCCTTTCGTGCATTTCAAACGTACGGATTTGCATCTCTACAGGTCGACCTGAAGGGCCGATCACCGTGGTGTGCAACGACTGGTACAGGTTGAACTTGGGCATGGCAATATAGTCTTTAAACCTGCCTGGGATGGGTTTCCACCGAGCGTGTATTGACCCCAGCACCGCGTAACAGTCGCGAACGGACTCCACGAGGACCCGAACCCCAACCAGATCATAAATTTCGTCGAATTGTTTTCCACGTACGATCATTTTCTGGTAAATCGAATAGTGGTGCTTGGGCCGCCCACTCACCGACCCCTTCACTTTAGAATGGCGCAGGTCCTCTTCTAGACTCGCGATTACATCATTCAGGTAAGTTTCTCTTTCCGGCGCCCTCTCAGCAACCAGATGATCTATCTCTTCGAAAATCTCCGGATAGAGCGTACGAAAAGATATCTCTTCCAGCTCCCACTTAATTGTGTTCATCCCCAGTCGATGAGCCAAAGGAGCATATATTTCAAGTGTTTCCCTGGCTTTACTTTGGGCCGAAGCGGCGGGAACATGTTTCCACGTCCGAGCGTTATGCAGCCTGTCACCAAGCTTAATCAACAGCACACGAATATCTCGACTCATCGCTACGAGCATTTTCCGCAGTGTTTCAGACTGAGTTGAATCGCCGTACCTGATGCGGTCCAGCTTCGTCACACCATCAACCAGGTGCGCGATGTCCTTCCCAAATTCCTTCGCCAGTTCGTCAAGAGTGTAGTCCGTGTCCTCCACGGTGTCATGCAGCAAGGCGGCCACCAACGTAGGTGGAGTCATACCTATCTCAGCCAAAATGGTTGCCACTGCCACCGGGTGAGTTATGTACGGTTCACCTGACTTTCTAGCTTGCCCACGA
This sequence comes from uncultured Actinomyces sp., assembly GCA_964345125.1. Taxonomy (GTDB): domain Bacteria; phylum Actinomycetota; class Actinomycetes; order Actinomycetales; family Actinomycetaceae; genus Scrofimicrobium. The sequence goes on from CAYFPY010000006.1 coordinate 59,870, forward strand.
TGATGCTTCTCAGCCGTCCTATACGCTTGCTCGATCCCAGAAACATCAGCCCTGGGGTGATGAGCCTTAACAGCTCTTATCAGTGGCTCAATTTCCGGTATCGATGTCCGTGGTCGCATCCCCAGCCAGGCTAGTCCGGAGCGCACCAAAGACCCAGGCGCGACGGTCGCCGGGGGTTGACTCCGCGTATGTTTTTCCACGCTCCTATAATACTGGGCACACCGCAGCAAAGAGAAACTTGCCCAGATTTACGGCGGTGGTTATTGGCGACCTTCCCTCGAGTCAGTCTTCGGATACTCGGCTAAGCACTTCCACGGGCAGATCTGCGAGTTGTTTGCGTCCCCCCAGTTCGACTAGCTCCAGCAGGACCACTAGCCCCACCACTTCTGCTCCTGCTCGCACAAGCAAATCACGTGCTGCAGCGGCTGTTCCACCTGTGGCTAGAACATCGTCAACTATCAAAACTCTCGCACCGTCAGGCACGGTTTCAGGCCGAATTTCTAATGTTGCTGACCCGTATTCCAAGGTGTACTCCTGAGCGAGCACAGGAGGTGGTAGTTTCCCTTGCTTACGCACTGTAAGCATTCCGATTCCCAGCTCATAAGCCATGGGAGCCGCCAGTATAAACCCTCTGGATTCAAGACCCGCAACGAAATCGATCTTTCCTCGATAGTGGTCTGAAACTTTCTTCGTCAACTTCTTGAACACATCACCGTCTGCCAAGAGCGGCGTAATGTCTCGGAAAAGGACACCGGATTCAGGAAAATTAGGAACAAGCCCAATGCTGTCGTCTAGCATCCCCTCTAGCGAAGGATCGAGAGTCATACTCATAACGGTTACTTTTTCCTTCTCGGTTGCGCTTTTTGGCCCAGATGACGCCCTGGACTCCCCTCTATCTGTCCCGCCTTTACTGCCTTGCTTCCCTTGTTTTGCTCACCGGTACTGGAATCGGCAGACGTTTTTGTCTCGCTGCGCTTGCGGTACTTCAACACTTCTTGGTTGTGTTCCTTCGTTGCTTCCCTGTTGTCCTGAAGTACAGTCAACACTGGTGCGGCAATAAATATGGAAGAAAACGCCCCGACAGAGATACCTACGAAAAGTGCCAAGGAAATGTCGGTCAAGGTACCAGCCCCGAGCAGCAGGGAACCAACAAACAAAATTGAGGCGACGGGTAACAAAGCAACTACAGAAGTGTTTATCGAACGAACCATAGTCTGGTTCACGCCGAGGTTAACCAGCTGCCCATACGTGTCTGTCACTTGCTCCTGGTAGTTGTCAGTGAGCTCGCGTACCTTGTCGAAAACTACCACCGTGTCGTAGAGGGAGTATCCTAAAATTGTGAGGAACCCAATCACCGTTGCCGGTGAAACCTCGACTTGAGTTAGGGCGAAGAAGCCGACGGTTATAACCATATCGTGAGCCAACGAAGCTAGAGCGGCTACAGACATGGTCCACGAACGGAAGTAGATAGTCATCAAGACGGTAATAAGCAGGACGAATATGACGATCGATTGCAGTGCCTTCTTCGTCACGTCCTGGCTCCAGGTGGCTCCAACAGAGTTGGTCTGCACATCGTCTGGGACCACCCCGTAGGCCGAAGCCAGCTCCGTTCTAATTTGAGATATTTCTGAGGTCGGAAGTTCGGGCGTCTGCACCCGAATCGAGTCGCTGCCAAGAGCTGCGACTCGCACGTTCTCGCTAACCCCGTTCTGTGCAAGAACGTCGTAAGCAATCTCCTGTTCGGTACTGGCGACGTCTGTCACAATGAACTGACTGCCCCCGGAAAACTCGATTGAGGGGTTCAGACCTCTCACCAGAACTAAAAGGATCGATAGCACCATTAGGAAGCCACCGAACGTCAAGAACTGCTTGGAGCGCCCAACAATGTTGTAGGAACGTTTACCTGAATAAAGCTCATTGCCCCACTGTGAAAAACTAATCATCCTGGTCTCCCTGCTGTTCCGCCTGACGTTCCAGGCGTCGCTGCTCTGCTATTGACAGTTGCCCTTTCGGGCCTGCGTTCACGCCCACTTTGTCGGTCTTCTTTCTGCCGTTGTGAACCCGGCCTCGCCCCCGATATGAAGCGGGAGCAGTTGAACCCAAGTGCGTTGGGTTCAATCCAGAGAGTCGGTGCCCTCCCCCATAAAACGAAGTGCGAGCCAGCAGCGACAGAACCGGGTGCGTAAACATGAAGACAGTTATCAGATCGACAACGGTCGTCACTCCCAGAGTGAACGCGAAGCCCTGAACACCACCCACCGCTAATACGTAGAGCACGGTCGCAGCCACCAAGTTCACCGCATCAGAAATCAGAATTGTGCGCCTTGCTCTTTGCCAGCCAGATTCGACGGCCACCTCTAGGGGACGCCCATCACGCACTTCATCTCGAATCCGCTCGAAATAGACAATGAATGAGTCTGCCGTAATGCCAACGGCAATAATGAGCCCGGCTACGCCCGGAAGCGACAACCTGTATCCCATCCCCCAAGACAGCAGGGTGACGATCAAGTAGGTAAGTCCACCCGCTACCAGCAGGGAGCCAAACGACAGCAGCGCGAGGCCACGGTACTGCCAAATCATGTACAGCACAACCAGGAACAGGCCCAGCAAACCTGCCCACAAGCCTTTTTCAAGGTGGTTTGACCCCAGAGTTGCAGAAATCTGCTGCTCGGACTGAACTTCAAAGTTCAGCGGAAGAGAACCGAACTGGAGCTGATTTGCCAGTGCCTGAGCCTCAGCGGCAGTGAAATCACCAGTGATTTGTGCCTGTCCAGTGGGAATGGTGTCGTTCATAGTCGGAGCAACAATGACCGCACCATCAAGAACAATGGCGAAGCGCCCCCTGGTGGGTTCGGTCTGCCCAAGTTCAACCAGCCTTTGTGACGATTCCTTGAACAACTGGGTTCCCTCATCGTCTAATTCTAGGGTGATCTCGTACCCTCCCAGGGGTTGTCCACCCGGGCCCATAGCCACACCGGCCGCCGCCCTATCCAAGTGGGTTCCTTCTACATCTGCCGGCCCCAGAATATATTTTTCGTTCCCCTCTGCATCACAAGCCACCAGTACCTCTTCCGCTCTGTCTGCTTCAGAGGTGTTAATGTTAGCGGGGTCGGTACAGTCCAGTGTCAGAAACTTCAGATAGTCTGCTTCGCTAATCCATGCCGGATCGGAATGGTTCTCAGGCGTGCCATCTATGGACTCGGAAATTTTCCCGTCCTCATTTAAGTCCGCCACCTTTTCCCAAAACTCCTCATCAGTTAGGTCTTCCGTACCGTCGCCACTCTGAGTCGCTAAACCTCGGTCCGCGGCCTCCGGGTTCCCTGCTTCCAACACGGGTCTGAACCGCATGGTGGCTGAGGAACGCACCAGGTCCAAAATGTCTTCATCTGCTTCCCCAGGGATCGCAACCACAATGTTGTTTGCACCAAGGGTTGAAATTTCTGCTTCGGCCACACCGGTCGCATCAACTCTTTGGCGGATAATGGTGATAGCTTCCGCCATGTCTTCTTGGGTGATCTCCCTATCGGTTTCGCCTTCGTCCAGCATAGGGGTGAGAATAAGCTGTGTCCCGCCCTCAAGGTCCAACGCCAGCTTTGGGGTCAGCGGCACCTGCTGGTTAACGTGACCAAAAAGCAGAGCTACAACCCCCAGGAGGGTTAAAACTGCCAGCGTAACTATGGATCTGCTTGGTTTTTGTTTTTTGTTTGTCACCTATATGAACCTTGTCTGTCCTACCGCCGTCGCCTACACCGGCCGGAGTTGTCCGTGGCTGTTAGTCGTCGCTTTTGTCGTCGAAACGATCTGCGTCTTGTTGTTCGCCGATGTCTAGGTCGCTTTCGGTGAACGATTCACTCTCAGTTTCACTCTCAACTTCAAATGGCGGGTCTTCCACCGCACGAATTGCCTTAGCAGCCCAATACGTTTCTTCGCCCGACGGCGTTTCTATAATAACGACGCCGCCGTCTGTATCAATGTATCTGCCGTAGAACCCGGAGTAGGTCTGCACCCAAACTCCTGGCTCCAACCGGTCTTTCAGCATCTGCTCGTGGCTCTGCTCCCTTTTTTGCTGAGATCTTCTGGCAAGGGTGTTCATGCCTAAGAAAACAATCAACAGGACAACCATGAACAAGATAACCCCAGGATCCATTTACTTTCCCTTCGTCGAGGTGGTCACACCCAATGAAGTCTATTGCACCAAGGCCTTCAGGGCTAACTGAGAGATGCGGTGCACACCCGAATCGGGCTCGACTAGATATCGAGCGGTAGGCCAGCGTCGGGTGGTGTCAGTCCCAAGTGATTCCACGCCTTCGTGGTCGCCATGCGTCCCCTGGGCGTGCGCATCAAAAACCCTTGCCTGACAAGGTACGGCTCTGCAACGGTCTCCAGGGTCTCCGCTTCCTCGGCAACTGTCTGCGCCAAAGTTGTTAGCCCTACCGGCCCGCCCCCAAAGTTGCGGCAAACAGCTTCCAGAACAGCTCTGTCTAGCCGGTCGAGACCCAACTGATCAACCTCAAAAAGCGTTAGTGCTTTCTCTGTTAGGTCCCGCTCGACTCTGGGGGCTCCGGAAACCTGTGCGTAGTCAATGACTCGGCGCAGTAAACGGTTAGCTATTCTCGGCGTTCCGCGCGACCTGTCAGCTATTTCACCCGCTGCTGACACCTCGACCGGCACGCCCAGTATCCCTGCACTGCGCTGCACTACCTGCTGCAGATCTGCGGGTGAATAAAACTCTAGGTTGGCCGTGTACCCAAACCTGTCCCGCAACGGCGCAGGTAACAGGCCGGAGCGTGTTGTCGCGCCGATGACCGTGAATCTTGGAAGCGTCAATGGAATGGACGTGGCCCCCGGTCCTTTGCCCACAATAATGTCGACTCTGTAGTCTTCCATCGCCAAATAGAGCATCTCTTCCGCAGTGCGTGCAAGACGATGGATCTCATCGATGAACAGGATGTCACCCGGTTGAACAGCGGAAAGAATTGACGCTAAATCCCCCGCATGCTGTATTGCTGGCCCGGATGTGAGGCGCAGAGATGCCGACATTTCTCCGGCTATTATCATGGCCAAGGTAGTTTTACCTAGACCAGGAGGCCCAACCAAAAGAACATGGTCTGCCGGTTCTTCTCGACCTTTAGCCGCACTGAGGATAACTGAAAGCTGATCGCGCACCGCTGGTTGGCCAACGAATTCGCCCAAACTTTTTGGGCGCAGAGCTGCTTCGGCTGCGCGCTCTAACTCTTCAGCATCGGGGGCTACTATCCTCATCGATGATTCTTCAAACGCTTCTTCCATTTTGTCCCCCCAATGCTTCCAGCGCCGCCCTCAGTAAAGATTCAGTAGTGTGTTCTTTGGTAGCAAGGCCAGCGATGGTCTGCTGCGCTACTGCTGTGGTCCACCCTAGTTGAACAAGCGCAGCTTCTACGGATTCTGTCACGTCACTGTGGAAGGTTTCGGTGCTTGCCGCACCCGAGTCCGCCGGGCCCAGTTTATCCCCTATTTCGAGAAGCATTCTTTGGGCAGTTTTCTTCCCCACCCCAGGAATGGCAGAGAGTGCTTTGAGATCCTCAGCCGCAAGAGCGGAACGAAGACCCTGCGTGCCCAGGGACTCAATCGCTGCCAACCCCAGTTTGGGGCCAATCCCGGCAACGGTCATGAGCGTTTGGAAAGTTAGGTTGTCGGCTTCTTCCAGGAAACCAATCAAAGACATTGAGTCTTCCCGCACCACCAAGTTGGTGTGGAGCTTTATCTCGCCGGCGTCGTCGACGAAGTTCCGATAATTCTCAGTTACTGAGGGCGGGACGTCTACCCTGAACCCTACGCCGGACACTTCAATGACAAGCCAGGTTAGGCCAGTAGCTGTCACTGTTCCCCGAAGCGTTGAGATCATAAACATCCTTTCGAACACCTGTACGGTAGCACGGAGCGTCGGCGGTTCCCTTTTGGCCGTGCGGCGCGTTGTTGTTTCTAGCGTGTCCGCCGAGGGTCGACAGCGCCTTTCCGCCTTTGCGAGGCCTGTGCTTCAGCCCATGCCTTCTGGGCTGGGGTGAGATTTTCTTTTGCCGTTACTCCGCCGGACAGTGTAACTTCCACGGTAGAGTCGCTTCCCTGTCCCAAGAGGCCTGTGCCTTTCCAACCGTGACAAATTGCAATGGCCAGGGCGTCGGCAGCGTCCGCTGGTTTTGGGACTTCGGTGAGTCTGAGAACCCGCGCAACCATGTGTTGCACTTGGCTTTTGCTAGCGGTTCCCGAACCTGTTACCGCCGCTTTGATTTCTGAGGGCGTGTACACGGCTAAGGGAAGGGAGCGCTTGCCAACCTCTGCCATTGCGGCCCCCATGACCTGTGTGGTGGGGGTTACCGACTGCAGGTTGTCCTGCGTGAAGATCCTTTCAATGGCGACGACTTCTGGCTCGTATTTCTCAATCGCATCGGCCACGGTCTGAGCAATTTTACTTATCCGAAAGTGGGTCGCCATCGTAGGTTTGCTCCTGGCGACCTCCACAGAGATAAGCTGCACCTCTCTGGAAGCGCTCACCTCAACCACACCTATACCGCAGCGGGTCAGCCCCGGATCAATACCTAGAATACGCACGTTGTCGGATTATAGTTCTGCCGCCAACTCCGCCTCGGCTTCCGGTGTCAGACCGAGATTTGAGTAAACGTTTTGCACATCGTCCACTTCTTCTAGCGCATCAATCAGGGCGAGCACCTTTCGCCCTGCATCGGCATCTGTCGTCACCTCGGTTGATGCTTGGAACTCTGCTTCGGCGGAGTTGTAGTCTATTCCCGCTGCTACAAGCGCAGAGCGCACATTTACCACGTCAGTCGCTTCGCAGGTTATGAAGAAGAGGTCATCGAAACGTTCTATGTCTTCGGCCCCTGCTTCCAAGGCCACGTCAAATAATTGTTCTTCCTCTACACCTTCGGCCGGCACTTCCACGCTTCCCTTACGGGAGAAAAGATAAGAAACGGAGCCTGGGTCAGCCAACGAGCCACCCGACCTGTTTAGTGCTAGCCGAACTTCCGAAGCGGCCCTGTTTTTGTTGTCGGTCAGGCATTCAATCAGCACAGCAACACCACCGGGGGCGTACCCTTCGTACATAATGCTTTCGTACTGGGCCCCTCCAGATTCTGCACCGGATCCTCGTTTTACGGCCCGATCAATGTTGTCTGCCGGAACGGAGGACTTCTTCGCCTTTTGGATAGCGTCAAAAAGAGTGGGGTTGGCATCCGGGTCGGCACCACCTGTGCGAGCTGCAACTTCAATGTTCTTCACTAGGCGCGCGAAAAGTTTGCCACGTTTGGCGTCGTTCGCCGCTTTTTTGTGTTTAGTTGTCGCCCACTTTGAATGTCCTGCCATTCCTACTCCCCTTTTTTGCTTTACCACGCAGCCGTTTGGGTGCAGTGCACAATAATACCAGCCGGGCAGGACAGGTGGTGTTTTGCCGCGGTCTTAATTCTCAGCGAGGAATGTGGACAACATCTCCATCCCATCCGTGCATCCACCCTTGGATCAAGCTCACTAGCTCTCTGGGGTAGATTTCTTCCTCCCGGGCTAACTCTTTAAGTGAGCCAGCATCAAACCAGCGGAATTCGTCCAGGGTTTCTTTCTCGTTTGCGCTTAGGCGGCCAGTGCTGGTTGCTGGCAGCACTTTAGGATAGTGGGCAAGGTAGAAAGTCTCATCCTGAATAGCCAAGCCAGAAGCAAAGTGAAAGTGTCCCTCCCTGGTGGCGACTGGGCCGATCAGACGGTCGGCCCAGACCGTAAGCCCTGTCTCTTCAGCCAGTTCCCTGGCGGCGGCCTCCCCTGGAGTCTCACCGGGTTTTACTCCTCCGCCGATGGTGAACCAGAACGTGTGCTTGGGGTCGCCCTTATCGTGTCCGCGCACAAGTAACACGTTGAGGTCCCTGTCAAAGAGGACAACCCGAGCTGCCGTTCTGCGTGGTGTGCCTTTCGTATCCCAAACCCAGCCCCCACCCACTATCGCTGAGTGATCATCCATGCGGATCAGTGCCTTACCGTCTGGTTGTAGGCATATTCTCTTCCTAACTCCAAGAAAATGTCTCGCTCATAGATCAGGTTGGATAAGTTATCTCTGGCGACCTGTTGTTGTGCTCTGCTTGGGGCACGCAACTCCATTCGGACCTGCCCAATCCCCAGTCTGCCCGCAGACCTTGTGTAGCTACTAACTGCTTTCTTCGCGGCAGGCCCAACCTTTTTCGCCCATTTTCTAGCATGTTTTCGCCCGACCTTGGTGCAGACCATTGTAACCTCCTCCTGGCTCACCCATCCGGTCACGACGTATGGCTCCAGCCCCCTAGCCGCCAGTAACAACTGTTTTGGAAACTGTCTGAATACCCACACCAGCCAGATGACGAAAAGCGGCATCCCTAGAAGGAAGTAGCCCAGAAACCACGTTACTCCCGCAAAGGTGGCCATAGCGTTCCAACCTGCATGGATTCCCACAGCAACCGCGTACCCGACTGTCACACGCCACACCCACCCCCAAGCGTTCCGAGCTTTCAGAATAGCCAGGGCGACGAACAAGCCAGTGAAGGAAGTGGCCATGGGGTGCACAAACGGGCTGAGGACGCCGCGCCCAAAAATAGTGAACCCCAAGCTCCATGATGACTCCGCCTCAGCAGTAATGAAGTAGAGAATATCCTCCACGAAGGCGAAGCCAACGCCAACGAGAGCGCCAATGAACAGCCCGTTGCTTTTAGAAGTCAGGTATTTGGCGGCCAAGAGTAGGACCAATGTTGCCCCAATGCCTTTGGTTGCTTCTTCACCGAAGGGAGCAACCACAACCGACGTCAGCATCTCAGCACGTAGGGGCTGCCCCAAGGTTTTCAATATGTCCTCCATTAGTGCTGTGTTCAAGATTCCAGCAACAGAAGTGGCCAGACCCATACCCCACAAACCCGCGAAGACTGGAAACCGGATTGGAAGAGGGGCAACCCGGTCGGCTCGAATCACCACCAGGAGCACCACCACGGTGGGCCCCAGAGCAATCAGTGCCAGTAGCGCCACCATCCCGGCCGTGGTCTGGGGAGTATCCGACCCCAGGAAGAGGTAGCCGACCATGATGATTCCGAGCAGGCTGAAACCCGCAATGACGAACTCCCCGTAAGTCAGAGGCTTGTACCAGCGGCTTCCACTTGCCTTGGGCTCAACATCAGTAAACGGTGAGGACTCACCATCTTTGTGACCTTCCAAGTGTCTTTCCACAGCTTGGGAACGTAGGCGATACCGGTCCCAAGCAGGTCTTGGGTCAAGTTTTGTCATCGAAGTCCACCATCTGCGGAAGCGGAGCGCGTCCCGCTAATCGGAAATATCTACTTACATAACCCTTCCGCAATATCGCTACTTGGGCAACATCTTGATTGTGAACGTAACGTAGAACTCGAACCTTGTATGACTCTTCATCGAAAGCTGCAAGCGCTGCCCTCGCAAGGGAGTCCCGCTTTAGATACTCCCTTGTTTTTCCATCGAAGACCTGTCTTGCCGTCTGGGAGAGCAGGCTTTCGTTAGCGAGCCGCTGCTGCACCATCTCAGCCCCCGTAAGGGATTGCACCGATTCCTGGGCTGGTTCCCGCGAATGGCGTATGTCCAAACCGTCTTCAGCGAGCCCCACTCCCCCCATGTTTGTTACCTTGAGAGAGGCGTCTAGCAACTCATCTATGACTGCTCGTCGCTGTGGATCGAATGCTTGGTCTTGCCGGGCAAGTGTAGCCGCATGGTTAGCATGAGCTCCCCGTTTCATTAAAGCTATTTCCAGGCGTTGGCGCGAGGCCAGCACACGCCTGTGCACAGCGTCGATTCGCCTGGCACGCGTCACCAGCCAACCCGCAAAAGCAGACAATGCAACCACCACTAGAAGCAGGCAAATCATCCATTCCACGGCCTTACCGTCCAAGCCCTCTCCACCTGGATAAACTTTCGCGGAGTTTTTCATACAGGGTTCCGCTCCGTTGGCTTTCTCCCGGTGTTGTTACCACGTCGTAAACAGCATGGATCTGGTCAGCTACCTGGGACCAGTCGTAGATGCTTGACCTATCGTAACCAGCTTTCGCCAGGGCTTCCCTCTTGGTTGGCTCGCTCAACAACTCCAGAATATCTTTCGCTAAATCTGTGGAGGAGCCAACCGGGAACAGTTTCCCAAATTTCCCGTCACCTAGAACTGCCCGGAATGCTTTTATGTCCGCTGCGACAACGGCTGTGCCCGCCGCCATGGCTTCGACCAAAACAATGCCGAAAGACTCTCCACCGGTTTGTGGGGCTACGTAGATAGTGGCAGATTTGAGAAGCTCCCGCTTGGCCTGTTCAGTGATTTCCCCTAACACCCTAATGTTTTGTGGATACGTCTCCTTCATTTTCTCCAGCAGAGACGATTCTCCCCTTCCCGCAATGATGAAGCGGGCCTGCGGGAACTCGCTAAGAACTTCGCTTACTGCCCCTAGAAAAACCGGCAGCCCTTTTCTGGGTTCATTTACTCGTCCAAGAAAGACAATTGATGGGCTCTTCTTCGTCCCCCTCCACTTCTCTTGGCTGCGGGCGTCTTTGAAGGTACGGGTTGCCACACCGTTTGGGATGATGACCGCTTGCCCTCCATGGTGCTCTTCCAGAGTTCTTTTCGCTTCTTGGGAAACGGCTATCCTCGCCGAGATCCGCTCTAACAAAGGTTGCACAAAAGCCGAAGTGGCAGCCCTAAGCTTTGATTTACTCATGGCGCTGTGGAATGTAGCAACAACGGGCACTTCAGCCTGTTGCAATGCGATCATGCCCAACGAAGGTGTGCCTGGTTCATGGACGTGCACCACGTCAAAGTTGCCCGCCTCAAGCCACTGCTTAGTTTTCTTGAAGCTACCAAACCCGAACGAGAGACGGGCAGTCGACCCATTGAATTTTATTGGAAACGATCGTCCGGTCAGTTCTATCCACTCGGGTTCATTCTGCGCAGTCCCAGGTGCTAGCACTGAAACGTTATGACCCCGTTCCCGGAGTTCTTCTGCTAGGTCTCGCACGTGCGCTTGGACCCCACCCGGCGCATCAAAGGAATATGGGCAAACAAGACCGATTTTCATCTCAGCTTTCTCTCCCTTGCTCCGCCACTTTCTGTCTTGCCCTGTTGAGACGTTCTACGTCCAAGTCCGCAATAAATACTTTCTGCATCATATGCCAGTCTTCCAAGTACTGTCGCATCACAGGTTCAATCGCACTGACCCAGGTCTGGGTCCAGCTTTCAACATCCTCACCCGCGTCAAGACCCTTCGGCGCTGGCAAAGGGTCAGTGAAGTGTGCTTCTATGACCCAGCGGCCCTTCACCTTCCTGTATGAAATGTGTCCGGCGATTAGTGGTCGCCCCAACCTTTTAGCTAGCGCTGCTGGGCCCGCGGCGACCAGTGCCTTGTTGGCCCCTAACTGAACCTCAACACCCCTACCGGAAATATCCCGGTCCGCTAGAAGTGGCACGAGCACCGATTTCCCCTCGGTTTTCCTCACGAGTTCATCAAAAACCTTTTCGCCTTTAGCGACCCCAATTATTTCCATCCCCAGTGAGTTTCTGAATTCCACGAACTGCTCAAACAGATCTGGAGGGTCAAGCTTTTCGGCGACTGTAACGATTGGGGCGTACTCTTGACAGAACCATGCTCCAGCCAAATCCCAGTTTCCTGAATGCGTGAGAGCTAAAACCACAGGTCCCTGTTCCAGCATCTGTTTCGTTTGGTTTGCCTGCGGATAGATACAGGAGCGTGCAATCTTCTCTGGAGACCACGAAGACAGTGCAAACTGTTGCAATATAGCCCGATAGTAGCTTCGCACGCCCGCACGCACTTCGGATGCTTTCACGGGGTTTCCACGGAAAAGCTCGTAGTTCCTGCGCAGTTGCTGAACCGGTCGAGCCCCCACCGCCCACGCACCAAAAGCCGCTATGTTTCCCACTCCAGCCAGCACAGGAAAGGGAATGTGGGGAACTGCGCGCCAGGCAGCTCGGAATAGGGTTGCTTTGTTCAAGTTTTGTTCCTGTCTATCTTTCCACTCAGAGCCCGCGCCACATACATCATTCGCTGGAGTACGGTTATGGCCGAGCCAATGGCTACCACGATGAGGGCTCCCACAAAGACCCAGTCCGATAGCCCTACGCCCGTCAAGAACGCACCCGCCAGGGCGATGACCAGTCGGTCTGTCCGTTCCACCATCCCCACCGCGGCATTCACACCAACACTTTCTGCTTTAGCTCGCGCGTACGGAACGGCTGCCGCCAAGACGATTACGGCTATGCCTGCAGCAAGTGCCCATGAGCGCACAGTTGATGGTTCCCATCCCGTGGCCACCCACCACACCAGCGCACCGAAAACGAAACCGTCACCCAGGCGATCCATCGTCGAATCAAGAAATGCTCCGTAGGGTGAGGATTGTCCTGTCAGCCTTGCCAGGGTCCCATCCACCGAATCAGCAAAGAGGACTACCCCCAGAAACGCCGGTCCGGCTACCCAGTGACCTTTTCCTAGAAGAAGAATAGACAACAGTGCCACAAGAGCAGTGGAGACATAAGTTACAGCGTTGGGGGTCACCCCGAACCTGTTTAGAACCCGAGCAAACGGCGTGAATATTGTTGTTGCCAGATCGCGTCCCTTGTTCCCTAACAAGGATTTCACCGTGTCCGTTCATGGTCGGCCCAGGCTACAGCAAGCTTTTCTCGTGCGTCCGATAAAAGTTGGGGGATTGCTTTGGTGCGGGCAACAATAGGAAAGAAATTAGCATCCCCAAACCATCTGGGAACGATGTGCTGGTGGAGGTGTTCAGCTATTCCCGCACCTGCCACCTTCCCTTGGTTCATTCCGAGATTGAACCCTTCCGGACCGGTGACTTGCCGTGTGATTTCCATGGCTCGGGAGGTGAGTTCACCAAGTTCGACTCTTTCCTCTTGTGTCAGGTCCGTGTAGTCGGCTACATGGCGATAGGGACAGACCAGTAGGTGTCCCGAGTTGTAGGGGTACAGGTTCAGAATTACGTAGCAGGTGTTGCCCCGATGCACAATCAGAGACTCTTCGTCACTCAACTTGGGGGAAACACAAAAAGGGCACTCCTCTTCAGTTCGTTGGCGTTCCTTTTGTTCAGAGTTCCCCCGGATGTATGCCATGCGATATGGGGTCCAGAGTCGTTCAAGCCCATCGGGTTCTCCCGCATAGGCCGATGCCGGCCCGATTTCTGGCTGCTCCCACTGATCTAGATAGTCGCTGTCGGTCATGGCTACAGGCTATATCTCGTCGTCGTTGCGTTGCTCTTTGGCGTGCTGCACGATTCTTTGCACGGCCTCATTGACCGGAACCCCATTTATTTGCTCGCCGCCACGCAACCGGAAGGACACTGCATCCTGCTCTTCGTCCTCCCCTCCAGCAATCAGGATCACTGGTACTTTTTCTTTGACGGCGTTGCGTATCTTTTTCCCGAACCTGTCCGCTGAAGTATTTACCTCTGCCCGGATACCTTCCGCCCTCAGCTTGTCCGCTATGTCGTGCATGTATTCGTTGAAAGCCTCTGCCACCGGGATCAGCTCAACCTGTACTGGGGCCAACCACAATGGGAAAGCACCACCGTAATGTTCGAGCAGGACACCAAAGAAACGTTCGATTGAACCGAAGAGGGCGCGGTGTATCATCACGGGGCGCTTTCTGCTTCCGTCAGCGTCGGTATATTCCAGGTCTAACCGCTCAGGAATATTAAAGTCGAGCTGGATGGTGGACATTTGCCACGAGCGTCCAAGCGCGTCCCGTGCTTGCACAGAAATCTTGGGGCCATAGAACGCTGCACCGCCGGGATCTTCCACTAGTTCCAACCCTGAATCTTCGGCTACCTCACGTAGTGTAGTCGTCGCTTCGTCCCAGATTTCATCCGAGCCTACGAACTTTTCGGGGTCTTTCGTGGAAATCTCAAGGTAAAAGTCGTCTAGACCGTAGTCCCGTAGCAGTTCAAGCACGAAATCCAACACGGTTGCCAGCTCGCCTTTCATTTGCTCCCGTGTAGAGAAAATGTGTGCGTCGTCTTGGGTAAAACCCCGTGCTCGGGTTAGTCCGTGAACAACCCCCGATTTCTCGTTTCTGTAGACCGTACCGAATTCGAACATGCGAATTGGCAGGTCGCGGTAGGACCTTCCGCGCGAGTTGTAGATCAGGCAGTGCATTGGGCAGTTCATGGGTTTTAGGTAGTAGTCCTGCCCGGGTTTGGTTACTTCTCCCGTTTCTGCATCCACCACTTCGTCCATGTGCAGTGGGGGGTACATACCTTCTTGGTACCAGTCCAAGTGGCCGCTACGTTTGAAAAGGTCGCCTTTAGTTATGTGCGGCGTGTTCACAAACTCGTAGCCACCCTCGATGTGTTTCTTACGGGAGTGGTCTTCCATCGCTAGGCGAACGGCTCCCCCCTTAGGGTGAAACACCGCCAGGCCAGAACCAATGTCGTCAGGGAAACTGAAGAGGTCCATCTCAGAACCTAACCTCCTGTGATCCCTTTTCTCAGCTTCCGCTAACCGTTCTTTGTATGCGGTCAGTTCCCCTTTTGTGGGCCAAGCAGTGCCGTATATCCGCTGGAGTTGGGGGTTGTTTTCGTCGCCACGCCAGTAGGCCGCCGCCGAGCGGGTCAGGCCGAAGCCGTTCCCCAAGTACCGCGTGGTGGGTACGTGGGGTCCTCGGCAAAGGTCTTTCCAGACAGTCTCTCCGGTTCGGGAGACGTTGTCGTATATCGTTAGTTGGCCCGCTCCCACCTCTACAGCTGCTTCGTCGTCTTCATCTGTGCTTAGTTTTGTGTCCAACAGGTTTAGTTTGTACGGCTGGTCTGCCAACTCTGTGCGAGCCTGTCCATCTGTCACTTCCCGTCTGCGGAAGGTTTGTCCTGCTTTAACAATTTTGGCCATCCGTTTCTCAATGGCTCGCAAATCTTCAGGTGTAAACGGAATGTCCACCCCAAAGTCGTAGTAGAAACCGTCCTTGATGGGTGGTCCAATCCCCAGGTTCACGTCAGGTATTGTTTCCTGTACTGCCTGTGCCAGCACGTGTGCAGCACTGTGGCGCAATATTTCCATCCCGGCCGGTGAATCAATCAAGATAGGTTCTACGATGCTTCCTTCTGGGATTTCTACGAACAGGTCCTTCGCTTCCCCATCCAGGGTCATTGCGACCACGCTCCTGTCCGAGCCAAAGAGCGTTAGTCCAGTGGTATCGTCTTCCACTGTCTGTTCTTGACCTTGGACCGTTATGTTAGCCATTGGACGACGAACCTCCGTGTTTCTCTGTTTTAGTGCTTCCCACACTCAAGTACACATGTCATGATACTCCCAAGCGTCCATGTCTAAAGAAAACACTAGCCGCCCGAGGGGAAACTGTGGGCAATGCTGCACCCCATTTTGGTAGGCACACGCGCCAACCCCTACCCTCTGGGGACCGAGGTGACGGAGGGCGACTGGACGATAAAGCTAAACTCCGTTGAGCTTGACGGCACTGAAGCAGTCGCAGAGGCCAATGAGTTCAACGATCCCGCCCCGGACGGGGAGGTTTACATCATTGCCAACTTGACGGCGACGTATAACGGAACCGATCCTGACGGAGCAGAACCTATGTTCTTGGTGGAATACGTGACCGAGGCGGGAAACACAGTGCACTCTTACGACACGCTGGCAGTTGCCCCTGATCCATTTGATTTAGCAGAAACTTTGTACGAGGGTGCCTCTACAACCGGTGACGTGGTCCTCAGTGTGCCTGCAGACACAGCTGGTGAGGGTGTTCTGGTCATAAATGGCGTGGATGTGTTCAGTGGCAAGTTGTTCTTTGCTGTTAAATAAGTAAGCGTCGAGGAGCACTGCTCTGGTGGTGGGCGATACTGGGATCGAACCAGTGACCTCTTCCGTGTGAAGGAAGCGCGCTACCCCTGCGCCAATCGCCCGAGGTGGGTACGGGATTCGAACCCGTGTATACGGCTTTGCAGGCCGCTGCCTATCCTCTCGGCCAACCCACCGAACCGGAGTAAACCCCGACTGTTCTCAGTAAGCAGCAAGTGCTACAGAGCCGAGCGGATGACGGGATTCGAACCCGCGACCCTCACCTTGGCAAGGTGATGCTCTACCAGCTGAGCTACATCCGCGACTGTCTCTGCTGCGTTTCTCCATTATAACGCTTGCCAAGGTTACTGCTAACCGTGTCTGTTACGCAACTCCGTTCGACTAGGGCCGCTTAGGCAATGATAATCTAGACAGTCAGTAGTCCCCTGCACGCCACCTCCAAACGGGCGCTAAGCACAGGTCTGGAGCATCGACACGACACGAACAGGACAGCAATGAAGTATCGAAATGCCGAGCAAGAGGTCAAAGCTCAGCTGGCTGCGTTAACAGGCACTTCTCCTGTTGACTGGCACCTGGTATTCAAAGCACGCTACGGAATGTTGGTTGTGTTTGACGAACTGCACAAAAAAGAAGGCTCCGGAACCGTTGTCACTCAAGCTTTCACTTGCGCAACAGCGATAGCCCCGATCACAGCGGCCGGACTCTCTCCCCGTTACCTTGATATATCTGCAGACTCTCTCAAGATTGATCCCTCGTTGCTCTCACCACAAAAACCAGACAAGAGCTTGGTGCTACAGCACACTTTTGGGATCGTTGCTCCGGAGGCCTCGGCCGAACTTGCTAGAAAGGCTAAGGAAGCAGGCCTAGTCCTCGTTGAAGATAGTGCTCACTCCCTTGGTGTTATTGCCCGTGGGAAGGACGGCTCCGCCTTAGCGGACTTTTCTGTTCATTCCTTCGGTGCGGAGAAGCTTCTTTCGACCCGTTTCGGTGGTGCAATATGGATTAACCCGGACTCCGAACATGATTCTTTGGGACGCAAAGTCGCCGCCCGGCTTGAAAAGCTACCCACAGTCTCTTTGGGACGATCGGCCGTTACCATGGCTTACAGAACCCAAAATGCTGTCCTCAACCGGATCCCAATGGGACTTGGTCAACGGGGCAGGACCGCCCTCACCAACATGGGCTTGTTTGAACCACCGATCTCGCCTGAAGAGCTCAAGGGAAAATTACCCTACGAACCCAAAAAACCCGCGTTGTGGATGCTCACCCAAATTAGCAAAGGTCTTCAGCAATACGGAAAGAACACCAAAACAAGAGACCGGGCTACCAAAACCTATCTGGAGATATTGGGTGCCTCCGGGGCCCAAATACCCTCCGCGATCAGACCAAGTGACACGCTGGTGCGATTCCCATTTTTCGCTGCTACGGCCTGGGAGGCAGAGCGGATCATCCACGCAGTTCGAGAGGCTGGCCACTTTGCTGGACACTGGTATCGGCCGCTTCTGTTCCCTGGAGTTACGGAACCTGCCATGGGCTTTGACCCCCATGGTGACGACCTACCCGTTACGCGCGACCTTTCCAGCAGGGTGGTCAATCTACTAACAAACTGCACCCCACCAGACTGCCAGCAGGCGGCAGAAATTACACGACAGGTCCTCAGCAACACGGCGCCTGATTCCAGTAAAAATCTCGGCAACCAAGATTTTGTCCCCGTCTTCCTTGGCACTGGTCTGGGCACGTACGCTCTAGCCAGATCCATACACGAGCGCTACGCTGCCCGTTCGCTTGCATTTGGGCGCGCCGCTCTGGCTGAAACTAGCCACTCACAGATCGTCGAGACAAGAGTTTATCCAAGTTTTGGGAACCCCCAAATGGTCCTGGAAACTCTTAGGGCTTTACCAAAAGAATTTCCCGACAAGAAGCTACTCCTTGTGCCCACTATTGAGTTCTATACCAACATTGTTGCCGAAAATATGGACTCCCTCGAGGAACACTTCCTCATTCCCCTACCGAATCTGGATCTCGTCACCCAGCTAATCGATAAGAGAACCTTCTACGAACTGTGTGAACAGCATGGGATGCCCTACCCCATGTCGGCCTACCTAACCAAGCAAGAATACAAACAGTGGCAAGCGCACGGGGCTCAAACTCTACCGGAGGGGAGGACCCGCTGGCCGGATTTTCCAGTGATTATAAAGCCTGCTGACACCGACACCTACCAGCGGGTTCAGTTTCCAGACAAACAAAAGATATACAAGGCCGACACGCCCGACATGGCTGCAGACATCCTTGCCACGATCTATGCGTCAGACTATTCAGGTGACCTTGTCCTTCAAGAGTATATCTCCGGGGGCGAAGAGGTCATGCGAGTCGCCAACACGTACTCAGATAAGGGCGGGAAGGCCAACTTTGTCTCAGTCGGACAGGTCTTATTGACAGACATCCATCCTGCTCGAGTTGGCAACAACAACGCGATTGCGACTGTTAGGGACCCGGACCTGACAAAGAAAATCCAAGATTTCTTGAATGCTCTCGGCTATACCGGTTTGGCTAATTTCGATTTTATGCTCGATGCCCAAGGCCAATACAAAGTGTTGGAAATGAACCTACGCGCGGGGGCAAGTAGCTACTACACGATGGCGGGTGGGGGGAACCTGGCGGTTCATATGGTTCAGGACCTTGTTTATGATCAGCCTCTGGCTTTCGCCTCGAACACGATTGAAGCCGTTTGGCTTAACGTTCCCCAGCCGGTTTTCAAAGCGTTTGTCCCCAAAAAATTGGGGAGAGCATTCCCATTGCTTAAAGGCGGCATTCACACGCTCAACTACACGGCGGACTCCAGCCTACGCAGACAGGCCGAGAAGGCGAAGTTAGAGCTCTGGCATTCGAAAAACTACTGGAAATACAAGAAGCAGCGACTCAACGAGTAGACGGAAACCCAGAACAACGGGCAAGAGGTCAGAAGCCTGAGTCAGAAAGCTTAGGATAGTTGGTGCGGAACTTTCGATACTGATTCAAACCTGCGATTACCCTGTAAGCACTACGCCTAAAGTTCCTGTCTTTGGGGTAATCCAGAGGGTTCACCATCTTTCCTTGACCCTTCAGATCTTGCAACCTTTTAAGAGTAGTGGGGTCAGATACATACCTCGAAATCAGCGGAAATGGTAAAATCGAGTACAGAACCACTTTCGAACTGCTTTGTTCTTCCACCACCTGATGAGCTCCCACGTCCAGCCAGGTGTGCTCAACGGGATTGATCTCAGCGGCGGTTACGTAATAGTTGTTGCGACCGATCCTCGGGTTGAGCTCAATGATCTTCACTTCCCCCGTACGGGAATCAATTTTAGCGTCAAAGTTAGCGAACCCCCTGTAGTTCGTTCCCTCTAAGAATTGCCTAGCGTAATCGAGTAAGTTTTGCTCCACACCTGTAACCATGGCCCCCGGGTTTCCTAGACCGGAGGGCGTGTGTTCCTCCAGTATTACCCGAGCTCCCATCAGAAAACTTATGTCGCCTTCCCGATTCACGTAAGCCGTCACTGAGCGTTTAGCTGTGTCATCTCCCCACACGACTTCCTGCAAAAGGAACTCTCCTCGAAACCCACCAGCGTAAACACTGTGCAAAATCGTCTCTAAGTCATTTTGACTCCCGACAAAGTACACCTTCTTCTTCCCTGGAAAATCAAGACCTATCCAATCTGCTGAGGAGGTCGCTTTAGCAACCAATGGGAAAGTGAAACCCTCCGTATCCGGCTGGGGCGGTCCCTGCGCAAATGAAACAGTAATCCCCTGCGGGATCGGGATGTTCAGGTCTGCGCAGAGCTGGGCGAACCTTGCTTTGTCTTCAACTTGCTCCAGAAGATCGGCAGGGGGAACTGCGAAAACATACTTTGCGCCCAACTCCTCCGAGTTATCGGATATAAAACGGATGTACCAATCATTGTTCGCCAGAAGCAAAGGTTTTGAGGAGTCCGGCTCGTCTTGATAGCGGCCTTGAAGAGCAAGGAGGAAGTCCAGCAACGCGCCCTCGTCAAAAGAGGAATCAATTTTACGGAACTCCAGAATGCTTGAGTGCGCTATTGGACCAAGCTCCATATTCGCCACGACTATCGGACGAATGCCATATTTTTCGTGAGCCGCCCTGGCTAAGGCATAGGCCCCAACGTCTGCTCCCAGAATAACGATTTCTTGTGGCGGTAGTCGCACCAGTCGCATCTCCTATAAAACTAGACTAAACGCCTACCGGTAGGGCGCTTCCGCAGCCCTTTGGGAGTGACTGGCACCTAGCCTAACGATCTCCCCGAATTGCCGCACGGAAAAGTCCTAGCAATAGTGGGCCGTACTGGGATCGAACCAGTGACCTCTTCCGTGTCAGGGAAGCGCGCT
>CAYFPY010000007.1:0-5722 GCA_964345125.1 uncultured Actinomyces sp.
CCCCATCCTTAGTGATGGTGGGTGCGCCCCACTTTTTGTCGAGGACGACGTTGCGTCCGCGGGGTCCCAGCGTCACCTTTACAGTGTCAGCTAACTGGTTCAGCCCGCTTTCCATGCCGCGACGAGCTTCCTCATCATATGCAATAATTTTTGCCATTCCAGTATGTCCTTTTCGTTATCCAAAAGTTTCTGGTGCGGTGCCCGCGACGGACGGAAACCCCGACTGATGTCAGCGACTACCGTCAGGGATTTTCCTCACCGGTAACCAAGTTTTTCACTCCCTGTAACAGGGGGTGCCGAAACCAATTCTGGCACTCTCGGCCCGAGAGTGCAAGGTGGGGTGAGGGCGGTGGGACCTAGTTCACCAGCAGCACAACCACGCTGGCCCCTCCGGTCACATCGGGAGCCTCCACGGGAGCGCCCAAACCGAGGACGGATGCGACCTCCTCAGCCGTCTTCTTGAAGTCTTTGGAGCTGTAATACACCGTGTTCTGTCCCGCTGTCATCTGACCGGCATTGTCCGCCCAGGCACCCGTAAATCCGGCAGCACTAAGCTGTGAAACTTTCGAAGCACCGTAACCCTCAATTCGGGTGCCGTTCAAGACGAGGATGGAAGCCTGATAGTCCACCGGGGGCTCCGCTGGCTTATCCTTCTTTTTCTTCTTTTTGTCCTTTTCAGACTTCTCGGCAGCGTCCTTCTCTTTGTCAGCCAACGCTTCACCATCGTCCTTATCCGCGGTGGGCTGATCTTGTTCACCCGCTGCTGGGGCCGATTGTCCGCCCTCGGATTGTGCTGGTTGCTCACTGGCAGACTGGGGTGGGACCTCCACCTCTACCACCTCTGTTCCCGACCTGCCCTGGATGAGCGACATTGCTCCCCATGCCAGCAAAGGAACCAAAAGTAGCACCAATAGAAACGGCAGGACGGGCAACCACGGTGAAGGTGGGCGCCTATGCGCCCCTACGGGACCATCGGTTGCCACGTCATCAAATTGATCTTTAGGATATTTAGAGCTCACAGCGAACAGTTTACCCCCTTTATGCCGCACCGCTTGGGGAATCCTCGGCGCGTCACCCCATTCTTTCCCTAAGCTAAGGCCATGCAAACGTTGCCCCATCCGCCTGAGAGTCACCCGTTCTTAAGAAACTTGGGGCCTGGCTGGCCAGAAGCCCTTGCCCCCGTCGCACCCGATCTTCAGAGGCTGGGAGAAAAGTTAGGACCACAGGGACAGGCCGACTCTTACCTACCAGCACAGTCAGACGTTATGCGAGCATTCACTTTACCGTTCGAGGACGTGAAAGTGCTCATTCTTGGTCAAGACCCCTACCCCACACCCGGGCACGCGATGGGGTTAGCTTTCTCCGTGGCCCCAGGGGAACCCCTCCCACGGTCTCTGCGTAACATTTATGAAGAGCTTTACCTAGACACGGGGCATCCTCCGCCAACAACGGGCGACCTGACCCCCTGGTCCAAACAGGGGGTTCTCCTATTGAATCGGGTGCTGACCGTCCAACCTGGCAAAGCCGGATCGCACCGGGGAATAGGGTGGGAAAAAGTGACCGAACAAGCCCTGGTTGCGCTAGCGAAACGTGAGAAACCGCTGGTAGCTATCCTCTGGGGCCGCGACGCCCAGAAAGCCGCTCAACACTTGGGTGACACCCCCACGGTCGTGTCCGCACATCCTTCCCCACTGTCTGCACACCGAGGCTTTCACGGCTCGAAACCGTTCACCCGCACTAACGAACTGCTGCAAGAGCAGGGAGCGGACCCCATTGACTGGCGCCTGCACTAAGACAGCCGCAGTCCCGTTTCCACTGAAAAGTAGTGCAACTGCGACTCCTCCGCCTGCAAGGTTACGCTGTCACCCACGCTAACCGTCATGTGTCCCGGGATCCGTGCAACCACCTGCACCCTCCCCGTTTCGACCAGGCCATCCTGGGTGCCCACCCCTGCCAGGTATCCGTAGATGTAGGAGTCAGCCCCCAGCTGCTCCACAAGTTCCACCACCATCTGGAACACCAAACCTTCCACCGGCGTGTGAGCCTCCCCCTCACCTGACTCAACGACTTGCAGCTTCTCCGGTCGAACCCCCACCAAAACCTGGTCAAGTCCCTGTGCAGCCGCCACTTCTCTCACTGATTCAGGGAGCGTGACCGTTGCATCCCCCAAGCTCGCGGCGTTACCAACCACCCGGAAAGGCGCCATGTTCATTGCTGGAGATCCGATGAATCCTGCAACAAAACTGTTCAACGGATGGTCATAAATCTCGCGGGGAGACCCAACTTGCTGGACTACGCCCTCATTCATGACTGCTATCCGGTCGCCCATAGTCATTGCTTCCGTCTGGTCGTGCGTTACGTAGACCATGGTGACGCCCAGCTCCCGCTGCAAGGCTGCGATCTGCGCGCGGGTTTGCACCCGCAGTTTGGCATCCAAGTTGGACAGCGGTTCGTCCATCAGGAACACCTGCGGTTTACGCACGATAGCTCGTCCCATCGCAACTCGTTGCCGCTGGCCCCCAGACAAGGCCTTGGGTTTCCTATCCAAATAGTCGACCAAATCAAGGGTGTGTGCCGCTTCGTCTACGCGCCGACGAATTTCCTGCTTTGGTTCGCCCGCTATTTTCAAGGCGAAACCCATGTTCTCGCGAACAGTCATGTGGGGGTATAGAGCATAGTTTTGAAACACCATCGCGATGTCTCGTTCTTGCGGAGGAACGTCAGTCACATCGCGGCCTGCCACGTAGACTCTGCCTGAGTTCAGTTGCTCCAACCCTGCCAACATTCGTAAGGTTGTTGACTTTCCACACCCAGAAGGACCCACTAGTACAAGGAACTCCCCGTCTTCAACTACCAGGTTCAAGTCCTTCACAGCCGGTCGGCTGGTCCCGGGATAGGTCCTGGTAGCATCCTGAAACGTTACGCTTGCCATGTGTCTCTCCCACCGGCCGCACTGTTGCCGGGCAGATCGCCTTGAAGTGTTCGCCGTGAAGTGTTTTTCACGTCCGAAGAGTTTGTCCCGCTTTGCTGGGTCTCGCGCTAAATGCTAACACGCGTACGGCAACGGCTAACAGCAGTCTTCCGATTGGCACCCCGCGAATTCTTGCACCAACTGATTTTGCTTCAAGTAGCACATAGAATTGAACCTATCGTGAGCAAGCAAATAATGTCAGGACATACACTTGGCGGCTATCACCTTGTCCGAGAAATCGGTAGGGGAGGTTCTTCTACAGTGTGGGAGGCCGAAGATGCCGGCGGTAACAGGTATGCCCTGAAACTTCTTGTTGCCGCGGTGTCCGAAGATGAGCAGGCACGCCAAGACCTGCTGGCTGAGGTTCGGCTTGTGAACCGAATTGATTCGCCGGGGGTAGCGAAAATAATTGACGTGGAGGCTGACGCATCGCAACCCTTCATAGTTAGCGAACTGGTGGAGGGCACGACCCTAAGGGACGTGACAGCCAAGTCCCCTCTGACGGTGAGCGATTCCGCCACGCTCGCTGAAGAGCTTTTGAAGATCCTCGTTGCTGTTCATCTGGCTGGTGTGGCTCACCGTGACCTGAAGCCAGCCAACATCATTTTGACTGCAGATGGCCCGCGCATCATTGACTTTGGGATAGCTCACCAGGTTGGTTCAGCGTTGACCGCGGTCGATGCGCGCACCGGCACGGCTGGTTTCATGGCTCCCGAGTTGTTGGGGCGTGTGGACGCCACGATTTTGGACTTGCAGAGGGGGGATTGGTTCGCGTGGGCTGCCCTGCTACTTAGTTCCTTAACGGGGCGCCCGCCTTTCGGCTCTCAGCAGCCTGACGCCACAATTCGGGCTGTGGCGGCGGGGCAGGCTGATACCGATGGGTTGCCCCCACAGTTGGTAAACGCGTTCAGGTCGGCGCTGCACCCAGATGTTGCTCACAGAAGTAAACCTGAAACTCTTCTTACTTCATTACATAATTTTGCCGATGGCGATGCGACAGACGTTTTTGTGCCGGGTCAGGTTGAGCCGACACGTACTCTGCCTCCCCCGCTGCCCGAACCTGCACCACAAGAACCTACGCCACAGAAAGCTGCCCCACAAGAACCTGTTTGGGCGGACACCTCGGGTGAGTCTGTTTGGGCAGCCCTCGAGCCTGAACCGGCTAGGTTGGCAGCGCCTAAAATTTACGTGCCGCGTAGGCAGAACCCAGTGACCAAGTTTTTCAAGTGGCTTCTGCTCCTACTCGTGTTAGCCGGTGTGGCATTTATATCAGGAACAGCTCTGCCTGAACTGATTTTTACTGGTTACACGATCCTCTGGTTTGGGCAATTGTTGGGCCGGGTGAAGCTGCGTCACCTTTACTCGTCGAAACTGGCCACTTTGGTTTACTCGCCTTGGGACGTTTTCGTGGGCACCATCTATTTCCTTCCTGCACTAATTTTTGGGTTCATTGTTTTTGTGGGCCTGGTTTGGCTACTGTCTTTCGTTGCGGGGGTCCCAGCCAGTTTGGATGAACTTTTACACTGGGTAAACTGGGCAACGAATGTTCCTACACCCACCGCGGCCAGCTACCTTTCTGACGTGTTTGTCGAGTTCCGCCCTCCCATCATTGTTGTCCAAATAAGCGCGTTTGCCTCTATGTTGTTCGCCCTACTTCTGCCCTCCTCACGATCAATGCGGGTAGGATTTGGTTTGCAGCGCTATTGGGCCGGGTCCCACTAGGCTTTTAGGAAACGTAGATAAAACATAGATAAAGGTAAATAGCAGAGGGCGGAATGGCGAAACAATCTCCTAACAATCAGATTAGACAGAAGGCGGCCGACATGCGTGCTGCCCAGCAGAAACAGGACGCGAAGATGCGTAATGTCCTGATAGCTTTGGTTGGCATTATAGTTTTTGCGATCCTGATCTCTGTAGTGTTTTTGGTAATCAATAAGCCCGCTGCCGACACGGGTCCAGATTCTTTGCCTGAGTCTTTCGAAGATGGACAGCCAATAATGATCTCCCAGGAGGGAATCATGGCGACTGAACCTTCTGACGATGACCTGACGTTCTACTTTTCTTATTCTTGCCCAGCCTGCGCACAGGCCAGCCAGGCTCTAGCGCCGAACCTGGTTGATGGGGCATTGGAGGGCAAGTACACGCTGGCCCTATCGCCGGTTCCCACATCCGCACCCGCTTTCAATGAGGTCGCCACGTCCGGAGCCCTCCTGGTCGCTCAGGAGTCTCCCGACCAGTTCTTGGACTACCACCAGGCAGTAGAGGAATTCTTCCTGTCTGCCTTAGGAACTCAGGACACTTCCGTGTTGGAGGATGAGGCACGTTCCTTGGAGGCCGTACAGGAGGTGGCTCGCCAAGCGGGAATATCGGACGAACTGGTGGAACGGATAAGCCCAGCTTCCGGACGAACCTACCTGAGTGTGTCCCGCCAGCACTGGGATGCCCGCGAAGTCGAGGGACGCACCCAGCTGGCAACCCCTGAGTTTGTCTACAAAGATAAGCAACTAACATTGGAGGGAGAGACGGGGGCAGAAGCCTACGAGTCTCTGCTTTCGCAGGTAAACTAGTCACACTTCGGTAACATTTTTTGACGATTCCAAGCTACAAGTGCGAAGCTTGGTCTCGCGCCACCTTAGCTCAGCTGGCAGAGCGACTGTCTTGTAAACAGTAGGTCAGGAGTTCGATTCTCCTAGGTGGCTCTCATTCTGCCCAACCCAAAGGGTGCAAAAAACGAAAACGGCGGGAGCCCAC
>CAYFPY010000007.1:5822-48399 GCA_964345125.1 uncultured Actinomyces sp.
TGTTGTTCAACCCTGCGGATGGGGGCCAACATTTGCTATCTTTCTGTTTCTCGGTTGAAATGGGTTAGAACAAACATGAGGGAAGGGAACCATGTCGACAGACTTTTCCACCGCTTTGGGCGGATTCGTCCGGGCCGCATCAGGGCGTTCCGCAGAGAACTCTTCAGCACACGACTTTTGGACGGGACTGTCCAACCTGGTGGTGGATGAGCTGGCAGACAACTGGGACGCTACAACCCGCATCTACCAGCAGGGCAGGCAGGAACACTACTTTTCTGCAGAGTTCCTGGAGGGGCGGGCACTGCTGAACAACCTGGTCAACATGGACCTGTTGGACGAGGCTAAAAAGGCTACGGAAAGTTTCGGGCAGAACCTGTCCGACGTTTTGGAAACTGAGCATGACGCTGCTTTGGGTAATGGGGGATTAGGCCGTTTAGCCGCCTGTTTCCTGGACTCGTGCGCCACCATGGACTTACCTGTCACCGGTTACGGCATTCTTTACCGCTATGGACTTTTCAAGCAGAGTATTGACAAGGGTTTCCAAAATGAGCATCCCGACCCTTGGATGGAGGACGGAT
Organism: uncultured Actinomyces sp.; assembly: GCA_964345125.1. Classification (GTDB taxonomy): domain Bacteria; phylum Actinomycetota; class Actinomycetes; order Actinomycetales; family Actinomycetaceae; genus Scrofimicrobium. The sequence continues at coordinate 6,401 of CAYFPY010000007.1, forward strand.
ACCCATTCGTGATTCGCCGTGAAGAGCAGGCCAAGCTCGTTCAGTTCGCCGACATGCTGGTGAACGCCGTCCCCTACGACATGCCCATCACCGGCTACAACACGAACAATGTGAACACGCTGCGGTTGTGGAAATCTGAGCCGTTGGAGGAGTTCAACTACGATGCATTCAATTCGCAACGTTTCTTGGATGCGGTAGCGGAACAAGAGCGGGTGGCGGACCTGTGCCGGGTGCTGTACCCAAATGACACAACCTACGAAGGTAAAGTTTTGCGGGTCCGGCAGCAATACTTCTTCGTTTCAGCTTCTTTGCAAACCATTTTGGAAAGCTACAAGCAAATCCATGGTGAGGACTTCACGAAGTTCGGTGAGTACAACTCGATCCAGCTCAATGACACCCACCCTGTCCTGGCTATTCCGGAGTTGATGCGTCTACTGATGGACGGTGAAGGTTTAGGTTGGGAAGAGGCCTGGAAGGTTGTTCAAGAAACTTTCGCTTACACCAATCACACCGTGTTGGCTGAAGCTCTGGAAACTTGGGAGGTCTCCATTTTCCAGAAACTGTTTCCCCGCATCTTGGAAATTGTTGAGGAGATTGACCGCAGGTTCCGGGCTGATTTGCGGGCCCGGGGTGTAGACGAGCAGACCATTAACTATCTAGCTCCCGTCTCGGACGGGCGCGTCCACATGGCCTGGATCGCTGTTTACGCCTCCTTTTCTGTGAACGGTGTAGCTGCTTTACACACTGAGATTCTGAAGAAGGAAACACTGTACGACTGGTACAAACTCTGGCCGGAAAAGTTCAACAATAAGACTAACGGTGTGACCCAGAGACGGTGGTTGAACCACACTAACCCGAAGCTTGCCGATCTACTCACCAGGGAGCTGGGTTCAGACAGTTGGGTTACAGAACTGGACGAGTTACGCACTTTGCTACCCAAGGTTGACGACGAACAGTTAATGGGGGAACTGATGCAGGTGAAGCGCAGCAACAAGGAGCGCTTCGCACAGTGGTTGAAAAATCGGCAGGGTGACGACATTCCGGTAGACGCAATTTACGATGTGCAGATCAAACGTCTTCACGAATACAAGCGGCAACTACTCAACGCCATGTACATTCTGGACCTGTACTACCGCTTGAAGGATGATCCGAACCTGCGGGTGGAGCCACGTGTGTTCATCTTTGGGGCGAAAGCTGCTCCCGGGTATCGCCGGGCGAAAGCCATCATCAAACTAATAAATGAGGTCGGCCGGATCGTCAACTCTGACCCTGCTATGGAGGGCGTGTTGAAAGTGGTTTTCGTGGAAAACTACAATGTTTCCCCGGCCGAATACATAATTCCGGCAACCGATATTTCCGAGCAGATCTCCACGGCTGGGAAGGAAGCGTCGGGGACTGGAAACATGAAGTTCATGATGAACGGCGCCCTCACCCTTGGAACTTTGGATGGGGCAAATGTGGAGATCCTGGAGGCAGTTGGCGACGCCAACGCTTACATTTTCGGAGCGAAAGAGGAAGAGCTACCCGAACTGCGCAGGACGTATAACCCCCGGGAACAGTATGAAACGGTTCCTGGCCTGAGGCGGGTTCTTGACTCGTTTGTGGACGGCACTTTGCGGGATGGTGGCAACGGCGATTTCCAGGATCTGTACCATTCGCTGCTGGACGGCTCCTCTTGGGAGGATGCTGACACCTACTACCTGCTGGGGGACTTCGCTGACTACCGGAGCACCCGGGACCAGATGGCAGAAGATTACGGTAACCAGTTGGAGTGGGCCCGCATGTGTTGGGTGAACATCTGCGAATCCGGCCGCTTCTCCTCCGACCGGACGATACGGGACTACGCTAACGAAGTGTGGAAGGTGGAACCCACAGCCCTCTAGGACGGAAGCTATCCCTCTTCGAGGGACTGGTTTCTCTGCTCGCGCCAGCGGGTGTACTTGGCGAGTGTTACTTCGCCAATTGAATCCACTAGCAGTGCAACCCCCGCTAGGGTCCCTAGTTTGCGCAGTCCGGAACGTTTACCGTTCTTCGCTCGGGAAGCCCCAATTAGCAGCAGACCCACCAAGGATTCAGCGCTAGCCACGAGCGGTACCAGCCACGGTTTCGTGGTCACCAGCTTTGTGTACGCTTGCCAGTATTTCGACTGGTGTTGGCGGTCTTCAATTAGGATGTCCACGCTTCGCCCAATCGCGTTGGAAACACCGCGAGCATAGTGCACTTTCGCGCCCGCTACCTGTTCCACTGTGATCCGCCCCAAAAGAAACTGGGCTACGTCAGTGGGTAATGCTAGTGCAGACACCAAATCTGTTACCGCCTGTGGTCCCCGCTCCTTTGTCGCAGCCAATGCTTTGCTGACGCTTCCCTGACCAAGTTGACTGACAATCCGTTCCATATCCTGATAGCCGTCCACCAGGTGGCGAACTTCGTCTGGAGCGTCCTGGTTTTCCCAGCCCCTACCGCCCAGCACCACCAGCTCTTCCATACCCCAGTTGTAGTTTGTTGACTCTTCCGGGTCACCTTCTTCCAACAGGGACGCTTGGAACTCTTCTCCCCGCATAGTTAGCGCAACCAGTGGAAGTTCACCCAGCACCCACCCGGACCTACCGGCAGGTATTTGGGTTAGGAGCACCTTGTTGCCATCAAGCAGGTCTAGCTGGGCAATATCTACCCCTTCAAACGCTGCCAAAAGTGGTACCGCTGAAGCGGGGGTGGAACTGATCTCCACCAGACGTAGGGGATCTTGTTCGGAGGGTTCTTCCTCTATGAGGTTCTCCACTGCGGGCGGTTCCCCCTGGAAACTGTCGGCGTTGGTGTCGCCCAAAAGAACCTCAGCACCAAACTTCTCAGCTATGCGTTTTGCCAGGTCGGCGATGGTTTCACCCACCTTCAAGGTTTGTGCCTTCGGGGTGAGCCTACCCACGTGGGTACCATCGGTCACCACCTTCAGCCCAACCAGTCCAGGACTGGCCTCATACCAATCCATTTGGGCCACAACCGACTGGTCTTGAAAGAACTTTGCCAGGGCATACGGATCCAAGGAACCTGCCACAACCATTCCCTCAACTGTTGACCACACGTTTTCCGGTGGCATGTTTTCTCGCATCTTCCTAGCTCCTTCCTTAGCCAAGTGGATACTCTTAGGGAAAGGGGCGCAGCAGCCGAACTGTTATGCGCCCCTTTCCTTAAATTTCTGCCTGGGATATTAGGCCATCTTGGTCCCAGCACTACCCAAGTCTTGAGCTGCTTCAACGACGCGGGCAGCCATACCTGCTTCCGCTTCCTTGCCCCAAGAGCGTGGGTCGTAGGACTTCTTCTCCCCCAAACCACCGTCAACCTTGAGCACCTTGTCATAGTTCTCAAACATGAAGTTGGCAACTGGCCGGGTGAAAGCGTACTGCGTGTCCGTGTCGATGTTCATTTTGATCACACCGTTGTTGACGGCTGTGGCGATCTCTTCTTCACTGGAACCAGATCCGCCGTGCATCACCAGGTAGAAGGGACGGTTCCCCACACCGTAAGCGGCACCAACGGCTTCCTGGATCTCACCCAGCAGTTCTGGGCGTAGTTGAACGAAACCTGGCTTGTAGACACCGTGCACGTTCCCGAAAGTTAGTGCTGTCATGTAAATATCGTCGCCACCAACGCCAAGGGCTTCAGCGGTTTTCATACCGTCCTCCACCGTGGTGTAGAGCTTCTCATCGAAAGAACCAACTATGCCGTCCTCTTCCCCGCCAACAACCCCGATTTCCACTTCGAGGATCGTGTTAGCAGCCTTGGACATTTCTATCAGCTTCTGGGCAATCTCCAGGTTCTCCCCCAACGGCACCGCGCTGCCGTCCCACATGTGGGACTGGAAGGCTGGGTCTTGACCGGCCTTGACCTGCTCCGCTTCGTATTCCAACAGTGGAATAACCCAGGAGTCCAGATTCTCTTTAGCACAGTGGTCTGTGTGCAAAGCAATTTTCACAGGATAGTTTTTCGCCACTTCCCGCGCGTAAGCCGCCATGGCTAAAGATCCAGCCACCCGATCTTTAACGGTGGACCCGGACCAGTATTCGGCGCCCCCCACGGACACCTGAATAATTCCGTCTGACTCTGCTTCAGCGAAGCCCTGCAAGGCTGCCGTCAATGTCTGCGAAGAAGTGACATTGACCGCTGGGTAGGCGAACTTCTGGTCCAACGCCCGCTTCAACATTTCCCGATATTCTTCTGGTGTTGCTATTGCCACAGGGGCCTCCTCAATAGTAAAAGCATGCAAAGTTGCATAGCTGCGGTTTGGCTACCCTTCAATTGTCCCACACCACACACACTTTTTTGTATGGCATTCACGCCAATGTTCACTCAAAGTCGCCTGGGGGTGCCAAAGGTCCCCACTGACGCACCCACGACCACATGGCTATCGCACCAGCGTGCCCCACGTTCAAAGAGCGTGTGGACCCATACTGGCTGATGTGCAGAATGCGGTCGCACGCTTCCTGCATATTTTCGCTCAATCCCGCGCCTTCCTCCCCGAAAACCAACACGGCGTTACGCGGGAGAACTTCGTTTTCCAAAGGTTCACTACCGGGTAGGTTGTCTATCCCCACCACCTGTAACCCCCGGGGACCAATGTCCCGCAAAAACTCATCTACCGTGGGGTGGTGGACAACGTCCAGGTAGCGGTCGGTTACCATCGCTCCCCTCCGGTTCCACCTCCTTCTGCCCACAATGTGGACTTTCGTGGCCCCTAAAGCGTTCGCGGTTCGCACCATGGAACCAATATTAAAATCATGGCCCAAGTTTTCGATCGCGACCTCATACCCCAAAGACTTGCTTGCAATATCCCTGGCGATGGCTTCCCTGGTCCAATACCGGTAGTGATCCTCCACGTTGCGGTAGTCGCCCTCCTCCAGCAGTTCCAGGTCCCAATGGTCGCCCTCCGGCATTTCTCCTACCCACGGTCCAACCCCCCTGCGGGGCGGCTTCTGTTCTTCTGATGCTGCCACTTTCCGTCCTCACCCATTCGTTGACTAAGGCCTGCGCGTCGTCCCCATTGTAGTCCCGCCCACCCCACAAATGACGGTCTCCCCCGATGCAGATATGCTGGAACCATGAGACTTGCTACGTGGAACATTAACTCGATCAGGGCCCGCCAAGACCGGGCCCTCGCCTTTTTAGAACGGGAAAACATTGACGTCCTAGCGCTGCAGGAAACCAAAGTACGCGACGACCAGTTCCCCGTGGAGGTTTTTGAGCAGGCTGGCTACCAGGTGCGCTCCCACGGGGTGAATCAGTGGAACGGTGTGGCTGTCATTTCTCGACTACCCATCGTTGACGTGTTGACCAGTTTCCCCGGCCAACCCGAGTGGGCAGAAAAAGAGATGGTGGAGCCACGCGCCTTGGGCGTCACGGTGGAGGACCCAACTGGTACCAACGTGACGGTCTGGAGCTTGTATGTACCCAACGGGAGGGAACTGGACCACCCGCACTACCACTACAAGCTGGAGTGGCTGGCGGCCTTAGCTAACTATTCGGCTGAACTACTAGCGGCAGACCCCCAACGCCAAACGGCTCTGGTGGGCGACTGGAATGTGGCCCCCCTGGACACGGACGTGTGGGATCCAGAGTTTTTTGTGGGGAAAACCCACACCTCCCCCGCTGAACGGCAAGCTTTGGTGGATTTAGAAGCGACAGGTTTTCAGGAAGTAACCCGCCCCCTGGTGGATAACTACACCTACTGGGACTATCAGCAGCTCCGTTTCCCCAAAAATGAGGGGATGCGGATCGACTTCATTTACGCTTCACCCGCGTTGGCACAGAGGGTGGAAAGCGCCCAAATTGACCGCGATGAACGCAAAGGCAAAGGCGCATCCGACCATGTTCCTGTCATTGTGCAAATAGCCTGAAAGGCCCATTCTTAGCGGCCGGTAGCATCCAGAATATGTTGGGTGAGGGCGGGCCAGTTGTCTTTATGCCACTGACCAAACGGTTCTTCACCTAAGAACACTGCTCCCATTTCTCTGGTTGGGTCCACCCACAAGAATGATCCAGACATGCCAAAATGCCCAAACGTTTTTGGGGACAGCGTTGGCGGTGTCCAGTGGGGATCCTTCCTTCCACGCACTTCCACCCCCAGACCCCAATCGTTGCTGGCCTGCATGCCGTAGCCGGGCAGTATTCCCCGCAATCCAGGTAGAACTGTTTGGCTGAGGGCGGCGTGTAAGCGTGAGTCCAGCAGTTCCGGCACCAACAGTTCTTCTACGAGAACCGTCAGGTCTACAGCGTTACCAAAGCCCGAACGTGCCGGTGACTTGGGGATCACTGTGGAACGTAACCCCAGGGGCTGGTAAACCGATTCGTCCATCCAGCGCGTCAGTGGCATGTCCAACGTTTCCACCAGGTAGGTGCCAAGTACATCAAAACCCTGGTTGGTGTAAATCCGCCTCTCGCCCGGCCTGGCACGGAAGTTAGTGCCATCCCCTTCCACCGCCAGCCCGGAGGAGTGCGACAGCAGGTGGGCAACGGTGTAGGGGTCCGCTTTCGGGGAAGTTCCCACCGGTGAACTGACTGTGACAGCCCCCGCCTGAACGGCCCGCAACGTTCCCACCGCAGTCAATATTTTGGTTACGGAAGCCAGGGGAAACACTTTCCACACGTCCCCCTGTTCCCACAGGCTGGCCCCGCGGGAGTCAACAGCCGCCACCGCATGCGCGAAGGGTACCGGGTATGGCTCAGTCAAGGAACTAATCTTCAGCGCCTGCCCCCGGCAGGTCATCGATCGGCCCAGGTTTGACGACCAGCGTTCCTCTGTCATCGCTGACCTCAACCAGCACCGTTTGTCCGTCGCTGACCTCACCTCCAAGGAGGAGCACTGCCAGCCGGTCACCAATCTCTTTTTGCACCAACCTGCGCAGAGGGCGGGCCCCGTATGCCGGGTCGTAACCGTGTTCAGTCACCCAGTCTCGAGCAGCCTCATCAATGGTGAGCGTGATGCGTCGTGACCGCAAGCGTTCGGACATGTGGTCAAGTTGCAGTGTCACTATTTCACCTAGTTCGTGGCGGTCCAGGGGACGGAAGATGACTATTTCGTCCAGACGGTTCAGGAACTCTGGTTTGAAGGCTTGGCGCACCTCTCTCATTACTGCGTCGTGTTTACCTTCTTCGGAGAGTTCCTGATCGATCAGGTAGTGGGAACCGAGGTTGGAGGTGAGGATGAGGATGGTGTTCCTGAAGTCCACTGTGCGGCCTTGTCCGTCGGTTAGGCGCCCATCATCTAGGACCTGCAGTAGGATGTTGAAAATCTCGGGGTGCCCTTTTTCGACCTCGTCTAGGAGGACGACGGAGTAGGGGCGCCGGCGGACTGCTTCTGTTAGTTGTCCGCCTTCTTCGTAGCCGACGTATCCGGGTGGGGCACCCACCAGTCGGGCAACTGAGTGTTTTTCTGAGTATTCGCTCATGTCGATGCGGACCATGGCCCGTTCGTCGTCGAAGAGGAATTCAGCTAAGGATTTGGCTAGTTCGGTTTTGCCGACTCCGGTAGGGCCGAGGAACATGAAGGACCCGGTGGGCCGGTTCGGGTCGGATACGCCGGCACGGGAGCGCCGTACCGCGTCCGCTACAGCTTGCACCGCGTCTTTCTGGCCGATTAGTCGCTTGCCGATCCACCGTTCCATTTCTAACAGTTTTTCGGTTTCTCCCTGCAGGAGCCTTCCTGTGGGTATGCCTGTCCACGATTCGATGACTTCAGCAATTTCTTGGGTGCCAACTTTGTCGGCGATCATGGGTTCGTGTTCGGCTTGTGCTTCGTCTATTTCAGCCAGTTCAGCTTCGGCGATTTCTGCTTCCACCCGGGGAATGTCGCCGTTTTGGATTTTTCCGGCCTCTTCCCAACGTCCGTCTCGCATTGCCAGGTCGAAGGCGGTGCGTAGCTCGTCAAGTTCTGCGCGCAGGTCGCCCACCCTGTTCCGCCCAGCTTTTTCGCTTTCCCATCGGCCAATCAGGGCGTTGAGTTCTTCGGATTTGTTGGCCACGTCTTCACGGAGTTTGAACAGCCGGTCCTGGGTTGCTTCGTCCTCGCCGTTGGGGTCAGATTCGGTCAGGTAGGACTCTTCCATTTTGAGGCGGTCAACGGCGCGGCGCAGTTCGTCTATCTCCAGGGGGGAAGAGTCGAGTTCCATGCGGAGGCGGGATGCGGCTTCGTCTATGAGGTCGATCGCTTTGTCTGGCAGTTGGCGTCCGGTGATGTACCGGTCGGAGAGTTCAGCTGCGGCGACTAGCGCACCGTCAGAGATGGTGACTTTGTGGTGGGCTTCGTATTTGGGGGCAATGCCGCGCAGGATAGCGACCGTGTCTTCCACGGATGGTTCCCCTACGTAAACCTGTTGGAAACGTCGTTCGAGGGCGGGATCTTTTTCAATGTTTTCCCGGAATTCGTCGAGGGTGGTAGCACCCACCATGCGTAGTTCACCGCGGGCCAGCATGGGTTTCAGCATGTTTCCGGCATCCATGGAACCTTCGGAAGCGCCGGCACCCACCACCGTGTGCATTTCGTCGATGAACGTCACGATTTGTCCGTCAGAGTTTTTAATTTCGTCGAGGACAGCTTTTAGGCGTTCCTCGAATTCGCCCCGATATTTGGCTCCCGCCACCATGGCGCCCAGGTCCAAACTGATGAGTGTTTTGTCTTTCAACGATTCTGGGACGTCACCTTCAACCATCCGTTGAGCCAGCCCTTCCACCACCGCGGTTTTCCCAACTCCGGGTTCACCGATGAGGACGGGGTTGTTCTTGGTGCGGCGGGACAGGACTTGCACGACGCGGCGGATCTCCCCATCCCGGCCAATGACGGGGTCCAGTTTCCCTTCCTGTGCCATGGCGGTGAGGTCACGCCCGTATTTTTTGAGTGCTTCGAATGTGCCTTCGGGGTCCGGAGTAGTGATTGGTTCGGGGCGGAGTTGGCGTAACTGGTTTTCTAACTCTTCCGCGGTGGCCCCGTCACCACGCAAAATTTTTCCGGCTTCACTATCCGAAGCCGCCAGTGCTATCAGAAGGTGTTCCGTGGAAACGTAAGCGTCCCCCTGCGCTTCGGCACGTTTTTGGGCGTCCGTGATGATGTTGAGGAACGCGCGCGAGTTTTGGGCTTGCCCGACCGAGGAGCCACTGGAAGCGGGTAACGCAACCAGCGCGGTACGCACCTGAGCCCCAACTTGGCTGCGTTGCACCCCAGCGGCAGCCAGCAGGGAAATAGCAATACCTTCCGGCTGTTCCAGCAGGGCTTCCAGCAGGTGGAGCGGCTCCACCTGAGGGTTGCCGGCTGCGGTCGCCATTTGCACGGCAGAACTGACAGCTTCTTGTGCGCGGTTGGTCAGGTTGGGACTCATCAGATTCTCCTTCGCATACGGGTGGCCCGGATCCTCCACCTAGCTTAGCTTGGGGTGCTGGCTTAAGACAGGGGCGTTGCATAACGGGTGCTTGCGTGGGAAGCTGCCAGCCATGACCCCAAATGATGTACCGCACCCGCACACAAGGTTAGCCCCCGCTTTTCTGGACCAGGTGGAAGGGGAGGAAGCGTTAGCTTGGGTTCACCAACAGAACTTGGAGTCCCGGGACGCTTTTGGGTCCAGTCGGGAAGTGTTGGAAAGTGAGATTCTGACCATTTTGGACAGTCCGGACCGCATTCCCCTGGCAACGTACCGGAACGGATACGCCTACAATTTCTGGACTGACGCTACCCATCCGCGCGGGTTGTGGCGCCGACAAAGTTTTAAGAGCTACCTGGCTGGTGAAGATGCTTGGGAAACACTGGTTGATTTGGATGAACTTGCGCTCAAGGAGGGCGAATCTTGGGTTTGGCGGGGCGCCCAAGTGCGGTACCCGCAGGGCGACCGAGCTCTGATCACGCTGTCTGCCGGGGGCACCGACGCCACCGAAACTCGAGAATTTGATTTGGAAACACTTTCGTGGGTTTCGGACGGGTTTTATCGTCCCCGCGCCAAGGGTTCCTTGCGGTGGGTGGACTTCGACCATTGCTGGCTCACCCAGGCGGGACCTGATCAGGAGACTTCCGCTTCCGGTTACCCCCTGCAAGCCCGGTTACTGAAAAGGGGCCAACCTCTCGTTCAGGCACCCATCATCCTTGCCGGAAGCGAGACAGACATGGGGGTTTGGGCTGGGAGCACCACGGATCGCAGCGGCAAGCACTCCCTGATTTCTGTGCAAAAAGACTTTTATTCTTCCACCACCTACTGGCTACCGGGAGGTTCCGGGCAGGAGCTGCTGGACGGTTCTCCCCTTCCTTTAGATGTGCCCGAGTCTGCGGAAGTTACAGTGTGGAATGAGTGGGTCTTGCTGTGGTTGCGGGATGAGTGGCAGCGCGGGAACGTCACCCGCAAGGCCGGAAGCATCCTTGCTTTCCCACTAACAGCAACCGGCATCTCCTCCAACGACGACCAGGTTTGGGAACTTTTTGTACCCACCGCCAACGAAGTGATGGTGGACCTGGCCACCACCGCCAACCGCGTTGTAGTCACCACCATCCGCGACGTAATCACGAGGGTCTTCACCCTGACACCTCCACAGGCCAGATCGCAGGCGTCGCAACGAGCTTGGAATAAGGACGAACTGGAGTTCCCCAATGAAGACCAGGTATCTGAAGGTTCAGCCCCCCTCACCCTTTCCGCCTGGGCGGTGGCACCAGCTGAAAACGATGACCTTTGGGTAGTTTCTAGCGGGTACCTACAGCCACAGTCCCTCTGGCTGGTGCAAGGCGGCGAGTGGTCCCTGGTACGACAAGCCCCAGCCCTGTTCTCCACGGAGGGACTGACGGTGGAGCAACATTTTGCTACCTCCAAAGATGGAACTAGAATCCCCTACTTCCAGGTCGGACCAAACCGGAAGACGCCGGGCCCCACACTGCTCTACGGTTACGGGGGGTTCAATGTCAGTCTGCTGCCAAGCTACGCACCGGTGGTGGGTAAATGCTGGCTGGAAAAGGGTGGCACCTACGTCGTGGCAAACATTCGCGGCGGAGGAGAGTACGGTCCGGACTGGCATCAAAGCGCGCTTAAAGGAAACCGCCACCGAGCGTACGAAGATTTTGCTGCGGTTGCGCAAGACCTGCTGGAACGAGGTGTCACAACACCGACAGAACTGGGGATTCAAGGTGGCTCCAACGGGGGACTACTGGTCGGAAACATGTACACCCATTACCCCCAACTCTTCGGTGCTGTGGTTTGTCAGGTTCCCCTGCTAGACATGGGCCGATACCACACGCTGCTAGCCGGACACTCCTGGATCGCAGAATACGGGGATCCCGAAAATACGGAAGATTGGCAAGAGTTGCTGACCTTCAGTCCCCTCCACCAGTTTCGCGCACAAAACGAGTATCCCCCACTGCTGCTCACCACCTCCACTAAGGACGACCGGGTCCACCCCGCCCATGCGCGCACCTTCGGCTACCTGGCGCAAGAACACGGGAAAGAGGTGCTGTACTACGAGAACGTGGAAGGCGGGCACGGCGGTGCTGCCGACAGCAAACAGCGGGCCTACATGCAATCGTTAGCGTGGGCGTTCCTGCACGACAAACTGCAACCATAACCGTCCACTATTCGGCCACTTTTTCATACATCCCACACGGGATACAGTTTTCCGGTAGTGTCCTAAACCAACTTGCGGTCCCACCATCCCCACGGGATCAGCAGATAGCAAAACATGCGGTAACAGTAGCCGGAGCGGTTCCGGCTACCCGAAACACGAAGGAGTCCACCAATGGACCAATCAGCACGCTACGCAGACCTATCCCTCTCCGAAGAGGAACTGATCGCAAACGGCAACCACATTCTGGCTGCCTACCACATGACGCCCGCACCAGGGCTTGGTTACCTGGAAGCAGCGGCACATTTCGCCGCCGAATCATCCACCGGAACGAACGTGGAAACCTCCACTACCGACGATTTCACACGCGGCGTGGACGCCCTCGTCTACCAAATAGACGAAGATAAACAAGAAATGCGTATCGCCTTCCCCTTGGAACTGTTCGACCGCAACATGATCGACGGACGCATGATGCTCGTATCGTTCCTTACCTTGGCGGTAGGAAACAACCAGGGGATGAGCGACATTGAAAATGCGAAACTGTTCGATTTCTACTTCCCCCGCAAAGCCATTGAGCAATTCGACGGTCCCGCCAAGGACATTACGGACCTGTGGCGCATCCTCGGTCGCCCCGTCAACGACGGTGGCTACATTGCTGGCACCATCATCAAACCAAAGCTGGGTTTGCGTCCCAAACCGTTCGCGGATGCAGCCTACGAGTTCTGGTTGGGCGGAGACTTCATCAAAAACGATGAACCTCAGGGGAACCAAACGTTTGCCCCCATGAAGGAAACTATTCCCCTCGTTTATGACGCGATGAAACGCGCCATGGATGAAACTGGGGAAGCTAAACTTTTCAGTGCCAACATTACGGCCGATGACTATCGGGAAACTATCGCCCGCGGTGAGTACATCCTGTCACAATTCGGCCCCGACGCTGACAAAGTAGCCTTCCTGATTGACGGTTACGTCGGCGGTCCGCAAGCAGTGACGACTGCACGTCGCCACTTCCCAGAACAGTTCCTGCACTTCCACCGGGCCGGACATGGCGCCATTACCTCCCCCAGCTCCAAAAGGGGATACACCTCTTTTGTGCTAGCAAAAATGTCCCGACTGCAGGGAGCCTCCGGCATACACGTGGGAACGATGGGGTACGGAAAAATGGAGGGCGCGGCGGACGACAGAGACGCAGCCTACATGATTGAAAGGGACTCATTCCAAGGTCCCGTTTACCACCAGGAGTGGTATGGTATGCGTCCCACAGCCCCCATCGTCTCGGGGGGCATGAACGCACTACGCCTACCCGGATTCTTCGAAAACTTAGGGCACGCGAACGTGATCAACACGGCGGGCGGAGGGGTGTACGGTCACGTGGACGGTGCCACCGCTGGTGCCACGTCTCTCCGGCAAGCACACGAAGGGTGGGAAGCTGGGGCGGACCCCGTCGAATGGGCGAAAACACACCGGGAATTCGCGCGTGCTTTCGAATCTTTCCCCCAGGATGCCGACTCACTCTACCCAGGGTGGCGCGAACAGCTGCTGTAGCTACCCCCGCGCAGAAAGGAAGGGACACCACCCATGTTGGGAAGAACGTTTGGACAGTACCTGCTGGACCTGAGCGCCAGCAACCGCGAATTAGCTCAGGTTCTCAGCGCCATAGTCACTTCACTGAAACCCACCACCACCGTACTTGCCCGCGGGTCCCTCCTGTTCGACAAGGAACCGGGACAAAGTCCTCTAACACCGGGCCAAATCAACCAAACTCTGAAAGCTAAGGCTCTGCAGGCACTGATCAGCCGTGCTGAAACAGCCGAGGAACTAGCTGGAATCGCAGTGCAGGGATTAGATGAACCAATTAGTTTGTCGGCTAACGGAAAATACGTGGTGGCCGCCAAACTGGTCGACGGCGTAGGACAGTTGGAGAACAACCAAGCCATTGGATCCCTCTATTCGGTTCTGCCCAGAAAAAGTGCTCCTGGGCCGGTTACCGACGACGATTTCCTGCAGCCAGGAACAGCCCAATGCGCTTCAATCCTGGTTTCTTTTGGCCCCCAAAGCATCATTCTGGTCACTACCGGCTCAGGGGTCCAAGAGTTCGCGTTAGACGTTGATTTGGGGACGTTCGGCCTCTCCGACCCTGACGCCAAAATGAACGATGGGGGAACTCAATACGCGGTTGATTCGACTGGTGCCCGGCATTGGCCGGCCCCGGTACGCCGCTATGTGGACACCTGCGTTCAAGGGGAAGAGGGACCGCGGGGCAAAGATTTCACGCTGCACTGGAGCCCAACCACCCTAACGAACGCTTACAGGATTTTCGTTTGCGGGGGCCTTTTCCTGGCGCCAGCAACATCGAAATGGGTCCCAGAAACCGTATTTTACGCAGCACCACTCGCCTTTCTAGCCGAGCAGGCGGGTGGTGCTGCCACAACGGGAACCGAACCGGCCATTTCTGTAGTTCCAGAACAGCTGAACTCAAAGTCAGCCCTCTTCTTTGGTTCACCCACCGAAGTTGACCTGATCAGCCGCTTCTTCAAAGAGTATGAAGAAGGTACAGACAGGGAAAAGGACTACCCACTTTTCAGTACGCGCACCATGCTTCTGGAATAGGAACCACAAACACTTTCCTCGCAGCACACATTCTAGTTTTAAGGGGACGATTCTAATGTCAACGAAACATCCAGTCATTGCGGTCACCGGGTCTTCCGGGGCTGGGACCACGACCGTGACCAATACGTTTATGCAGATCTTCCGCAGGGAACAGATCGACGCCGCCATCGTCCACGGGGACTCCTTCCACAAGTACGACCGGGCGGGCATGAAACAGGCGTTGGCAGAGGCTGAAGCGGCAGGTAACTTCAACCTGAGCCATTTTGGGCCTGAAGCAAACAACTTTGAAGACCTGGAAGAACTTTTTCGCCAGTACGGTCAAGATGGTACGGGCCGGATCCGAGACTACATTCATGATGCGGAAGAGGCCGAATTTTATGGCCAGCCGCCAGGAACTTTCACCCCCGAACATGACATTCCGGAAGGATCAGACCTGCTGATGTACGAAGGGTTGCACGGGGCCGTCAAAACGGACACGGTCGACGTGGGACAGTACGCTGACCTGCGCATTGGGGTGGTACCCATCATCAATTTAGAGTGGATACAAAAACTGCATCGCGACCGGGAAGAGCGCGGCTACAGCACCGAAGCTATCACCGACACCATTTTGCGACGCATGCACGACTACGTGTACTACGTGACACCGCAGTTCAGCCGCACCCACATCAACTTTCAGCGGGTACCGGTTGTGGACACATCTAACCCGTTCATCGCGAAAGAAATCCCTACGGCTGACGAGTCTTTGACCGTCATCCGCTTCTCCGACCCAACAGGTATTGACTTCCCCTACCTGCTATCAATGATCCATGACTCCTACATGTCTCGGTCAAACAGCATCGTAGTACCGGGAGGGAAACTGCCGTTAGCTATGCGCCTGGTCTTGACACCCATGATCGGTCGGCTGATGGACCGGTCCCGCAAGGAGCTCTCCCGCGGCTAGGTCACAGGCTAGCCGTAGAAGTTTCCTACCACAGGGGGAAAGAATGCCTTCCGCTGCTTGTTTCGTTTCACCAACCACACGATGCCAACAATGAGGGCGACCAATCCCCCTACGCCAAGGACCGTACCCACCACCAGCCCTTTCATGCCCACACTGAAAAGGTCGTCAAAATCCATGTTCAGCATCTCCTCCTCCGGGGACAGACCTTCACAGTCCACCTGGTAGATACCTGGCTCTAAGCCTCTGGCCTCCAAGTGGTTGGTGTAAGGATCCTCCTGCATGGGTGTGACCTTGCCGTCCTGCCCTATCAGATCACAAGAGACCCCTAATGAGTCAGGAAACAACGTGAGTCTGCCCTCTTCACCAATGGACACAGAGTCCCCGTCGTAGACGATCACAGAGCCGTCTAAAATATCGTCCACCGGGACGGCCGCCATCATCACGAAAAAAGCAACCACCGGCGCAATAACAAGCATGGTGACCGCCCCCAAAACTATGGTAACTATGGGTCCCGTTCGCCCTGGTGGCGTACCATGCGGCATGCCAGGCTGTGGGTAGCCAGCACCGGGGTAAGGCATTCCCCCCGTTGGGGGCTGCTGTCCAGGTGGGGGTTGCTGGTCTGGGTAGCCGGGATAGCCGCTGCCCCACGGTGAGCTAGCAGGAACCTGCTCAGGAACGCCACCGGAAGGTTGCCCTCCTGGAGGACCGTAAGGATTAGGGGAGCTGCCGGGCTGTCCATAAACTGGCCATGGCCGGCTGTTGTCGTCTTGACTCATGGTGATCATCCATTCTGGGGGTTTTTCCCCGCTAAACGCTCTTCACGCAACCGTTGCAGCCCCGCTATCTGCAGGGGCGGCAGTTTCTGTTCTGTGGCCTGTGCCAGCAGGTAGTCTGCTAGCTCTGGGTTCCGCGCTAAAACTGGACCGTGAAGGTAGGTACCCACAATACTTCCCTGAACGGCGCCTTCCCACGGGGGATTTTCCCCCGAGCCGTTCCCTTCCCCTTCAATGACGGTCGCGAGTGGGGAAGCGTCCGGCCCCAAACTGGTTTGCCCCAGGTGGTTCTCGAAACCGGTGAGGGGTTCCAGCAGACCGGGGATGATTGGTTCAGCCACGACCTCACCTATTGAACGCTGCTCCCCCAGAACGGTAACCACATCCAGCAGGTGCAAACCGTCCAGGTGGCGCCCCTTGGCGTCCGGATAGAACTGTCCCATGATCTGCATGGCCGCGCCCACTGCGAGGACGGGTACCCCCTTGCGGATCGCCTTGCGGAAACCCTTTTGTTTCCGCAGCTTTTCCGCACCGATTACCTGCCCTACGTGCTCTGTGCCCCCCAGTAGGTAAATATCTAGACTGGAAGGAACCTTCGTATCTAAGTCGACGCGAACAATTTCTGCGTCGATGTTACGTCGCACCAGCCTTTCTTTGAGGACAATAGCGTTGCCGTTGTCTCCATTGACCCCAAAAACTTCCGGGTAAATTAGGCCAATCCGGACCTGCGAGTCACTTGCCACCGCCACCCAGCTCCTTCCTCAGTTCCTGAAAAGCCGTGTAGTTTGCCAGGACTTCCACTTCACCCGGCTCACAGGCCAGCACTGCTTCCAGGGGGTCGTCCACTATTTCAGCATCCACACCCGCGTAACTTAAACGAACTGCCACATCTGCTGCTCTACGGCCGGAAACAATAACTTTTCTAGGTCTGGGAGTGACCAACTTATGGAAATCAACCTCCCACAGCCAAGACAGATCTCGCCCGTCCCCACGTTCAGCATTGACGGAGACCACCACCTGGTCCACATCCTGGGGGATCATACGTAATGAATGCTGCCAACCGGCTGGGTTCTTCGCTAACAGGAGGCGAGCCAAACGTCCCTTATAGTCGTAGGTCTGGTATCTACCTGAGACCCCGGTGACTTTCTTGACGGCTCCAGCCGCCCGTTTCAGTTGGGCTCCCATTGTCACGGCAGCTACGATCGCCAAGGCAGCGTTGCCTTGGTTTGCTACTCCCGGCAGTTTCAGCCGTACTTTTTGTTCCACCCCTTCTGGTCCGTGCAGGGTCATGCCTTTTCGGTGGGTTTCAAACCACCAAAGTGCTTCCGGCTGCTCATACAGCGCTGACCCCTCCACTGACCAGGGTGGACCGGGACGCACCATTGACCCCGTGCGAGGGAACGGCAAAACTTCTTGACCTTTGGTGGTTCCTGCCGCCACCCAGATCACTTTCCGCGCATCCCAGGCGGCGGAAACCACTAGCGGGTCCTCAGAGTTAGCAACAACTGTTGCCTGGGTGCTCATGTTTACGGCTCGACGTAACTGGTTCTCCACATGGGCCACATCCCCAACCCGGTCCAACTGGTCCGCGCTGAGGTTCGTTAGGACGATCATCTCCGGCTTTGTTGCAGCCGCAACAACAGGCAGGTTAAGTTCGTCAACTTCCAACACGGCAACGGGTGCGTTCAGGTCAGACATCAGTGCGGTGATCACACCGCTTTCCATATTGTCCCCACCCAGGTTGGCGACAACTGGTCCGGATCGTTTCAAAGCTGAAACCAGCATCCGGGTGGTGGTAGATTTTCCGTTCGTTCCGGTCACAAGGATGACTCGCCTACCTTCGGTGAGTTCGGCGAGGATGTCCGGGTCGATACGCATAGCTACCCGGCCGCCCACCATGCCACCTGCCCCGCGTCCAAGCGATTTGGAGACAGTCCGAGCTGCCACACCAAGAGCGATGGCTGCCCTGGAGCGTGGGCTGAGCGGGCCCAGCTTTCGCGGTGGCCCGGTTTTACGCTTGAACTTGTCGAGCACTTGTTTCCTCTTCTTCCTACTTCCCTGCCTGCGAACCAGCTTCCAAGATCTTTCCTTGAAGCGCCCCAACCGAGTGGAGCCCAGCCAAGTGCCCCCACAGACCTAGGTGGCGCACCAGTCCTTGTTCCCCTTCCCCCTGCCTGCTTGGCCTGGGTGGGGTGGCCCGCACTTTCCCTTCAGAGTCGGCTGTAAATACCCGAACTGTCGGGTGAGCGGCTTGTCGTAGGGATTCGTGAAGTTTCTCTACGTCTTCTTCAAGCTCTTCGATTCTGTTCCGTAATTCTAAGGCCAGCTGCACCCCGGCGAGGTTTACACCACGCTCTTGGGTCAGAATCCGAACTTCCCGCAGCCGCTCAACATCGCTGCTGCTGTACCGTCGCCCCTTCCCTTTTGTTCGTGAGGGCGTCACCAGCCCCAGCCTGTCGTATTGCCGGAGCGTTTGGGCGTGCATCCCCGCCAGAGCTGCAGCTACGGATACGGTGTACTGCGGCTGAGGTGAGGAGGGTGTCATCGTTTTGCCTCCTCCATTAGTTCTTCGCGTGGATCCCACCCCTGCATCTGCTCTTTGAGTTTTTCCACGGTCTGTTTGACGTCTTCTGCGGCCGTTTCACCCAGCTTCTCCAGATCTTTCTGATCCGGGGTGACAACCTGCAGTTCAGCCAGCACGTCCCCCTTGTTTTTACCTTTTTGGAGCCCGCGTCCACGAAGTCGAAGAACCTGCCCGGATGATGACCCGGCTGGAACTTTCACCCCCACTGTGGTCCCGTCAGGTAGTGGCACATCAACCGCTGCACCTAAAACTGCTTCCGGGTAGCTAACGGGAATTTTCACCCGCAGGTTGGTTCCATCCAAAGTGAAAACGGGATGCTTCCGTACACTAACGTTAACTACCAGGTCGCCAGCTGGGCCACCGGCCATCCCCGGCTGTCCTTTCCCTTTCAGGCGAATTTTCTGTCCATCTTTCACTCCGGCTGGGATGCGCACTTTCATGGTTTTCCCATCCAGGTTGAACTGGAGTGTTTCACCCTGGTAAGCCTGCTTGAATGTGATGGTTGTTGCCGTGGTTAGGTCGGCCCCTTTTTGGGGTTGGGGTGGTCCGCCGAACCCGCCACCACCCCCACCACCAGAGAAAAGTGAGGACAGGATGTCTTCGAATCCGCCGCCACCTCCGGCGAAGCCGGGTCCACCACCGCGGGTCTGGTATTGAACGCGCGGGTCGCCGCCAAACATGCCGCCAAACATGTCTTCAAATCCTCCGCCGTCTGGACCGCCTGCCGTGAAACGGGGGCCGCCCGCAGCCATTGCTCGGATCGCGTCATAACGCTCACGCTGCTCTTTGTCAGACAGAACTCCGTAGGCTTCACCTATCTGTTTGAACTTAGCTTCCGCTTCTTTGTCACCTTGATTTTGATCAGGATGCCACTTGCGTGCGAGCTTTCTGTAAGCCTTCCGGATCTCTTTGTCGTTCGCATCTTTCTTCACCCCAAGAACTGAGTAGAAATCCTGATCGAGCCAATCTTGTTCTCCCATCAGAACACTCCTTCCTTACTATTCGGGGTTATCAACTATCACTTTAGCGGGACGTAAAACCTGGTCACCCAACTTTACTCCCGATTGCAGCACTTGGCTTATGACCGTCTCGGTTACTTCCGGATTGGTGTGGGCCATCAAAGCGTCGTGAAGCTCGGGGTCGAAGGCGTCACCTGCTGCACCAAAGCGGGTGTAGCCGTAGTTGGTCGCCAAAGCGTCCTCCAACTTGTCTGCTATTGAAGCGAAAGGACCTTCCACTAGATCCCCCGCTGCGCGAGCCGCTTCAATGTCATCCAGGGTCGGCAGAAGCAGCTCTATAACTTCCTGGTTGCCCTCTTCACGTCGCTGTTTACCTTCCGCCTTGGTTCTGCGGACATAGTTGCCATACTCCTGCTGAACGTTGTAAACGTCTGCCCGAGCACGGGCCAGCTCATCTTGCAGCTGCGCTATTTCTTTGTCTGGCGTTTCTTCTTCAACAATGACCGCGTCTTCCTGTTCCGTTTGCGGTTCATCCAGGTTTTCCACGTCGTCTATTTCGATTTCTTCTTCGCTCATATTCCTAGCTTTCCGTTTCCCCCTGCTACCACGATAGTGCCCCCATGAAACAGGAAGGGGCCGCATCCGCGACCCCTTCCCTTTTCGTGTCACCCTCGTGTCTGCGGGCTCATCGTTTTCGAGTTATTCCTCTTCTTCAACGATCTCTGCGTCGATTACTTCTTCTTCAGCGTTGACGTCTTCCTGGCTGGGTAGCTCCTCTTCCTGAGCTTGCTGTTCAGCCTGGTAAACCTCTTCACCTATCTTCATGCCCACTTCGTTCAAGTGGTCCAGCGCCTTCTTGACTGCGTCAGCATCTTCGCCTTCCAGCGCTGCCTTCACTTCGTCAATGGCTTTTTGGACGGTGTCTTTGGTGTCTGAAGAAACTTTTTCATCATTTTCTTTCAGCATCTTCTCTAGTGAGTACACTGTTTGTTCCGCAACGTTCCTGGTCTCTAGCTCTTCGCGGCGCGCCTTGTCTTCACTGGCGTGCTCTTCCGCTTCGCGGACCATCCGCTCAATGTCTTCCTTCGGTAGGGCAGATCCGCCGGTGATCGTCATGGACTGCTCTTGGTTTGTTCCACGATCTTTCGCAGAAACGTGAACTATACCGTTTGCGTCAATGTCGAAGGACACCTCAATCTGCGGTACTCCCCGTGGTGCGGGGGCAATCCCGGTCAGCTCGAATGTACCCAGTGGCTTGTTGTCCTTGGTGAACTCTCTTTCACCTTGGAAAACCTGAATAAGCACGGAAGGCTGTCCGTCTTCGGCTGTGGAGAACACTTCGGTTGCCCGCGTGGGGATAGCCGTGTTGCGTTCGATAAGTTTAGCCATCACGCCGCCCTTGGTTTCGATTCCGAGCGACAGAGGTGTCACGTCGATCAGTAGGACGTCGGAGCGGTCACCCTGCATAACTCCCGCCTGCAGTGCAGCACCCACAGCTACCACTTCATCAGGGTTCACTGTCCGGGTAGGTTCTTTCCCACCGGTCAGGCTCACGACAAGTTCGTTGACTGCCGGCATCCTGGTGGAACCACCAACAAGCACAACATGGTCAATGTCGGAGACCGAGACACCAGCTTCGCGGATAACGTCCTTGAAGGGCTTCTCTGTCCTTTCCAGCAGGTCCTTCGTCATGTCTTCGAACTTTGCTCTGGTGAGCTGCTCATCCAAGTGGATGGGCCCGGCCTCTGACATGGATAGGTACTGCAACGAGATATTGGCGGTAGTGGCACTTGAAAGCTCCCGCTTAGCCTGTTCTGCCGCCTCATTCAGCCTTTGCAGCGCAACGGGATCTTTACCCAGGTCTACGCCGGTCTTGCTTTTGACCTGCTGGATCAGCCAGTCAACTATTCTCTGGTCCCAGTCGTCTCCACCCAAGCGGTTATCACCGGAAGTGGCTCGCACCTGAATGGTGGAAAAGCCGTCATCATCTTTGGCGACTTCCAGTAGGGAAACATCAAACGTTCCCCCACCCAGGTCAAAGACCAAGATCAGTTCTTCTTCTTTACCTTTGTCTAGGCCGTAAGCCAGAGCTGCTGCCGTTGGCTCGTTAATGATGCGCAGAACGTTCAGGCCCGCAATTTGGCCAGCATCTTTCGTTGCTTGACGTTCAGCATCATTGAAGTAAGCGGGGACTGTAATAACCGCGTCGGTAACCTCGTCTCCCAGATAGGTTTCTGCGTCGTGCTTCAGCTTGCCCAGGATCCGCGCAGAGATCTCTTGCGCCGTGTACTTCTTGTCGTCAATTTCTTTGGTCCAGTCTGTACCCATTTCCCTCTTCACGGATGAAATGGTGCGATCAACGTTGGTCACGGCCTGCCTTTTCGCAATTTCCCCAACCAACACTTCATCATTTTTTGAAAATGCCACAACTGAGGGCGTGGTCCGCATTCCCTCAGCGTTTACAACTATTGACGGTTCGCCACCCTCTAGCACTGCTAGGGCAGAGTTAGTGGTACCTAAGTCAATTCCAACTGCTTTAGCCATTACTGTTCCTCACTTTTCTTTCCAACGGTCTTTTGCAAAACTAAAAACTAACCAGCTCTTTGAGGATCATCCCCAACCTTGAGCCGCACAGACTCAACTTTAGCAAAACCGTCCGCACTGCGCAAGCTCGAACAGCTAAACTTGAGTCGAAGGGACTCAATCTGGGCTAGTGCTCCCGTCCCTCGCCAAACATGCCCTGATTAAGCGGCTGAAAGCATCCTTATCCTCTACCCTGGAAGGAAGCAGTTCACCCCGTGACCACCCCAACGAAGGAAACACAGTGACCGTCGAAATCATCAAACAAGCCAGCCCGGAAGTGGAAGAAGCGTTCGCCCTCCTCATCCCGCAACTATCGTCTTCCGCAACCCCCATGAATCAGGAACAGATAGACCAGTATCTAAATCAGCCAGGCACCTACCTTTTTGCTTTCAGGGACAAAGACACCGCCAAAATACTCGGGCTGCTCACAATGGTCACGTTTTCAATCCCGACGGGAAAGAAAGCCTGGATTGAGGACGTGGTAGTTGATGCGGCTGCCCGCGGACAGGGAGCCGGACAGGCACTGGTCGAGGCAGCCATCGCCCAAGCCAGAGAGCTAGAAATCAAAAATGTGGACCTGACCTCCAGGCCCTCAAGGGAAGCGGCCAACAGGCTTTACCTCCGCTGCGGGTTCGAAACCCGGGAAACAAACGTCTATCGTTATAAAGTATGACATCCACTAACATCCCGAACGAGCAAACCAGAAAATACTCAAAGTCTTACGCAGACTTCATTGCTTCCTCCCCCACCGCGTACCACGCCGCCGCAAACATCGCGGTTAAACTGCAGGCTGCCGGGTTCAGTCAAATCAGCCCCAACCGTCCTTGGCCCACGCAGGCGGGCTCCTACTACCTGCACCACGAAGGGGCTGTCATTGCGTGGAAAACGGGGGGCCAGCCAGCACCGTTTCGAATTGTTGCCGCCCACACGGACTCGCCCGCACTGAAACTCAAACCGGTTCCCACCCGGACCACAGCAGACGGTTGGAATCAGCTTCTAGTAGAAGTCTATGGGGGCGCGTTAAACGCCACCTGGCTTGATCGCGAGCTGGTGGTGGCAGGGAAACTTGTAGACAGTAAGGGCGCAGAACATTTGGTGTCCACCCCACCCCTGGCTCTCATT
Organism: uncultured Actinomyces sp.; assembly: GCA_964345125.1. GTDB lineage: Bacteria > Actinomycetota > Actinomycetes > Actinomycetales > Actinomycetaceae > Scrofimicrobium. Next base: position 29,546 of record CAYFPY010000007.1, read on the forward strand.
CCCTCACTTGCTCCGCACTTGGATGCGGGTGTAAACACCAAGGGGCTCGTCCTTGACCCCCAGCAGCACTTGCAACCTCTGTGGGGCATCGGCAACACGGGGTCGACCAACCGCCCGGCACCTTCCTTGCTGCCCTATTTGGCAGAACAGGCGGGCCTGACACCTTCTGCCGACCTACTGGCGTGGGAACTGTTCCTAGTTCCAGCGCAACAGCCCGGCTTTTTCGGTGTGAACAACGAATTCTTGGCGGCCGGCCGGCAAGACAACCTTTCCTCCACGTACGCTGCTCTCCACGCCCTCCTCAATTCAGAAACCACCACAAACTTTGTGCCGGTAGTAGCCTTCTTTGACCACGAGGAAGTCGGGTCTGCCTCAAGCACGGGCGCCCGGGGAAACATGCTCAGCGACGTACTGCGTCGAACTGTTACAGCACAAACCGCAAGCGCTGCCAGCCCCTCTAACACAGTTGACCCGACCGAGGTTCTGGCACAGCTAATGAGCGAAACTAGCCTACTGTCCGCAGATGCAGGTCACGGTGTGCACCCTAACTATCCTGACAAGCTGGACCCGCAGGTCAGGCCGATGTTGGGGGATGGGCCCATGCTGAAAGTTGATGCTGACCAACGTTACGTTAGCAACGCTCAGGGAGCTGCCCTGTGGCGGGGACTGTGCCAGCAGGCGGGTGTGCCCACCCAAACCTACGTAACTCACAGTTCTCTCCGCTCTGGTTCTACCATTGGGCCGGCCTTGGCCACTGACCTGGGAGTGACAACCGCTGACGTTGGGGTCCCCCTTTTGGCCATGCACTCGACGCGGGAAGTGAGCCACGTGCGGGACACCTACCTACTCAGTCAGGCCTTGTCCTCCTATTTTTCCGGCCTCCCAGTGTATAAGTAAAGCGATGCGGATAGACGTCTGGCTTTACAACGTCCGGCAGTTTCGGTCCCGGTCGCTGGCGGCCTCCGCTGTGCGGGCTGGCCACGTGCGGGTGGAGAACCAGCCAGTGAAGGCTTCATTCTCTGTCCGTCCCGGCCAAACCGTGCGTATCCGAGTGCACGGTTTTGACAGGGTCTTGGAGATTGTTTCCCTCCCTCCGAAACGTTTAGGGGCACCCTTGGCGCGGGAGTGCTACGTGGACCATTCTCCACCCCGCCCCCGCCATTTCGGGTCGGTTCCGCGTCGGGATCCAGGTGCGGGGCGTCCCACTAAGAAAGAGCGTCGCCAACTGGAGAAATTGCGGGGACCGGAGTGGACGAAACATTCCCGCCGCGATCATCGCTGAGGGCGAAAAACCAGCCTGCCCAAACGGAGTTACAGGCACTAGGCTAAAGGGAGCACACACTAGGAAAGGCGTTCATGCTCTGGAGAGTTACCTGGCCGTATCTGAAACAGCATTTTGGCAGGCTTTTAGCTGTCATTGGCCTGCAGCTGGTTGCCACGATGAGCGCTTTGACCCTGCCCGACCTAAACGCGGCAATCATCGACCAGGGGGTTGTCCCAGGTGACGTCGGCGAGGTGTGGCGTTTAGGTGGCGCCATGCTGGCAGTTGCCGCGCTGCAAGGGCTGGCTACGGGTTTCGCGGTGTATCTAGCCGCTTCACTGGCGATGGGCATTGGCCAATATTTGCGCAGGTCCGTTTTTGACCAAGTTCAGTCCTTCTCTTTGCGGGAAGTGAATAACTTTGGGGCTCCCTCTCTGATAACGCGAGCAACGAACGACGTCCAGCAGATACAGATGGTTTCGTTGATGATCATGAACTTCATGATTTCCGCCCCCATCATGGCAATAGGTGGGGCCGTTATGGCTCTGCGGATGAACATGAAACTGTCGGGCCTGCTTCTGGTGGTGATACCTATAATTGGGGTGACGGTGGGGATATCGTTTGTTTTTCTTAGCCCCCTGTTCAGGTCCCAACAGGAACGGTTGGATCGGATGAACACGGTGCTCCGAGAGGAGCTCTCCGGGATTCGGGTCATTCGGGCTTTCGTGCGTCAAGACGATTTTGATGAGCGTTACACGAGCGCTAACAACGCTTTGCGTGATGTTGCCCTAAAAATTGGAGCAGTTTTTGCCTTCATTTTTCCTTTCCTGCAGCTAGTTTTCTCTTCCGCTTCCGTTGGGGTGGTCTGGTTTGGGGGGAAACTCATTGAGTCCGGGGAGATGCAGATTGGGGCTCTGCTGGCCTTTATTTCTTATCTGGCCATGATTTTCATGGCCACCATGATGGCTTCCATGCTTTTCTTTATGCTGCCGCGCGCTGCTGTCACTTCCAGGCGGGTTTATGAAGTGTTGGACGCGGTGCCATCAATCCAGCCAGCCACCCGATCCGCAGCTGGCGATGCCCAGTCCCCGCTGCCTTCAGGGCCCCTGACTTTCAACCTCAACCATGTAACCGTGCAGTATCCCGGTGCGGAAGAGCCCGTGTTGCAAGACGTTACTGTCAAGTTTCGACCGGGCACCACGACCGCACTCATTGGTTCCACGGGTGCCGGGAAGTCAACGCTAGCTAACCTGCTTCCTCGTCTTTTGGATCCAACCGCGGGTTCGGTGGAAGTAAATGGCACCAACATTGCCGAACTGGATCCCGCTTCCCTACGTTCTCGGATTGGTTTTGTTCCCCAAACTGCCTACCTGTTTTCCGGCACGGTTGCTTCCAGCGTTTCTGGGGAAGCTCACCCAACGTCCGAGCAGAAAACTCGGGTGGAGCAAGCTTTGAAGGCTGCTGCTGCATGGGATTTTGTCTCTGCCCTTGATGATGGGATGGACCAGCAAGTGGAAGCGGGCGGGAGTAACTTCTCCGGGGGACAAAGGCAACGGTTAACGATGGCCCGGGCTTTCTATCGGGATGCGGACCTGTACGTTTTCGATGACTCTTTCAGTGCCTTGGACTACGCCACGGATGCCGCCATCCGTGGGTCGCTCCGCGAAACAGTAGGGGATGCGGCCGTGCTGATAGTGGCTCAACGCGTCGCCACCATCCGGAATGCGGATAATATTCTTGTGCTTGATGAGGACGGGCGAATCTGCGCCAGCGGAACCCACCGGGAGCTGCTGGAAACGTCTGAAACTTACCGGCAGATTGTAGATTCACAACTAACGCAGGAGGAAAGCCGATGAGCCACGGGCCAGGATCGGGAGGTGGACACGGGCACGGACGCGGTATGGGAGAGAAGGCTGCAGATTTTCGTGGCACTCTGCGTCGGATGCTCCGACTTCTGTCCTCTTTCCGTGTAGCACTAATTGCCATCTTCACTTTAACCGCAGGGTCTGTGATCTTGGGGGTTGTGACTCCCCGCATTTTGGGTGATGCCACGAACCTGGTGTTTGCCGGTTTCATTTCGAAACAGATGCCTGCGGACATGACTAAGCAACAGGTCATTGAAATGCTGCGCAGCCGGGGGGAAACTCGGACCGCCGACATGCTTACGCCCATGGATATTCACCCCGGTCACGGTATCGATATGACGGCGCTATCCCACGTGCTTCTAACCGTGTTGGCTCTTTATCTGGGTGCCGCCATCCTGGGTTGGGCTGGCGCGCAAATTGCTCGCATCGTCGTGCAACGGACGGGGTGGCAGCTGCGCCAGTCCATTGAAGAAAAAATTAACCACCTGCCGCTTTCCTACTTGGACCAGCACAGTCGGGGAGACATACTTTCGCGGGTCACCAACGATGTTGATAACGTAACTCAAACAATGCAGCAGACCATTACGCAAATGGTTTCATCCGTGTTCATGGTTGTTGGTATTGCGGTAATGATGTTCACGATGTCTTGGAAACTGACATTAATATCGCTGGTCGTCATCCCATTGGGCGCCATTTTGGCGGGGGTATTGATGAAGCGGGCTCAGCCACATTTCCGGAAGCAGTGGAAAACCACTGGAACGGTAAGTGACATTGTGGAAGAAACTATTACGGGACACGAGGTAGTGACTCTGTTCAACCTCCAAAACAAGTATGAAGACGAGTTCAGTGAGGAGAACCAGAAGCTTTACCGAGCCTCTTTCAAGGCACAGTTCATTTCTTCCTTGGTGAACCCGGTGATGGCCCTGGTGTCGAACCTTTCTTACGTGGTGGTCGCGGTAGGTGGGGCCGTAATGGTCACCTCGGGGACCCTCACAATAGGCGCAGTGCAGGCCTTCATCCAGTATTCTCGCCAGTTCACCCAACCGGTAGGTCAGTTAGCCTCAATAGCGAACTTGCTCCAGTCTGGTTTAGCATCCGCGGAACGAGTTTTTGAGTTCTTGGATGCCCCCGAAATGTCTCCTGACACGGGTGACGTGATCCCCACGGGTAAGGGTGAGGTGGAGTTCCGTGACGTCGAGTTTTCTTACGTTCCCGGTAAACCTGTCATTCGAAACCTGTCGATGAAAGTTGCTCCTGGCCAGATGGTGGCGATTATTGGCCCCACAGGTGCTGGGAAAACTACGCTGGTGAACCTGTTGATGCGTTTTTATGAGGTCGATTCTGGCGCAATTCTGCTTGATGGGGTAGACATCCGCGAAATCAACAAGGATGTGTTGCGCCACCACTTCGGCATGGTCCTGCAAGACACTTGGCTTTTCGACGGCACCATCGCTGAGAACATTGCTTTTGGGAAGGTGGGTGCCACCACTGAAGAGGTGCACCAGGCTGCTCGAGAGACAATGGTGGACAGGCTGATCCGTCAACTTCCAGAAGGTTACGAAACCCAGATCAGTGACGATGGGGACACCCTTTCCGTTGGCGAGAGGCAGTTACTGACCATTGCTCGTGCATTCATTGCGGACCCGCAAATGCTCATTCTGGACGAGGCCACGTCCTCCGTGGATACGCGAACGGAGGTTCTGGTACAGCAGGCCATGGATCAGTTGCGGCAAGGCCGTACTGCTTTTGTGATTGCCCACCGCCTGTCCACTATCCGTGATGCGGACGTTATTTTGGTGATGGAAGACGGTGACGTGGTTGAGCAGGGCACACACTCGGAGCTATTGGAACATGAAGGAGCTTACGCTCGGCTTTATCAGGCACAGTTCTCCGCACCCCCGGCCTGACCGAGCCCTGCCACAGTAGGGTGGGGAAGAGAAGATAAGTTCGTTATGAAGAAAACGGAGGTGGCATAAATGTCTAACGTACCGAGCCTAGTGACCAGCACGGGCGTCGAGATCCCCCAGCTTGGTTTTGGCACTTTTAAGGTGTCGCAGGATGCGCAAGAAATAGTAGAAAGCGCCATTTCGGTGGGTTATCGTCATCTTGACACCGCCCAAATGTACCGTAATGAGCCTGACGTGGGTCGGGCGTGGGTCGCTTCCGGGTTGGGGCGCGACCAGTTCTTCCTCACCAGCAAACTAAACAACAACAAACACGAACCTGCGGATGCTCGGGCCGCTTTTGCGCAGACTCTGGTTGACCTGCAAACAGACTACGTTGACCTGTTCCTTATTCACTGGCCTCTGCCCATGTATTACGACGGTGATTTTGGGCGTACTTGGGCCGTGTTGGAAGAGTTTTTGGACTCTGGGCAGGCTCGGGCAATTGGGCTATCCAACTTCCAGCCGGACCATGTGGATAAGGTCCTGGAAACGGCGCGCCACAAACCAACCGTGAACCAAGTTGAATCCCACCCCTATTTCGCTAACGTTTCAGTTCACGACTACGACGACTCGCACGGTATGCTCACGGAAGCGTGGTCCCCGCTAGCTCGAGGAGCGGTTTTGGATGACCCCGTGCTTCTTGGTATTGCGGAAGCACACAATAAAACAGTCAGCCAGGTAGCTTTGCGTTGGGGAATCCAGAGAGGCGACATCGTTTTCCCCAAAGCCTCCACCCTAAGTAGGCAGGAAGAGAACTTTAACATTTTTGACTTCACGTTGAGTGAGGAAGAAATGCAACGCATTTTCGCATTGGACAAGGGTGAAGACGGGCGCAGCGGCAGCCACCCCGACAAAATGGATCTCATCTGACTTAGCAACGACCGGTGGGTTGTAACATCCCACACTTGAGCCGCCGCCTGCCTTGAAAAGTAGCTATTCTTAAAGAAGACCTACAAATACCAGGAGAAAACGTGTCCCTGTCCCTAAAGAATCGAAAGGCTTTATCCCTGTTAGCAGTTGGCTCCGTTATTGCCTTAACTGTTTCAGCTTGCGGATCCAACGGTATAGGTGGGGCTAATGCTCCTGCCCCCATCGTCCTGGGTGAGTACTTCACTCACCCAACCGACGTGGAGGTTCCAGGTCTGACCGGCCAACGGGTTGAGTCAAGCATTGGGGTGAACGCTCGTTGGGATTACCTGCCTGGCGAGCAGGACTTTAACCCTTTCGTTGCTGAACTTGTTGACAGCCACATCCAGAAGCATGCGGAGTACACGGAGCAGTTCTACGCCCCCGAAGCGCATGATGAGGATGAAACCTGGCTGGAACGGGGATGCGTTTCTGGCTCCACCACGGCCACCGGACAGGAAATTTTGTCTGACCCTGAATTATCTCAGCAGGCAGAGGAGTCTACGGTCCTTACAATTGCCTGTGACTCCGTTCTCGCTTCGGGGTCCAACTATGGGGAACTGTTCCGTTTTGTCCGCGGAAACGTTAACGAGGTCCAATCTGACACGTCAGAAATTGTGTACACAAACACCGACAGTGGCGAAGTCTCTCGTGGTAAAGACCTGTTCACTTCCGAGGGTATTGTGGTTTTGTACGACACCCTTTACGACCTATTGGATATTGAAAAACCAATGAGTGGTGACGAACCGGCAGAGCCAAGCCAGGAAGTGTTGGATGGACTGCAAGATTCCTTGTCCAATGTGTCTTTCGCGGAGGGCGGCGACATTCACGTGACGGTGGACCGGGATATGGTCGCCATCTTAGCGATCAGCGACCCAGAGGTGGTTCCGGAATCCGCCACCCTTGTCATCCCCCATGAACGTGCTGAAGAGCTTCTGAATCCCCTCGGACAAGAAATCTCTCGTTCCATGGCGGCCGGCGAGCAGTGGTCAGGTAGCGAACCTGTCCCCTCCGGGAAGGAGTATGTGGACTGCGACCTGGTTCCCTGCGTCGCGGTTACCTACGATGATGGCCCATCCCCCCTAACCCTTGACGTACTGGATGTTTATGCTGAACGGGATTACGCGGCTACAACGTTTTTTGTGATCGGCCAATCCATTCCTGGAAATGAGGAAATAGTTAAGCGGGCTGTGGACGAGGGGCACGAGGTTGGTAACCACTCGTTCACCCACCCAGCTTTGACGACGTTGAGTGCCGACGGGATCGCACAGGAAATTAATGACACCAACAAGCTTATCGAGGAAGCTACCGGGGTGGCCGCCACGAACCACCGCCCTCCTTACGGCGATTACAATGAAGAATCGTTGAAGATCACAGACATGCCGACAATCCTGTGGACCGTTGACACTTTGGACTGGAAAAAACCTGGCCTTGACCATCTGATGAACGAGGCGGTTCACGAAGCCGAACCCGACGACATTATCTTGATGCACGACATCCACGAAGAAACGGTGGCAGCAGCGGCTGACATTGCTGATGGACTGCTGCAGCGAGGATTCACATTGGTAACTATCAACCAGCTGTTCGCCGGGGAAGGGAAACCAGCGAAAGCGTACTGGACAATCGATGGGGACCCAGCCGAATAGGCAGCCGACGCCCCGCTAATTCTGAGACGGCAACCCGGCGAGTGAATGTTTTCCCTAGAATATTTTTATGGAAATTGTTGACAATCTAGACCAGGCTTTGGTTGAACTATCCCCACGAGTGACAGGCGAGTTCGTTTTTGTTTCCCTAGACTCTGTTCCCGCAGACTTGGACGTTTTTGCTAGCATCCAGGAGGACCAGGGGGTAACCGTCATAATGGACGCGCAGGCAGCTAAAGACCGCGACTGGGAGGAGCAGCCCGTGTTCGCGAAAATTACCTGCGGCGCCCCCACAGCACTAACTTCGGTGGGTTTGACAGCCATGATTACGCAAACGATAGCCAGTCGGGGTATTCCCTGTAACGTGATTGCTGGATTCCATCATGACCATTTATTTGTCCCAACGGAACGTTCCGCCGAAGTGTTGGGGCTGCTACAGTCTCTATCTGAACAGGCGGTTGGTTGGGCTCCGGATTCTGCCCCCAACGGTGCCGGCGGAACAGCTTGAGTTTGGGTGCACCATGATCCCCTTTGTGGGGTTTGTGCGTGTGCCCGGTAGGCTGGGACTATGACGTCAGGAGACGCTAAAACTAAGGAAGCCATCATTCGGCTTGCTGATGGGACCGTAAAACAGACAAACCTACTTTCTGGGACGGAAGTCTGGACGGTGCCCGGCCGTTCCGAGCGCCCCCTACCTAACTTCCTCCCTGAGAGCCACCCCCTGGACCCAGCGGAGGCCGGTTCCTACTGCGTCTTCTGTGAGGACCGGTATTTGGATACCCCACCAGAAATTTCGCGTGTCATTTACGAAGGTGAGCACCCGAAGACTCTCACCGGGTTGCCAGCTGAGGAACTTTTTGCCACTACCGCAGAGTTCCGGCGTATTCCGAATCTGTTCGAGATAGTTTCCTACAATTACTGGCATTTGAACCACGAGCACTCTCCCAGCGAAGCTCAACACAGGAGGATGGCTGCATATTTGGCCTCGGATGCCGGGTACAACCATGTGATGAGTGTGGTGAAAACCCGCCTACTGGCCGGAGGCGTCAGTGAGGAAGAGTTCGCGCAGTTGCAGGACCCGGAGAAATTACGGATTGCTACCGGTTTCTTCGCGGGCGGCCACGACCTCATTGTTCCCCGACGCCACTTTGTTCGGGGAGCTACCAACAGTTCCCAGCTAGCTGGATCTGGGTCCCTGTCTCCCGAAGAGCACTACCAGTACATGAATTTAACCGTGAAATCTATGGAAAGCCTGTACGGTTTGAACGATCAGGTGAAGTTTGTTGTCGCGTTTCAGAACTGGCTGAAACCAGCGGGAGCATCCATAGACCATTTACATAAACAGTTGGTGGCGATTGATCAACTTCCCGTTCAGGCGGTGAATGAGACTGAGCGGTTACGCCAAGATCCCACCATTTACGAGCAGATACTGAAAGTGGGGGTGACTCGGAACCTTCTGATTGCGCAGAATGATTATGCGATTGCTCTAGCAGGTTTTGGTCACCGCTATCCCACGGTCGCTATTTGGCCCCTGCAGGCGCCCTACGCCCCGTGGGAAGCCACTGAAGAGCAGCTGCGAGGAGTGTCCGACATTGTTCACGCTGCACATGCAGCCACCGGCAGCCAGGTCCCAACCAATGAAGAGTGGTACTACCAAGCCCCTTCCTCACCTGTCCCCATGCGTTGGCGGCTGCTGCTGAAGTGGCGTATATCCACGTTGGCCGGTTTTGAGGGCGGAACGGGAATCAACCTGAACACGATTGATCCTTGGCAGATAGCTAGCCAAATGACCAGCAGGTTGGAACAGTTACGGAATGAAGGACGTATTGCCCCCATGCTGGTTGGCAACGAATGTAAGGTCAGTCCTGACCAGCTGATTTAGCTAGCGCTTCCAGCAACGCATCCGCGTGCTGAGTTGAACTAGCCTCCCCCTGCTCCCTTTCAGAAACTTCAGCGGGCAATGGCACCAGATAGGTGGGCTTTTTTACGCACAGGCCGGGTACGGGCTGCCACCGTGGGTCACCAGTTTCATTCTGCTCCAGATTTGTCGCCTCCATTTTGGTGAGCACCTGGAAGGGAACATAGTCTCCATCGGTCTTTTTGCTTGGTTTGGGTAGTTCGTTTTTCTTAGCCCACAGCTCCTTGTTGGCCGTGGGGTCCGCCTGAAAATCTTGCGCTATTGCTGGTCCCCACTGTTTTTTAATGGTTTTCCATTTGGTGGGCACCTGCTTTTTGTTGGCGGAGAACCAGCCGCTGTCAGCGTAGAGACAAACTTCGTCTGTAGCGTACTGGCTGCTTCCTGCTGGCAGCACGGGAACGTCCTGTTCACCAACTCCCAGTAGCAGGTGCACGGACGAGCCGGTTGGGACCGGTCCACCAACTATTGTGGCGCTGGCTTCTACCAGCCTTTCTGCCTGCATACCATCAACAGGGACCTGTACCACGTCCACCGCCAGGTCACTTTCCACAATCTTCACCACTTCGGCAGATAACTCATGTCCGGGCATGGTCGCCACCACTAGCTGCGGCTGGGTGCTGTCGGTGTCTTGGTTCCACCAGCCAACGGCAGAGGAAGTGGTAACGGGTTCCCCCGCGCACCCCGCCACCGCCAGCGCTGCGGCAACAACAACGCCAACGGTAGGCAACACTCTGCCCCTGCTTCTAGCTCGTTTCATTTTTCGCTCCCCTCCCTGAAAAGACTACCCTCAGTGCAAGATTTGGGCTGGTCATCCCGTAGGATGTACACACAGGTAAATAAAGTCTCTGCTCCGCGAGGGAGGACGACAAATGAATTTGGCAGCACGCATCGGAAGTTTAGCTGCAGTTGGCATTGCGGGTTTCATTGGCCCCAAGGTTTCCAGCGCAGTTTGGAAACGGGTGACCGGGGAAGAGCCACCGGAAGATGACGGTAACGTCCAACTGGCGCGCACTTTAGCGTTCGCCGCTCTTTCAGCAGTGGTGCTAACAACCGTTCAGCATTACGCCAATCGGGGTGCCAACCACATTTTGGGGATTTCTCCTAACCGGAATGAAACTGACCACTCTGCCTAGTTTTTACCGGCTACAGCGGAAGATATGCGGACAGGTCCGTTCTCTCTCCTGAAGCCAACAGAAGTCCCGCTTCATCCGCCTGCTCCCAGGTCATCGTGCCTTCTGCAAGCGCTACCCACGTTGCTCCACCCATTTCGATAACAGCTCGTGGTGTTCCCCTGCGATGAGTGCCACCGGCGACGATCTGCACTGCTCCGTGTGGGGGAACCCTTAGTTCCACACTGCGGCCCGGAACTCTCTTTTCAATTATCTCGAGCAGTTCCCGCACCCTGTCGGGGTTCACTTCGTCCACCGGTTTACCTTCCTGTGTTTCCTTTTTCAGCTTATTTCTTTTGTCCACAAGTGTTTGCGCTGGTGGAACGGCTTCTGTGCACAGCTGTGGATTACCCGGTGGATAAACTGGTGCACTCTACCACTTCCCGTGGCCTGGTGTTCTGTGCCGTTCTTCCTGTTCTTCCCGTAAACGTTCGTCTTGTTCTTGGTTTTTCTGCTCCAGCTCTTCGCGGCGCTCTTTTTGTTCTTCTGTTTCTTTGTCAAAAGGATCGTCATCGTTTTCACCCTGGTCGGGTTTGTTGGGGTCTGGTTCGTTGTCGGCGGGATCATTATGGAGGTCGTCAATCTTTTCCTGCAAGCGTTCCACCACGTGGGTTCCGCTGGGCTGTTGACCCTGGTCGTCTTCTTCAGGCTCTGGCTGGGGGTCATCTTTGGAGTCACCCCCCGAGTCGTCTTCGGGGTCATCTTTGGGTTGGTCGTCAGAGCCACTTTGGGGCTGGTCTTCCTGCTCTTCGGCCGAGAACGGGGGGTTGGCCACCCCCTGACACGGTTCCGCCCACTCCAAGGCTTCCCCGTAGCTAGTTTCTGCTTCCTCCACCTCTTCGGCTGCCGCGAAGTCGTCACCTACCATCTCGTGGGCTGCCGACAGGTTCATCCGCACGGAGCACTCATAGGAGAACATTTCTATGCGCCCCGACTCATCCTTAATAGCTTTCGGTACACCAACAAATGCACTCTCTAAGCGCTCGATCCCAGCATCATATTGGCTTTGTGCAACCAGTGAAGTACCCAAATTGTATTCGGGGAGCCACGACTCTGGATAGTACGCTGCCACCTTCACCTGTTTGGCGTAAGAGGACTCAACTTTGCTCCATTGCCCCTGTTCACTGGCACGTTCACTGGAGACCGACCAGAAGTAAAGTCCCGTCCACCACACCCCCACCAGGAACACGAGGATTGCCACGGGAAGCGACCACCACAGCACTTTCAACAGTTTTTTGTTCCGCACCAGGGCTCTGGCCTCAGGAAGCGCTAACGCCCCAAAAGGCTGTCTGACCTCCCAATTGTTAAAGCGCATTGGACCTCCGTAACCTTGCCACTAACCCACCGAAACTGGCCGCCTCCCAGAACAGTAACGGTAGCATCACCACCGCAGGTATCCACGACATGTTGCGGTAGGTAGTCACATCAGCATCACCCAACTGTTCCGCTGACTTACTATCCCAAGTTTCCATGATTTCTTCCACCTCTTCGCTGGTCGCATTGACCAACAGTGGCACCCCCAGGTCTGCTGCGACCTCCTCCAGTGCCTCTACATCAATTTTTGAGATGGCTTCCCGCCCATCGTCATCTTCAATGTAAAGGTCCTCTTTGACGCCACCAGCCAGGAACGCTTTCATTTTTCCGCCCTCCTCGGTTCCATAACCAAGGACTACGCCCCCATCAATGAGAGGCTTCACGTCAGACCACTGCAAGGAAGAATCTTTCGTGGCTGTTGGCTCACCATCTGTCATAATCACCAGGTAGCGGGAATTGTGCGGGTTCTGCGTGGCTGAACTTTCCAGCAGGTTACGGACCTCACCAATTGGCCGATCAATGTTGGATCCGGTTGAAAACTCTGTCACTTCCTGATGCAAAGCGTCCGCAAGAGAAACAACGGCGGATGCGTCAGTCGTCACGGGTAACTCCAAACGTGCCGACGAATCCCAAGTTATAACAGCGAAACGCCGTGACGGGGAAGACAGGACCATCTGCTCCACGTCCTCTTTCACGGCAGCCAACCTGGGAGCTCCCTCTGGCCCATCCTCCGCTGCCATTGATCCGGTCCGGTCGATCACAAAAACAACTTCGACGTTAGATTCCACCGTCTGTTCCTCAGTGGGAATGGAAGGCCCAAACAGCGCCACTGCCACCAAGGACACAAGCAGTGCTCGCCTGCCCCAAGTGAGAGCTGGCTTAGCTAAAAAGGGGGACGACCTGCTACGCAGATAACCCCAAAATGTCAGGCCCAAACCAACAAGCAAGAAAGTCCAAATGAAGGCGGCAGGCTCTAGTGGCACAAACTTCATACCCGCCTCCACAATCCGACAGCCACAAAGCCCAACAACAGCCAAACAGTCCACAAAACGGGGAGTATGGGCTTATCAGTTTCTATTATCTGCGAACCCTCCGCCGAAAAGGTGAGGTCCTCCTCGGTGATGCTGTCAATAATGCCATCCACTGCGGCGGGATCATCCATGTTGTAGAACTCTCCCCCACTCTCCTCAACTAAAGCCTTCATTTCCTCACCCTCCGTGGTCACCGCCCCCATCACCGAAGGGTACAACGCAATGATGTGCACATCTTGCTCATCAGCAAAATCCACCGCCTGCCGCAGACTATAAATCTGGGGTCCCATAGCCTCGTTGTCGGTCGCCAGAACCACAATTCGTGTCCGGTCCTCATCCAACAGGTCGAAGCCAAGAACGCACGAAGCTAACCCGTCACCGATCAACGAAGAAACCATTTCCTCGTCCGGTGCTTCAACACCCTTCAAGTACTCTTGGAGTTCCGGTGTCACCAAAACGTAGTCACCCTCTGGGCGAATATAGCCCTGGTTAATAAGCTTGGCTGCCTCCGCAAGCGTGCGATCCGCCAGCGCGTAGTCATCCGTCAAAGGAAACTTCGTCTCCGTCTGGGCGGACCATAACTGTAGCGAGATTCTTTCCCCCTCAAACTCCTCAACCATTTCTTGGAAGTTCTCCAGAATTTCACTGTCGTAAGGGAGCATGGACCCGGACGCATCCAAACAAAGCACTATGTCCCGATCACCCATCTCGGAGCTGACCGACTCCCGATCAACCGGCCCCGAAGCTGCATACCCAATGCTCAGTGACAAGCCCACCAGCAAAGCGGTTAAAGTGGCTGTTGCGAACCTGGTTTGGGACCGGGCTGACCGAAACGCTGGTAACGTCCGCATGGCAGCCGTATTCGCCAACCACGTTGGCTCTTTAGAGACGCGACCCAAATAAGCTCGGTACGCCAATATAGCGACAACTGCCACCAGAGCTATGGCAGCCCAAAAGATGAATGGGTACCTCATCCTTCTATCACCTGCCGAGCTAAAGAAGCTCCGCCCTCAATGTGACGGTTCGCCACGCTCGCCGGGAAAGACTCTTGCTCACACCAGACTAAAGCCTCCTGCATGGTTCCCCACTGCGGGAACAACGCGCCCACCTCGCTGGGGGTAGCCGACTCCAGATTCACGCCCGTCATTTCGCTGCCCGCAGCCCGCATCAATGCTGCCAAAGCTAAGTGCGCTTCGCGTTGGTTCAGTTCCCCCGCCTTCCACCTGTCCACAATCTGCTCGATTTGTCGGCTGTACCTCGACTTTGCAATCGCAGATAAAGACCTCTTATCCACCCGTGCCTCCACCTGCAGCTTGTGGTAGGCGTAAATCCAGGAGGCCACCCACACTACAGCCAGGGTCAGCAGCAGTACTCCTACCAGGCCAACCCAGTTCGAAAAAGGAATTGGATCATGCAGTTCTGGATCCACGCCGCACCTCCTGAAAAACGTGTAGCAACGCGGGCAGAACGTCCTCTTTCGCAGCCAAGCGGGAATATGCCAACCCCAGGTTAGAAGCCAACCCTGCAGTAGAGTCCAACAAGTATTTTTGTCTTTGCTGCCACTGCCGTTCCAGCTCTTCATTCTGCTCAACAAAACTGGGGAGCCTTTCGCCCGATACGTCTCGCAGGTCCTCCACCCCACTAAAAGAGGTTGGATCCACGTCCTCCACCACAAACAAAACCACTTCGTTGCGGATAGAAAGGCGACGCAGCTGCTCAGCCAAAGCGTTGTCAATTCTGCCCTGGTCAGTGATCACGAAAACTAGGGAACGTCTCCGGGTAGAGGCCACTGCCGCTCGAAGCGTCTCACTGAAGTCGGAAGAGTCTCCCAACGGCTTTTGATCCGAAGCTATGCGCACCAAAGTTTCAGCATGCCCCCGGCCCGCCCGCGCAGGCAAACGCCGAATGTTACCTTCTTGCTCCATGATCAACCCCAAGTGGTCACCGTGGGCAGAGATCACCCACGACAATGCGGTGACCAGCTCTCGAACCACCTCACTTTTAGGGAGAGGACCCGATTCAGGGCTGCCCGGCGCTAAAGCCCCCATGTTGGAACCACCGTCGACAACCAAAACCACATTCAACACTGAAGTGGATTCAAACCGTTTCACAATGGGCTGAGCCATGCGGGCAGTGGATTTCCAATCTATGCCACTAGCATCGTCACCCAAACGGTACTCCGCCATGTCCAAAAATTCTTGGCTGGAGCCAGCACCCAACCCCTGGTGTCTACCGTCCAGCAAGGAAAGCAGTTTCCTTTTGATTGGATAGTCCACCCGGGCCGCATAATCATGCAAAGAGGGAGCCATAAAGCACTACTTCCACCTATGTTCCACGAACCTGCCACCTGTCCCCTTAAGGAACAGGAACCACTTCAAACACCGCGTCAATCAGACCGGGAATGGACACCCCATCCGCCATCGCGTCCCACGTTAGCACCAGTCTGTGTTGCAGGACCGAGTAGCGCATTTCCTTCACATCTGCGGGAATAACGTAGTTACGTCCCGCCAGTAACGCGTTTGCTTGCGCCACTTTCATCAAAGCGATCCCACCGCGAGGGGAAGCACCCATCCGCACATACTTATTCCACCCTTCCAAAGGGTTGGGCCCCGCACCGCGGGTGGTGTTCACCAAATCCACAATGTAAGTTTTGATGGCGGGATGCACGTAAATCCTGGAGGTGAGGGACTGCAATTCCTCCAACTCAGCCAAAGTTAGGGGCTGTCCTTCCAACTCTTCGTCAAAAACGCCCTGGTCCACCAGCTCTAACACCTCGAGCTCATCAGCTGGTTCCGGGTAGCTAATCACCGTTTTCATTAAGAAGCGGTCCATCTGCGCTTCCGGGAGCACGTAAGTGCCCTCCTCCTCAATGGGGTTTTGGGTAGCCATCACCATGAACGGTGCGGGGAGGCGATAGTTTTTCCCCCCAATGGTGGTCTGTTTCTCCTGCATCGCTTCCAGCATTGCTGACTGTGTTTTTGCAGAAGACCTGTTGATTTCGTCCAGGAGAACAAAGTTGGCATGCACCGGACCCAACTGGGTGGTGAACTTCCCGGTTTGTGAGTTATAAATCTGGGTGCCCACAATGTCGTTAGGCATCAAATCAGGGGTGCATTGGATCCTCCGGAAAGACCCAGACACCGCGTCCGCTAGGGTTTGCGCTGCAGTTGTTTTCGCCAAACCTGGGACGGACTCAACCAAAATGTGTCCGCCACTCATCATGGTCACGACCAGAGCATCGTGCAGCTCCTTTTGTCCCACTACCCGCTGACGGTAGATGTCATCGATCTTTGCTACCAGTTCCCCGGCACGCTCCACCTCCTCCGCTGTCAAATGTGGAGAAGCCTGCCCATCCTCTGCTGGAACTTCACTCTCTTGTGCCTGCACGGTCTGGGGGGAACGCGCTACGGCCTCCTGCGCTTCAGCTAGCATCGCCGCTGAAACCTCCCGGGACTCGTGCCCCTGCGAGTCATGCCCCTGCGATTCGTGCCCCTGCGATTCGTGCCCCGGTAACTCGTGTCCCGATAATTCGTGTCCCGGCGACTCGTTATTTTGTGGTTCCTGGTTGGCTAAGGGTTTTGCATCCACCCATTCACCAACGAGCTCCGTGCGGTCAACAGGAGATGAATCTTGATCTGTGGGTGTAGGGTAAGGCAACCTGGCAGTCAGGTCAGAATCTTCGGGGGAGGACATACGTTTCGCGTCACCTACTAGTCTGTTTCCGCCAGGTCACAGGCAACCGATGGTCACCCGCCCGGCACTGTTAATCTCCGAACACTATTTCAACAGACCACACTACCCCCAAATCGGTCCCGGAGCGCCATGTAAATAGCTTTTAGCACAGTTAACCCCCAACCAAAGAGTTCTGGTTGGGGGTTAACGTTAGCCTCGTTCACGGGGTGGCAGCTAAACCACCGAGCGGCGCTTAAGCTTCGCTTTTCGCTGCTGCAATACGCTCCCGCAGGGCCTCAAGCTGGTCACGCAGTGCCTGGGGGACGCGGTCACCAAACTGGTCAAAGTACTGCTCGGACTCGTCGGTCTCCGCCTCCCACGCTTCGGGATCTATCTGGTAAAGCAGATCCCAATCTTCCTTCGTGAAATCGTCCAAGCCTTCCAAGTTGAAATCTTCAAACTTGGGGTAACGGCCGGTAACACCATCAATGGCTTCGACCTCACCTTTCTGACGGCGAACAATCCAGTCCAGCACCCGAGCGTTATCACCGTAACCGGGCCAAATGAACTTTCCGTCCTCATCCCTGCGGAACCAGTTCACCTGGTACACGGGTGGGAACTTGTCCCCCATCTGCTTACCCATCTGCACCCAGTAGTCCCAGTAGTCAGCCATGTTGTAACCAATAAAGGGGAGCATCGCGAACGGGTCGTGCCTCAAGGACCCTTCCTCGGTGTCCAAAGCAGCCGCTGTCACTTCAGAAGCAACCGTTGCCCCCACAAAGACTCCGTGGTCTTGATCGTAGGACTCTGCCACCAGCGGCACGTTTGTCGCACGCCTACCACCGAACAGGATCGCATCCACCGGCACACCTTCAGGTGCTTCCCATTCAGGGGAAATAGTGGGTGCCTGGGCAGCTGGAGTAGTGAAACGGCTGTTGGGGTGCGCCGCAGGGGTATCCGAATCTGGAGTCCAGTCGTTCCCCAACCAGTCGATCAGATGATCGGGTGCCTCCCCGTCAATCCCTTCCCACCACACGTCGCCATCATCAGTCAAAGCAACGTTGGTGAAAATAGTGTTCTCTTTGATGGTGTCCATCGCAACCGGGTTGGTCGAGTAGGACGTCCCCGGAGCTACACCGAAGAAACCAGCTTCCGGGTTGATTGCGTACAAACGCCCATCTTCACCGGGACGCATCCACGCAATATCGTCACCCACAGTGGTCACCTTGTAACCAGGAATGGTCGGCTGGAGCATAGCCAGGTTCGTCTTCCCGCAAGCGGAAGGGAAAGCGGCTGTAACGTTGAACTTTTCACCAGTTTTCTCGTCCTCCAAATTGAGGATAAGCATGTGTTCCGCCATCCAACCATCCTCGCGAGCCATGGCTGAAGCGATCCGTAAAGCGAACGCTTTCTTACCCAAAAGTGCGTTACCGCCGTACCCGGAACCGTAAGACCAAATCTCACCTGTTTCTGGGAAGTGGGTAATGTACTTCTCCTCGTTAGATGGCCAGGTACTGTCCTCCTCGCCCTCCTCCAAAGGAGCGCCGACAGAGTGGACGGCAGGTACCCAGTTTTTTCCTTCAGCGATTTGGTCCATGGCGGCCTTACCCATGCGCGTCATGATCCTCATGTTAGTTACCACGTAGGGCGAGTCTGTGATCTCGATACCAAGCTGGGAGATAGGTCCGCCAACCGGGCCCATGGAGAAAGGGATCACGTACATTGTGCGCCCCTTCATGGAACCGTCGAACTTCTCCCGGAGAATCGTTTTCATCTCTTTGGGGTCATACCAGTTGTTGGTAGGACCGGCATCTTCCTCATTCTCAGAGCAGATGAAAGTCCTCGACTCCACGCGAGCAACATCGGATGGTTCAGAACGAGCCAAGAAGCTATTAGGCCTCTTGTCTTCATTTAGCCGAATGTATTGGCCTGAGTCGACCATCAGGTCGGTTAACCTTGTCCACTCCTCCTGTGAGCCGTCAGAGAACTCAACGGCATCCGGCTTTGTCAATTCAGCGATTTCTGTGACCCAGTCGATCACACTGTCCGGCGTGTTAGCCGGGGCTGCTTCGCGGACTTCTTTTTCAGTTACGGACATTTATGTCGTCACCCTTCCCATGGGACCAGTT
>CAYFPY010000007.1:48499-63441 GCA_964345125.1 uncultured Actinomyces sp.
AATTCGGGGTGAGGCAGTCCACAGCCCCCACTTTTCAGGGTGTTTCCAGGCTGGAAACGGCATCAACAGGCACCTAAACGTTGAGAAACGTCACCCCCACCGATTGAGGGATTAAACCTGGTTCCAGAAAGCCCCAGTTATGCTTACACTGTTATTGGATCTGTCGGGTCCAACAACCAAGTTTTATGGAGATATCTGTGGCACTAAAAGCTGATCGTGGTCCATCATTCTTCGACATGCTTGCTGAACAAGCTAACTACCTGATCACCGCATCGGGCCTGCTGCGTTCCCTTTTGGATGCTGAGGGGGAAGAACGGGCGGCCGTACGGGACCGTTTACACGATGTTGAGCATCAATCTGACGAGCAAAGTCACGCTTTCATCCAAAAACTGAACCAGTCCTTCATCACGCCTTTTGACCGGGCGGACATGACTGGTCTGTCATTGAAACTTGACGACTGCTTGGACCATATGGATGAGGCCGGTGACCTGGTGGTGCTCTACCGTTTAGGTGAAATTCCGCCACTGTTCGCTGAACTACTAAACCAGCAGGTAAGCATTCTGCGGCGCTGCTCGAAACTCACCGCGGATGCCATGCCGAAACTGAAGAAACCTATGGACCTGAAACCCTACTGGCTGGAGATACATATTCTAGAAAACCAGGGCGACCAGGCTTACCGACGTGCTTTAGCGAACCTATTCGATTCCGACATGGACCCCATTACGATCATCAAACTGAAAGACATTGTGGCTGTTCTAGAGAAATCAACCGACGCTTTCGAAGCTCTGGCGCTTGCGATAGAGACGATTGCGGTGAAGGAATCCTAAAGTGGATTTCAACCTGATTCTGGTAGTTGTCGTAATTGCCATTGCGCTTTTGTTTGACTACACAAACGGTTTCCACGACGCTGCCAACGCGATTGCCGCCTCCGTTTCTACACGGGCCCTGAAACCGAAAACAGCCCTCATCATGGCTGCCCTAATGAACGTTGTTGGCGCACTTTTAGGCACCGAAGTGGCGAAAACTATTGGTGAGGGCATCATTGATGTGAACCAGTTCGCGCTGGCTGACGAACCTGATTTACAGCGAGCCGGGTTAATCATCGTGCTGTCAGCGTTAGTTGGGGCGGTGGTGTGGAACTACATCACCTGGTGGTTCGGCCTACCATCCTCCTCCTCCCACGCTCTGATTGGTGGCCTGATTGGTGCCGGCCTAGCTTCCGTTACGCAGGTTCACTGGCTAGGAGTATTGGATAAGGTCATTATCCCCATGTTCCTTTCCCCCGTGATCGGTTTCGTTATAGCGTTCTTCTTCATGCGTCTGATTATGAAAACGATGGCGAACCTGCCGTACCACAAAACCATGAACCGGTTTAGGCACATGCAACGATACTCGGCTGCAGCCATCGCTTTGGGCCACGGATTGCAGGACGCCCAGAAAACGATGGGTGTCATAGTTATGGCACTCCTTGCTGGGGGGTACGGGGAAAACCACCAGATTTTTGACACCGTCACGGGAGAAATGACCATCCCCTTCTGGGTGCAGCTCTCCGCGGCTCTTGCCATTGCAGCCGGAACGTATTCGGGTGGCTGGCGGATCATGAAAACGTTAGGTTCAAAAATTATTGACCTGGACCCAGCCCGCGGTTTCGTTGCCGAATCCGTATCAGCATCCGTTCTCTACTCCGCCGCCTACATTTTCCACGCCCCAATCTCAACAACGCAGACAATGACGGCCTCAATTCTGGGCGTTGGAGCAACCCGCGGTATTTCCGCGGTCCGCTGGTCTGTGGCTGGAAACATTCTGGTAGCTTGGGTGCTGACTTTACCGGCTGCCGCAGCCGTCGCCGCCATGTCTTACTGGTTCTTCCACTGGGTTATACCCGTCTGAAAGTAGGGTGCAGCAATGCTCTTGAAAAAGTTGTGGCTGGCAGCCACCCCCTTCCTGTTTACCCCAATAATATTGAGCACGGCCGGCTGCTCCGACACCGGCAGATCAGATTTAGAGCTGGGCGACTGTATCAATGCGAACCTGGATTCCGGAAAGGTGGAAAACATCAAACCCGCCGACTGCGAAGACCCCCATTTTGGCCAGGTGGTAGGCATTCTAGATGTTCCCGGGGGACCGTACCCGGGATCCGACAGGCTCACTGAAGAAACAGCGAGCCAGTGTAAAGAAGCAGCGGAAGAGTTCGCTCAAATCCAGCTGCTTGCATCCGCATACGACCTGGCCACCCTGGTGCCCTCTGAAAGTTCCTGGAAATCCGGCGACCACGACGTTTTGTGTGTCCTCCACCACTCGCTGGGCAATGAGTTGGAAGGTTCCCTACACCGGCCGAGCAGCCCCCAGTCACAGGACGCGGACGGACCCTAGCCTGTAGGTGAACTTGGCGACGCCTGCCTGGGGCTACCCAACCCAAACTGGGCCTTAGTGAACGGTACGTGCCTCTCTACCGCAACAACCCTCGGCTTGTTAGCGTGAGCTATGTGCGCCACCAGCATCTCAGCTGGCGCTAATTCCAGCTGTGGCTGCCCCATTTGGGTCACCAAATCTCGAGTAGCGTATTCGTGTAGTTCAGCAACCAGCCTCTGGTAAGCGGCCGCATTGACGCTAACCGCCCGCGCCCCCCTCTTCTTCCGGATCAGCTTTGTTATGAACCTGTCCGTTTTCGTTTGACCATCCCCGGCGGGGTTAGCCAGGTGATCCTTAACCACCAGCTCCGTAGCCCCCACCGCCGCGTAGGGTGCAACCGTCTGGCTGCACGCACCAGGACCCGCCGCGTAAACCTTCTGCACCCCAAAGGCGGACATTATGGGCAACAAATCCAAAGACTGGGCTGCCCCCAACCTACTCAGAGACTGCTCGCCCTCATCCCCCATTTCAGCGTGCGCCAACAAAATGGTGGCCGAAGTTACCAGTTCCCCCCGGGTTGCTCGCGTGATCAGTTCCGTCAGTAAGCGCCGGTCACCCCGCCGACTAAGTTTCTGGCGGGCCTCATCGGGGGTCATCCACCGCACAATATCAATCTCTTTTTTGGAGGCCGGAACAACCAACGGACGGTTAAGCCGCGCAGATTCACTACTCAGCGCTTGCCCCACCCAATAGTAAACTTCCTTCAAATGGCCAGAACCCAACCTGTACCTTTGAGTGGTTAAAGGTGCCCCCAATTGCACCACGTGACCGGTTTCCTCTTCAACTTCTCTCACACCAGCAGCCGGAATAGTTTCGTTGTACTCAGCTTTACCTTTCGGCCAACTCCAATCCCGATACTTCGGACGGTGGATAAGTAAAACTTCAATGTCGTCCGCAGAAATAGGCTCGCCAGGCTTCGGGGCCTCACCGCCAGCGCTGAACCTCCACACCATCGCACCGGCAGCTCGAACAAGCCCCCTCGGGAAAACAAGCGATCTACTCACACCCCCACTCTAGCTGACCGTGTCTACCTGCCCACCACCCGCGAAGATGCTTGCGCCATTAGCTCCACTTGAATATCCCGTAACGGTTCCCCCACCTTATTGACACTGCGCCTGCGCCAACGCCCATTCTTTTTCAACTGCCACGAGGAGGTTTCTGCAGACACCTCTTTGCGGATCAGGTTAGCCAAGTAGTCGGCGTGTTCCCGGTTATCTATCCGCACCAAGGCTTCCACCCGCCTGTCTAAGTTGCGGTGCATCAGGTCCGCCGAGCCAATCCACACGGCCTCCTCTCCCTTGGGCCCGAACGCAAAAATGCGGGAATGTTCCAAGAAACGGCCCAGGATGGAACGAACCCGAATATTTTCACTAAGACCTTTCACCCCCGGCTTCAAACCACAGGTTCCCCGCACCACAATATCTATGGGTACACCCGCCTGGCTTGCCCGGTAGAGAGCGTCAATGATTTCTTCATCAACGATCGAATTAATTTTGATGCCGATCCAGGATTTTTCACCGGCCAGGGCCCGCTGTGTTTGCTGCCCAATTTGCTCCATGAGGGTCGACCGCAACGCGATGGGTGCCACCACCACCCGCCGGAAAGTTGACTTGGGTGCGTACCCAGAGAGCTGGTTGAACAGGCGGGTCAAATCCTGTCCCACTTCAGGGTTCGACGTGAGCAGACCCAAATCCTCATAACCTCTCGCAGTGCCAGGATGGTAATTCCCTGTCCCCACATGACAGTAACGTTTCAGAGTATCCCCCTCCTGACGCACCACCAGGGAAAGTTTCGCATGCGTTTTCAAGCCCAGCATCCCATAAACCACGTGCACACCGGCTTCTTCTAGTTTCCGTGCCCACGTAATGTTTGCTTCCTCATCGAACCGCGCTTTCACCTCCACTATGGCCACCACTTGTTTGTGGTTACGGGCAGCCTCAATCAGCGCCGAAACGATGGGAGAGTCACCAGAGGTGCGGTACAAAGTCTGTTTTATGGCCAACACGTTCGGGTCCCGCGCCGCTTGCCCAATGAAGTGTTGCACCGAAGTTGAGAACGAGTCGTAGGGATGGTGCAAAAGCACGTCATGGGCCGACAGAGTGGTGAAAATGTTCTGCGGTTTAGCGGACTCTCTTGGAGCTAAACCGGCGGCTGTCACCGGCACGTAGGGTGAATATTTCAGTGCGGGCAGGTCAAGCGCATGCAGTTCGTTGAACAGCGTGAAATCTAGGGGCGGCGGCAACTCAAAAACATCGTCCCCCGTAATCTCCAGTTTTTCAGTAAGGAAATCCAACACGAAATCACTCATGGTGGCTGAAACTTCCAAACGGACCGCCGGCCCAAATCTACGTCTGAGAAGTTCCTCTTCCATCGCTGTCAACAGGTTTTCTGCGTCGTCCTCTTCAACTTCCAGATCCTCATTGCGGGTGACCCTGAAAGTGTGGGCTTCCACCACTTCCACCCCTGGGAACAGGTGATCCAAATGGTTGATTATCAGGTGTTCCAAAGTAATAAACTTGGATCCACCGTCCCGACGCACATAATTCTCCGCCCTCGTATCCCTCATAGCCGAGTTCACGTTGATAAGACGCGACAACTGTTCTGGTACTTGAATCCGGGCAAAATGACGTTTCCCTGTCACCGGGTTTTCCAGGACAACAGCAATGTTGATAGATAGGCCCGCAATGTAAGGAAACGGGTGGGAAGGGTCCACAGCCAGTGGGGTGAGGACAGGGAACACTTTGTTGCGGAAATAGGCAGAAAGCCTGTCCTTCTCCCCCTCATCAAGCTGGTCCCACAGTGTGAAGTTTATACCCACCTCTTCCAGGGCAGGTTTGAACTTTTCTTCAAAGTTATCTGCCTGCCGCTGCACCAGTTGCCTGGTCCTCTGCGTGATTAGTTCCAACAGTTCCCGCGGAGCCAACCCGGATGCTCCTGGTTTTGCGATCCCCGCGTTGATGCGCCTCTTCAGGCCCGCTACCCGCACCATGTAGAACTCGTCCAAGTTGGAAGAAAAAATGGAGGAGAACCACAGGCGCTCCAGCAAGGGGACCTCTTCATCCTCGGACTGTTCCAACACGCGCTCGTTGAAAGCAAGCCAGGACAGTTCCCGATCCGCGAAACGTCCATCCGGCAGGGGATGGTCGTAGCCAAGTTTCCCGGAACGGTCCACCGGCAAACCGTAGGGCAAACCGGTCGCAGAGTCGTCGCCCTCCTCATCGTCATCAACTATTTCCAGGAATTCTTCGTCTTCATGCTCCTGGCCAACCAGCTCTTCCGAGTCGGCCGGCAACAGCAGTTCCCCCGGTTTGGCGCCCTCAAAAGGTTGAGTGTCATCCACGTTTTCTGTTGCAACCACTAGCTCTTGCTCGGTAGGTTTGTCTTTTCCAGTCATTTCGTCCTCATCCCCATTCCCCACAATCTAAAACAGTCACGTCCGCATAACCAGTCGTTGTCACCGCACGGTGAAAACCGTCGGTCAGGTGAGCTGCCCCATGCGCGCTTGACGGGCACTTTCATCCAGTTCGCCCGCTGTTGCTAGCAGCGCTTCTGGGCGGCGTGTAACCCTGGTCGCCAGCTCGTGATCATCCTGAGTGATCCACTCCGAACCGTACTTGCTTCCCGCAGCCAGCAAACGCAGCAGGGCCGCACTCGATTCCAAGATTGGCGGCAAGTCTTCCAACGTGGCAGCGCCCGCCATCACCCCACTAACCGCCCGTAAAGTCATGTCCAGATCGGGTGTGCCATAAGGGTCCACCACCCCGCTAATCTCCACCTGTTTAAGTCCTTCAGCGTAGCGGAACTGCACCACCTTCGGGTCAATCTCATGCCACTGCAACACCAGGTATAACCGCCAAAGAGCTCCGGGCAACGTGAAGTCCGGTGACATATCCCATGCGGGGGCAACTATGTCCACCCCTTCCTGCTGAATAGCCTCCCGAAGACGGCCTAGTGCTTCCTCATCAAAGTCACCGCTAGGCACCCCCATCAGCGCCAAAGCCGTGGCATGTGCCAGCTCAGAGCCAATCGCTGGGTCCTGGTCACCCACAATGTTCTGAGCTTCCTCAGAATCTAACCTTGCTGGTCTACGAAACTCCCTGCGTGGCGACATGTGGGCCTCCCCTTTCCAACGAACACCGCTCAGTCCGAACAAACACCGCTTAGTTCGAACAAACACTGCTAAGTCCGAGTCTACGCCAAACAGGTTTTCACCGGCAGGGGTGAACTACTCCCCCAGCGCCCGTCCACAAGTGTCCCTCTTGCGCACAACTAGTCCTCTTAGCCCGAAACAGCCTCCTAGCCCTAAGTCAATCGGGAAGTGGAAGCAGGTCGTGCTCACAAGACTAAAACTGCTCAAGGCGCTCTAATTGATGTTTGGTGGGCCCAGCGGGGCTCGAACCCGCGACCCACGGATTAAAAGTCCGTTGCTCTGCCAGCTGAGCTATAGGCCCAATTGTCCATTGTAATCTGGTTACCCGCTGGACCATAGCCAGCAGGTCGTGGCACCTGTCACGTAGAGTGCCCCACCTCCGCAGCTAGCGGAAATGTGGGGCACTTTCGGGTATCACCGAAGTTTTCGTGTATCACCGAAGTTACTGCCTGCTGCGTTACTTCTTGTTACGACGCTGGTGACGGGTTTTACGTAACTGCTTCCTGTGTTTCTTCTTCGACATCCGTTTCCGGCGTTTTTTCAATACAGAACCCACTGGTACCTCCCTCCACTAGCATCGCCCACCGCGCAACCAATTCGCGTCGCGGGAAAGTTTTCTTATTGAACCTGGATTAGTCTACTAGACCGAGAAGAGGACACTAACCACTGGCTGAAGATTCGTCATCAGCTGACCAGGTGCTATCCAAAAGTTCTTGCACGGCCGAGTGGGGAACCCGGAAACTTCTACCAACCCTGATTGCCGGCAGCTCGCCGGCATGTATCAAACGGTAAACAGTCATCTTGGAGACTCGCATCACTTCAGCGACTTCGGTCACTGTTACGAAACGGGGGGAGTTAGGCTGCTCCATCATTTACCCCTGTCCAATCGCATCCACATTGGTTGAGCCCGTAGCCCCTTTTAGCTACACCGATGCACTCAACACACTCTATGCTGAAGCTTAGCCTAACAGGCAGCGGCTAGGGAGGTCTTTGTGCGGGAGCGTTCTCACCAATGAAATCTTGGTGGAAAAACTTAGGTAAACCCAAAAGGGGTCGGAAACCAAAGGGCGAAGCCCACTCGGATGTCACTTCCGAGGTGGCGGGTTCGACGCCTGTGCGAGCCGATTTACATTTTGCTGAGGCCGAACCGCACTGGTCCAGTAACCGCTCTCACCACGGGAATGCACCCTTGCCTCCCACCGCGCGCCATGGGGAGGCTAACAGCCCACTGTTGCGTTGGTTCCGGCGGATCGCCTACCGCTATCCGGCACGTTTAACGGTGATTTTCTTTGGTGTTCTCATTCTGGTGGTGGCTGCGCTTCTGTCTTTGCCTGCCGCTTCCGCTCAAGGCCAGCGCACCCCTTTCATTGACGCTTTCTTCACTTCCGTATCCGCCGTGACTGTGACAGGTCTCACCGTGGTTGATACGGCGACCCACTGGTCTTTTTTTGGGCAAGCCGTGATTTTGGGGGCAATCAGCGTGGGAGGTTTCGGGGTGGTCACCGTTGCAGCCAGCCTCACCCTGATGGTTTCCCACCGCCTGGGCTTAACCCAACGTCTGCTCAGCGCTGAAAGCACGCAGGGGCGGCTGGGCGACGCCGGGTCCTTGTTTGTGGGCGTACTGGTCACCACCCTGGTCGTGGAGTTCGCAGTTTTTCTTGTGATTCTGATTCCGCTTTTGGGACAGGAACAGGGTGTGGGTCAATCAGTGTGGCAAGCGTTTTTCATGGCTGTTTCCGCTTTCAACAACGCGGGTTTTGTGAACCTGGATGGCGGCATGGCCCCGCATGTGAACAGTTGGGGGATTCTTCTGCCCATCATGCTTGGTGCGGCAGCGGGCGCGGTTGGTTTTCCCGTGTTAGCGGATCTTCGCAGAACTTGGCGGACCCCGAGGAAATGGGCTCTGCACACGAAACTGACACTTTCCACCTATTTCGGTTTGGTGGCCCTTTCGGGTGTGCTGGTGGCAGCTTTGGAGTGGAATAACCCGGACACGTTCGGGTCCCTGTCGTTTGGCAGCAAAATGCTGAACTCGGTAGTTGAGGCGGTGAATCCCCGGTCGCTGGGTATCTCGGCTATAGATGTGCAGGACATGACGGGCGCTTCCCGGTTGGTGACGGACATTTCGATGTTTATTGGTGGCGGTTCAGGCTCCCATGCTGGGGGTATCAAGGTAACAACGTTCATTGTGCTTCTCCTGGCTGTGTGGGCGGAGGCGCGTGGAAACCCGGATGTGGAAGCATTCCACCGGCGGATCCCAAACGAAGTTGTCCGCCAGGGGGTGGCTATCCTTCTCTTGGCGGTGACACTGGTTAGTCTGGTCGTCCTCGTGCTGCTAATTGTCACTCCTTACAGTTTGGATCAGGTTATTTTTGAGGCCGCTTCAGCGTTTGGCACGGTGGGCCTTTCTACGGGTATAACCCCCTATGTGCCGGGGGGAGGTAAGGTTCTTTTGGCTGCTTTGATGATTACTGGGCGGGTGGGGCCCATGACGTTGGCTGCTTCTCTTGCTCTGCGGAATCGGCATCGGGTTGTGAAAATGCCAAGTGCCCGACCAATTGTTGGCTAGTGTGGGCAGCGTTGAGATTCTTTAATGTGGGATCAATTTGGGACGCTTAAGGAGCGGTGATGACTGAACGGAAGAAGGTCAGTGGGACCCTGGTCATTGGTATGGGCCGGTTTGGTACCGCTGTGGCGGCAACTTTGGAACGGCTCGGTTTCGAGGTGTTAGCTATGGAACGGGATGGGGACACGGTCCAACATTTAGCCAATCTGGTTCCGGTGGTTCAGGGTAACGGCACGGATTTTGATGCTTTGGAGCAGGTAGGAGCCGGTGATTTTGCCGCAGCTGTGGTGGGTGTTGGGTCATCTTTGGAGGCTTCCGTCTTGATCACGGCGAACCTGGTGGACGCGGGGGTACCTTCAATTTGGGCAAAGGCCATTTCGCGTGAGCATGGGCGGATTTTGAAGAGGATTGGGGCCCACCACGTGGTGTATCCGGAGCATGATGCTGGGCAGAGGACTGCGCATCTGGTTGGTGGGCAGATGCTGGACTACATTGAAATGGACCAGGCGGATTTGGTGATTGCGAAGATGCGTCCTCCGCGGGAACTGGATGGTTTCACTCTGGCTGAGCGGAACGTGGAACACGACTATGGGGTTCGTGTGATTGCCCTGTTGCGGTCGGGGAAACCTTTCACTTATGTCGAGGCTGATACGCGGATTTCTGCTGATGACATTCTGGTTGTTTCGGGGACTTCCCAAAATGTTATTTCTTTTTCTGAAAGACCTCACTAATCCAGTTTTGGGGGCGAGGGCGCCTTGCGAAGACCTTCATCGGGAGATGTGAGGCCCCTCGGGAGATGTAACGTGCCTCTCGGCGGGTGTGTTGTCGGAAAGGGCGGGTACGGTTGTAGTCATGGCTAGACTTAAGGCAGTTTACGAGTGTTCTTCCTGTGGTTGGCAAAGCCCTAAGTGGATGGGCCAGTGCCGCGACTGTGCGGCGTGGGGCACTTTAGAGGAGTTTGTTCCCAGCACGGCGGCCACCAGCCCTGGTGCTTCCTCTGCTGCCCGCTGGTCTGGGACCATTCAGGCTTCCCCGCTGAGTGAGGTCCGCGACGATGATGTGGCGGTGCACCCAACGGGAGTGGCTGAGTTTGATCGGGTTTTGGGTGGGGGGATTGTTCCGGGGTCCGTTGTTTTGCTAGCCGGAGATCCGGGTGTCGGTAAGTCGACCTTGTTGTTGGATGTGGCGGCACGGTTTGCAGCCTCTGCCCACGAGTCCGGTGGTGGCCCTGTCCTGTATGTGACGGGCGAGGAGTCCGCTGGGCAGGTGCGCCGGCGGGGCCAACGCATTGGTGCGGCTAACGAGCACCTTCTTTTGGCTTCTTTGAATGACGCTGATGCGATTGAGCACCTGGTGGATCAGCATCGCCCTAGCCTGTTGATAGTTGATTCCGTACAGACCGTTTCCACCCAGACTGTTGATAGCCAGCCGGGCAGTGTTGGACAGATCAAAGCGGTCACCCAAGGCATCATTCGGGCATGTAAGCCTAGAGGTATTCCAGCCTTGGTTGTGGGGCATGTCAATAAGGACGGTGCGATTGCTGGTCCACGAACTTTGGAGCATTTGGTTGATGTGGTGTGCCAGTTCGAGGGCGACCGGAACACTCCTTTGCGGTTGTTGCGGACTGTGAAGAACCGTTACGGTTCCACTGACGAGGTGGGCTGTTTTGTTTTGGAGGATAAGGGGATAGTGCAGGTGGAGGACCCTTCTTCCTTGTTCACTTCGGGTGCTCGCGGGCAGTCTCCTGGTAGTTTCATTACCGTCAGTTTGGAGGGGAACCGGCCTATGTTGACGGAGGTGCAGGCTCTGGTTGTGGATGGGGGCGGGAAACCTCGCCGTGTCACTTCTGGTTTGGATTCGGCGCGCATGTCGATGCTGGTTGCGGTGACGGACAAGCAGTTCAATTTACATTTGGGAACTAAAGAGGTTTACATTTCAACGGTTGGTGGGGCTCGCTCCACGGAACCTGCCGTGGATTTAGCGGCTGCTTTAGCAATTGTGTCCACGGCCCGCAACAAGGTACCTAAAGCGAATACCATCGCTTTAGGGGAGGTGGGTTTGACGGGAGAGATCCGCGGGGCAGCATCTTTGTCTCGTAGGCTAAATGAGGCGGCCAGGCTAGGCTGGAAGAACGCGATTGTTCCCGCCTCTGCTTTCGTGGACGTTAAGCCACCGGCGGGAATGAAGGTTCAAGCTGTGTCAACGTTGGGGGAAGCTGTTGGTTTCGCTTTTTAGTGACTGCGCACTTCCGCGGGAACGTCGGCCAGCACGTTGTGGACAAAGAAAGGATGAGCCATGACTTCAACTGACAGCGCGATGCGTCAAGCTTTGCAACTGGTTGCACCCGGCACTGACCTGCGTGAGGGGCTGAAGCGGATTCAACGGTCCCACACTGGCGCACTGATTGTTCTTGGAGACACTCCCCAGGTTGAGAGTATCTGTTCGGGTGGGTTTCCGATCGATATTCCTTTCTCAGCTTCCAGGCTTCGTGAGCTCACCAAAATGGATGGCGCCGTGATTATTGATGTTGAGAGTGGAAGAATTAAGCGAGCGAACGTTCAGCTGCTTCCAGATCACTCCATCGAGACAACAGAGACCGGTATGCGCCACCGAACGGCCCAGAGAACCGCTAAACAAACGGGAGTGCCGGTGCTTTCAGTTTCTGCATCTATGCGGCTCATCTCGGTGTATGTGGGCGATGAGCACCACACGGTGGAAGAACCCGACGTGTTACTGTCTCGCGCTAACCAAGCGGTGAACACGCTGGAACGCTACACCGAACGTTTGGCGGAGGTGCTCACATCACTGTCCATTTTTGAGTTAAGGAACTCGGCTACCATTCGCGATGTGACTACGGTTGTGCAGCTAATGGAGATGATTCGCCGCATCACCGGGGAGATCAACGGTTACCTTGACGAGTTGGGGGATGAGGGCCGGCTCCTGTCGTTGCAGTTGGATGACCTTTTGCGTGAAAGCACGTCTGAACGTCACCTGCTGGTGCATGACTACATGCCGCAAAGTGCTTCTGTGGAGGAGATTGAGAATCAGTTGGCACTTCTCAGCGCTGAATCTTTGTTGGAACTACCAAAAGTTGCTCAAGTGTTGGGGGCGATTGTCTACGAACAGTCCGATTTGGATGAAATTATTCGTCCTCGCGGGGTGCGCTCTTTGTCTGCCATCCCGAAACTGCCTTGGCGCATCATCCGGGATGTGACGGACCGGTGGCCGTCCTTGGACCAGCTGCAAACGTTAACGGTGGAGGACCTGCAGGAAGTTGAGGGAGTGGGCCCCTACCGAGCTAAACAGATTGTGGACCATTTGGACCGGGCGGCCACCCTGTCCCACTAGCGTCTGTCCCAACACTTTGATCCCTGGTTTGCGGGGATCATTTCTTGGTGATTTCTATTTGGCGGCGTTCAGTCTTGTCACTGTCCCCCAGTGTTGCTTCCAAGTCATACATGCCTACACCCGCTTGGATGGGGGCTTTTTTCTTCCCTTTGCCGCTAGTGGCTGTTTTGCAGTCAACGTAAACGTTCCCATCCCATTCCAGGGTGCTCTCCCAGGACTTTTCTGTTCCGAGGAGCAGCGTGGGGTGCCAGGGGGAGTCACATTCGCTGGGTTGCCACACGTCATCACCGCCGACGCTGAGCGCAATTTGTATTTCCCCTTCCGGGATGATGCACTGTGCTTTCCCTTGGTTTTTCACTTCGACAGAAACGCGGGTTCCGTTCCCCTTCTTGATCGTGTCTGCTTCCGGTTTCACCCGCAATTCAACATCTTTGGGTGAACAGTCCTCAATTTGTATGGGGCCATGCTCTGTGGCGGCAGTACTTTTTTGGTGCTGCTCGTTGAGGGCGTCTCGCCCTCGGTCAAGTATGCCCGAACCAAAGTTCCACAACCACGTTCCCAGCAGTGCCACCAGCACGAGCAGTATTCCAGTGGAGATGATTCGCCTCACCCACATGGAAGGGGTCACTTTGGATTTTTTTTGCCTACTCATGCCGGTTCCGGGTGTTGCCGGAGGGGGCTGGTCGTCCGCCACTGCCACGTCTGGCGCGCCCCGCATCTTCGTCCTCACTTTGATCATCTCGGCACCATCGTTCTGAGATGAGGGCGGAGACAGCAGCAAAACTAGCGGAAACTGCAACCAGGAGAGCTAACCATCCGGAAGTGGCCATTGCGGGTGCCCAGACGCGGAGGAAGCCAACCAGGGCCACCCCCGCCGCGAAACCGGCGAAGGATCCGCTGACCGGACCGGAGGATCTGGCAAATATGGCAACCCGCGCCGCTTGGAGGGGCGTGATCTTGGTGTGTTGCCTATTTTTCAGTTTTTTCACTGCACGACCACCCAGCAGCAGTCCCACGCCAACAAGGAGGAAAAGGGGGGCCAGCCAGGGGGTGAGTACCAGTGGTCCCCATCCGCTGGAAACTATGGCCGCTGCAGTTAGGGTTCCCACTATGAAGAATGCGATGGCTACTGCCACCACTATCCAGGGGTTTAACGGTCTCATACTGGTCGGATCAGCGCACCGTTTCCCGACCCTGTCGGCGGCCTTGCTGGGGTGGGGCGTAGATCGGTATGCTTCCCGTCGGGGTGGGCCTAACTGTGACCCCCTTCTTCAGGCGGGGACCTTCAGTTTTTGGCTGGTCATTTTGGGCGGGTGGAGACGGTTCTGTTGAGGCTTGCCTCTCCAAGGAGTCGATGACCCGAGGGCGGGGCGAAGCGACAGCGAAGTTCCATTCAGGTAGCTCCCTGTTGCTGTTCTCTTCACGAACAGTCTCGGCCCGCGACTCTTGTTGGGGGCGCACCTGCTTCCACACTGGCTTAGCCGGGGTGGCGGGGGCCTGCTGGGGCTTCTCCGGTGCGCGGCGCTGTGGTTTTGGAGGGGCCAGCTTCCGCAGTTTAGGGCCCTGCTGCGCTACTTTGTGGGCCAGAGTCTTGCGGGGTGGCGCTTTGCGAGGTGCTGTCTTGCGTTGCTGCTGGTCTTTGCTCAACAAGTTGCCGAAGATGGGCGCCTCTTGCACGGAAGTCATGGGTAAGTTTTGGCCTCGTACCGTCACAGTTTCATCTTTCACTGCAGGTACGCTGCGGGTGGAAAGGCTGGGTGGTCGGGGCGCCAAATGCAGTTCGGTTCCCGGTTCTAGTGGGGCATCGAAGTCGTCGCTGAGCCAGTTTGGATACTCTTCAAGTAGGCCGCCCAAGTCCTGCGTCTGGCCCAGCAGCTCTTCGACTGATCCGTGTCCCGGCAGGGTTGCTTGTCCGTCCACTTGGAGCCAGGGGAACAGAACAAAAGCACGTTCATGGGCCCTGGGATGGGGGACTGTCAAGTCTTTGGTGTTTAGGAACATGCCGTCGAGCTCTATGATGTCTAAATCCAATGTGCGGGAGGACCAGCGTACGGCTCGTGTGCGGCCAAATTGGTCCTCCAGCTCCTGCAAATGCCACAGCAGGGTTGGGGGTGCCAGGGTCGTTTTCGCTAGGACGACTGCGTTGTAGTAGTCATCTTGTGGTAGCGCCCCCTGTTCGAGGACGGGGGCAGTGCGTACCAGCGGTGAAACGGCTGTCACTTCTATCTGGCTGTCTGCCATCAGTTTGGTGACAGCTTGTCTCAAGGTGGAAACCACGTTACCTCGGTTGGCACCCAGAGCTATCACCACGGAGTAGACGTGGTGTGCTGAGGTCTTATCCAGATCGGCTACGATGTTGGCGCGGCGTGACTGCAGCCGGGTGGGTCTGGGGACCTGTTCGGCCGCAGCAATTTCGGCCGCGGTATCTTCGGCCGCAGTATCTTCTTGGGTGACTGGCGCTTCTTG
>CAYFPY010000007.1:63541-73144 GCA_964345125.1 uncultured Actinomyces sp.
CTTCTTGGGTGACTGGCGCTTCTTGTGTGTCGGCCGCTTCCTGCGTGTTCGCCTCTTCCCGGGGATCCGCACCAGTAACCACCGGTTCTGTGGTGGGTTCCTGTTCCCTGGTTGCCCGCCGGGCCAACCTGGTGGGACGGAGCGGCAACGAGGGTATTTCCCCTGTGTGCGGGGTTTTCACCGGTGGTTCCTCGGCCTCGACAATCACCTTTTCCTCGGGGGAAGATGTGGCGGCGACAGCGGCTGCTTCAGCCATCACGTTCGCCGCGATTTGCGCATGCGTGTCACTGTCTTGGCCCCGGGGGATGCTCACCTTCGACTGCAGTTGGGATTCTTGAGAGTCCCGGTGCCTGACCAGCGTGACAGATACATCTTGGAAATGGTGACGCACAGGTGCCATTGGTTTGTGGACTGTAACTTCAACTTTTTGTACCCGCGGGTACCCAAGCACGGTTTGCGCCAAGTTATCAGCCAACGTTTCGATCAGATAGACGGTGGGGCCGGAGAGTACCGCCACCGCGTCTTCCGCAACCTGGGAATAGTCCACGCTTTGTTCCACATCATCGGCACGCACCGCTGCGGACACGTCAACGTAAAGAGTGATGTCAGCGGTGTAAACTTGCGCGCCCTGTCGCTCAAAGTCGTGCACCCCGTGACTACCGACCGCGCTAAGTCCACGCAGTGTTATTTTGTCCCACTGGTCAGCCATTACCAACTTCTTTCAACCGTCCCCATCACTTCTTAGTCAAAGAAGCGATCAGGTGCACGTTAGCAGCCACATCGTGGACCCGCACAGCCCACGCTCCCGCTGCCACCGCGCGCCTTGTTACCTCCAAGGTACCCTGTAACACTTCATCTTGATACCGAGCCACGATGAACCGTTTACGTGAAGCACCTACCAACACTGGATATTCTAACGAAGATATCTCTTCCAAGTGGTCAACTAGAGCCCACGAGTTTTCCGCGTCAAGGGCGAAGCCCAACCCCGGGTCGACAATGATTTGCTCTGCTGCCACCCCCGCTTTCCGTGCCAGTTGGATCTGGGCATGCAGTTCGGACACCACTTCGGGTACCACCTGCCCATAGGTTTCGTTTAGCTGCGGGTCTGCTGGAAACCCACGGAAGTGTTGGATAACAAAACCAGCTTCCGACTGGGCTGCAACGGACGCCATCTGCGGGTCGTGGAGTCCCCCAGAAATGTCATTAATGACACCGGCCCCTGCCTCTAAAGCGGCGGCCGCTGTTCTCGCGTTTACCGTGTCCACCGACACCGTGACATCCTCTTGCACCAGCGTTTGCACTACGGGTGCGATCCGTTGCCATTCGTCCTCGGCCGTGATTCTGCTGGCCCCCGGGCGGGTGCTTTCGCCTCCCACATCAATCAGCGCTGCACCTTCATCGGTCATGGCCAGTCCATGAGCGATGGCCTGGTCAACCTGGAACCATTTACCGCCATCGGAAAAAGAGTCGGGGGTGACATTCAAGATGCCCATCACCCTTGTCGGTCCAGGCTCCAGGTAGGGACGTTTCATTCGCGCAGTAGGGCGAGCACTTCACTTCGCCGTTCCGGGGTGGATAGCGTTCCCCGGAAAGCTGTTGTTACGGTGTCAGCGCCAGCTTTTTTCACTCCCCGCATCGCCATACACAAATGTTGTGCTTCCACTACGACGGCAACCCCATTAGCTCCCAACACTTCTTCCACGGCTGTGGCAATCTGATCGGTCAGGCGTTCCTGAATTTGGGGCCTGCGGGCGTAGCCGTCAACCAACCGGGCCAGTTTGGATAGTCCCGTGACTTTACCTTCGCTGGGACAGTAGGCGACGTGAACCTTGCCGAAAAATGGCAGAAGGTGGTGTTCACACATTGAGTACAGTTCAATGTCTTTCACCAGCACCAGGCCCGGGGTATCTGTTTCAAACGTGACCTGCAAGTGTTCCCGCGGGTCCTGTTGCAGTCCCCCAAAAATCTCCTGGTAGGCCCGCGCCACCCGCGCCGGCGTGTCCTGCAAACCGTCACGTTGGGGGTCCTCCCCGATTGCTACCAACAGCTGGGTAACTGCCGCCTCTATTGCTTGCGCGTTTTCCATTACAGTTCCTCTACCACCGGGCCAGGTGGGTCTATCGCTTTTGGCGATATGCCGACAGGGTCCCCCAGTTTCGCGCCCTCGACAGCTGCCTGCGCGCCATAGTTCCACACGGCCCGGTCCGGCTGCTTCTTGATGTCCGCAAAAAGTTCCTTCAAAGCGGCTTCGTCAAGTGTTTCTTCTTCCAAAAGCCGCTCAGACAACGTGTCTAGAAGGTCTCTGTTAGTGGTGAGAATCTGCCAAGCTTCCCGAACCGCGTTATCTAGAAGCCCCCGGATCTCTCCATCCACTTGGCTGGCTAAAGCATCAGAAATGGCAGCTCCCGGTCCTCTGCCCATGTCTCGCCCCAGGAAGGGGTCCGTGTCTTCCGACCCCAATTTGATGGTCCCCACGGAAGTGGTCATCCCGTAGTCAGTGACCATTGCCCGCGCTGTTTGGGTGGCTTTTTCAATGTCATTTGACGCTCCGGTGGAAGGGTCGCGGAACACGATCTCTTCGGCGACCCGCCCTCCCATTGCGTAAACCAAGTCGTCCAACAGCTGGTTCCTGGTCTTGGAGTACCTATCTTCGACGGGCATAACCATGGTGTACCCCAAAGCACGCCCCCGCGGCAGGATCGTCACCTTCGTGACGGGATCCGTGTAGTGCAAAGCGGCCGCACAGATGGCGTGGCCCGCCTCGTGGTACGCAGTGACAGCCTTGTCGTGTTCGTTCATGACCCTGGTTCGTTTCTGCGGTCCAGCGATGACCCTGTCGATCGCTTCGTCGATGGCCCGCATGTCTATCAGGTCAGCGTTGGAACGGGCTGTCAGCAGCGCCGCTTCGTTGAGGACGTTAGCCAGGTCAGCTCCTGTGAATCCGGGGGTTCTTTTCGCGATCTGGAACAGGTCAACATCGTCCGTCATTGGTTTTCCGTGAGAGTGAACCTGAAGAATCGCTTCCCGCCCCTTCAAGTCGGGTGCTTCCACAGCGATCTGCCGGTCGAATCTGCCTGGACGCAGCAGGGCTGGGTCTAGAATGTCCGGCCGGTTTGTTGCTGCGATCATGATCACGTTGGTCCGGTCATCAAAACCGTCCAGTTCGACCAGCATTTGGTTCAGGGTTTGTTCACGTTCGTCGTTTCCGCCCCCTATACCCGAACCTCTGTGGCGCCCTATCGCGTCAATTTCGTCCACGAAAATGATGGCTGGGGCGGATTTACGTGCCTTTTCGAACAAGTCTCGCACCCGGGAAGCCCCAACTCCCACGTAAAGTTCCATGAATTCAGACCCGGAAATGGTGAAGAAAGGTACTTTCGCTTCTCCCGCCACGGCTTTCGCTAGCAGCGTTTTCCCAGTTCCCGGAGGGCCGTACAGCAGCACACCCCGCGGGATTTTCGCGCCGACCGCCGTGAATTTGGCTGGCTCCACCAAGAATTCGCGTATCTCGTCTAGTTCTTCAACCGCTTCGTCCTCGCCCGCCACATCTTTGAAGGTGATCTGTGGGTTCTCTTCGTTGAACTGTTTCGCTTTGGAGGACGAAAATCCGCCCATCATTCGGCTGCCAGCACTTCGGGACATGAGGAACCAGAAGGCCCCCAGCAGGATCATTAGGGGAAGCATCAGTTGCAGCATGGACCCCAATACTGAAGGCTGAGGCTTACGAGCGTCGAAACCTTCAACCGGTTCCGCCTTCTCTAACAGTTCCACAATTTCGTCAGCCTGAACCGAAGCGTAGGTGAACGTCAGGTCTTTACCCAGCTTCTTTTCGGGGTCAGCGGAGGAAGTGGATTCGTGGACGTAGGGGTCTCTTAGTACCAGGTTTACCTGTTGGGTTCCGTCGTTCATCACGGCGGACACCAGTTCCTCTTCTTTGAGGATCTCTATCCCCTCCGAGGTGATGACCTGCCCGGGTTGTAAAAATTTCCACACCAGGGTTCCCGTGAGCATGAGTGCTAGCAGCGGGAATACGACGTAGGGCCAAATTTTCGCTACCCTACTTTTTTCTTTATTTTTCTTATCGGCTTCCGCCATTTACTGTTCTTCTTCCAAATAGACGTGCGGCGCTAACGTGCCCACAAACGGGAGGTGCCGGTACTGCTGGGCGTAGTCCAGCCCGTAGCCGACGACAAACTCGTTGGGAATGTCGAACCCAAGGTAGTCAACTTCAACTGGGACTTTCAGCGCGTCTGGCTTGCGTAGTAGGCTCATGATTTTTACGGAGCTTGCACCCCTGGCGATCAAGTTTTTTTGGAGCCAGTCCAAGGTCAGTCCGGAGTCCACGATATCTTCTACCAGCAGCACGTTGCGTCCATGTACGTCGGTATCCAGATCTTTGAGGATGCGGACCACTCCGGAAGTTTTGGTTCCGGACCCGTAGGAGGACACGGCCATCCAGTCCACTTCCAAGTTGCGGTGGATTTTGCGGGCCAGGTCTACCATGACTGGGGCGGCCCCTTTTAGTACGCCAACCAGCAGCAGGTCTCCTTGCGCGTAGTCCCGGTCAATCTGGGCAGCGATTTCTTCAAGTTTGGTGTCGATCTGCTCTTCGGTGACCAGGATTCTTTCCAGGGCATCCCCCATGTCTGCTGCGTCCATGTAGTTCCGTTCTTTCTTTTGGGGCTTAGTCCTAATTTAAGTACAGATCAACTCTAGCGCTTACCCGGCTCTTAGTGGCCTTTTCTTCGCCAGGGGTGAAGCTAAGCACTACTGGCGGTTGTTGCCTGCCTCTGCGCGGGGTGGAAGTTGAGGTGGTTGCGCTTCCTGGTGGCGAACCAGCCCTGGGGGAGTTGTGCCTGTTTGCCTGGGGTGAGGGCGTCGATTTCTAGCTGCTGGTAGGCGGTGAGGGCGGCGGCGTTTCTTGGGCGCACGTTCCGCCACGCTTCTGCGTAAACCCTGGTGCGGATGGCTTGTGGTTGGCTGAGGGTTTCTTGCAGGTTCAGACTGTTTTCGTGGGCTTCCCAGGCTTGTGTGAAAACCTGTTGGGCCCACTGGTTCAGTGCTTGGCTGTCCTGTTCGGCTAAGTTTGCTACGCGGGCGAGGGCGGGGATAACGTCTTGGCCGAGTGCTGCGGATAGCTGTGGTAACACCCTGTATCGCATTGCTGTGCGTGGCAGGTCTGTGCCAGCTGCTGTTCCCCAGGGTCCTGCGGGCCGGTTGGTGGGGTCTTCCACCCAGGCGAGGCCAAGTTGGGTGCAGAACTTTTCCGTGTCTGCTCGTCTGAGGTTGAGCAGGGGGCGTCCTTGGATGATGCCGGGGTGGTCCGTGGCGCGGTGGGGGGACATGGCCGCAAGCGCGGTGGGGCTGGCTCCGCGGGCTAGGCGCAGCAAAACGGTTTCGGCTTGGTCTTCCATGGTGTGTCCGAAAAGGATGTGGATTTCTGTGAGTTCTGCCTGGTTTTTCCAGTTTTGTGCGTGTTCTTCCAGGAGTTGGTGTCGGATTTTGCGGGCTGTGGTTTCTGGGGCTTTGGGGGGTGTTGTTGCACTGTTTTTGGGTGCTTGCAGGATGTTTACTTGTCCGGCTCCTAGTGCTCGAAGTTGTTTGCGTACCTGTTGGCTTTCGCTGCCTGCTTCTGGGCGGAGGTTGTGGTTGACGATGGTGATTTGGTGGGGGATGTTTTGGCGTCTTGCTTGGTCACTTCCGGCTACTGCGAGGGCTAGGGAGTCCGCTCCCCCGGATACTGCGAAGATGATCCCTATTTTGTGGTTGATGTTGGGGCTGTTTTGGGTGATTTTTTGTAGGTGGCGTTTGAGGGCGAGGGATACTGGTCTGACGTTTTTGGGTGGGTTTGTTCCGATTAGGTCGCTGGTGTTGCTTTGTTTCTGCATTGCTTGAGTTTGGTTGGGTCTAGTTTTGGGTAATGTCGATGAGGAACTGGTCCACCCAGTATGTGAGGGTGTATGCCTGATCGTCTTCTATGTTGTCCACTCCGATGGCGAACACTAGGTTTTGTCCGCTGTGGGTGGTTAGTGTTCCGGTTAGGGAGGTCACGGATCCTAGAGATCCTGTTTTGGCGACTACGTTTCCGGTTGTGTTTTCGTGGGGGACCCGGCCGACCATTGTGCCCGTGTATCCGCTGACGGGTAGCAGCCTGGGTAGTTGGCTTTCTATCCCGTTGGTTGCTGACATGGTTTGGAGTGTTTCCACCAGGGTTCGGGCGGACACTTGGGAGCGGTCATCCAAGCCGGAACAGTCTTTGATGGATAGGCCTTCGGTGCTTATGTCTTGATTTTCAAGGAATTTGTGCAGTTCTTCGTTGGCTTGGTCGAATGATGCGGGTTCCCCTAGTGTGTGGCTGGCTGCGAGTTGGCAGAACTGTTGGGCGGTGGTGTTGTCGGACACGGCCAGCATGTACTCAACCTGTTCTATCAGGGGGGCGGATTCGACTGTGGCGATTGTTTTCCCGGGTGCCTGTTTGCCTGTCTCTTGGCTGTCCGCAGTGGGGTCCCACGTTTTGATTGTTTCTACTTTTATGCCTTTTTTCTCTAGGTTTTTGGCTACCAGTTCGGCGACTTCCTGTTCGGGTTCTGGCACGTAGTAGTTTTCTGATTTGTTGATCCGCCCGGAGTCAACGGCGAACACTCCGGTTTTCCCTGCGTATTCTGCAACGTCTTGTTTGGTCCAGGCTTCTGATTTGCGGGGGCCGGGCAGAAGCGTGTTTTGGTAGTTGAGGGTAACTTTTGTGATTTCCTCTTTTTTGAGTGTTTCTGCTGCTTTTTCTGTTAGGTCTTGGATGCCGGCCCGCCCGTTTTGGGCGCTACTTTTCCCTCTCTTTTCGGCTAGCAGTAGGTCGCCTTCGCCCCATAGGTATAGTTGGGTGCCGTCCTGGTTGATACCCGTGGTGAGGGTGTTGGTGGCGTCTCCTTGGGACAGGATGAATGCTGCGGTGAGAACTTTCATGGTTGAAGCAGGTGCGTGCGCTACGTCACTGTCCCGTTCGAAGATGGTTTCGCCTGTGTCCGCGTCCACGATCAGCACCCACGGGTTTCCCCCCACTTCTTTGGATGCTGCTTCTAGGTCTTGCCAGGCGTCTTGTATTTGCTTACTTTGCAGGGGTTTCTTGCCGGATTGGAGCCCACTTTGGGGCCCTTCGCTGCGTTGCAGTTGGGCAACTTGGGGGAATTCGTTAGCTTTTGGTTCCCCACTGAGCGTCATTGTGGCGAACGGATTTGCGTTCGACGCGCCGACTATCCAGGCCAGAAGTGCGACGGATGCGACAATAACGCTTAGACTCGCTACTAGAAGACGTAGGCGCATTAGCCCTCCCCAAGTCAATTGGACTACCTTCTATAGGGTAGCGGGCTAAGTGCCAATCTGAAGATGATCACTGGAAGGAAACAGGCAATGGAGTTTGACGTCACTATCGAAATCCCGAAGGGGAACCGAAATAAGTACGAAATTGATCATGAGACGGGGCGGATCCGGTTGGATCGGCTCCTTTTCACTTCGACCAGGTACCCGGATGATTATGGTTTCATTGATGACACTTTGGGTGAGGACGGGGACCCGTTGGATGCGCTTGTCTTGTTGGAGGAACCAACTTTCCCTGGCTGTGTGATCCGTTGCCGCGCGTTGGGAATGTTCCGTATGCGTGACGAGGCGGGTGGGGACGATAAGGTTTTGTGTGTCCCTGCGGGCGATCAGCGTGCTGCGTGGAGGACGGAAATTGAGGATGTTTCTGAGTTCCACCGTTTGGAGATCCAGCACTTTTTTGAGGTTTATAAGGACCTGGAACCCGGTAAGTCTGTGGAGGGCGCCCATTGGGTGGGTCGGGAGGAAGCGGAAGCGGAGATCCGCCGTTCTTACGACAGGGCCCGCGAGGCTGAAGCCTAGAAGGCTACCTAGTTTTAGAGTACCCGTCCCACGGTGGGTAGGGCTTGGTCCCAGTTGTACATGGAATCTATGCCCAGCGGCTTGTGGTATCCGGCCGCGTGGATGATCTGGTTGTTTCCCAGGTAGATTGCCACGTGGTAGATAACCCCGTTTTGCTGCCAGAAAACCAGGTCTCCTGGGCGTGCTTGGGAGAATGGTACCTGTTTGGTGGCTTGGTATTGCAGTTGGGATTGGTGGGGTAGATAGACACCTATGGAGGCGTAGGCTGCTTGGACTATTCCGGAGCAGTCGTAGCCCCATGGTCCTTCCCCACCCCATACGTAGGGCGCGCCAATTTTACTTTTCGCGAATGCGATCACCTGGTCGGTGCCCCCGGATGTTGAGGCTGGGGGTTTGTAGTTGCTGGCGCCGGAGGAAGTTCCACCTGAGCCGCTGCTGCCAGAACTGCTCCCCCCTGAGCTACTCCCACCTGAGCTACTCCCGTTCGAGCCACCGGAGTTGTTTCCTCCCGAGGTGTTTTGTTCGGAGGCTGCCAAACGTTCGCTTTCGGCTTGGCGTTCAGCTTCCCGTTCAGCTTGGCGTTCAGCTTCCCGTTCAGCTTGGCGTCTAAGTTCTGCTTGGCGTTCCTCTTCTTCGATGCGGCGCAGCTCTGCTTGCCGCTCTTCTTCCAGCTCTACTGTCGTTTGTCTGCGTTCAGCTAGTTCTGCCGTCATGGCGTCTGTTTCGGCTTGCGCGGTGCTTTGTGCCTCCTGCGCCTGGGCTGCTAGTTGTTCAACTTCCTGCAGTTTTTCTTCGACTTGCTGAACCGCTTTTTCCTGGCTCTCTTCAGCACTTTCTGCTGCCCCAACCATGACTGTTGCCACTTGTTCCAGCGCTGCCACTTCCTGCATTTGGTTGTCGGCAGCTTCGGAGAACGAGTCGACGATGTTGCGCTGTTGTTCCATGTTCCGCAGGCCATCAGCCTGTAGGTAGGGTGCCAGCGTGTCCAGGGAGGTTCCGTTGCGTGAGGCTAGTTGGGCTATGGTCGCGAACTCTTGCAGGCCTGCTTCAAAGTCTTTTTCTGCTTGTTTCGCGTCTTTCCTGGCCTGTTTGGCTACTTTTTGTGCTTCTTCTAGTTCCAGTTGGGCCTGGTTTACTTCTTCACCTGCGATCGCGGCGGCGATTGCCGCATCCTCTGCTTTTTGACTGGCTTCGGCCAGGGAGATCTCGAGTTGGGCAACGGACTGTTCAGCATAATTTTCGCGTTCTTTTGCGCGTTCAATGTCCCGTGTGGTTGGTGTGGCTCCCCCGATTCCCTGTCCCAGAAGGGATGTTGAGAAGGCGATTACCGTTGCGGCGGTAATTGCCACGGGTCGGCTCAGCCAACTTTTTGGTTTGGCGTACCTGCTGGGGTCCATCCTTACCTACCTACTCTGGAGCACGTTTGTGTCAGGCGTTTTTAGCCTGCTTTGCCAGCCTAAGCCTCAATTGTCACAACTGCAACACTAATCCCACTAATAACAATGTTGTAATTTGTTTGGAACTGGTCACATTGCACGTAGTCCCTGTCGCCAGAGCGTGAACGGTGGAATCCCGCCGCAGCACCTTCGTGCCTTAAAGTGGCATGACCTAAACTCTAGTTATGAGTTCCAATTCCACTGCGGGCTCGGTCACGGGGCCCGAGCCCAAAGATGCTGCAACCGCAGAAATCACCAGCGAGCTAACGAACGA
>CAYFPY010000007.1:73244-75045 GCA_964345125.1 uncultured Actinomyces sp.
TGCGTCCTTGGGCGGGAATGGAGCCACCACCGACCGGTCAGTGGCAAACAGACATTCTTGGCGCACCCTTTTTGGCTCGCACCATTGCCTTGACTGCAGACAGTGAGGGCGAGAACTGTGCAACTTTGGTGAAACACTCACCCGCTAAACGACGCTGGTGGGACTTCCGGAAACCTGCCACGATCAGCCCTGGCACCGCTGGGGTTACCGTCCTGTATTTGCATGGCCGGAACGACTATTTCTTCCAAACAGAGCTAGCGGCCAAGGTTTCGCAGATGGGTGCTGCGTTTTACGCTTTAGATTTGCGAAAATACGGTCGATCTTTACGGCCGTGGCAAACCATTGGCTACACGGATGACTTGGGTGTTTACGATGAGGAGATCACTGCCGCTATCCGCCTTATTCGTATGGATCACCCCGACTCTAAGCTGGTTTTGATGGGCCATTCCACGGGTGGGCTGATCGCCACCCTGTGGGCGAACCGTAATCAGGGGGAAGTTGCCGGCCTTATCTTGAACTCTGCATGGTTGGAGCTTCAATCCATGACGGCGTTGCGACCATTTCTGAACCAGGCGCTGACCGGTTTAGCTCACTATCAGCCCCACGCCACAGTCATGGGGGCTTCGAAGCTGGACACTTACTATCGGAGCATTTCCCAAGGCTGGGCAGGTTCCCAGCTTCCTATCCCCCCG
Source organism: uncultured Actinomyces sp. (assembly GCA_964345125.1). Classification (GTDB taxonomy): domain Bacteria; phylum Actinomycetota; class Actinomycetes; order Actinomycetales; family Actinomycetaceae; genus Scrofimicrobium. The sequence continues at coordinate 73,937 of CAYFPY010000007.1, forward strand.
GGCTTACCTTCCCAGGATCCGGCGGTTGTGGGTTGGAGGGTGTTTCCCGAGTGGAAGCGTCCTTTTTCTTACCCGGTTCCTGCCGCCTGGTTACGCGCAATTCTGGTTGGACACGGCCAAGTCGCCGACACTGTTCATCTGAATTTTCCGGTCCTGGCTTTTTCTTCCACCGGTAGCAGTGACGACGGTGAACTGACCGAGGACAGTTTCCGCACTGACATTGTGCTGAACAGCGATCTGATAACCCAGCGGGCAGCTAATCTGTCCAACGATGTTGCCCTGGTCCGTTTACCAGGCAAGCACGATTTGGCCCTCTCAGACCCCCCGGTCCGGGATTTGTTTTACCGTCACATTGCTAGCTGGTTGCGTTGCAGTGTCCAATCTGCTTGATGCTGGGTTGTTAGGCGTCGTTTAGTTCTTGGATCGCTTCAGCCAGGGTGGGCCCGTCTTCGTCCCCCAGGTGCCAGGTGAGCCATCCGTCTTCGCCAGCAATGCCGGCAGCGATGAGTGCTGCCGTGGGGTCGGTGAAGTGCCCCTGGTTGGTTACGACTGCCCCCTGTGCCGACAGGTAGGCAGCTTCGGGGCTGCGGGAGCTTGGGCGCAGGGTCAGTGGAGTGTCTTCACCTAGAACGTAAGCTAACGCTGCCAATCCCTTCGCATCGCGACTCAATGTCATAACGGTTGGTGTCGCGGATGCGGGTGTCACTGTGGACGCACGCCTTTGCTGTCTGCTGGGAAAGGGACGCCAGTTCGGTCCAGTGACCGATTCATCTTCTGCAACATTCGAGTCCTGCTGCTGGGTTTGCGCGAAGGTAATGGTGCCTGTGGGGGCCGGTGTTTCCTCCACGTATGCCAACTGGTCTTCACGTTTGCTCAGCACGTCCCTTTTCCCCTGAACGTCTCGCCTGCGTGGCAGGTCTCCCGGCACACTAGGACTAGTGCCAAACGCTGGCCTAGCCGGCTCTGTGCGGTAGGCAGACGGCCTCTCACCGGTAACTGATACCCGCTTAGCCAAAGAAGCTGCAGTGGGCCGGGAGGGCCGCCTGGCTGGCTTCGCGTCTTCAAGTTTTGGTCGCCGCGGGTCCTCAACCACTTCCGTGACATCTTCG
>CAYFPY010000007.1:75145-79657 GCA_964345125.1 uncultured Actinomyces sp.
CGCGTCTTCAAGTTTTGGTCGCCGCGGGTCCTCAACCACTTCCGTGACATCTTCGGCAATATCTTGGCTGTCTTCAGTGCCGACCGAATGCTCAACAACAACCGAATGCTGAACAACAACCGAATGCTCAGTGACACCGAGCTCCTCCACGACAGCCGGATCCTCCACGACAGCCGGATCCTCAGTCAGTGGGGCATCTTCACGGGTTTCAACCTCGCCAGCAACCTGGGCCTCTTGGATCGCATCACGTTCATCTTCGATAGTGTCACGTTCTTCAGCCACATCGATGTCTTCGGAAATATCTGCTTCGGCGTCTTCAGTTGCTGTAGCGTCGTCGTATGCCGCGTCTGGATCCCATCCACGGGTTTTCTGTCCACCTCTAGCTAGAGGGTGGGCGCGGGCCGTATCTAGGGTGGCGGGCACATCGCTACCTTCTGATAGCACCGCCAGGCGGTGACCGTAGAGCCTGGGGCCAACGGCTCCTACTTCTAAGAATGTGCGACCGTTACTCATTTGTCTGAGTGACATTTCGTGGACTTCCACCCCGGAGGCGGCAAGCACGTCTAGCGCTGGCCTCACTTCTGGGGCAATGTTGGAAGCCACGAGAACTAGACGTGGGCCGTTTGGTGGTGCTGTTGGCATGGCCTGCCTGAAGGCCGTCCACCCTTGCCTAAACCCTTCTATCCCCCCGGGGTATTGGTGCGCCAGATCTGTCCAAGACATGGCGGCGGTGTCAGCCAGGCTGGATAGGGACTCTATGAGCCGGTCAGAGTCCAGATAGCGGACTACTTCGACTGCTACGACTTGCCCGGAGGCATCTAGGGCTGTGAGTCGGGGCGAATCTTCTTTACTGCCAGGGGTGGAGATGTCTCGCCAGGTGATTGGGAATAGTGGTCGGGCCACGATTTCTAGCACTTGGCGCCGTACTGCTTCTATGACGTCATCATCAAACTCTTCGTCCGCTGTCCGCCCAAACTCTGCTGGGACTAGGCGTCCTTCGTCTAGTTCGAACAATGCCATGTCTGTAACCTTCCCCCGCGACGTTCGTATGTTTCCCTATTGTTTCACGATTGGCCTTTTTCGGGGCCACTTGTACTCTTCAAAGGCTCTTTGTGAGATGTCCGTCCCGCTTTCGCCTGACGCGCTGAGACTCTTTACTCTTTGGGTCTCACGGGTAGTGGTGAAACGTTGGGTGATTCGGAGTTCACCCCTAGCTGTCCATCTACGTTTTCCCCCCACCCGTAGACTTGGTTGCGGTTATTCAGGGCAACGCTGGAGTTCAGTCCGGAGGAAATACGTTGCATGTTTTCCAGTTTGGGGATTTCGGTTGGTTTTTCGGCCAGTAACGGGCGGCGTATACCGAGTTGGCCGTCATCATTATTACCCCAACCGTAAGTTTCACCGTCAACTGTAATAGCAAAAGCGTAGTCGTACCCGGCGGTGATGGCCTCCGCTTTCGGTAGCCCTTCCAGTTCGTTGAGTTTTCGCCCGGCCCTTTCAGTTTTTTGCCCAAGCTGGTGCACGCTGTTGTCGCCCCAGGCGTGTACGACCCCTGCGGCGTCTAAGGCGAGAGAGAAGTTGGCACCTGCTTCAACGGAAGTGATATTTTTCAATTCTTCCAGTTGTATCGGTTCGTTTTGACCCGCGCCCCCATCTTCAAGCAGGTTGTTGTGTTCGTTGGAGCCCCATGCGTACACTTCGCCAGCTTCGGTAACGGCTAGGGAGTGGTTGTAGCCCGCTGCTACGTCTTCCACCCCTTCCAGGTCTTGCACTGCTTGTGGTTCGCTTCGGTTGTCAACACTGCCATCTCCGAGTTGGCCCTGCGAGTTATTTCCCCACGCGTACACGTCCCCGTCTTCGCTTACCGCCAAGGCGAAGTTGGGTCCGGCGTCCATTGTTTTGATCTTCGGAAGCCCGCTTACGGGGGTCGCTTTCGTTTTGGGTTCGTGATCTTCCGTGTCTGCGAGCTGTCCGTTGCTGTTACCACCCCAAGCGTAGAGGGTTCCGTCTTCGCCGAGTGCTAGGGCATAGGTTTGTCCGGCACTGACCTGTTCTATGTTCTTTAGACCCGCCAGTTTGGTGGGCACGTTAATTGTTTTGTTTTCCTCTGGACCCAGTACGCCCTGTTTGTTGACGCCCCACCCATAGACGTCTCCTGCTTCGTTGATGGCTAGGTAAAAATCTTGTCCAGCACTCACTTGGGTTGCTTCCAAGATGGGGGCCGGTGTTGCTTCCTGTGATCCATCGGTTAGGCGCAGAACGTTGACGACTATCGCAGCAATTATAAGCACGGCGAGGAGGCCGAGCACGATACTTTTCGTGGGGCTTTTCCTCGTTTTGGCAGCGGGTGTTTCTTTTCGTTCTTTCGCTGCCTTTTTCTCACCTTTTGGAGCTGGCGGAGGTGGTGGTGGTGTGGGTGTTGCCAACGCGTTTACCTATCTGTCTGTTCTGTCGGGTTGGTGTCGCCTGCTAGCTGTTTCTTCGCATCGCGTGCTTGTCTCTGTTCGTAGTCTTTGTACCCAGCGCGGTAGTAGAAGGCCATGGAGCCCCCCAATCCTCCCACGAGGAACAGCAGCCACCAGGGGAACCGGGGCACTAGGGGCGCTCCACTTCCTGCGGCTGCATCTTCGGCGGGTAGGGGCAGAATCCGGTCACCGGTGACAAGGATTCTGTGGGAGTTGATGCCCAGTGGCGTACAGGTGATTAGAGTTGCTTGGTCTTTGTCCTCGTCGGGGAACAGGATGTCAGATTCCTCAGGTTTCACGACTGTCACGTCGGTGACTTCGTAAGCCATTATTTCCCCGAGGGTAATGATGCGGAAGGTGTCCCCTTCTTCTATTTTGTTGAGGTCGGTGAACATGCGTGCGGACGCGAGACCTCGGTGTGCGGTGATCACTGTTCTTGTGCCAATTCCGCCGACGGGTAGGTGTGATCCTTCGAGGTGGCCAGCCCCTTTAAGCAGCGTCGCCTCGGATGTCCCGTGGTAGACGGGTATGTCAACGTCGATTTTTGGTATTTGCACTCGGGACATGACTTCCGATCCGGGTATTCTGAGCATGTCCCAGTAGTTTAGGCTCTCATCAGCTTGGGTGCCGGAACTTTCCGCCACGTTAGCGTTGGCCGCGACTAGGACGCCGAACTCGAGGGCATCGTTGTATGCGTGAGCTTCTTCGAGTAGTGCTAGCCGCTCTGCTGCGTCGTCAGGTTGGCCCATTGCAGACTTTATAAGTTTTGATTGGTTGTATTGGCTTAGCCAGGATGCTGCTGTGGGGTAGGTGAGCAGGAGGATGCCCGCTACGAACACGATGAATACTGCCGTGGTGAGTTTGGTTGGCCGCCATTTGCCTTTGCCTGGTTTGTTTTCAGGCGGTGGGGGCGGTGGAGGACTGTCAACTAGAGGTCCTATTGTCGGTGCGGCCATTGTTTACCTTTCGTTTTCCACGTTAGTTTAACATGGTTGTGGGGCGGGTATCCACGTATGGTTACCCGCCCCACTTCCAACTATTTTGAGTAGTTTTCCTTACCGTTGTTGCTGGTTAGGTGTTTTACTCGTGTGTTAGTTAGGCCTGTGCCTGTTTGCGACGCAGTGCTATCATTCCGCCACCTGCAGCCAACAGCAGTACGCCCAAGCCCAGCATCAGCGCGATGCCTGCGGCACCGGTGAGTGGTAGTTCAGGGGCCTCTGCGGGCACGTTCTGGATCTCGATGTCGACCCCAGTGGTGTTGCCTGGTGTGACCTTTACTGCTTTGTCAGCATTTTCAGGCGTCACGTAGCCAGCAGGTGCTTTGGTCTCAACAAGCACGTAGCAACGGTAATCGTAGTCTGTGTCGGCAGTTTTATCTTTATCACCAACGAACAGGCCTGGAATCTTCACCATGCCGTCTTCACCAGAAACGAACGTGGCTGAGGTACCACTTACGATCGGCTCGCCTGTCTTTTCGGGTGTACAAACGCCATCTGCAGGGTATGGGGTAGCAGCGTTGTAAATCTGGAACTCTGCACCTTCTAGGACCTTACCTTTTTCGCCGACCTTCTTGATAACCACGTCGCCCCAGCGGGTCTCTACTTCGTTAGATGGAATTCCGTCCTTTTCATTCTTTGAATCTGGATTGTTAACGAACAGGTACGCCTTGTTAGGGATTACACCATCTTCGAACTCTTCAGTCACTTTAGTGACGTACTCAGTATTAACTGAACCTGGGTTTTCGTTCAGGTAGTCCAGGCCTTTGCCGATGAACTCAACGATGACGAGTACGCCCTCCTCTTCGTTCGGTTCCGTGCTCACCTTGTAGTCTGTGCCCTCTACGAATACCTTGCCGTCAGAGTGTGTAACAGACTTAACCTTTTGGAACTCAAGGCGCGGATCGAAGCGGTCAAGCACCCGGTAGTCCGTAATCTTTTCCTGCTCGTCCGCATTTATCGCTGGAATCGTGGTGTTCACCTTCCAGTCAACTATTGCATCTACGCCGTTTTGGTCAGGGTTGAAAACTTCTTTTTCGATGTCTGCATCA
>CAYFPY010000008.1:0-5865 GCA_964345125.1 uncultured Actinomyces sp.
CGTGCCGCCGCCGTGAAAGGGCGGTGTCCTAGGCCACTAGACGATGGGGGCTAACCCACTTCAAACGCATACCAACCAGAAAGCCAGTTACACGCGGGAAGCATAAGCAGTTTACTTGACTGCACCGCGCAACACAAATCTACTATCCTGAAAACACAGTCGAATTGGCCACGTTTATCGGTCACAGTAGTAAGGCGGTTGAAATGCACGGAAACGAAGACCTAACAGAAGTGGCACAAAACGTGGCAGGCCCCGCAGGGGCAGCAGCAATAGGTGGCGTCGTCGGCCTAATCGTTGCCCTCATCCTAATCATCGGCGTACGAAAAGCTGCGAAAACATCCGACCTGCAAAAAGCGTTACTCCGCCAAACCTGGCTACCCACCGTGGCATCCCTAATGCTCCTGGGCGTCTGGTTCGGATTCACCCTGACCAAACCCAGCCCCGTAACCGACTGGTTCACCCACACCCAACACATACTGCTCCTACTAGTCATCGCAACCGGATCATGGCTGCTGTACGCCGCCCTCGGCCTGCTCAGCGACCCCGCCGTCCTCTTGGACGTCTCCACCGGACGCGACATACGCAGATTCAAAACCCAAGCACAAATCCTACGCAGAGTGGCACAAGTCGCCGTGGTCCTCATCGGCCTGGTCCTGGCACTACTAACATTCCCCTCCACCCGAGCCCCCATGACATCCATCCTCGCATCCGCCGGCGTACTGTCCGTCGTAGCAGGACTGGCAGCACAAAGCAGCTTGGGAAACATGTTCGCCGGACTGCAACTAGCATTCACCGACGCCCTGCGAGTCGGGGACACAGTCATGATCGCCACCGAAGACCAACCCAGCGTCGTCGAAGAAATCACACTCACCTACGTAGTGCTACAAACCTGGGACGAAAGACGGATCCTGCTGCCATCAACCTACTTCACCACAGAACCCTTCGAAAACTGGACCAGGCGAGCCACCAAACAGCTGGCATGGACCATGATGGAACTCGACTGGTCTGCACCCATCGCCGAAATAAGGGCCGAAATTGGCAGGCTAGTGGAAAACAACCACCTGTGGGACGGGCGCAGCTGGAGCGTCCAAGTGGTCGCCGTCAACGCCCCCTACCTAGAACTAAAAGTAGTCGTATCAGCAGCTAGCTGGGCCGACGCGTGGGACCTACGCTCATACGTGCGTGAAAACATGGTTGCCTGGATAAACGAACACGCACCATGGGCCATACCCGCCAAAAGGCTAATCGAAAGCGAAAAACGCTACCAAAAACCAGGCCTCAAAGTAGAAGAAATCGACGACAAGTACATAGTCGATGCGCAGTTCTCCGGCAAAGTGGGGGGCGGGGCCCGCCCCGGCCGCCCCCTCACATTCCTCGACCCAGACAAAGCGGAAGTTGCCGACCTCAAAGCGGACACCCACAAAGACCAAGACGCAGAAGGGGAACCCCAAAAACAAGGGCCGAAATGGCCAGGAAAGCTCCTATTCGGCGGGTCAGAAGATGGGAAACGGCGAGCAAAAATGTTCTCCGGCCCCGGAAAACACGTTATGGCACTACGCGCGAAACGGGCCGAACACCTGAACTCGCAAGCCACAGATAAACCAGAGACTGAAACGGGCGCTAGCGGAAACACAAACCAACCAACATAGCAGACGAACCTGCAGCAGATAGAGGTGGAAACAATGACCAACAACCAACCGACAACACCACAGCAGTGGAAAGAGAAACTGACACCCATAGAGTTCCAAGTCCTACGAGAAGCAGCCACCGAACGCCCCGGAACCGGGATTCTGCTAGACGAAGAACGGGCAGGCACCTACTTCTGCAAAGGGTGCGGGGCAGAACTGTTCGATGCAGACACCAAATTTGATGCCGCCTGCGGGTGGCCCAGCTTCTACGAACCAAAAGAAGGGGCACTCACCGAAGAAGTGGACTACCTGCTGGGATACCCCCGCACCGAAATACGCTGCGCCAAATGCGACTCACACCTGGGGCACGTCTTCGAGGACGCACCCCAAACCCCAACCGGCCTACGCCACTGCCTGAACTCGGTTGCACTTACGTTTCAGCCAGAGGGGGGTGGGAGAAGCGTGCGAGGTTAATGAAACTGACCATTGGGGTGGGGCGCCTCTGCTGGTGGGGGAGGATGAGCTAGAGCGTGCCAAGCCCTGCCCGGTGTTGTTGTTGGGGTTAGTGGGGTGTGTGATGGGGCCGAGGTGGCTTAAGGCATGCGAAAGGGGCGTTCCCTGTGACTCGCGGATTGAACCGCTTTGCCGCAGGAAACGCCCCTTTTTAGCTGTCTACCCCAACCGCTCACACAAACAATGCTGCGCTGTGTATTAACTGCTGTGTGATGCGTGCTGTGTGATGCGTGCTGTGGGTTGTGTGCTACATGTTGCGTGCCGTGATGCTACTTGCTTTGAGCGTTGTAGGTGTCCTGGATGGACTGGCCAACATTAGCATCAATGTTCTTCCAATACTCGAACACGCGGGAAAGCACCGGCTCTTCCACACCGTCAAGTGACTTCACAACAGTCTTCACTAGGCGCTCACGAGCACCATCATCGAACACTTCCCGAACCAAAGTGCCGGCCTGAGAAAAGTCGTCATCGTCCTCACGAAGCGTGTAAGCGGCACGAACCATCTCACCATCAGCTTCCCAACCGTTCTCCGCGATGACATCCTCATCCTGGTAAGCGCGACCATAAGAGTTCGGCGCATACACGGGAGCATCACCCGAATGGAAGAACTGCATCTGCCCTTCCTTATCGTAAGAGTTCATGGTCGAAGTGGGAGCGTTCACCGGCAACTGGTTATAGTTCGTTCCAATCCGGTTACGCTGAGCATCCGGGTAAGAGAACGTGCGAGCCAACAGCATCTTGTCAGGGGACAAGCCCGTGCCAGGCACCAAGTTAGAAGGACTGAACGCAGCCTGCTCAATCTGAGCGAAATGATTAACCGGGTTCTCCTTCAACGTGAAACGGCCAACCTCATGCAGAGGATAATCCGCATGCGGCCACACCTTCGTCAAATCAAACGGGTTGATGCGGTAATCCTTCGCCTCTTCATAAGGCATGATCTGCACCTTCATCGTCCAAGAAGGATAGTCCCCACGCTCAATCGCATCGAACAGGTCACGGCGATGGTAATCAGCGTCTGTACCAGCCAACTCAGCGGCTTCCTCACAGGTCATGTTCTCCACACCCTGGTCAGTGATGAAATGGTACTTCACCCAGAACTTCTCCCCAGCCTCATTCACCCACATGTACGTGTGTGAAGAGTAGCCGTTCATGTTCCGCCAAGTGCGGGGCAAACCACGGTCACCCATCAAATAGGTCACCTGGTGCGCTGACTCGGGGGAAAGCGTCCAAAAGTCCCACTGCATGTTATTGGAACGCAAGCCAGAATCGGGAAGACGCTTCTGGCTGTGAATAAAGTCAGGGAACTTCATGCCATCACGGATGAAGAAAACCGGGGTGTTGTTCCCGGCCATGTCGAAGTTGCCCTCGTCCGTGTAAAACTTCAAAGCAAATCCGCGCACATCACGCCAAGTGTCAGGGGAGCCAAGCTCACCGGCAACAGTGGAAAAACGTGCCAACATGGGGGTTTTCTTGCCAGGCTGCAAAAAGTCGGCCTTAGTGTAAGCAGAAACGTCCTCGGTGACTTCAAACTCACCAAAAGCGCCGGAACCCTTAGCGTGGGGGCTCCGCTCAGGTACGCGCTCCCTGTCAAAACGGGCAAGTTTCTGCACCAGGGCCACATCATGCAGAAGCAGAGGGCCATCCGGGCCTATAGACAGGGAAAGGGAGTCAGAGCCGCGCTTAACGCCACTTTCTTCAGTGGATGGATGTTTCGGATCGAATTTCACGTATTTTACCTTTCGTTGTGGTATACGGATGACTTGAATCTTAGCAGGGACCACCGACTCGCGTATAGACAGCAGTGGCCCCTACCACGCATATCGCCAGCAGCGAAACAAGGTAGCCTAGGCGGGGAACAAACAGAGGGCGGAGGGATCAATGAGGCAAGGCGCCAACAGCGGGTCTGACTGGTCAGCCAAAGGAGTTCCCTCAGCCCTATTCGTGGCTGCTGGTGTAGTGCAATACGTGGGAGCAGCCATCGCTATCTCCCTGTTTGCGGTACTTACCCCACCGGGAGTGGTGTGGTGGCGGGTGGCGGTGGGAGCATTCTTCCTAGTGCTGCTGTGGCGCCCCTGGAAACTGGCCTGGTCCTGGCCCAACCTGGCATTGGCTCTAGGTTTCGGGGGTTTCCTAGTAATCATGAACACCCTGTTCTACCTGGCTCTATCCACCATTCCCCTGGGAACCGCAGTGTCAGTGGAATTCCTGGGGCCCGTGACGGTAGCAGTCCTGAAAGGAAGAGGAACCCGATCAAGAGTAGCGGCCGGCCTGGCCCTGGCTGGAGTGGTCTCTATCAGCGGTTGGGGACTGGACCTATCATCGCCAGCACAGTTGCAAGGATTCCTCTTTGCTTTGGGGGCAGCCGCAGCGTGGGCCATCTACATTCTGCTTGGAGCGCAGATCGCCAGGCAAGGACCCACGGGCGGTTACCTGGGTGTAGGAATGGCGTTCTCCGCGTTCGTGTTCCTCGCAGTTTTCGGATCGGCACCATTCGACTTCCACCTGTCACTGCCAATGGTGGCATCCCTGCTGGGGGTCGGCATACTATCTTCGGCCATCCCCTACTCTTTGGAAGCCCTCGTCTTCTCCCGGGTATCGGCCGCCACCTACGGCCTCCTCACAGCACTACTACCCGCAACTTCGACCCTGATTGGGGCCCTAATGCTCCAACAACTCCCCTCAATTGCGGAACTACTTGGGTTGCTACTGATTTCCGGAGCCGTATGGCTGGTGAACGTGGAAGCAGTCGAGTAGGACACACAAACCACCACGCAACCAGAGACCGGCACCAAAACAAGGCACAATGGGACCATGCAACAGACATCCATCTCATTACCTGAAGATCACGCTGTCCTCATAGTTCACGGGCCAGACACCCCCGGCATAGTTGCTGCAGTCACCGCCATGGTCACACGCAACGACGCCAACATCGTGTCCCTGGACCAATACGCAGACGACGAACGTGGAGGAAAATTCTTTCAACGGATCGTGTTCTACAAAGAAGACCTGGCGGGCGCACTACCAGCCCTAAAAGCAGACATTGCTGCCACGCTGGAACCGTTCGGTTTGGAATGGGAAGTGCGCGACCAATCGGTACCGATGCGCATGGCAATCCTGGCATCAAAACAAGACCACTGCCTACTCGACCTACTGTGGCGACACCGGCGGGGAGAACTGCCGGTCTCCATCCCCATGGTGATCTCCAACCACGTTGACTCAGCGGAAGACGTGCGCTCCTTCAACGTGCCCTTCTTCCACGTTCCCTCCCAGGCAGGCCCCGACAAGTCAGAGGCTGAAGCGCGGATACTGGACCTACTGCAAGGGAACGTAGACTTCGTGGTCCTAGCCCGCTACATGCAGATCCTCAGCCCCGAATTCCTAGAAAACGTGGGGGTACCGGTGATCAACATTCACCACTCCTTCCTCCCCGCCTTCATCGGAGCCAACCCCTACAAGAAAGCAAAAGAACGGGGCGTGAAAATCATTGGGGCCACCAGCCACTACGTGACCGAAGACCTGGACGAAGGCCCCATCATCGAACAAGACACGATCCGCGTCACCCACGCGGACAGCGTAGGTGAACTAGCTCGCCGCGGCGCTGACGTAGAAAGGCAAGTGTTGGCCCGTGCCGTGCTGTGGCACGCCCAAGACCGGGTTATCCGCAACGGAAACCAAACCATCGTCTTCAACCAGTGAGGGCGGATCAAAACTCTTGAAACCGCCA
>CAYFPY010000008.1:5965-77809 GCA_964345125.1 uncultured Actinomyces sp.
ACGCACCGGTTCAACAGCCCGAATGAGGACGGCCTCGCCAATACCAGCCGATAAGTTCCTGAGCAACCGTCAACGTAGGTTGAGCGTAGAACGACTCTGGTAGAACACTCATGATCCTCCTGGACAGGTCGGCGCGCGGCGGGTCCTGATTGTTATGCTAATACGAGACTTGTTGGCTTGAGTGGGAGGTTTTGTGAATTCAGGTGAAACATCCAGCGACGTTCCTCGACTGCTGGTAAACGGTGTCGGCAGACTTGGGAAAGCCATAGTTACAGCCGGATCTGTTCCGGGAGGCGAAGCCAGAGTTGTCGCGGGAGTGGACAAACATTTAGGGCAGGACATTGCGGCACAAACAGCGGCTGCACTACCCATCCCCGTGTACGCCGCCCTGTCAGAAGTGCCCCAAAGCTTCGATGTGGTGGTAGACGCTACGGGAGCAGCAGGGCTAGACACCGTATTGGCCTACGCCCTGGAAAAGGGTAAACCCCTACTGATCGCAGCCACCGGACACAGCGACAAACAGTTAGCAGCTATCGAACAGGCCGCCACAGAAATCCCCATCCTCAAATCCTCCAACCTTAGTGTTGGGGTCAACGTTTTGCGTGCCCTAACCGCCTCCGCCACCCGGATGCTGGGCGACGTAGATGTGGAAATAGTGGAGAGCCACCACCGCCAAAAGGTAGACGCACCCTCCGGCACAGCGCTCACACTGGCCCAGACAGTGCAAGAATCCTCCCAAACTGAACGTGACCTGGTGTATGGACGATCACCCGAAACACCAGGTGCAAGAGGAAACGAAATTGGGGTGCACGCCGTGCGGGGCGGAACCGTTGTCGGCGAACACACCGTCACCTTCCTGCTGGAAGACGAACTGGTAGAACTGCGCCACGTAGCCACATCCCGCCAAGTCTTCGGATACGGCGCACTGGCAGCGGCAGCGTTCCTAGCCAACCAACAGCCCGGACTGTATTCCATGGAAGACCTACTAGAGGAAACCCCCTCAGCAAACTGAGGCAACACAGGCCAGAACATGGCGCCACAAGACGTGCCACCCAAACAGTAAAGTTTCGCAACGATTGAAAGTTGATGGAGAAAGAACAAACAATGCTCAACGAACACTTCGGTAAAATTCCGCCCTCCTACCTATTCAGCGAAGTAGCTGGACGGGTCAACGCCTACCAGGAAGCCCACCCCGACACTGAACTACTGCGCCTAGGAATCGGCGATGTCACCCGGCCCCTTCCCGCTGCGGTCATCACCGCCCTCCACGAAGCCACAGACGAACAGGCTGACCCCAGCAAGTTCCGCGGCTACGGGCCAGAACAGGGGTACGAATTCCTCCGCGAAGCCATCAACAAAGGCGAATACGCCTCCGTTGGAGTGGACCTGGAAGCGGACGACATTTTCATCGGTGACGGCGCCAAGTCTGACTCAGCTAACATTCAAGAACTCTTCTCCGTCGACGCTTCAGTGGCGGTAGCCGACCCCGTTTACCCCGTTTACATTGACTCCAACGCCATGTCCGGCAGGCTCGGTGACTTCAGTGACGGACGGTGGACCAACCTGACCTACCTGAACTGCAGTGAAGAAAACGGCTACAAACCACCGCTACCCAGCGAGCCGGTGGACCTGATCTACCTGTGCTACCCCAACAACCCGACAGGCACCACGCTCAGCAAAGACGAACTGGCACAGTGGGTCAACTACGCGCGGGACAACGGTTCCATCATCCTATTTGACGCCGCCTACCGCGCTTTCATCACCGAGGACGACGTGCCCCGCAGCATCTACGAAATTGAAGGCGCCAAAGAAGTAGCCATCGAGTTCGGTTCCTTCTCCAAAACTGCCGGATTCACCGGGTTGCGGGCCTCCTGGACAGTTGTCCCCAAAGAGCTGCAGGTCAACGGCCAAGCCCTGAACCCCATGTGGAACAGGCGCCAAGCCACAAAATTTAATGGCACCCCCTACATTGTGCAAAAAGCAGCCGAAGCGACCTACAGTGAGCAGGGCCAAAAACAGATTCAAGAAAACATTGACTACTACCTGACCAACGCGCACCTGCTGCGGGAAACCCTGCTGGAAGCAGGCATAAACGCTGTGGGGGGCGACAACTCGCCCTACATTTGGTTCAAATGTCCCGCCGGCATGGACTCCTGGGAATTCTTCGACTACCTGCTGGACACCACCCAAATAGTGGGAACCCCCGGCGTCGGATTCGGACCGGCCGGGGACAGCCACTTCCGTCTCAGCGCTTTTGGTACCTACGAAGCCACAAAAGAAGCCTGTGAAAGGCTAGCCAAAGCCCTACCTGAACTGGTCGCCGACAGCAACCAGTGAACCGGGCGGCAAACCCACAGGCAAGCGCTCTTTAGCGCCCACAAAACAACTAGAACATTGCAGTAAACGGAAAGGACACCAATGCCTCGCCCCACCCCCAGTTTAGAAAAACTACAGGAAATCGCTGCAGAAATCCCCACCCCCTTCCACCTGTACGACGCGGAAGGGATCCGCGACAACGTGCGTGACCTGCAAAACGCTTTCGCGTGGAACCCAGGTTTCATGGAGTATTTCGCGGTGAAAGCAACACCAAACCCGGCGATCCTTGGATTACTGAAAGATCTGGGCTGTGGGGTGGATTGTGCTTCCTACACGGAACTTCTGCTTGCCGACGCTATGGGGTTCACAGGGGACCAGATCATGTTCTCCTCCAACGTGACCCCCGCCGAGGACTACCAGTTGGCACGCAAAATGGGTGTCATCATCAACCTGGACGACATTAGCCACATCGATTTCCTCGCAGAAAATGGGGGTATCCCCAAGAAAATTTCCCTACGTTACAACCCTGGTGGGGACTTCAAAATAGGAACCAAAGTCATGGGTAACCCAGCTGAAGCAAAATACGGGCTCACCCCAGAACAAATGCCGGTAGCAGTCAAACGGCTCATGGAACTAGGTGTGGAAGAGTTCGGGTTGCACACATTCCTTTCCTCCAACACCACGGACAACACGTACTACCCCACAATTGCACGCATGCTTTTTGAACTAGCGGTGCAACTGAACCAAGACTTGGGGGCCAAGTTTTTCCTGGTTAACCTGTCCGGAGGAATCGGCATTCCCTACGAACCGGACCAGGAAAAAGTGGACCTGAAAAAAATTGGGGACGCGGTAGAAATTGCCTACAACGAAACCATCGTGCCAGCCGGAATGGACCCGCTTGCGGTTGTAACAGAACTGGGACGGTTCATCACCGGACCGAACGCTTGGCTGGTGACCACAGCAATCCACCACAAGGACATCCACAAACAGTACCTCGGTCTAGATGCGTCGTCCTCCGACCTGTTGCGCCCCGCAATGTACGGCGCCTACCACCACATTACAGTGCCAGGAAAAGAGGACGCCCCGGTGGACCAAACGTACGACGTTACCGGATCACTGTGCGAAAACAACGACAAATTCGCGATTGATCGTGACCTACCCACAGTGGAAATAGGGGACATTGTCACCATCCACGACACGGGGGCACACGGCCAGTCGATGGGACACAACTACAATGGGAAACTACGCAGCGCGGAAGTGCTTTTGGAAAATGATGGGTCCTTCCGGATGATCCGCCGGGCAGAAACCCCGAAGGACTACTTCGCGACTGTAGCCGGTTTTGAAGTGAGCGAACAGCTGGGGGACCCAGCCTTGGATCCGTTGAATCAGTAAATAACAAGGAAGGTTGGGTCAATGACAAAAGTTAAGGTAGCGGTTTTGGGGGCTGGAACAGTCGGATCCCAAGTGGTGCGCCTACTGCAAGAGGAATCGGCTGACCTAGCAGCCAGGGCCGGTGTGGAACTGGAACTCAGCTCCGTGGTGGTGCGGGACGTGGACGCGCCCAGGGACACCCCAATCCCAGCCGAACTGCTGACAACAGACGCTAGTGCTGCCATTGAAGAAGCTGACCTGGTGATTGAACTAATAGGCGGCATCGAACCACCCCACACCCTGGTTTTGGAAGCCCTCAACAAAGGTAAAACGGTGGTAACCGGAAACAAAGCGTTGCTCGCAGAACACGGACCTGAACTTTACGATGCCGCGGCGGCCAGTGGGGCCGACCTGTATTACGAAGCTGCGGTGGCTGGCGCAGTTCCTGTGGTTTATGGACTGCGCGAATCGCTCACCGGAGACAAAATTATGCGGGTGCTGGGCATAGTCAACGGGACCACCAACTTCATTCTAGATGCCATGACCTCAACCGGAGCCAGTTACGAAGAAGCGTTGGCGCAAGCGCAGGACCTTGGGTTCGCGGAAGCAGATCCCACCGCCGATGTGGAGGGGCTGGATGCGGCAGCAAAAGCCGCAATTCTCGCATCCCTAGCTTTCCACACGCGGGTGAATATGGAAGATGTCGCCGTTGAAGGAATCTCGGGCGTGACAGCAGCCGACATTGAAGAAGCCACCGCTTCCGGGCACGTCGTCAAACTGCTCGCAATCGGGGAGCGCAAACAATTGGAAGATGGGGGCGAGGGCGTCTCTGTCCGCGTGCACCCCACCCTGGTGCCGCAGGACAATCCACTGGCCGCAGTTTCGGGTCCTTTCAACGCCGTCGTAATAGAGGGAGAGTCAGCTGGCCCCCTCATGTTCTACGGGCAGGGAGCCGGTGGGGCCCCCACCGCATCCGCTGTCCTGTCAGACGTGGTAGCAGGAGCTTCCCACATTGCGACAGGTGGCAACGCGCCGCGGGAACTGGTTTACGCCAGCCTGCCTGTCCTGGCACCAGAAGAAGCGCAAACCCGCTACCAGATCCAGCTGGAAGTGGAAGACAGGGCGGGAGTGCTGGCTGAAGTTGCCGGCGTTTTTGCCGATAAGGACGTGTCCATCAAAGCTGTGCAACAAAAACCGTGCGCTGAAGGCGGAGACACTGCAGGTCGGGACGCGAACCTGCTGATCCGCACACACCGGGCCAGTGAAGGTGCACTGCAAGACGTGGTTGCTGCCCTAAGCGCTTCACCAAGCGTCAAATCTGTTATTTCCACAATGCGGGTGGAAGCGGACAGCCACTAGTGGGCGCTACGCCACGGTGAGACAAGCGGTGGCGTATCCGGCGGGACTACTATTCGTTGGGCGTAATTTCTAAGGACTCGGGGGAGGGCGTTGAGCGCCCTTCCCCGAGTTGCTTTTCAAGGGTCTGGACCCTCTGCGTAAGTTTAGCGTTGGCTTCCTGCTGCTCATCCAAGGCTGCGGTCAGGTCATCTATCTGCTGCAGGAGGGCGGCAGTGTCCTGAGATCCTGACGAGCCGCGGGAATCACCCGTTGTGGTGGAGCTTTCCAAAGCTTCCACCTTGTCTTGCAGGGCGGCAACTTGGGTTTGGAGCTCTTCAACTGTCAAGGGGGCCGCCTTCTCTTCGTGGCTCAGTTTCTTGTCAGTAGCATCCTCCGCTGACGCTTTCGCGGACTCCAGCAGCTCTTCCTTTTCATCATCACTTAACCCGCTTTGGCTGATGGTGGTTTGATACACGACCTCATCAGCTTGGGCTTTAGCCACCCCGTAACTGACCCCGACCGTTAGCAAAGCAACACCGGCGAAAAGGGCGGACATTTGTAAAGCGGGACTACGCCGAAAAATGGTTAGCAGAGTGTGCCGACGGGACTTGCGCGCATTCTCCTCTTTCCGGGAACGTTGCAGCGGGTAGCCCTGTACTTTTTCTTCCCGTTCTTGCCGATGTTTGCGGCGCTCCTGTTCAACTTCCTGTCGTTCTTCTTCCCGCTTTTCCAAAACTTCTTCATGGTGTTCCTTCAGGGCGGGAGAACTCACCAGGATCGCAGTGCGATAAAATTCGCTGGCAAAGGCGGAAGCCACGGACACAAGGCCCACCAGAACAACCGAGTTAACCACACCTGTCAGGCGGGTAGACACAACAGACATGGTGACCGCTGTCAGCGTCGTCGCAGCCACTTGAAGCGACGACAGTGATGAATCCGAACGTGCCTGCCGGATGCGTTCACGCAGCTTTTCTACCACTTGCGGCAACCTTTCTAACTCACACTTGCCAACCAGGGTCAGGGGATTTTTGAAACCTAGTATTGTGCCCCGGTAAGCTTGCCAGCTCGCCGGGGCACAATACTAGAGTAGTTTGCCGCTCCTAGCAGGATTGTTGCCAGATTCACGGTCAAACCATTTGTTGGTTATTCGGTGACCGCACCCTTCAGCGGTCGGGCTTCGCTAAGTGCATGTCCTGGTAAAGCGAACTCGAAAGCTTCCTGCTCAACCAGCTTCGCCGACTGTTCCCCAACATGCATACTCATGTCAGACAGGATCAGACGTTTGACTGGCGCACCAACAGAGAAATCCAGGTTCGAGAAGTCGAGCCAAACCAGGAACGGACGATCAGTTGGTTCGAAGAAATACACCAGGTTCGTTTGGTCAGAAACTGTGCGCCAAATGGTCGCCGAGTTCGAGGGATCGTTCGGGTCGTCCATAGTGAAAGGTTGGGCCGAGCTGCGCATCACACCCAGAATCCGGGCGATTGTCTCGTTCACATCCGTTGGCTTGGGTAGGTGGTTATGGTAGTACCAGGCCCGCACAAACCGGTCAGCAGCTTGCGATGTTCCAGGTAGCGGCAGATCACCACCAAAACCTGAGTACTGTTTCATGTGCTCCAGCTGCTGGGAAAAAATGGGACTGTTCGTCAATACTGGATACTGGTCACCGTGGTGAACCTTCAAACCATCTTCCAACAGTTCCAAAACAGCGACATCACCGGAAGCGTCCGAGAGCTGCAGATGGACGGTGGCGGGGCGTCCAAGCAGGTCGGCGCGCACCACCTGGAAAGGGTTCGCTTCCAAACCGGCAACCGCTTCAGCCACGGTTGCATACTGGTCTAAAAAGTACTGCATCCAAAAAGAAGCGGACATTCCTGGCACCGACGTGTCGCGCGGTTGGTAGGTTGCTTCCGCCAACCACAGGACGTGACCAGTCAAGCCCTTTTCGTTCATCCCATCACCGGAAGTGATGCCGTAAATAGAGGTGATGACAGATCCGTACTTACTGGTCCACTTCAGTGGATTAGGGTCTTCTTTTTCAGAAAGCCCCACACGTTCCATACCGGCAGGGAACACCCACAGATCTGATTCCATGTCTTCAAACCAGTCCATGTTCCGGCCTGTAACGGTTGCAACCCCGTTGTCAGCCCAAACGCAAGAGGTACACATCTTCGAACTCCGTCCTGTCGCGGCCAGCCGCGGATCTAATGCTAGAAATGCTAACTGTGTTTAAGTCTACAAAAGTTGAGCAAAAAATGCTCGTTAAGGCTTAAGATCATCCTGAGCATCTTCGGCCTGACGTTCATCAATCGCCCAGTCCCGGTTCCCATCAGACATGGGTTCTCGGGCACCAGCCCCAGTTTGAATGTTATCTTTTTCGTATTCACCCAAGTCAAGGTCCTGTTCCGTGTTCGCCGTCAGAGCCTCCTCATGCAGCGCATGGGATTCGGCTCGGCGCCCTTTACGGTTTACGTTCTCTTTCGAGGATGAATGATGGTGGTCGCTCATAATTTACCTTCCGTTAGTGACAGATACATGTCCACGTCTAAGCCTACCGCAGCACAGCGAACACGATAGTGGCAAAATGGCAGCTGTTGTGCAACTGCAGCTTTTTTGAGGAGATTAGACAGTGACAGGTCCGGTAGTAGCAAAATTTGGGGGTTCCTCCCTAGCCGACGCAGAACGGTTCACGGCCGTCAAAGCGATTGTCGAGGAAGATCCTGCGCGTGCCTACGTGGTGGTTTCTGCCCCCGGGAAAAGGGCGAGTGACGACCACAAAGTCACAGACCTTCTCTACATGAGCCAACAGCTCGCTAGCCACCACATTGACGCTTCCGAAGTTTTT
Organism: uncultured Actinomyces sp.; assembly: GCA_964345125.1. Classification (GTDB taxonomy): domain Bacteria; phylum Actinomycetota; class Actinomycetes; order Actinomycetales; family Actinomycetaceae; genus Scrofimicrobium. The sequence continues at coordinate 13,836 of CAYFPY010000008.1, forward strand.
GCTCTAGTGGAGGAACGCTACCTGTCCATCGCCCAAGAACTGGGTTTGAACGTTGACATCAAAACCGAGCTCCAAGAAATCAAGAAAGACATAGACGGCGGGGCAACAGCTCAATATGTGGCAAGCCGGGGGGAATACCTCAACGCCCTCCTACTAGCCGAATACTTGGGTTACCAATTCGTAGATGCGGGAACCATAATCCGGTTCCGGCCAGACGGCACGTACGACGAGCAGGCCACCCTGCGCCAAATGCGTCACGTCCTCCAAGAAATACCGCAAGCGGTTATCCCCGGCTTCTACGGGGCCGATGAAGATGGGCAGGTGCACACATTTTCCCGCGGCGGTTCAGACATTACGGGCGCGATAGTTGCCAGGGCCATGCGGGCTTCCCTGTATGAAAACTGGACGGATGTTTCAGGTTTCCTCCAGGCTGATCCTTCAGTCGTGGACGATCCGGATCCAATAGAAACGGTTACCTACAAGGAGCTACGCGAACTGTCCTACATGGGGGCTGCCGTGCTGCACGAGGAAGCTATTTTTCCGGTGCGCCAAAAACGCATACCCATCCACGTGCGGAACACAACTAAACCAGGCGACCCGGGGACGCTGATTGTGGATGACCAAACTCAGCATGGGTTCACGGGCATCACGGGTGTGGCAGGTATGCAAGACTTCACGGTGATCACCTTAGATAAAACCATGATGGATGAAGAAAAAGGTTTCCTGCGGAAACTGGTTTCAGTTTTTGAGACGAACGGAGTGTCCATTTCGCACGTGCCCTCTGGGATTGACTCGGTGTCTGTAGTGGTGCGCACCGAAGCCATTCGGTTCAAGATGAAAAAGATTTTGGCGGAACTGGATATTTATTGCCACCCAGATTCCATAAAGGTGGAAGAAGGGATCTCTCTGATCGCAGTGGTGGGCAAGGGCATGATCCGCACCGCCGGTGTGGCGGGCAGAGTTTTCACGGCACTGGCAGAGGCGAACGTGAACGTTCGCATCATCACGCAAGGAGCATCAGAGCTCAGCATTGTTATTGGTGTGGAGGACGAACAGTTTGCAGCTGCTGTGCAAGCTTTGCACGCAGCGATCTGACCGTTCGCAGCCCCTGCCTCCTGCCGGGGCCCACCACCAGATAAGCCAGGGAGAGGGCGCCCACCCCCACGGCGGCCAACCCCAGTCGCCGTTTGATGATGTCACCCGTTTCGTGGGCAATAACAATGGGCCAACCCCGCTTAGTTGCGTGGGCACGTAAATGGCGGTCCGGGTTGACAGCCACAGGATGTCCCACGTGGGACAGCAGCGGTATGTCGTTCGCTGAATCTGAATACGCCCACGACTGGTCCAACCGCAGGTCATGTTCTTCGGCTAACTCCTGTACGGCGGTGACCTTCCCCGAGCCGTGGATAATGTTCCCTTCCAGTTTTCCTGAAAGCTTCCCATCCTTCACCGCTATACGCGTACCTATGCCCCCCGCTGCGCCAATACGACGAGCTAACTCTTCCGCAATCAGCCAAGGGGTCGCAGAAACCAAATACACCTGGTGGCCGGCAGCAATGTGTTCTTTAAGCAGCCGGTACGTCACCTGATAAATCTTAGGAACAAAATACTCCTCATACAGGTAGGAACCTAGCTCCTGCATCTCTTTCAACGACTGCCCCTCAACCACCTGCCCAGCCCGGTCAAGTAGCTTCTCTGCCCGCCCGGCGCCCTCCCCAAACAAGACGTACAAAGCGGAATGGCGGGTCGCATACGCAATGTCACGCAAACCAAAAAGGGACCGCTTAAACATCTCTTTCGCAGCCCAGTAGGCGGTGGCACCCCGAACCAGGGTTTCATCCACATCAAAAAACGCACCGACCCGACCCGGTGCAACAGTGTCACCCGGGCGGTGAAAAGAACTGGAGGATTGGTGCATGGGAACTACAGTAGCCCCTTTTAGTGGCCTTATTTCCCCGAACCGGTGGATCGTGGGACAATGACCTCATGAAAACCACCACCATCCACCTGCTAAGACACGGGGAAGTTGATAACCCACAGGGCATCCTCTACGGGCGACTCCCCGGATTCGGGTTGAGCCCATTGGGGGCGGACATGGCACTTGCGGTAGCCGAATACTTGGTTGGGGAGGGCGCCGACATTACCCACGTGATTTCTTCACCTTTGCAGCGGGCCCAAGAAACAGCTGCCCCCACGGCCTTGGCCTACGATCTGCCGATCCAGGTGAACCCCAACTTGACGGAGGCCGAAAACCTGTTTGAGGGCCAGCAGATTAACCGGAACAGGTGGACCCTTGCCCACCCCCGCAATTGGAAAAAGTATTCGCGTCCCCACGAACCGTCGTGGGGGGAGGCCTATGTGACCATACAACGGAGGATGGCGGAAGCCGTGGCGGATGCTTTAGTGCAAGCAAGGGGACACCAGGCACTGTTGGTATCCCACCAACTGCCGATCGTGATGATGCAAAGGTTCGTGGCGGGCAAACGTTTAGCGCACAACCCGCTGACACGCGAATGTTCCCTAGCTTCCCTAACTTCGCTCACGTTCGCAGGCGACGTGCTGGTGGGATGGAACTACGAGGAACCTGCCGCAACGTTACTTGTTGAGGCCGAAGACATGACGCCAGGCGCATCCTCCGCTGCCACCAAGACTTGAGTAACCTATTCAGTCTGGTCTGAGTTCCCGTCGTTTTTGTTCGTGGGCGGGTCGTCCGCTGGTTCCTCACCATCAACGCTCTTATCCTCCGGCTTCGGGGGATCCTCGTTCAGTTTTGGGCGGGGCTGGCGGTTACGCTTCTTGCGCCTAGATAGCCTGTCCGCCACATCCGAAACGGCGTGCGGATTATCGTCGGGCCGGGCTGGTGGGGGAGGAACTGCCGGGCCCCCAGAACCGTGGGCGTCCTCGGCGCGAACAACAAGTCCAGTAATCACCCAAGCCAGAGGGCCGATGATGGGAACGAAAATAATTAAGGCCAGCCACACCCACCGGTTCACCCGGCCCGGTGTCCACCGCTTTGAGCGGGACACCCAGTCAGCCACAGCGAACACAGTTATCGCAATGGAACCTAAAATGAGCAGAATACGGGCCATACCTCTAGCCTAAACGGATCGGACGGGCTTTTCACCCTCCGGCCATGTTCAACACCGCATCTGGGCGGTCCGACTAAGCCAGAATTGGCGTCCCGATAGCGAAAACGCTTCCCAGAATGAAGCCATAAGCTAAAGCGTACAAACCCGTGTTGCGGAGGGGGGCAAGCAGAGCCCCCGCCCTCGCCCCACCACCAACGGGGATAATCCCGGGGAGCGCAGCAAAAAGGAGCACAACACCCACCGCGAAAGGCCAAATGGGTGGAACCCCAACGCCCCAGGTTGAAAGTCCCCCCAACACGACCGAAACTGCCATCAACACAATGTAAAGCAGCCGGGCAGGGCCCTGCCCTAAACGCACAGCCAACGTGCGTTTACCGACCTGACTGTCCGTGGGAATGTCGCGAATATTATTGACCATCAGCAACGCAATGGAGATCAGACCGACACCGCTGGCACCGGTCCACAGCCACCACGGGGCCTGCGGAACCTGCACGAAAGTTGTGCCCACAGTCGCAACCAAACCAAAGAAAATGAACACGAACAGTTCGGAAAGACCCACCCCTAGGTAACCGTAAGGTGAGGAGCCGCCCGTGTAGAACCAGGCCGCCACTATCGCGCCCGCCCCCACGGCTAGTAACCACCAGTGGCCAGACCACGCCACCAAAACCAGCCCCAAAATAGCTGCTGAACCGAAAGACAGTAAAGCCGCCCGCAAGACAACTTTTGGGGCCACCGCACCCGATGCGGTCATGCGGGTGGGGCCAACCCGATGCTCATCCGAACCCCGTATGCCATCGGAATAGTCATTGGAGAAATTGACCCCAATTTGCAGTAGCAAAGCGACCAGTAGGGCAAGGGCTGACTTCACAATGTTGAAGCCGCCCAGGTGCACCGCTGCCCCCACTCCAATCAGAACCGGTGCGGCTGCGGCGGGAAGCGTGCGCAGACGCGCCCCCTCAACCCAATCTTTGAAAGATGCCATATGCCTATTTAACGCTGCCAAGCCCGCCCTTGGCTAATCGCGTCCTCCACCGCTGCCACAACCTCCTGCTTTGGGACCTTTCCCAGGGCAGTGCGGGGCAGTGCCGACAAAAACGCTATTGTCCGCGGACGGGCATGATCACCCAACTGGGAACCCACAGTCGAGCGGAGCTGCTCCACCAGCTCAGGGGATGCTTGTGTTTCCACTACCTGCTCGCCTGGCTGGCTGGTAGACAGAACTACGCCAGCAGTCACCTCTTGTCCCCAGTCCGCACTGTCGCGACCAAAAACGAAGGCCTCAGCTACGGCAGGTACCGACTCAAGTGAGGTAGCAACCTGGTGAGAAAACACCTTTTTCCCACCAGTTTTGATCATGTCATCCACCCGCCCCCGCACGTGCAGTTTTCCAGCATCACTAATATCAGCCAGATCGCCGGTAGCAAAGAAACGTGTTCCCCGTTGCGTCACCCAGGGCGCTGGAGTATCCAAGTACCCGTCCATCAGGGTGGGACCAGCCAAAAGAACCTCGTTGTCCGCAGAGAGAGACATAAGCGTACCCGGCTGTGCGAACCCGTCATAGACGCAGCCTCCCGACGTTTCAGTCATCCCGTAAGTCGTCACGATCCGCACCCCGGCAGCCTCGCTTGCTTCCAACAGATCAGCAGAGACGAAACCGCCACCCACAAGGATGGCATCGAATTTCCGCAACAGTTGCTGGGCCCTTGGCCCACCCTTTAAGGCGGCGCTGAGCTGGGCGGAAACCAAAGCAGTGTACAGGGAGCCCGCACCCGTGGCCGCAGCGGTTTCAGTGGCCCAAAGAAACCTGTCAAGGGAAAACCCAGAGGAGGACAGGGCGCTGGTCGGGGCCTGCCCGGCAACTGCGGAACGCACCACCACCTGCAAACCGGCAATATGTTCGGTGGGTAGGGCCAGAACCCAGCGACCGGAGCCCCCAAGACTCTGGTGCGTAGCCAGAGCGGAAGCGCGCAGTGCCCGCGAGCTAAGAACCACCAGGTTCGAAACAGTTCCGGTAGAGCCTGAGGTTTGGACCACAAAACTGCCTCCCTGGAGCAGGGTGGCGCTGTCAGCAGAATCCTTGGTGGCTGTCTCAATTCTTTTTTTCAGGGCATCCGGCCTGTCAGTAGTTGAGTGCACTAAAAGGGGCGGAAAAGCCGCAGTCTCACCGCTCTGCGAAGACGCAAAACGGCCTCTGACCTGCTCATAAAGAGCTCCTACTTCCTTTTGGGTGGTCGGAGACTGCACAAAGTTAATCACCCGAACATCGTACCGGTTCCTTCGCCAAGGTCTCCTCTCGCGCCTTCCTGAAACTAGATTAGCCACCCGCGGAGACGACATTGGGGGCACAGTAGCGCGCTTTATGTGACCAAAATCAGGGGAACATCACCGATTATTTGGGTAAGATGGGCGTAACTGATTAATCGCGTCTAAAAGGTGAGAAGTGGCGAAACTTTTAACGAACCGCAAAAGGAAAGTCGCTGCCATTGTGGCGGGAGTGCTCGGAGTTCTGTACTTGCTGGCAATGGGTGCATACTTCTATTTCGGCGAACATGCTCTGCCCGGCACAACGGTGGCCGGTGAAAACGTTGGGGGCAAGACCCGCAGCGAAATAGCGGAGCAGGTAGAAGCAAGATTTGAAGCAACCGAAGTGAAACTGGTGGGCGAAGAGGAAGAGCAGGCTCTTCCCGCTGCGGACCTAGGTGTCGAAGTTGATGCTGAAGCGACAGCAGAGAAAGCTTTCCCCCACACCGGCGATGGGCTGCGCAGGTTCAGGGAAGTGTTTTCACCAAAAGATATAGAGCCGATCGTAACTGTTGATCAGAAGGCGTTTGACAAGGTCATTTCTGGTCTGGATTTGCTGGAGGAAGAGGACCAGGTAAACGGTAAAGCCAAGTTCAGCAAAAAGGAACAGAAGTTTGTTGCCTCCCCCGGGAGACCAGGGCAAAAACTAGATAGAGAAGCACTATCCAAGGACGTTGCGGAAGGGGCGGAAGCGCTGCAAACATTCTCGGTCTCTTTGGAAACCGTTGAGGTTGAACCAGATTACGCACCCAAGGTTATAGAAGCGGCAGCAAAGGACGCGAACGAATGGTTAGCCCTCGAGATTGTCACGGAAACGCGCGGCGACGAACCGCTGCTTCCCCAGGTTGAACAAAAAGCGAAGTGGATTAGCTTCGAGGCTACCGATGATGACTACAAAGCGGTTCTTGACGAGAAGAAAATCGAAGAGTGGGTCAAGAGCAGTTCGGAAGCCGCCTACGTGGAGCCGGTTGAAGGTGTCCGCAATGTAAACGAGTCCGGCAAGGTTGTTTCCGTCGCGACCGAGGGGTCGGACGGGTGGAAAGTCACGAATTCTAGTCGGGTTCAAAAAGAGATAGTGGAAGCCCTGAAGAAGGGGGAGCCCTACTACGGCAGTTTTGAATACGAAAAGCTTGAACGCAAGTGGACTGAAAAATTGATCGCTGACGGCGCGGAGGACCTGGTTTATCAGGCGGCACCGGGTGAGAAGTGGATCGACATTGATCTAGCGAAGCACAAGGTTATTACCTATGAAGGGGCAACCAAAATTATGCAATCCCCCATGGTTTCAGCGGCCCCAGAATACTCCAACGCTGTTGGGGAGTACGCCATTTGGGCTAAAATCCCCACACAAACAATGCGGGGAGACAACTACGACGGGACAACCTACGAAACTGAGAACGTGCCTTGGATTCTCTACTACCACGGTAGCTACGCTCTGCACGGTGCCTACTGGAGAAGCCAATTCGGTATGGACGCGGGCTCGGGCGGCTCGCACGGTTGTATCAACCTCCCCGTTGATCGGGCTAAGAAAATCTACGACTGGGCTAGCGTCGGCACCAAGGTAGTGGCCCACTACTAGGGCAGCCCATAGGTCCCGAAATGTTGGGTGCAAAAGCCAATGGGAGTGGGGCTTAATAGTAGTAGGGGAATTGCGTCCAATCAGGGTCCCTCTTTTCTAGGAAAGAGTCTCGACCCTCTTTAGCTTCATCAGTCATGTAAGCCAACCGGGTTGCTTCACCAGCAAACATTTGCTGACCGGCAAGGCCATCGTCCGCCAGATTGAAGGCGTACTTGAGCATACGAATTGCCTGGGGAGATTTGGTGGCTATGGTGCTTGCGTAACTGATTGCCGTTTCCTCCAGCTCCTTGTGAGGCACCGCCTCATTTATCGCACCCCAGCTCTGGGCTTGCTCCGCGGTGTAGGGGCGGGCTAAGAAGAAAATTTCTCGAGCCCTTCTGTCGCCAACGTGACGGGCCAGCAGCGTCGAGCCGTAGCCCGCGTCGAAGGAACCCACGTCCGCATCGGTCTGCATAAAGTTTGCATGTTCAACGGAAGCGACAGCCAGGTCACAAACTACTACTAAAGAGTGGCCGCCGCCGGCAGCCCACCCGTTAACAGCAGCAATCACCGGTTTGGGCATACCCCTGATAAGGCGCTGCACTTCTAGGATGTGGAGTCTGCCAGCCCTGGCTTGCTCCTGTTCTGGCGCCACGGTTTCGCCCACTTGGGGGGTGTAGCGGTAACCATCCTTGCCCCGGACCCGCTGGTCACCACCCGAACTGAATGCATAGCCGCCATCTTTCGGGCTGGGACCGTTTCCGGTGAGGATAACCGCGGCAACCGTGGAATCGACCCGAGCGTCCTCCAGTGCTACCAGCAGTTCATCTACGGTTTGTGGGCGGAAAGCATTCCGAACTTCCGGCCTATCGAAGGCTATGCGCACCCAGGGTAGGGGTGTGCCAATGGGAGCACCGTCCTGGGGGCCTCTGGAAACACCCCTATGGTAAGTAATGTCCTCGAATACATACTTATCCACTTTTGTCCAGCGGGAAGCGTCGAAAATGTCCGAAATAGAACCAGTTGTAGTCATCTAAACAGCCTAGCGGTTAAAGTCATCCTATGACCCATACAGAAACGTTTTTCAAACCAGGTGCGCACCTGCTGGCCGAAAAGGATGAGAGCCCTGAAAGCTGGCGTGACCTGATCGCCCTCAGTGCGGAGCTGAAAGCAGCAAGGGAAGAAGGGCGCGAAAAACAGTACCTGCGGGGGAAGAACATTGCACTCATCTTCGAGAAAACGTCGACCAGAACCAGGGCGGCATTTGAAGTCGCGGCGGCGCACCAAGGGGCCCACACCACCTACCTAGACCCGGCATCGTCCCAACTGGGGCACAAGGAGAGCGTTGCTGACACGGCCCAGGTGCTAGGGAGGTTCTACGATGGCATCGAATTCAGAGGCGACAGGCAGCAAGATTTGGAGATTTTGGCCCAAATGTCCGGGGTGCCCGTGTGGAACGGCCTGACCGACCTGTGGCACCCAACCCAGATGCTGGCTGACTCCCTCACCATGTTGGAGCACTCCGGGGGCAAAGACTTCGCAGAGATCCAATACGCATACGTGGGGGATGGGCGGTTTAACACTGGGCGCTCTTTGCTGATGAACGGTTCCCTGCTCGGAGCGGATGTCCGTATTGTCGCCCCCAAAGACCTGTGGCCCGATGAAGAGGTAGTGAAACTCGCTGAACAAACCGCGCAGCATACCGGGGCGAAAATCACAGTTACGGAGGATCTTTCAGCAGTTGAGGGCGTCAACTTTGTGCATACCGACGTGTGGGTGTCTATGGGGGAGCCCTTTGAGGTGTGGCGAGAGCGGGTGGAGCAGCTGCTTCCCTACCAGGTCAACGACAGCTTGCTTGCCCAAGCCGGAGAGCAGGCCAAGTTCATGCACTGCCTGCCAGCGTTCCACGATCTGCATACACAAGTGGGGCGGCAGATCCACCAGAAATTTGGCCTGGAGGGGGTGGAGGTCACAAACAGCGTCTTCCACAGCCCAGCTTCGGTAGTATTTGATCAGGCGGAGAATCGGTTGCACACTATAAAGGCAGTTATGGTGCGGTCTTTGGGACAAAGCTAACCAATTCACCGCTAGAAATATAAGTATTATCTTTATGCGCGAGGAGAACGCAGGCATCCTCGCGGGTCGAAAGGTGCGGCTGTGTTTGGTGAAGGAAGGGTGAGGGAAACAGTGTTCTCCCATTCCTCGTCCTCCCACGATAGCTTCCTAAGGCGGCATAAATGGCTTGTCGCGGTGCTGGTAACGGCGGCCCTTGCGACGCTGGGTTCAGTGCAAGCAGTGATGTTTTCGTCGCATTTTCGGACTTCCAGTGTTTCAACGTCGGTCAAACCTGAAACCCAGACGGTCATCGTGCATGTTGACCCTTCCCGCGGTGACGTTGCGGTGGTTCAGGCAGCACGTCTTTCGTGGAACCGTGTGGACACGCAGGCCCTCCACGAAGATAGGGACAAAAAGGTGTTCACCGCCCATCGCGGACTGGGTCATACATTGGACGCATTTAGTCAGGACGGTGTCGAACTGGTCCTAACAGATGTGCCTACTGAAGTGCACGAGCAGTATGAAGCCGGCGAAATCTCCGTGACAGAGCTAGTGTCCTCAGCTTCGTCCGTGCACGAACAAGACCCATCTTCCCAAGCGGAAGAGGAGACGAAAATACTAAACATTTCCCCGCTGGACATGCGAGTGGATGAGCCCACCGTGAAGGAAGCTGTGGGACAGGTTTTTCTTGACCGTAAAGAAGTGGAAGAAGGCGTGCAGGGATTGGAAGAGGCCCTCAGGGAACTTCCCGTCCAAAAGCAGCTGGAGGTCTTGGGGACAGCAAACGTTGACCTCCGTGAAGCCTCAGACAAGGAACTGGCCGAAGCGTTTCGTTCGCACCCGACACAGGCGGTGCAGGAAGAGCGGGACAACAGGCTCATCGAAACACTCCCAGATTTCTCCAAACAAAAGAATGGGCACGTTGACGAGGACCTCCTGTGCACCATTCCTTGGAGCACGAACTACCGGATAGCTTGCGCTGGGCTGCCCAGACTGGAAGAGCTCATGGACGCTTTTGAAGAAGAGTTCGGTTACGTGCCCAACATCATCAGCGCATACCGCTCGTACGAGGAGCAGGAGATTGCACACTCGGCTTCCCCCACAATGACCACACTGCCTGGCACCTCCAACCACAGCTGGGGGTTAGCAATAGATTTCGACTGGGATATTTTCACCAGCTACGACGACCCCGAGGTCGTCTGGATGGTGGAAAACGGTCCTATATATGGGTGGCGCAACCCAAACTTGGAATCTCTTGGGACCACCGCCAAAGAACCTTGGCACTATGAGTTTGGCACCAAATACACGGACGAACCCGGCTGGGGCTTTAACGGTCCAGAGCCGGCAGTACCGTTTGAAATAGAGAAGCCCACAGGTTGGAAAACACAAACACTGCAGACAGTGGGAGCCGGCTAATCAGCCCGATACCATTTTGGGGCCAGCCAGGATGGTACAGGGCGGCCAAGTAAACCCAGGGCGCTCAACCAGAAACCCCCAAGGGCAACCAGGGCGAGCAAACCCAAAACTAAGTAGCCCCAAAAATCCCCCAACCAACCTCCAATGCCGGGGGAGAGGAACCCAAAAACACCTGCAGCTAACAGGATGAGGGAGAAACCAGGTAGGGAAAGGAGCACGAAACTCTCGTCAACAAGTCCCCCACCTTCACGAATGTCCCGCGCCCTCTTCGTGTCACGACGCAAAGCCAGGGAGATGAACAAACCAAGGAGGCCAGAAACCAGAGCTAATAAAATCACGTCTCCACTATAGCGCCAAGGTCCTGCTAACACAGGCACTAGATCGCCTTGGTTTGAAGAATCAGGTATTCCGCGAGATACTGAACGGCGGTCCGCTAGTCTGATCGAGACGGTGGGGCAGTTTCATCATTTTTTATTCATTCTACTTTCTGGGAGGATCGGAATGGCTCAAAAGGTGACTGGCCAAAAAAAGAGTGGATTCCATTACGCTTGGATAATACTCGTCGCGGCAAGCATCATTGTCGGTGTCGGTAAAGGCACCCTGAACAACACAGCTGGACTTTTCATTCCAGCTGTCACCCAATCGCTTGGGTTCGGGGTTGGAAGCTTCACACTCTACTTTTCTGTCGCGGCCATTGTGACTCTGCTGTTCCTGCCAATAGGTGGCCAGATCATGGCGAAGTACAACGCCAAGGTTGTAGTTGCCATAGCAGGTTTACTCCAAGCGGGTTCCCTGGCTTTGTTTGGCTTCATGAGCCACCTGTGGGGTTGGTATCTGCTTGCCATTCCAATGAGCATTGGTGGAACAATTATTACTGTGATCGTTGGCCCTGTTCTTATTAACCAGTGGTTCAAGAAACACAATGGCCTAGCCCTTGGTATTCTCACCGCTGCTGGGGGCCTATTTGGCGCGGTATCCTCACCGATTGTGGCACGGCTAATTACGGAACACGGATGGGCTTACGCCTACAAGGCGATTGGTCTTTTCTCCCTGGTAGTCATTGTAGTTATTGCCCTTACGCTGCTGCGGCCAGCCCCTGAACAAATTGGTTTGGAACCCCTAGGCGCCGAAGAGGTTGTGGTTGCTGAAGATGAGGATGGTACGGAACAGGTTGTAACCAGTGAAGTGCAGGTCGACAAGAAGGTGGAACTAAAGGGTGCTGGCATTCCCGTTGGAATTGCTCGTAAAAGCGTCCTCTTGCCACTGATCTCCTTCTTTTTCTTCTTCTCAGTTATGATCGCCTCGTTCTCCCAGCACATTCCCAACCACGTCGCCAACCTTGGGCTATCCGAATCGGTTGGTGGGCAGGCAATGACCTACTACATGATTGGTGTCCTCATCGGGGCATTGTTGCTGGGGGGACTGGTCGACGCTTTGGGTTCCAAGATGACAGCCATCATCACAATGGTGGTGGGCATCGTTTCCATGGCCCTGCTCCTGCTGGGCACTGCCCCGTTCTTCATCTTCGCTGCGGCTGCTCTTTTCGGGCTAGTTGGAGCATCCTACGGTGTAGTGGCACCAGCAATGGTGAGCACCCTGTTTGGGCAGAGAGATTACGCCCAAATATATTCTCTTGCCTCGTTGGGACTGGCAATTGCTTCTATTATTGGACTGCCCCTGTACGGGTTCATTTTTGACCTGACTGAGAATTACACGCTCGTGTTCATCGTTATCCTAGTGATGCTGGTGTTGAACATCTTGCTTGTCCTCTGGTCATTCCAAGCGCAGGCTAAACTGGTAGCTGAGGGTGCTTGGAAAAACGAGGGCGAACAGGACACTGAAGAAGTTTCCGCTGAGTAACCAAAGCAAACAGCAAGGTAAAAATTAACTAACCCGGCCGCGGCTGCAGGGTAGCTGGGGCCACAGAGCGAAAGGATTCCTAGAACCTATGAGTAAACAACTAGACGGACACGTCGTAATTGTCACTGGCGGAGCATCGGGCATTGGTGGGGCAGTAAGCCGAACACTCGTTTCCCGGGGAGCAGAAGTTGTTGCAGTGGACATTAATGAGGACGCTGGAGCGGCGATCGTTGACGAGCTAGGCGATGCAGTGGCTTTCCTGGCGGGGGATGTTTCTGACAAGGCCGTGGCGGAAGCGGCAGTTGCCCTGGCTGTGGAAAAATTTGGAAAACTAACAGGTGTGGTCAACAACGCGCACGCTTCCAGGCAGAAGCTGCTGCACGAACTGGAGCAAGAGGACTGGGACCTTTCCTTTGGCACCGGTTTCTGGGCAACACTACAGTTCATGCAGGCCGCTTACCCGGAACTGAAGAAAACTCAAGGTTCGATTGTCAACTATGGCTCAGGGGCAGCTATGAGTGGTCAGGTCACTCAAGCAGCCTACGCTGCGGCAAAAGAGGCTATTCGCGGCCTTTCGCGTGTAGCAGCCAACGAGTGGGCTGCGGATGGGATTAGAGTGAACGTTGTCTCCCCGCTGGCTCTGACCGAAGGTGTGGAAGCCTGGTCGAAGGCAGCCCCGGAACAATACGAAGCAGTCCTGAAATCTACACCACTGGGACGTTTCGGGGACCCGGCAGAGGACGTGGCTCCAATTGTGGCGTTCCTCCTGTCGTCTGATTCCCAGTACATGACGGGGCAGACGCTGATGGCCGACGGTGGAACCCAGAAACTGTACTAATCTAAACCCCCACTTTGCGGCGTCCACCAGGTGCTGGTGAACGCCGCAAAACTGGTTAAGGCAACAAAACTTAGGTGAGGATAGACTGGCGCTGTGAACAATTCGGAGCTGGCGGGTATCTCTGCCCTCAACAAGAACAATTTTGGCCCTTTTAGTGCGGAACTTCTGGAAGGTATCGAGGAAGTTGTTGTTTTCTCTTTACCGATGAACGTACTTTTTCGGGGCATAACCCAGCGCGATGGTCTGCTGGTGCGGGGCCCGCACGGTTGGGGGGAGGTCTCTCCCTTTTGGGATTATGGGCCCGAAGAGTCGTCCTTTTGGCTGGCAAGCGGCTTGGAATCAGCGACGCTGCCACCACTGCAACCCATTCGGGACCAGGTGGCTGTCAACGTCACCATCCCGGTCTGTTCACCGGAGGAAGCGGTGCAACGTCTGCGTGCTCAGAGGGGAGCGACCACCGCAAAAGTGAAGGTTGCGGATCCGCAGGCAGCGAACGGGCAGAACGTTTTGGAACCTGGGGACGAAGAGCGGGTGCGGGCAGTCGCAGAGTATCTGGCCGAGGCTTACGGGGAAGCGGGGCGAGTGCGAGTTGATGCCAATACGGCTTGGAATGTTCCCCAAGCGCGGGAAGCGCTAGAGATTTTGAACGAGGCGGCTCAGGCAGTGGGTGGGTTGGAGTACGCGGAACAGCCCTGTCGAACCACCGCGGAACTGGCACAGTTACGGGAGCTGACTACGGTGCCTATCGCTGCGGACGAGTCCATTCGGAGAAACGCTAACCCGCTACAAGTAAGAGAACTGGATGCGGCTAGTGCGGCAGTGTTGAAGGTAGCCCCACTTGGTGGGGTTCGAAGTGCAATGACGATCGGCGAGAACCTGAGCTTGCCGGCTGCTGTGTCTTCCGCATTGGACTCTTCTGTCGGCCTGGCACAGGGCGTTGAGTTTGCCGCCGCTCTACCTGAGTTGGCGTATGCTTCCGGTTTGAACACTGCAACCATGTTCGCTGCGGACGTGGTTGCGGAACCGTTTGTTGCTGAAGAAGGAAGTTTTACGGCTTCGCGGGCGGCTGCGATAAAAGTCGGTGAACTGACGCGGAAATCTCGGGGGGTCGAACGCGATTTGCAGGACCGTTGGCAGGATCGGCTGGAGTCAATGGCAGTAGCCCTATTGGAGAAGCAGTGAGAAGCGGAGAAAACCAGCCGCCCAGCATTGAGGTGGCACAAACAATCGTCCAAACTCTGGTTACTGCGGGGGTAACCCGTTTCGTGTATTCCCCCGGCTCACGAAACGCGCCGTTTGCCTATGTTTTAGCCCAGTTTGAAGAACAGGGCCTGATCCGCGTTTTCCCTTTCGCGGAGGAACGTGGTGGCGCTTTCTGGGCGGTTGGCGCCCTGCGTGCGGCTTCTGGCGGGGCGTCGAACCCCGTGGCAGTTGTTACCACCTCTGGGACGGCTGTTGCTGAGTTACACCCTGCATTGGAGGAAGCGAAGCACTCGGGTTTGCCCCTGATAGCAGTAACAGCTGACCGGCCGTTTGAGGTGCAGGGCACAGGAGCTTCGCAAACGACTACGCAGGCGGGCATTTTTGGCCCTACAGTAGTGGCCTATTGCAACCTGCCGGCACTGACGGTAGCCACACCGGCTCTGTTGGGCTCGGTTGGGTCCCAGGTGCAAAGGTTGGTGGCTGACGCAAAGGGGGTTGGTGGTTATCCCGGGCCGGCCCATTTGAATGTGGCTCTGCGGGAACCACTGGTTCCTTCCACAGAGTTGGACCCACTTGCCGCCAGACTCGCAAAGAATCCCCTGTATTTTGCCGAAACTGAAACTGGTGCTGTTAAATGGGAGGCGGTTGTTAAACCAGGTTTGTCCACGGCGGTGGTGGTGGGAGATCTGGCAACCGCGGAAGAACGTGAAGTAGTTGAAGCAGTGCTTGCGGGGAGCTCCTATTTGCCTTTGCTGGCCGAACCATCTTCAGGTATGACGCATCTGGCCAACTGGGTGCCCCACGCGCCCTGGGTTGTGCCCTTTTGGCGCCCGCAGGTGGAACAGGTCGTAGTGTTTGGGAAACCAACACTGAGTAGGCCGGTGGCGCAACTTTTAGGTGACCGGAACATTCGCAAGGTTGTGGTCTCGGGAGGAAGGCCGTGGAATGATCCGGCTGGCACTGCTGCCGTAGTCGTGGACAGGGTTGCGCCGCCAGCGGTCACTAGCAGAGCTAACCAGGATAGGAGCTGGCTCGACGGCTGGTTACGAAGTGGCGAAGTGGTGGGGAGCGTTGTTGAGAATCTAAGTGATACCTCGGCATTGAACCAGTTGCAGGTTGCTCGGTCAGTTTGGGATTCCCCAACTGAGTGCAGTTTATGGTTGGGGGCCTCCAGCATTATTCGCAGCTTTGAACTGGTGGCCAGCAAACCGGGTGTGGCTGACGTTTATTCCAATCGGGGACTGGCGGGAATAGATGGGACGATCGCTTCCGCTTTGGGATACCAGTCTGCGGTGAAACGCCCAGTGCGAGTGGTGCTGGGGGACCTCACATTTGCCTACGACTTGCCAAGCTTGGCGGCGCGTCCAGAGGTGGACCAGGACGTGCAGATAGTTGTCATCGACGATGCCGGTGGGGCGATATTTGAATCATTGGAGCATGGCAGGGCAGCTTCCCCTGAAATGTATGAGCGTTTTTTCGCGGTCCGTCAACAGGTTGACGTGATAGGTGCGGCACAAGCCTGTGGCTGGCAGGGGCGGGAGGTGACTACACTTACGGAGCTACAGGCCGAGCTGGCTAAACCAATTCATGGTCGGTCTGTTTTGTATGTGCGCCTGCCAAGACCCACAGTTCTGTTGGAACAGGTAGGTCAAGAAGTTGCGGTGGCGCTGGCGGATGTGGATTTGCGTAAGGACGATAGCAATGGATGACGATACTTCCCGGTTCAGGGCGCCAGGCCCCCACTTTTCTCCGGAACCCCCCGCTTTTCCGGCTCGCGCTAGCCTGGGCGACCCGCCCATTCCGCCCCTGGGCTCCCCCCCGGACACAAGGAGCCAACCTTCTTCGCGGAAGAAAAAAAGGGGTGGGCCAGGCTGGTCGGCACTTGCTATTGGAATGATCCTGTCGGCACTAACATCGGTCGCTGTTGTGCTGCTGCTGATCGGGGGGCAAAGCGTGTTCGACCCCAGCGGAGTCCCCGGCTCATCCTGGGGTTTCGCCGGAGGGGAACAAAGCCAAGGTGACGTTGAACTGGTGGATCCGGTTCCAGTGTCCTCAGGTGGTCCTGATTGGCAGGAAGTCGCGGAAGCCGTGCTCCCGGCAACGGTGACCATAATGGTAAATGGGGGAGGGGAGGACGCGACAGGTTCCGGTGTTGTTTTTGACGCTTCAGGGAACATTATTACCAACCACCACGTAGTTTCCTCGGCTTACAATGGGGGAACCATTACGGTGGCGATGAGTGATGGTCGCCTGTTCAACGCGGACATGGTTGGCTCGGATCCGACAACGGATTTAGCGGTAATAGTTTTGCAGGACGTACCCAAAGATTTGGTTGCTGCTCGTCTGGGGGACTCGCGGGAACTGGAAGTGGGGGAACCCGTAATGGCAATTGGGGCGCCTCTGGGCCTATCCGACACGGTGACTACGGGAATAATTTCTGCTTTGGACCGACCTGTGGCAGCTGTTGGGACAGGTAAGGGCCAAAACGATTTAGAGGACGAGGTGGTGATCACCAATGCGATCCAGATTGATGCTTCTATAAACCCGGGTAACTCCGGAGGGCCCCTCTTTGACGCTTCTGGGGCTGTTATAGGCATCAACTCTTCGATAGCGTCCACGAGCGTCACGGAAAGTGAGGCGGGCTCCATCGGTTTGGGATTCGCCATCCCGGTGGACCTGGTGCAGTCCGTAACCAGCCAAATAATCAGTGAAGGTTCCGCGCGACACGCACTTTTGGGTGTGGAGATTCAGACAGGTGCGGCCCAAACTGAAACTGAAGCTCGTTTGGGGGCTTCAATCGCGGGAGTGGTCCCCGGGGGTGCGGCTGACAGTGCTGGCCTGCAAGTGGGGGACGTGATTGTTGGCATCGAAGGCCAGCCGGTCACTTCCGGCCCAGCTTTGACAGGGTATGTGCGTAGACATAAGCCGGGGGATGAGGTCGAGTTGCTGGTTGTGCGAGGTGGTCAGGAAATAGAAGTAGTGGCGTCCCTACAGGAGAAGTAGCAGGACTACTTTTCCACCCCGAGCGCTTCCAGTAGAGGGCGCATTTTGGCCTGTGTTTCCGCCAATTCTAGTTCAGCCACGGAGTCAGGCATTATGCCACCACCTGCGAACACGCGGATCTGTGTGCGTTCCGGTGTTAATTGGCCGCAGCGAAGCGCAATTCCAAACTCCCCGTCTCCGTTCCCGTCGATCCAACCCACCGGGCCCGAGTAGCGACCCCGCTGGGTTCCTTCAATGTCTTCTAAAATGCTGAAAGCTAGACTGGTGGGGGTCCCGCACACAGCAGCGGTGGGGTGCAAAGCATCCACCAGGTCCAAAACGTTCCCGTCCACAATGTTGGCCTCCACGTCGGTGGAAAGGTGTGTGACGTTCGGCAGGTCAAGAAGCTCAGGTTCAGTTGGCACCGTCAGCTCCTGGGTTAGGGAAGCCAAAGCGCGGGCAACAGATTCTACCGCCAAGTGGTGTTCCGTCCGGTTCTTTATGGAGGTGAGTAAGGAAGCCCCCTCCCCGGGGGCAGCCGTTCCGGCGAGGACACGAGAAATGAAACGTCCCTTCTTCAACGAAGCCAACATCTCGGGAGTTGCGCCAACCAGGCCTTCTACAGCATAAACCCAAGTGGTTGGGTACCTGTCGTGGAGCTGCTTAATCAGGAAACGCTCATCGATTGGGTCCGTAGCCGAAACCACAATATCTCGCGCCAAGACCACCTTGGAAGCAGTGCCGGACTGGAGCATCTGCACAAGCTGATTCACTGTCTCCTGCCACTTCCCCCGAGTCATTCGCCCCGGTTCCGTCCACAGTCCAGTGGGTACTTGCACGGGGTCTCTGCCAGCCACGTCACTGGGAACAAACCGTTTGGGGGCCTGCCCAACTGCGGAAGTCACCGCCCAGATGGCACCCTCAATTTGCACGAGCACAGTTTCAGGAACTAGTAGGTAACCAGTCGTTGCGGAGGAAAATCCGAACGACGCAAAAGCCAGAGGGAACCTAACAGGCAGATCGGGGTCGCCCTCAACAATCGCTTTTTCCCTCACCTCATCCCAGAAGCGAGCAGCTTCACGCATTGCACGAGCCCCGGTGAACTCTTGCTGCACCACCGGATCCCACCCCACCATGTTTAGCCCGGGCCCCAGCCACACCGCCAAGTTGCCCTCAGGCGGCAGTGCGCCCAGCAAATCAACGGTTGCAGAATCTAGCCGCTCCACTTTCACATGCAGCTGGGGAACCGGTATCCCCACCGACAGGGGCTTCGAACTGGTTGAACTCATCGCCTACAATCCTCTAGATATCGTAGCTGCCGCCCGTTTAGCACGGCACCAAGTGTTAGCAATAACGATAGCGTGAGCGGTCGAAGATTCCCAAGACTGTGCCAGAACTGACTGTGCCAGACCAGCTTCTCCCTTCCCGGCAGCGCCGATTTCTGGCTGGGCGACGTTCCTGCAAGAATGGGGGCATGAACGAAAAATATCCCGGCCCCAACGTGGAAGAAACGCGAGCACATACCGACAAGGATCCAAGCGAAGTGGCAGCCATGTTTGACGTGGTGGCGCCACGCTACGACCTGACCAACGACCTTCTATCCTTTGGACAAGTTTATCGGTGGCGCAAAGCGGTGTACCGAGCTTTGGATCCTCAGCCAGGACAAAAGATTCTCGATGTAGCCGCGGGTACGGGAACGTCGGCAGCAAAACTAGCCGAAAGTGGGGCGCAGGTCGTGGCCTGCGACATTTCTAACGGGATGATCGAGGTAGGCAGGCAGCAGTTCCCGCACATCGAGTTTGTGTGGGGAAGTGCCACGGACCTACCTTTCGCTGACGACGTGTTTGATGCAGTCACCATCTCATTTGGTTTAAGGAACGTTCAGGACGTGCCACAAGCGTTAGCGGAAATGTATCGGGTCACCAAACCTGGAGGCAAGATAGTG
Source organism: uncultured Actinomyces sp. (assembly GCA_964345125.1). Taxonomy (GTDB): domain Bacteria; phylum Actinomycetota; class Actinomycetes; order Actinomycetales; family Actinomycetaceae; genus Scrofimicrobium. Next base: position 33,083 of record CAYFPY010000008.1, read on the forward strand.
ATCAGCGAATTTTCCAGCCCCATAGCTCTGGTGCGTCCCTTCCATAACTTCTACTTGCGGCACGTTTCGCCACGGATTGCGCGGTGGACATCACCGGCAGGAGCAGCCTACGACTACCTGTCAGAATCCATCCTGGAATGGTACAACCAGAAGGAATTGGGCAGGTTGCTACAACAGGCTGGTTGGCGAAATGTGGGATACAGGAACCTCACTTTCGGCACGGTGGCGCTGCACAGAGGAATCAAGCCAAGAGCCTAAACAAAACAATTAGCAACAGCACTGTTAGCTAAATGGGAGGGTTTGTTCCCCAAATGTGTCATACTTTGCGCGAGATCTCGCCCCAACCTGTTTTTCGTGGCTCTATGGGTAAACTGGTTCAGGCTCAGTAGAAAATAGCATTAAAAAGACAGTCCAAGGAGGACAAAGGTGACAGAATCGCAGGCCTCTTCAATCGAGGCCGATGTCATCGTTGTTGGCGGCGGCCCAGCGGGGGCAGGTGCTGCCTACCATCTCAGCCAACTCGGTTTGGACGTGGCAGTGCTGGAACGGAACACTTTCCCCAGGGACAAGATCTGTGGGGACGGCCTCACACCCGCAGCGGTTGCTGAATTGACCCTAATGGGTATGGACACGAGCGATTGGTACCGGAACCGGGGGCTGCGAGTAATTGGTGGTGGCAACGAAATCTACTTCGATTGGCCGGAACAAACTTCCCTCCCAGGCTACGGAATGACCAGAGAAAGAACAGTTCTAGACGAAGAACTGATTAGGCAGGCAGAAAAGGCTGGAGCACGGCTGTACGAAGGCCACAGCGTAACCGGTGCTATCCGCTCGGCAACAGGGCGCATAGTTGGGGTGCAAGCCAAACTGGGGCGAGGAGCCAAGGCGCAAGCGGTATCAGCATACGGCCGCCTGGTGGTGGACGCGGGAGGAGTAGCGGCCAGGCTATCGACCTCTCTAGGCATTGAAAAGAAGTCGAACCGGCCCCTGGGCGTGGCGGCGCGAACCTACTTCCGTTCACCCAGAAGTGACGACCAGTGGATGGAGTCCCACCTGGAGCTGTGGAACGGCGAACCCGGAAACTCGGAGCTGCTGCCCGGTTACGGTTGGATATTTCCCCTCGGCAACGGCCTGGTGAACGTGGGTCTAGGCTCTGTATCCTCAGACGCCAAGGCGACTGCCCTGCCGTACAGAGACGTGTTCAAACAATGGGTCTCTCACCTGCCCAAAGACTGGGGATTCACCCCAGAAAACCAGGTAGGCCCCCTAAAATCTGCGGCCCTACCCATGTCGTTCAACAGGAAACCCCACTATGTAGACGGTTTAGCCCTCGTGGGAGACTCTGGTGGCATGGTCTCACCCTTCAACGGTGAGGGCATAGCCCCAGCGTTGAAAGCCGGACGGATGCTGGCCCAAGCAGCAGCCAGTGCGTTCGCCAGAGACACAGAAAGAGGCTTCGATCTTGCCATGTCGACCTACCCGGAGCGACTTCAGGACGACTATGGTGGATACTATTCTTTAGGACGCGGATTTGTAGCACTCATTGAAAGACCAAAGATCATGAGATTCTTGACTTACCATGGATTACCAAGGCAACGATTGATGAAACTGGTCAATAAGCTACTGTCCGATGGGTACGAACGCTCCGGTGGGGACGTTGACGATCGCCTGATAACGGCACTGACGAAAATGGTGACCAAGGTATGACGGCTAATAGAGTTTCTGAGTCACAAGGCTCAGACCAGGTAGGGAGGAAACATGACTAACCCCTATGTTCCACTTTTGATAATGGCAGCGGTATCGCTTGCCGTTTCAATCGGTGGGCTTGCGGCATCGGCAGTTCTGGGGCCCAAGCAGCAAAACAAGGTTAAAGCGCAGAACTACGAATGCGGAATCGAACCGGGCCCGCAACGCCTGGAAGATGGACGCTTTCCCATTAAGTACTACTTGGTAGCAATGACATTCATCGTCTTCGACATCGAGGTTGTCTTTCTCTATCCATGGGCGGTGTCATTCAACCAACTGGGACTATTTGGACTCCTGTCCATCTTGCTGTTCCTGTCGTTGATCACCGTCCCCTACATTTTTGAGTTGCGTCGCAAAGCACTGGACTGGGTTTAAAAGGAGAAGTGCGATGAGTTTAGAAGTTGGTTTAGAAGAAAAGCTTCCCGCTGGCATAGGTCTAACCAGCATTGAAAAGATTTTGGGGCTATCGAGGAAGCATTCCCAATTCCCAGTGACCATGGGTCTGGCCTGTTGCGCCATCGAGATGATGGCCGCGGGAACCCCGCGGTTCGACATGTCCCGTTTTGGGTTAGAAGTTTTCCGCGCCTCTCCCAGACACTCAGACCTGATGATCGTGTCAGGCCGTGTCAGCCAAAAAATGGCACCGGTGGTGCGCAGAGTTTACGAGTCTATGCCCGAACCTAAATGGGTTATTTCCATGGGTGCGTGCGCATCGTCCGGAGGAATGTTCAACAACTATGCGATCGTTCAAGGCGTTGACCACATTGTGCCAGTCGACGTTTACCTACCCGGCTGTCCACCCCGCCCAGAAGCCCTGATTCACGCCGTCCTCGTGCTGCGTGAACAAATTGGCCAAGAACCATTAGGTGTAAACCGGGAAGAGGTAGCACGGCGAGCAGAAGCGGCTGCGCTAGCGGCAACCCCAACCCACCAGATGAAGGGACTGTTGCGATGAGTGAAGTTGACTTTCCCCAGCCCGACGCTGACGGCGAACTGCAACTACCTCCCCAGGATTTCGCCCAACCGGAAGTGATTTCGGTCCGGCACGGCTCATTCGGAGTCACGGACGATGGTGACACCACTGGTTTTGGTGGGCTAATAGAAACATTCGCTCTCCCCGGCGCTTCCCCCCGCCCCTACGGAGGCTGGTATGACGAAGCGGTAGACGTCCTCGAGGAACTACTCAAGGAAGACGGTCTAGACCCGGAAGAAGTCATCGAAAAGGTCGTCGTAAACAAGGGGGACGAGCTAGTTATCTTCGTGCGTAGGGAACACCTGCGCACAGTGGCTAAACACTTGCGGGACGACCAGGATCTTCGTTTCGAGATGTGCCTGGGAGTTGGCGCCGTCAACTTTCCCGGAGATGTTGGGCGAGAACTGCACGGGCTCTACCCATTCCGCTCCTTCACCCACAACCGACAGATTTATCTGGAAGTTACTGCCCCAGACTCGGACCCGCGGATTCCCTCAATTGTGGACATATACCCAGGGAACGACTGGCCGGAGCGCGAAGCGTGGGACCTCATGGGAATAATATTCGACGGGCATCCCGGCCTGACGCGCATCGAACTACCGCAGGACTGGGTGGGGCACCCACAGCGGAAAGACTACCCGTTGGGTGGAATCCCCATTGAATACAGGGGCGCCACTGTTCCCCCAGTTGATACACGGAGGTCCTACAACTAATGGCTCACGACGAGAAAATTTTTGCCACTCCGGGTGGAGACACCCCGGAGATGGAAGACTACCCAGAAGTCATGGCTCAAGGGGGAGACTGGCAGGACGTTCTTGACGAGATCAGGAAAATCTCCAGTGAACGTATCGTCTTGAACATGGGTCCAGTCCACCCGTCGACCCACGGTGTTATTCGCCTGGTCCTGGAACTAGACGGAGAAATGGTCAGAGAAACCAGAGTTGATATTGGTTTCCTGCATACCGGCATCGAAAAGAATATGGAGTACCGGAACTGGACGCAGGGCACCACCTTGGTGACGCGGATGGACTACATTGCACCGTTCTTCCAGGAAGTTGCCTACTCCATGGGGGTAGAGAAGCTCCTAGGCATAACCGACCAGATCCCCAAGCGCGCCGCCCAAATTCGGGTGTTGCTAATGGAACTGAACCGCATCGCTTCCCACTTTGTCGCTATCGGCACCGGTGGTAACGAACTGGGTGCAACAACCATGATGACCATCGGGTTCAGGGGCAGGGAAGAAATCCTGCGTATCTTTGAACGAATTACCGGGCTGCGCATGAACCATGCTTACATTCGTCCCGGTGGGGTTGCGGTCGACCTGCCAAAGGGCACAGTTGACTACATAAGGTCACTCCTGCCAAACGTGCGTCGTGACATTGGGGAACTTCAAGATCTGTCCTTGCAGAACCCCATTTTCAAGAAACGTTTTATTGGTGTTGGCCACTTGTCGATGGCAGCGATGATGGCCCTGGGAGTTACCGGCCCCTCACTGCGCGCAGGCGGCCTGGCAGCGGACCTGCGTAAAGATGCGCCGTACTGCGGCTACGAAAATTACGAATTCGACGTACCCACCTACGACTCTTCGGACGCTTACAACCGTACGCGGGTCCGCTTCGATGAGATGTACCAGTCGTTGCGCATCGTCGACCAGGTATTGGCAGAGTTAGAGGAAAGCGAAGACACTCCGGTGATGGTGGCCGACAAGCGGATCGCCTGGCCAGCACAGCTAACAGTTGGTGCAGACGGGCAAGGAAACAATCCGGAGCTCATCAAAGAGATCATGACTGAATCCATGGAGTCTTTGATCCAGCACTTCAAGTTGGTTTCTGAAGGGTTCAAGGTCCCTGTTGGACAAGTTTTCCAACAGGTTGAACATCCCAAAGGAATATTTGGTGCACAGTTGGTTTCTGCCGGGGGCACCAGACCTTTCCGGGCCCACCTGCGCGACCCCTCTTTTAATAATATGCAAGCTCTATCCATGGCAACGGAAGGTAGTCAGATCGCGGATGTTGTTGTTACCTTGGCTTCTTTTGACCCAGTCGCGGGAGGTGTGGATCGATGAGTTATCCAGCAGAAGTTAAAGCTCGTTTAGAGAAGGACGCGCAGGAAATTATCTCCCGTTACCCGGCGGACCATGCGCGCTCCGCGCTGATACCCATGTTGCACCTAGTGCAGTCTGAAGATGGGTATGTCAGCCCTAACGGCATTGCCCTGTGCGCCGACCTGCTGGGACTAACCCAGCCACAGGTTAGTGCGGTTGCCACCTTCTACACGCAGTTCAAACGCCACCCGAACGGAGAGTACAACGTTGGTGTCTGCACCAACGCGCTGTGCGGTGTTATGGGTGGAGAACAAATTTTTGAAGAGCTCTCAGACGAACTGGGGATTGGGCATGACGAAACAACTGCGGATGGGAAAATCACCCTGGAACAGTTGGAATGCAACGCGGGCTGCGACTTCGCTCCCGTAATCATGGTCAACTGGGAATACTTCGACTATCAAACCCCACAGTCAGCAAGGAAACTGGTGCAGGACCTGCAGGACGGCACCCCTGTGAAACCCACCAGGGGGCCGGACGTGCTGCGTAGCTTCAAAGAGGTTTCCCGCACCTTGGCCGGTTTCTCAGACGGGTTGGCCAACCAGGGGCCCAGCGGAGGCCCTTCCACTTTCCGTGGGCTGGAACTGGCCCACAAGGAAGGGTGGACTGCACCGGTTGAAATCAGTGCAACAGGCGGTGTCACCGACACCGAGTTGGCTGAAGAGGCCAAAAAAGATGATCCAGCAGAACTAGCTGAAGCTGACGCACAAGCGGGGGAAACCTCCGCCGTGGAAGAAGCAGAAGCCCAGGTGGATCAGGATAGTGACCAGGAAGGAGCCAGCTAATGGCTGAGTTCACCAAAGCGGACCCGTTAACACCCGCTCTCACTAAGAATTGGGATAAGGAACAGTCCTGGACATTAGAAACCGCTCTGGCAAATGGGGCGTACGAGGGCCTGAAAAAAGCCAACGACATGGACCCGGCGGACATTGTGCAGGCTGTGAAAGACGCGGGTCTCCGAGGCCGTGGAGGAGCAGGGTTCCCCACGGGTTTGAAATGGTCCTTCCTCCCCCCAGATGACGGCAAACCACGCTACATGGTGGTCAACGCCGACGAATCTGAACCGGGAACCTGTAAAGATATCCCACTGATGATGGCCGACCCTCACCTGCTGGTGGAAGGTGTGGCAATTGCTTCTCGTGCCATTAACTGCACTCACGCCTTCATCTACATTCGTGGGGAAGTCGTGCATGTTTACCGGCGGCTGATGGAAGCAATCAGGGAAGCAACAGAAGCTGGCCTCTTGGGCGATCTGAAGATTACTGCCCATGCAGGTGCGGGTGCATACATTTGCGGTGAAGAGACCGCGCTGCTTGACTCCTTGGAAGGGCGACGCGGGCATCCCCGGTTGAAACCGCCTTTCCCCGCGGTGGAGGGACTCTACTCCCGCCCCTCGGTGATCAACAACGTGGAAACAGTGGCGGATGTGGCACTTATTTTCCGGAATTCAGTGGACTGGTACGCGGACCTGGGAACTGAAAAGTCCAAGGGTACCGCTTTGTATTCAATTTCGGGACACGTGAAAAATCCCGGCCAGTTCGAAGCACCCTTCGGGATCACCATGCGGGAACTGATTGAGTTCGCAGGGGGAATACGGGAGGGCCACGAGCTTAAGTTCTGGACCCCCGGAGGTTCCTCAACACCACTGTTTACGCCAGCGGAACTTGATGTTCCTTTGGACTATGAGGCGGTGGGTGAAGCGGGATCCATGTTGGGAACCAGGGCACTGCAGGTTTTTGACGACACGACATCGGTGGTCCGTACGATCAGAATGTGGACCGAGTTCTACCAGGTGGAGTCCTGCGGTAAATGTACGCCGTGTCGTGAGGGCACCTATTGGATGAAGCAGATCATGCTTCGTTTGGAGGCTGGCAAGGGACATCCTGGTGATGTGGATCTGCTAGTTGATGTTGCAAACAATATCTTTGGGCGCTCCTTCTGTGCTCTTGGCGACGCTGCGGCAACTCCCGTGAAATCTGCCATCGAACTGTTTAGAGAAGAGTTCGAAGCCGGTATGACAACCCCAGCTTGGGAACTTTTCCCATATGAACGTTCAACAATTTTTGCTAGCGGAGGTGCACAGTGAGCGACCAGAAACAGATGGTCACACTGACCATCGATGGGAAGGAAGTTTCTGCGCCCGAAGGAACTCTCATAATTAGGGCGGCAGAAGAGGTGGGGGTGCGTATCCCCAGGTTCTGTGACCATCCACTGCTGAAACCGGTGGCGGCTTGCCGTCAGTGCTTGGTGGAGATAGGAACACCGGACCGTGAGGGCACGTTGCGGATGATGCCGAAGCCGCAACCCTCGTGTGCGATAGAGATCAGTGACGGAATGGTGGTGAAGACGCAGGTGACCTCTGAGGTTGCCCGCATCGCCCAAGAGGGGGTTATGGAGTTCCTCCTGATCAACCACCCGCTTGATTGCCCCATTTGTGACAAGGGTGGGGAATGTCCCCTGCAGAACCAGGCTTTGAGTGACGGTCGGGAAGAGTCACGTTTTGACAGTGCTAAGAAGGCGTTCCCGAAGCCGATGCGGTTGACGTCGCAGATTCTTCTGGACCGTGAGCGTTGTATTCTATGTCAGCGTTGCGTACGTTTCGCCAAAGAAATTCCCGGTGACCCGTTCATCGAGTTGCAGGGAAGGGGCGGCGGTAGCGCCCCCACGGACAAGAACTACTTCATGGGTGAACAGATTGGCACCTTCGACGCTGAAGTCTTGGACTTCTACGTGGAGGGGGTCGATGGTCCGGAGCGGACAGACATCTCTGGTCCCTACGGCGAGGAGGGAATCATTTCCTCGGTTTACTCCGGCCCTTTGAAAACTTCTCAGAAAGACCTGTCGGGACGCACATTTGCTTCCTACTTCTCGGGCAACATTATCCAAATTTGCCCCGTTGGAGCGTTGACATCGAACACCTACAGGTTCCAGTCGCGTCCCTTTGACTTGACGAGCACACCTTCCGTGTCGGAGCATGACGCTTCTGGAAGCGCTATTCGAGTTGATGTGCGCCACGGTGAAGTGATGCGTCGCCTTTCCGGTAACTCACCGGAGGTGAACGAAGAATGGATCACTGACAAAGACCGTTTTGCTTTTACCTGGTACACGCAGGATGACCGGCTGAAACTGCCTTTGGTCAGAGAAAATGGTGAGCTGGTTACGACTTCTTGGTCTGATGCCATTGACCGTGTTGCTAAAGGTTTAGCGGCAGCCAAAGATGAGGGGATCGGCGTGCTCCCGGGCGGTAGGTCCACTTTTGAGGATGCTTGGGCATGGTCCAAGTTTGCGCGCACTGCTTTGGGGACGAACAATATTGACGCCAGGTGGCGCCGTATTGGTCCGGATGAGGAGAAGTTCCTCGGTGCGGTAGTGGCGGGACGCGGCATGGACGTTACCTATGAGGACGTTGAGGATGCTTCTCACGTACTTCTGGTGGGCTTGGAGCCGGAGGACGAATGCGGTTCCCTGTTCCTGCGGATGCGCAAAGGCTTCACTGCCGGAACGTTGTCGACCACCACGGTGGGCGCAATCAACTCTTGGGGCAGCCAGAAACTTGACGCAGCGTTCCTGCCGGCAGTGCCCGGCGAGGAGGTCGCTGTCGTGGAAGAGATTAAAGAGGGCGGCAGTAACGAAGAAACCTACCAGGCTTTGAGTTCCGGTGGGATCATCCTGGTGGGCGAGCGGGCTGCCCGCACACCTGGTTTGTTGCGGGCCGTGGCGGATCTAGCGCAGCGCAGCGGTGCTCGACTGCAGTGGGTGCCTCGCCGTTCTGGGGACCGTGCTGCTGTTGATGCCGGTTTGCTTCCGTCATTGCTTCCGTTTGGTCGGTTGATCAGTGACGAGCAGGCCAGGGACTCTCTGGGGTGGGGCGAGATCCCAACCGGGGAGGGCCTGGATGTTGAAGGTATTGTTGAGGCCGCTGCTGAAGGCAATCTTGGTGCACTGGTCGTTGGTGGACTTGATTTGCGGGACTGGGCCGACCCAGCCAAGGCTTACAAAGCTCTTGAGCAGGTACCATTCGTTGTTAGTTTGGAAGTGCGTCGCAGTGAGGTTGCCGAGATGGCGGATGTGGTCCTTCCGGTGGCACCGGCAGCAGAAAAGAACGGTACCTACATCAACTGGGAGGGGCGTCTGCGTCCGTTTGGACAGTCGATCGCTTCCAGGTCCCTGCCTGAGCGGGAGGTACTTGGGATGATCGCCACCGACCTGGGCATTGACTTAGGTGTGGACACTTTGGATGACCTGTATGCAGAAGTCAATCCTCTGATGGTCTGGAAGGGTGCTCGCCAGAGTCTGCCGGAGGCTGCTGCTGGCAGCGCCGCGGGTGGGGGCGATGGGAACTTTGTTCTCGCTTCCCACAAGGTGATGGTGGATCTAGGTCGGTTGATTGCGGGAGCGAAGGACCTGGCCTCTTCGGCTCGGATCCCGGTCGCTTTTGTTTCGCAAGGATCTTTGGAAGCACTCGGTGTGGAAGAAGAAGATGTTGTGACAGTGCAAGGCAGCAGAGGAAGCGTCACGCTGCCAGTGGAAGTAGCCGACGTTCCGGACGGCGTTGTTTGGGTGCCTGAGTGTTCCTTGGGCAACGGTTTGTTGCAGGACGTTGGGCTATCAGGTTCACACGTTTCTGTGAGTAAAGCAGTGGAGGTGGCCCAGTGAATAACCTGATCCTGTCTGCGCCGAAGATACTCTTGGCAGGCGTGCCAGAGTACAAGGCCGCTGACTTTTCTGACGACACCTGGTGGCTGGTGTTAATCAAGGCCTTGTTTATTGTTTTGTTTCTAATCCTGTCTGTCGTGATGGCCCTATGGGTTGAACGTCGTGGGTTGGGACGGATGCAGACTCGGCCCGGACCGAACGTGGCTGGACCATTTGGATTATTCCAAGCTCTGGCTGATGCGGGGAAGATGCTCTTCAAGGAGGATATTTGGACCAGTAGGGCGGATAAGTTCCTCTACTTCCTGTCTCCAGCTATCTTGGCTTTCTCCGCGTTTTCTATCATGGCGGTTCTTCCTTTCGGTCCGAACGTGTCCATGTTTGGCCATTCGACGCCACTGCAGGTGACGGACACTCCGGTAGCATCTCTTTATCTGCTTGCTATTGCATCTCTGGGTCTTTATGGCGTAGTCCTGGGCGGTTGGTCAGCTAAGTCGACTCTGCCTCTCTACGGTGCTGTCCGTTCTTCTGCACAGGTCATTTCTTATGAAATGTCCATGGGATTGGCGTTAGTATCCGTTTTCTTGATGGCGGGGTCAATGTCAACATCGGAGATAGTTGCTACCCAGGGGAAAACCTGGTGGATGTTCTCCCTGTTGCCCGCCTTCGTGGTCTACCTGATCTCTATGGTTGGTGAGGTCAACCGGTTGCCGTTTGACCTTCCCGAAGCGGAGGGTGAACTGGTTGCGGGGCACATGACCGAATATTCTTCCATGAAGTTCGGTTGGTACTACTTGAGTGAGTACATCAACATGCTCAACGTTTCGGCCATAGCTACGACAATGTTCTTTGGGGGTTGGCACGCGCCGTTCCCCTTCAGCCATTGGGACATGGTGAACAACGGCTGGTGGGGCATGTTTTGGTTCATCGCGAAGATTTGGTTCTTCATGTATCTGATGATTTGGACCAGAGGAACCTTGCTCCGTTTCCGTTACGACCAGTTCATGAACTTGGGATGGAAGGGCCTAATCCCAGTTTCATTGGTCTGGATCATTTTGGTCTCTGTCCTCCAGGGAACCCGTTTGTGGATCAGTGATGATGTGGCAGTTATTGCGGGCATTGTGGCTGGCGTTGTGGTTCTGATTGCCATCATTGTTTACTTTGTGGCTGATGGAGAAGAGGAAGAAGATCCGGATGCGATAGATCCGGATGAACCGTTCGATGCTTTCGCTGGTGGTTACCCGGCACCCCCAATTCTGGGTCAGGTGCTGCCACCGTCGCCGAGGGCTGGTCGCGCTAAGGTTGCGGTGACCGTCGATGAGCAGCAGGATGAAGAAACCCTTCTGATTGAGGAGGAAAAAGATGGCTAAGAACTTGCCTGAATCACGTTACGAGCAGGACCCGAAGGGGCCTTTGGGACAATTTTTTGCTCCATTTGCTGGTTACGGGGTGACGTTTGCTTCCCAGTTCAGAAAGACTGTGACAGAACAGTACCCGTTTGAACCCGCCCAGGTGAAGCCGCGGTTCCATGGGCGCCACCAACTAAACCTGTACGACGATGGTCTTGAAAAATGTATTGGTTGTGAACTGTGCGCTTGGGCTTGCCCGGCGGATGCGATCTTCGTGCAGGCTGACTCGAATACGGAGGACGCCCAGTACTCACCGGGTGAACGTTACGGCCGGGTTTACCAGATCAACTATCTTCGCTGCATCTTCTGCGGCCTTTGTATTGAGGCGTGCCCAACCAGGGCGCTGACCATGAGCAACGACTTTGAGCTCGCTGAATACACCAGGCTTGATGATATTTACAAGAAGGACATGCTGTTGGCGCCGTTGCCTGAGAACGCGGTTGCGGCACCCCACCCGATGGTGGAGGGGATGAGCGACAATGACTACTACGCGGGTGACGTGGTGGGGTCAACCCAGGAACAGATTGACTGGGTGAAGGAGCATCGTCCAGATGATCCTTCTTTAGAAACAGCGAAAGCGACGCAACCAGCGGTCGCTTTAGCACAAAATAAGGGGGAGGGAAACTAGTGGACCTCCAACAGTTGACGAACTGGCCCGCCATGAGTGGGCCGGGAGAGGCCGCCTTATTCTGGTCGGTTGCGGTGGTGATGGTTGCCGGTGCTGTCGGCGTTCTTATGTTCCGCAAAGCGGCCTACGCCGCCCTGTCAATGGTTTTAGTTATGGTTGGCTTGGCGGTACTGTTCTTCAGTTTGAACGCTCCCTTTAATGGCGCTGTGCAGATCATTGTTTACACCGGGGCCATTCTGATGTTGTTCCTGTTCGTCATCATGATGATTGGGTTAGGAGCAACGGACGGTTTCAAGGAGCAGCCGCGCGAATACATTGTTGGCGGCGTGGTGTTTGGCGCAGCATTTGCGGGCCTCTTTTCCGCTGCTGTTCTCACCTCGAAGGTAGAGGGTCCCGGCGAGTTTATTGGAGTTGACCCCTACTCAAATGTGCCCGTCACCGCTTTGGCAACAAACTTGTTCAGCGACCACTGGATGAGTATTCAGATTGTGGCCACCTTGCTGGTGACTGCAGCGGTGGGGGCAGTCCTGCTTACACACTCAGATCAGCTTGGTCCCAAACTAGACCAGCGTACGGTCGCACGGGCAAGGATGACCGCGTTCGCGCGCAGTGCTCGCCACATCGGTCAACTACCACCCCCGGGCGTTTATGCCACCACCAACTCGGTTGAGAACCCTTCAATTGCGGGGGACACCCTGACAGCAGTTGAGGACTCAGTGCCAAGGGTCCTGCGCCAGAAAGGTTTGGATAAACCCCTATCTGCGGTCAGTCCGGGTGTTGCGGAAGCCTTGCGTTTAGCGCGTAGCGATAGAGCCACCAGCAACTGGGGCAACCAGCTGGTGGTCAAACAGTCCAAGTCTTGGGGAATGCGCGGTTCCGGTGCGCCTACAGGATTGAAACAAGTCACGGCGGAAGAAGTGGAGGGCGAGCAGTGAGTCTTGAGTACTACATTGTTTTGGCAGGCATCCTTTTTGCCCTGGGGGCAGTCATTGTCCTCATCCGAAGGTCGACTATCATTTCGCTGATGGGTGTGGAGCTTATGCTTAACTCCGCCAGCCTGGTCTTCGTTACGTTTTCCCGAGTTTTCGGTGATTTCAGCGGGCAGGTGATGGCGTTTTTCGTCATGATCGTTGCTGCAGCAGAAGTGGTAGTGGGTCTGTCCATTGTTGTTGCGATCTTTAAGGCGCGAGCCTCCACGGACGTCGACGAAGCTGTGAAGCTGCGGAACTAGGGGAGAAAGATGACATCTATTATTGCTGCTTCAGAGTGGACACCGCCGGTTGCGGTTCATGCTGCTTCGGGTGCTGCCGCTCATGCGTGGCTACTTTTTGTGGTGCCGGCAGTGGCTGCGGCTATTCTGTTGCTCCTTGGAAGAAGAGCGGACAGGTGGGGGCACTGGTTGGCAGTGGGGGCCGCCTGGTTTTCATTTGCCTACGCTGTGGTAATCGTTTTGCAGATGCTGGGTGCGGGTGCCGGTGACAGGCGCTATCAGCAGTTCCTCTTCAGTTGGATGCCAGCTGGCGATTATCAGGTTAATTTTGGGACCCTGATCGACCCCTTGTCTATGACGTTCGTACTGTTGGTAACGTTTGTTGGTTCCCTAATTTTTGTTTACTCGGTTGGATACATGGCGGAAGACCCGGATAGGCGCCGTTTCTTTGCCTACTTGGCGCTGTTCATGTCGGCAATGCTCATGCTTGTTCTGGGGGACTCGTACGTAACCATGTTCCTAGGCTGGGAAGGTGTGGGCCTGAGTTCGTACCTGCTGATTGGTTTCTGGAACCAGGTGCCCGAATACGCTACGGCCGCCAAGAAGGCTTTCATCATGAACCGTGTGGGCGACATGGGCTTCCTAATTGCCATGATGGCTATGGTTGCCGCTTTCACGTCTACCGACTTCCAGGTAGTGAATGAGGGCGTGGGCGCAGCCGGACAGACGACAGCAACCATCATTGGCTTGTTCCTGCTGTTGGCTGCCACAGCTAAATCAGCGCAGTTCCCGCTGCAGGCTTGGCTGGGTGACGCAATGGCTGGCCCCACCCCGGTGTCCGCCCTCATTCACGCAGCAACAATGGTCACCGCAGGCGTGTACTTGATTGTGCGTTCAGGCATCATTTTCCTGGCTGCCCCTGTCGCCATGACAGCGGTAGCTATTGTGGGAGCCGTAACCCTGTTCGTGGGAGCCCTGATCGGTACCGTGAAGGACGACATTAAGAAGGCGCTGGCCGCATCAACCATGTCGCAGGTTGGCTATATGATGCTGGGCGCGGGGCTGGGCCCGGTGGGTTGGACGTTCGCTATCTTCCACCTGCTGCTGCACGGTTTCTTTAAGGCACTCCTCTTCTTGGGTGCTGGTTCAGTAATGCACTCGATGAACGACGAAGTAAACATGCGCCGGTTTGGTGGTTTGAAAACAGTAATGCGCGTAACCTGGATTACCTTCATGATGGGGTGGCTGGCAATTCTTGGGGTGTTCCCATTCTCCGGCTTCTGGTCGAAAGACAAGATCATTGAAGCGGCGTTTGCAACAGGCAACTTCGGCACTATGGACGCTCCTTGGATGGCGTGGGTGCTGGGCTCGGTAGCGATGCTGGCGGCCGGCATCACCTCGTTCTACATGTCCAGGGTTTTCTTCATGACTTTCAGCGGTGACAAACGCTGGCCGGAAGAAATCAATGGTGCTCCTGTGAAACCTCACGAATCTAAGCCAGTGATGACCATCCCAATGATTATCTTGGCATTTTTCGCCGTGTTTCTGGGACTCGCGCTTTCAATCAACAACATTTTCGAAGACTGGTTAACACCAGCCGTTGGTTCAGTGGTTCATAAGGAACCCGTATTGGACGTTTGGATCATCCAGGCTGGAACGCTAGCGCTGGTGCTGATCGCCATGGCGATTGGCTGGTCCCTCTACGGCAGGCGCCCAGTACCTGAAACAGCACCACAGGGTAACGCTTTCGTGCGTGCTGCACGGAAGGACTTCTACCAGGATCAGGTCAACCAGGCGCTGTTTGAAATTCCGTCCGTCGCTGCCATGAACGCTGTAACTGTCACAGACAAGTACGGCATTGATGGTGCAGTGAACGGTTTGGGACGCCTAACCTCCTGGTTTGGGAAGATGTCAGTTCGTATGGAAACCGGCTATTTGCGTAGTTATGCCGCCTATATGCTCATTGGAGTAGTGGTTATTTTGGCAATTGTTCTAGGCTTCAGGCTCTAGGGGCGGAGGAGAAAAATGGACTCTATGAATCTCATTCCCGCTGTCGTGGATCTAACGTCTGCTACGGGGGAGCCGACAACTGGGCCTTGGCTTACAGTACTCGTGTTCTTTCCCGCTCTTGTTGCAGTAGCTATTGGCTTGGTGCCGGGACTGCGGAAGGTCGGGCGGCAGATCGCCTTCTGGGCAGCTGTCGTTGAACTTGCTGGGTTCGTGGCACTGGCTGTGCAGTTCGACTGGGCAAATGGGGCTACCACCCAGTTCGTGGAGAAATACTCCTGGATCGAACCGCTCGGAGTTTCCTGGGCGCTGGGGGTCAAGTCCCTTGGCCTGGTGATGCTGCTGTTGACAGCCGTCCTGGTTCCCCTGGTTTTGGCTTCCGCGAAAGGCGAGGACGAAGATCCTGAACGTGCCGGTGGGTATGCCGCGCTACTCATGGCGTTGTACGCTTTCATCGTCGCTATCTTTGCGGCCTACGACCTGGTCGTCTTCTACATAGCGTTCGAAGCGATGCTGGTACCCCTGTACTTCCTGATTGGGCGTTTTGGTTTTGCTGACTCCGAGACACGCAGGAAGGCGGCTTTGAAGTTCCTGCTTTACTCGTTGGCAGGGGGCCTAGTCATGCTGGGTGGGCTGGTGGCCATGTTCGGCCTACTTGGACCCATGGAAGGCAAACTATTCCTTTACGAGAACCTGGCAGTGGCGTTACCGCAACTGACCATTGGCTGGCAGCTGGGTATCTTCATCCCCCTGTTCATAGCCTTTGCAATCAAAGCACCAATGGTTCCCGTACACACGTGGCTTCCGGATACAGCGGCAGCCGCTCGACCCGGCACATCCGTGATTCTGGTTGGGGTTCTGGACAAAATTGGAACGTTCGGAATGATCATGCTGGCAGTCGCTTTCCTACCCGACGCGGCCTTGGAAGCAAGAATGGTGATCTTAGTTCTTGCGGTCGTTTCCATCATTTGGGGAGGCTTCGCAGCAAATGGGCAGAAGAACCTTTTGAGGCTGGTGTCCTTCACCTCGGTGTCGCACTTCGGTTTCATCATTTTGGGTATCTTCATTGGCAGCGAAATTGCCCTCACGGGTGCCATGGTGTTCATGGTTGCCCACGGGGTGTCAATCGCAGCCCTGTTCCTCATCTCCGGCTACCTCATCGAACGCGGTGACACGGCCTCGATAATGGAATACGGCGGAATGCAGAGGGTGACACCCGTGATTGCTGGTACGTGGCTGTTTGCTGGAATGGCCTCAATTGCGCTACCAGGCCTTTCCGGTTTCGTCCCCGAATTTTTGGTTCTCATGGGAACTTGGAAGGTGTCCTGGATACTGGCGGCTTTCTCCGTAACGGGAGTGCTGTTGGCCGCTATGTACGTCCTCATGCCATATCAGAGGATGTTCACAGGACCTGTCAACCCTGAGAAAGCGGACCTACCCGACATGAATGCTAGACAGAAGTGGGTGGTGGCTCCCCTGATGTTAGGCATGGTCCTGCTTGGCGTGTGGGCCGCTCCTCTGGTGGGGTCCATGAGCACGATGGCGGAAGAAATGGTGCTCAACACAGAAGCCATTGTTGAGGTCGAACCCATGCCAGAGGGCCGGGGCTTAGATGTTACAAATAATGGGGGGAACACAAAGTGAACTTCTTACTTAATCAGCCTTCAGAGTTTTTGTCTCCCGAAGTGCACTGGCAGCCGCTGATACCTGTCATCATTGTTTTGGCGGGCGCAGTCATCGGCATTCTGATAGAGGCGTTCAGTAAATATCCGACCCGTCGGACGCTCACTATCGGTTGGTCACTCCTAGTCACCGCTGCAGCTTTTGTTGCGGCTGTGAGTGCGTTGAACCCGGCCGCTATGGATCCTGAGCTAATCGGCGAATACGTGGATGACACTCTGACAGTTGCCCTGCAGATTGTGCTGACCTTCCTCACTTTCATTGCGTTGCTTGTGATGGCGGACAGAACGTCGCTGAAAGATGGGGCATTTGCGGCACAACCTTCCGACCGGCCCGGTTCCGGTGAGGAAGCGCTGTCCATCGCGAAGAGCTATCAGCGGTCAGAGTTCTTCCCATTAGCCCTGTTCTCTTTGGGTGGGATGATGCTGTTCCCAGCCACAGATTCTCTGCTCACCATGTTTATCGCGCTGGAAGTCATGTCCTTGCCCCTGTACATTCTGGTGGCAACATCGCGTCGTAAACGGGAACTGTCAATGGAAGCGGCGTTGAAGTACTTCATTTTGGGGTCCTTCGCCTCCGGCTTCTTCCTGATGGGATCAGCGCTGCTGTACGGCTTCTCTGGAGGTAGCCTGCGGTTGGGCGACATCGGTGCCTCAATCCCTGTCCTTTCCAACATGGATGGTTTGCTCCTGGTGGGCGTGTTCATGGTGCTGGTGGGGTTACTGTTCAAAGTCGCTGTCTTCCCGTTCCACGAATGGGCACCCGACGTATATACGGGTGCACCCACACCCGTCACCGGTTTCATGGCGGCTGGTGTTAAGGTAGCCGCTTTTGGTGCGTTGCTGCGTTTCTATGTGGCAGTTGCCGGACACCTGACCTGGGACTTCGGCTTTATCCTGGCCCTACTGGCCGCTGCAACTATCATCATCGGTACCGTGGGCTCCTTGGTGCAAAAAGATATCAAACGGCTGCTGGCTTACTCTTCAATTAGCCACGCAGGTTTCATCCTGATTGGTGTTTTGGCTCTGACACCGAAGTCCGCAGGCGCAGTGATTTTCTACCTACTGTCCTACGGTTTGGCAACCATTGGCGCTTTCGCTGTGGTGACCTTGGTACGTCACAAGGGACCGGACGGCTCGATCGCTGGTGAAGCAAACGACCTGCGACACTGGGACGGGTTGGGCAGACGCTCACCCCTTCTTGGTTTCGCAATGCTGGTCTACTTGATGTCATTTGCGGGCATACCGCTCAC
The DNA here is from genome assembly GCA_964345125.1 of uncultured Actinomyces sp. GTDB lineage: Bacteria > Actinomycetota > Actinomycetes > Actinomycetales > Actinomycetaceae > Scrofimicrobium. The sequence goes on from CAYFPY010000008.1 coordinate 50,742, forward strand.
GGCAGGTTTTGTTGGTAAGTTCGTCGTGTTCTCAGCAGGTATGCAAGCTGGGTTGGCCTGGTTGGTGGCAATAGGTTTAGCGGCTTCAGTTGCTACGGCGGCCGTTTACTTCCGGATAGTGCAAGCAATGTTTTTCCGTGAACCAGCGGAGGACACTGCTGTGGCAGAACCTGAGTTCTCAACCACGCTAGCAATTGTGATCACAGTTATGCTGACCCTCATTTTGGGGATTGTCCCCGGCTGGCTGCTGCAGATAGTGGACCAAGTTAAAATCCTGATTCCGTGAGTGACCAGTACGCACCGCTCCAAGAAGATGCTTTGGAGTTGGGGATTGAATCTGCACTCGCTGACGTTGAGGATTTGCTGTCGCAGTCGGTGAGCTCGTCCAGGGACCTTCTGGACGAACTCACCGGGCACCTTTCCCGTGCCGGCGGTAAGCGTCTGCGTCCAGTCCTGACTCTGATCGCAGCTCAGTTAGGGGCGGCTCACCGCTCCCAGTCGACGTCGGTCATACAGGCGGCGGCAGCCGTGGAGCTCACGCACCTGGCATCTTTGTATCATGACGACGTGATGGACACTGCGCCAACACGTCGGGGCGTGGATGCGGCCCAAATGGTTTGGGGTAACAATCGCGCCATTCTAGCCGGTGATGTGCTGTTTGCTCGTGCTTCCGGCTTGGTGGCCGAGTTGGGACCAGAATCGGTGCGTCACCATGCCGAAACGTTTGAGCGCCTGTGCATAGGTCAGCTCAACGAAACTTTCGGTCCTGAACAGGAAGATGATCCCGTCGAGTTTTATCTAAAAGTTCTGGCAGACAAAACGGGGTCCCTAGTGGCTACCTCAGCCTATTTTGGGGCGCTCCATGCGGGTGCGGGCCCAGAAGTTGCTGAAGCGTTGCGTGACTTTGGGGAAAAGGTTGGGGTCGCTTTCCAGATAGCCGACGACGTGCTAGATATTGCCTCTGATTCTGAAGAGAGCGGAAAAACACCCGGAACTGACCTGTTGGAGGGCGTTGACACCATGCCTGTGCTCCTTTTGCGTCAACACAGCCAAAATAATGTGTTGGATGCGCAGGGCCAGGAGATCTTGGACTACCTTGAACGGGACCTGACTGAAGGTGAGAACCTGTCGCGAGTGGTGGAAGCTCTGCGAAAACACCCGGTGTTGGAAGAAACCAGGGAACTTGCCAGGCAATGGATGAACCACGCGATTGACAGTCTGGAAATTTTACCTGATTCCGAAGCGAAGGATGCGTTGGTGGCGTTCGCTATGCTCATGGTTGATCGCGCGGCATAACCCACTCTACTTAACTACTGGGGCGCCTGCCGCTAAGCTATGCCTAGTGAAACGTTAGCTTAACGGAATGAGAGAAGTGTCCACAACAAAAAAAGTAGCCGTCATTGGTGCTGGTCCAGCAGGTATCTACGCCTCTGACATCCTCGCAAAATCAGATGTTCCCGTGTCCGTCGACCTCTTTGAGCGACTCCCAGCCCCTTACGGATTGGTTCGTTACGGGGTTGCCCCAGACCACCCGAGAATCAAACAGATCATCGTCGCCCTCTACAGGATTTTACAAAGGGGGGACATTCGCCTGTTTGGGAACGTGGATGTTGGCACGGACGTAACTATTGAAGAACTGCAGGAACGTTACGACGCGATTATTGTGGCGACCGGTGCGGATCGGGACGCGAAACTCAACATTCCTGGAGCGGACCTACCGCAATCCTATGGAGCAGCCGACTTTGTATCGTGGTATGACGGGCATCCCGACTATCCCCGCACATGGCCTTTGGAGGCTCGTCAGGTTGCGGTCCTGGGTGCGGGTAACGTGGCGCTTGATGTGGCGCGAGTACTGTCTAGACACCTACCAGAAATGTTGACAACTGAAATACCCCAAAACGTGGTGACCAGTTTAGCGGCGAACCCGGTGGAAGAGGTGCACATTTTCGGGAGGCGAGGACCTGCACAAATGAAGTTTTCTTCCTTGGAGTTGCGGGAGCTGGGGCGGGTAGCGGACGTCGACGTGATTGTGTCTGAAGAGGATTTTGACTTTGATGACGGGTCCCAAGAGGCTTTGCGTGGGTCGAACCAGCAGAGGCAGGTAGTGAAAACCCTGACCAGTTACGCGTCGGCGGACCCGCAGGAGCAGACCGCTAGCCGCCGCATTTACATCCACATGTTTGAGTCCCCGACCGAAATTACAGCTGACGAAGAAGGCAACGTGTCTGCTTTGGTAACTGAGAGAACAGAGTTGACGGGGGACGGTTCTGTTCAAGGCACCGGAGAAATGAAAACCTGGCCTGTCCAGGCTGTTTACCGGGCCGTTGGCTACTACTCTTCCGAGATCCCAGGCGTCCCCTTTGATGAGGAACAGGGTGTGGTCCCCAACGTGGAAGGGCAAGTGTTAACTCAGGCGGGGGGAGACGAGTTTGTGCCTGGACTGTACGTAACCGGGTGGATAAAACGCGGCCCAGTGGGCCTCATTGGTTCCACCAAGTCGGACGCCCAAGAGACTGTGGCGCACGTGCTGGAAGGATTCTCACAAGCGAGTGGGAGGAACCCTGAGGCTGGCCCAGTGGAGGACCTTCTAACCGAAAGGGACGTGTCTTTCACGGACTGGGCGGGCTGGGAACTTCTGGATGCTTACGAGCAGGAACTGGGGGCCGCATACGAAGGGGAAGAGGGCGAGGTAGAGCGGGAACGTATCAAAGTGGTTTCCCGCTCAGTGATGACGGCCATTTCTAAGGGTGAAGAGCATCCGCCTGCTGACCCAAGCGACCCGGCCCTAATTGGTGAGCCAGGGGAGATGGGGGTGCCGGCGGCCCCAGATCGGTTCTCCGACTACTCTGGCCCGCTACACTAGTATTCTGGCCCGCTACACTGGGCACAACTGTAGGGCATAACCGTAAGGGGGAATAAAAGTGGATAGCCGAAAAGCTCTGAACACTGGGAAAACGCTTGGCCTGTTCGTGCTCATGTGGATCCTTCTGCTAGCTGTGGGGGGAATGATTGCTGGAGGAACGGGGAACCCAAACTGGATTTGGGTGTTCGCTGCTTTTGGTGTGGTATCAACATTTTTCACCTATTGGAACTCCGCGAAACTAGCTTTGCGGCAAATGAAGGCAGTGCAGGTGCAGGAAGCCCAAGCGCCTGAACTCTTCCGGATGGTGCGAGACCTGGCGGACAGAGCTGGACAGCCAATGCCGACCGTATGGATTTCACCCACTCCCAGCCCGAACGCTTTTGCTACCGGTAGGAACCCAAAAAACGCGGCAGTGTGCTGCACCCAGGGGATCCTGGAGATTTTGGATGAAAGGGAGCTGCGGGGGGTAATTGGGCACGAGCTCAGTCACGTGTACAACAGGGACATCCTTACTTCCTCGATTGCGGCAGCCATGGCCGGCGTAATCACTTCGGTAGCCCAATTCGCTTTCATGTTCGGTGGACGCGACCAGCGTGGTGGGGGAGGTGGGTCGATACTTGCGGTTCTTTTGGCCCCCCTAATAGCGCAGATTGTGCAAATGGGCTTGTCGCGGACCCGCGAGTACGATGCCGATCACGATGGGGCTTTGCTGACAGGTGATCCGCTGGCGTTGGCTTCCGCTTTGCAGAAAATTGAGGGGAGCGTACGGGCAGGTGCAACAATGCCGAGAACCCCGGACGTTGAAAGTGCTTCGGCAGCCATGATTGCTAACCCTTTTTTGGGTCAGAAAATGAAAAGCATGTTCTCCACACACCCACCCACCGCTGACCGGGTGGCGCGTCTAGACGCTTTGGCTAGAAAAATGGGGGAGCAGCCACCCCAATAGGGTGTCCTAGCGATAGTTCACAAACTGTAGGGCAGCGTCGAAGTCACCTGACTTCACCAGGGCGATAACACTCTGTAGGTCATCCCGCGACTTGGAAGTTACCCGAATTTCGTCGCCTTGGATCTGCGTTTTTACCCCCTTGGGTCCTTCATCGCGAATAAGTTTGTTCACCTTTTTCGCCAGGTCTTGGCTGATTCCCTCCTTGAGGGGGATCACCAGACGGTAAATCTTGCCAGAAGGTTGTGGCTCCCTACCCTCCAGGTCCAAAACTTTAAGAGAAACACTCCTACGAACAAGTTTGGAGCGAACCACGTCAAGTATTGCGTTCACTCGCTCCGGGGTGTTGGCTTCCAGAACGATTGTGTCCGCCTGCAGGGCCACGGAAGCATCCACATCACGAAAGTCATAGCGTTGGGCCACTTCTTTGGCTGCCTGGTTGATAGCATTGTCCACTTCCTGAGTGTCCAGTTTAGAAACAATGTCGAACGATGAGTTTGCCATTCTTCCGCCTTTCCGGTCGATTCGTGCTGTGCGTAACTCAATTGGCTTTGGTTGGTTGATATCTGTTATTCTTCCACGGCAGCCAAGTTACAAGAGCTTATGAGTGCTACGGTAACATGACTGTAGATGCAAGGCGGGATGCCCGAGTGGCCAAAGGGAGCTGACTGTAAATCAGCCGCGTTACGCTTCGAGGGTTCAAATCCCTCTCCCGCCACCCTAGGATCCCGGACCGACACGGCCCGGGATTTCCTTTTACTACCCCTGCCGCTGGCCGGTTTCTCCTGATAAAATAGACAATGTCCTGGTTGTTAGCGCTTCGGTATCTGGCGGCCGGTGACTACTAAAATATTGGCTGCTGCAGGAACCAAATCCTGCGGCGTTAACCGGAAGAAGGTTTGCGTGTCAGACAAAAGCGGAGCGGAACATCCCAACCCCCTCATCGACGCCAAAGCACAACTAGCGGATGCGGGCCGCGTCCTTGAATTAGACGAAGGGACCCTCGCCCTCCTAGGGTCCATGAAGAAAGAAATATCTGTAGCCGTCCCCATTGTGCGGGATAACGGCGAGCTGGAAGTTCTTTCCGGTTACCGCGTGCAACACAACGTTGCAAGAGGGCCAGCAAAGGGAGGAATCCGTTTCTCCCCGGTAGCGAACCTGGATGAGGTGCGGGCCCTAGCGATGTGGATGACATGGAAGTCAGCCCTCATGGACCTACCCTACGGTGGCGGTAAAGGAGCTGTTACCGTTGATCCGCTCAGTTTTTCCGCCGGGGAGAAAGAGCGGGCAGCAAGGCGTTACATAGCCGAGATTTACACGGAAATTGGGCCAGAAAAAGACGTTCCTGCTCCCGACATGGGTACCGATGCGCAGGTGATGGCCTGGATGATGGACACGTACTCCATGCGGCGCGGACACACGGCCTACGGTGTAGTTACAGGTAAGCCCCTGGAACTTGGTGGTTCTCTAGGGCGCGAAACTGCGACCTCCCGCGGGGTTGCCGACATTGCGATCGAAGCGTTGAAGTTCAATGGCAACAAGCCTGACGGATCAACAGTTGCCGTACAGGGGTACGGCAAGGTAGGTTCCCACGCTGCCCGCTTCATGTCGGACGCTGGAGCAAAAGTGGTGGCCGTGTCCGACGTTTTCGGAGCTATCTACAACTCGGCAGGCCTCGACATAGCAGCGTTGGAACAGTACTTCGCCAAAGAGAAATCGGTGGTCGGTTTCCCCGGAGCGGAAGCCATGGACGATGGGCAGGACATTCTGCTACTTCCGGTGGATCTGCTCATCCCTGCCGCCATGGAAGGTGTCATCACGAAAGACAACGCTCCGAAAATAGAGGCCAAACTGATCGTCGAAGCAGCCAACGGTCCCACAACGAAGGAAGCCGACGAGATCCTGACGGACAGGGGACTGATGGTGGTCCCTGACATTTTGGCTAACTCGGGTGGTGTTGTTGTTTCCTACTTTGAATGGGTCCAATCCAACCAGGGATTCTGGTGGGGGGAAGACCAGGTGGAGCAGAACCTGCGTGACCGGATGCTAATGGGTTGGGAGAGGGTGAGCGACTTCGCTCGGGAGCGGGACTTGACGTTCCGTACCGCAGCCACCTCACTTGCGGTGGGCACGGTTGCAGAAGCAGAGAAACTGCGAGGAGTTTTCCCGTAAATTGCTGCGCGAAGAACATGTACCGAACGTCTAACCCGTGACATGGCGCATAGGTCCGGCGTGTGGTTTGCCTTTAGAGGGCGTATCTAGGTACAGTTTCTTCGTTGCCCCGATAGCTCAGTCGGCAGAGCGTCTCCATGGTAAGGAGAAGGTCAAGGGTTCAATTCCCTTTCGGGGCTCTGATCTTCGCCGATACGGGACACGGTTCGGGTAACGACGTGGATCTTGCGGCGGGGTAGCTCAGCAGGTTAGAGCGTACGACTCATAATCGTAAGGCCGGGAGTTCGAGTCTCCCCCCCGCTACTACCTTGAATCCCACCCCAGTGGCGTTTAACGGCCCCTTTATTTGCCTCCACTTGTGAGGTGTGCACAAAAGGGGCACTGGGTTATCTAATAGGTGGGAGAATGGTGTATGTTCGTCTATGGCGGATTAGTGGGCCGGACCAATTGTTGGTTAGGTTCCGCTTCCCGCTACAGTTCGGGTCGTTATCAGCGGTCCGTTTGTCCAAGCCCTTCTGGGCCCTAAGATCGTGAGGTACCTCCATGGCAAGCAAGAGTTCGGATGTAAGGCCAAAGATCACTTTGGCTTGCTCGGAGTGCAAAGAGCGTAACTACATTACGAAGAAGAACCGCAGGAACACCCCTGACCGTTTAGAGCTGAAGAAGTTCTGCGCCAGGTGTGGAAAATCAACGGTGCACAGGGAGACTCGTTAGAGCCGTAGCCAACCTGACGCGCGCCACTTGAGATGGGTAAAACTGTTTCGGTGGCGCGCTGTTTTGTTAACCTTGTTGCTGGCCAGTGGTCGGTGGGACCGTGAAACATGCAGTTCGGCTAGAGTTTAGGTGAGGGCCTAAGGGATTTGGAGGTAACGATGGGTGGATTGCCACATCTGTCTGAGTTAACGACTTTGCGGATTGGGGGAGTTCCGCAGGAGTATGTGAAAGTCTCTTCGGGTCCGGAGCTGGCGACCGCTGTACAAGAGTTTGATGGTTCCATGACTAATGATCAGCTGCTGGTCTTGGGTGGTGGATCGAACCTGGTGGTGTCTGACGACCCTTTTCCCGGCAAAGTTATTCACGTGGTTGCGGACGCTGAGAAGTGGTCAGATTCTGTGCGAGTAGTGGGGTGGGAGGGCGAGCAGGTGACGTTGGACGTTGAAGCCGGAGCGAATTGGGATGACCTGGTGGCTTACAGTGTCGACCAGGGTTGGTCCGGATTGGAAGCTCTGTCGGGTGTCCCTGGCACGGTTGGTGCGGCTCCCGTACAGAACATAGGGGCTTACGGCCGCGAGGTTGGCCAGAACTTGGTTTCTGTGCAGGTGCTGGACCGGCGGGACAACGAGATTTCTACCCTGACGAACGCTGATTTGCAGTTAGGGTATCGAGATTCTTTGTTGAAGCGTTCTTTACGTGACCAGCAGGACGAGGCAGGCATGATTTGGGGGCCAACGGGGCGTTGGGTTGTTTTGTCTGTGCGCCTAGTTTTATTGCGTAACGACATGTCTAGCATAATTGCGTACTCTGAGTTGGCGGACAGGCTTGGTGTTGAGGTGGGCAGTGGGGCACCAATTCGCGAAGTGCGTGAGGCCGTCCTCGATTTGCGGAGGTCTAAAGGGATGGTGTTGGATTCCCGCGATCACGATACTTGGTCGGCGGGATCTTTCTTTATGAACCCGGTGCTCACTGATGCCCAGGCCGCACAGTTCCTTCCTTTTGCGGCGCCCCGGTACCCCACCGGGGGTGAGGCGGGTGTGAAAACGTCTGCGGCCTGGTTGATTGAGCAGGCTGGATTTCACAAGGGGTTTGGGGTGAGGGAGGATGCGCGAGCGCGTTTATCCACCAAACATGTTCTGGCTGTCACCAACAGGGGTGGCGCCACTTCTAAGGATGTGGCGGAACTGGTCTGGACGGTACGTTTTGGGGTGGAAAACTATTTCGGTATCCGGTTGGTGGCGGAACCAATTCTGGTGGGAATGGAGATCTGATCGGGTTTGAAGCCTTTTGCCCGATGCGTTTGTAGAGAAGTCCAAGTAGCATTGAGACATAAACCCAAGGAGAAAGAAGGAACATAAATGGAGAAGATCAAAGTCGTTGGTCCGGTTGTGGACTTAGACGGGGACGAAATGACCCGCATCATTTGGCAGTTCATTAAAGACAGGTTGATTTTCCCCTACCTGGATATTGATCTGAAGTATTTTGATCTTTCCATCCAGAACAGGGATGCCACGGACGACATGGTAACTGTCGAAGCCGCTGAAGCGATCAAGGAGTACGGTGTGGGCGTCAAGTGCGCTACCATCACTCCTGACGAGGCTCGGGTGGAAGAGTTTGGTCTGAAGAAGATGTGGCGCAGCCCGAACGGGACGATCCGTAACATTCTGGGGGGCGTAATTTTCCGTGAGCCCATCATTATTGACAATGTTCCCCGACTGGTTCCTACCTGGACTAAACCAATCGTTGTGGGACGGCACGCTTTTGGTGACCAGTACCGGGCTACTGACTTCAAGGTACCAACAGGTGGAACGGTGACAATGACGTTCACTCCAACTGACGAGTCCGAGCCAATGGAGTTTGAAGTTGTGGATATCCCCGAAACTGGGGGTGTGGTGATGGGCATGTACAACTTTAACGATTCGATTAAAGACTTCGCACGTGCCTCTTTCTCCTATGGTTTGCAGCGTGGCTACCCCGTGTACATGTCGACTAAGAACACGATTCTGAAAGCCTACGATGGACAGTTTAAGGACATCTTTCAGGAAATTTTTGACACGGAGTTCAAGGAACAGTTTGAGGAAGCTGGTTTGACTTACGAACACCGTTTGATTGATGACATGGTGGCGAGCGCCATGAAGTGGGAAGGTGGCTACGTTTGGGCTACTAAGAACTATGACGGGGACGTGCAGTCAGATGTTGTGGCACAGGGTTTCGGCTCTTTGGGGTTGATGACCTCGGTCCTGATGAGCCCCGATGGGCGCACGGTTGAAGCGGAAGCTGCTCATGGGACTGTGACTCGCCACTATCGTCGCCACCAGGCGGGGGAACCCACTTCCACGAATCCGATTGCTTCCATTTTTGCTTGGACCCGCGGGTTGGAGCATCGTGCGAAGCTGGATGAAACTCCGGAGGTTGCTGAGTTCGCCCAAACATTGGAACAGGTAGTGATAGATACGGTGGAGTCTGGTCAGATGACGAAGGACTTGGCTCGCTTGATCAGTCCAGACCACGATTGGTTGACGACTGAAGAGTTCCTGGCAGCGGTAGACACCAACCTGCAAGCCGCTTTGGCGTAACTGTAACGATAGGGATGGACCCCTCGGTGTCGTTGACTGCTCAGATACCGGGGGGTCTTTCTTTGCCCAGCCAAGGTGGGGAAATTCGGCTGGGGGTACTAACTTCGGGTGGGGACGCTCCGGGTATGAACGCTGCGGTTCGTGCGGTGGTCCGGGCCGGGTTCGTGAGGGGGAAAAGAACACGACAAGGGACAAAACACGGCAAGGTAGGAGACTTCAGTGACTGAAACACACCAAACCTCGGTGACACCAGATTCGGCGGCGCAAGACCCGACAAAAACGCGTGCCTGGCAAGAGTTGGCTGCATTTGCACAGAACTTTACACCCGACTTGCGAGGGTGGTTCGCGCGGGACCCCGGGCGGGCCGAAAACCTGACCCACCAAGCAGTCGACCTGCATGTGGACCTGTCTAAAAATTTGGTCACCCAAGAAATCGTTGACAAACTTTTGGAACTGGCCGAGCAAACGGCGGTGGAACGCCAGCGGGAACGCATGTTTGCAGGTGAACGAATAAACGTCACGGAGGACCGCGCGGTTCTCCACACTGCTTTGAGACGGCCTATGGATGCTGCCGCCAACTTCCCTCTATCGGTTGACGAGCAGAATGTGGCCGAGGACGTCCACCAGCAGTTGGAACGTATTTACGCGTTCGCGCGGCGGGTGCGCTCTGGAGAGTGGACCGGTGTTACCGGTAAACCTATACGCACTGTTGTGAACATTGGGATTGGTGGTTCTGACCTGGGACCGGTGATGGTGTATGAAGCCTTGCTGCCCTACGTCATGCCGGGAATGCAGGCACGCTTCATCAGTAACATCGACCCAGCTGATGTCACGGAGACCCTGGCGGATCTGGATCCGGAAACAACACTGGTCGTTGTCACATCCAAAACGTTCACCACACTAGAAACCATCACCAACGCCAAGTTGGTACGCGAATGGATGCTGGAGCAGTTAGGTCAAGAAAATGATTCAGCCCAGGTGGTGCAGAAACACTTTGTGGCTGTCTCTACAGCCCTGGACAAAGTCGCTGATTTTGGAATTGACACCAACAATGCTTTTGGGTTCTGGGATTGGGTGGGGGGAAGATACTCGGTTTCTGGGGCCGTGGGCACGACTCTGGCCATAGTGTTAGGCCCCGAAGTTTTCGCAGAGTTCCTCAATGGTCTGCACGCAATGGACGAACACTTCCGCACTGCGCCGAAAGAAAAAAATGTTCCTGTGCTGCTTGGTTTACTAAACATTTGGTACACCAACTTTCTGGGAGCAGCTTCCCACGCCGTCTTGCCCTACTCCCAATATTTGCACCGCTTCCCCGCCTACTTGCAACAGATGACCATGGAATCCAACGGTAAAGGGGTGCGTTGGGACGGGGCACCAGTGTCCTATGACACGGGCGAAATTTTTTGGGGGGAGCCTGGAACGAATGGTCAGCACGCCTTCTACCAACTTCTACACCAAGGCACACGCCTGGTTCCGGCAGATTTCATTGCCTTCGTCAACCCCGAAACTGAGGTCACTCAGGCAGGTCGAGATGTGCACGAACTGTTTCTTTCCAACTTCTTTGCCCAAACGAAAGCGTTAGCTTTCGGCAAAACAGGGGAGGAAGTGGCTGCAGAGGGAACACCAAAAGATTTGGTCAACGCCAAAACTTTCCCCGGCAACCGACCCTCGACCTCAATAATGGCACCAAAGCTAACCCCAAACACCCTGGGACAATTGATTTCACTGTATGAACACAGCACATTCGTGGAAGGAGCGGTGTGGGCGGTGGATTCCTTCGACCAGTGGGGCGTGGAACTGGGTAAACAGATGGCGACAGATCTGCTACCCGCTTTGGAGGGGCAAAGACAAACACTGGATGACCAGGACCCCTCAACCAGGGAACTAATCAACTACTATCTAAAGTACCGGGACCGTTAAGCCCCCTGGGCGCGGTTCCGCTAAGACGAACACCGCAAGGAGAAAAAATGACTCAACCAAAAACAGTTACAGTTACCGGCGCAGCAGGCAACATTGGTTACGCCCTGCTTTTCCGGATCGCCTCTGGGCAACTGTTTGGACCAGACGTGCCAGTTCGGCTTCACCTTCTGGAGATCCCGCAAGCTGTGAAAGCTGCTGAGGGTACGGCAATGGAGTTGGAAGATTGTGCTTTCCCCCTGTTGGATTCGGTTGAGGTTTATTCCGACTTGGACCAGGCATTCTCTGGCACCAACGTTGCGCTTCTAGTGGGGGCACGACCCCGCAGTGCCGGCATGGAAAGAGCTGACCTGCTGGCAGCAAACGCCAGCATTTTCGGGCCGCAAGGCAAAGCGATCAACGACAATGCGGCAGAAGATATTAAGGTGCTTGTGGTGGGTAACCCCGCCAACACGAACGCACTGATTGCTCAAAATTCGGCTCCGGACGTTCCGCCCCAACGTTTCACATCCATGATGAGGTTGGACCAGAACCGGGCGATGGCGCAACTCGCTGAAAAGACGGGTACCCAGTCCAAAGACATTAAGAACATGCTGGTATGGGGCAACCATTCCGCAGACCAATACCCGGACGTGTCATACGCTACCGTGGCAGGAAAACCTGCAGACACACTGGTGGACGAAGCGTGGCTGTCCGACTATTTCCGTCCGACAGTTGCAAACCGAGGAGCCGCCATCATTGAAGCACGAGGAGCTTCCTCCGCCGCTTCGGCGGCCGCTGCGGCCATCGATCACATGCACGACTGGGTGAACGGCACCAAAGAGGGCGAGTTTATAACGGTGGGTGCCTACTCGGATGGCTCCCACTATGGGGTACCCGAAGGCCTATCGTTTGGGTTGCCCGCGGTGGCAGTTGATGGAGAGTTCCAAATTGTTGATGGGCTCGAGATTTCCCCCGCCACGCAGGCCGGGATCGATCACAACATTGCTGCCCTGCAAGAGGAGTATGACGCGGTGAAAGCACTGGGCCTTCTAGGTTAGGACGGGGAGAAACCCATGGCGCGTCGTGATCGTGAACGTTTGGTGCTGCGCGCAGCACAAATGTATTACTGCGACAACATGACGCAATCCGCAATTGCGGAGCGCTTGGGATGCACCCGTTGGACGGTGGGGCGCCTTCTGCAGGAAGGGAAAGATCGGGGGGTGGTGACAATTAGTGTTGACCACCCCCAAGCCCGACGTACTGACATGGAGAGGGAAATCCAAGAAAAGTACGGTATAGACAAGGCGCTGATCGTCAAGACCCAGTACACTCCGGCCCAAACATTAGCCCTGGTTGCCCGGGTGGGCGCCGAATATGTGGAAGGTATTCGCCCCGCCCCGACCTCAATTTCGATTGGGTGGGGCCGGGCGACCGCCGCCATGGTCCACGCGATTACGCCAGGGTGGGCCAACGACCTGAAAATCTACCAGCCCGCCGCCATTCCCACCCATGTCAGCGACTACATGGCTGTTGGTCCCTTGGAGGTGTTGGCTAAGAAAAGCTCAGGGGAAGTGTTCCCCATGGACACACCCAGAGGGGTAGAAACCCCTAGCTCGGTTGCCGCTAGGGAGCACCCGCAGGTGAAAGAAGTTTTGGATGGGGCGGCCGCAGCCGACGTTATAGTGGCAACTCCCAGAGGTTTGAGGGACCTGGAGTTCCTGGTGGACCAGCAGGTGCTGCTGCCAGGATTATTGGAATGGGCTCACCGCCAGGGCGCCGCAGGAACCATTCTGGGACATTTCATTGACCCGTTCGGTAACCCCATCGACCATGACCTGGAAAACCGGACCTATTCGGTGACTCTTGCCGAATTCAAAGCTGCTAAACATGCGGTGGTGTTGGCACACACGTTAGAAAAACTTGAACCAACACAGGCGGCACTGTGGGCCGGCATGGTCAACGTTTTGGTGGCAGACAGCGAGCTGGCACGCGCTTTACTGTAGCTAAGTGCATTACCTTTTGGTGTTTGGGCTCCCCGTTGGCAGAGTAGAATTAAAGTGAGGGCGTAATCCGTGTAGGTTCGCCACGCACATGACTATTCTTGGAGGACCCTTTGGCTGTTTCAAACCTCAACTTGCCCCTGGACCAGTTGGATCCAGAAATTCAAGCGGTGTTGGATGGTGAACTTGGGCGCCAGCGTGACACGCTAGAAATGATCGCTTCAGAAAACTTCGTTCCCACCGCGGTGCTGCAAGCACAGGGATCGGTCCTAACCAATAAGTACGCTGAAGGCTATCCGGGACGCAGGTACTACGGGGGCTGCGAATGGGTGGATGTTGCCGAAGATTTGGCGATAGCGCGAGCCAAGGAACTTTTCGGTGCGGACTACGCTAACGTGCAACCTCACGCCGGCGCACAGGCTAACGCGGCTGCCCTGCAGGCAATGGCGCAGCCGGGGGACCGGCTCCTTGGGATGTCCTTGGACCACGGCGGGCACCTAACTCACGGGATGAAAATCAACTTTTCGGGACGGTTTTACGAACCCCACTTTTACGGGGTTGATCCCACCACCAACATGGTGGACATGGACGTGGTTAGGCAGCGCGCTTTGGAGGTGCAACCGGCTGTCCTGATAGCGGGTTGGAGCGCATACCCTCGGGAACTGGACTTTGAAGCTTTCCGTGAAGTTGCGGATGAGGTTGGGGCCAACCTGTGGGTGGACATGTCACATTTTGCTGGTCTGGTGGCGGCAGGTCTGCACGCTTCGCCCCTCCCGTGGGCTGATGTGGTGACCACAACCGTACACAAAACTTTGGGTGGTCCCCGCTCGGGAATGATCCTGTCCGCGAGGGGGGAACAGTGGGGGAAGAAGTTGGATTCTGCCGTGTTTCCCGGCCAGCAAGGTGGGCCTTTGATGCATGCGGTGGCAGCCAAAGCTGTTGCCTTGAAGGTTGCGGCGGGGGAGGAGTTCAAAGAGCGGCAGGCCCGCACGCTGGCTGGTGCCAAGATTTTGGCTGACAGGTTGAACCAGTCGGACGTGGCAGAAGCGGGGATTTCCGTGCTGACAGGGGGCACCGACGTCCATTTTGTTTTGGTTGATCTGCAGAACAGTTCCCTGTCGGGCGCTGATGGCGAAGATTTGTTGCACCAGGTTGGTGTGACGGTGAACCGGAACGCGGTTCCGTTTGACCCTCGCCCTCCCCGGGTTACTTCCGGCCTACGTATTGGCACCCCAGCGCTTGCCACCCGCGGCTTCACGGAAGAGGATTTTGTTGAGGTGGCAGATATTATTGCGCAAACCTTGATTGGGGGAGCCAACGGAAATGCCGACGTTTCCGCGTTGCAGGCCCGGGTTAAGAAGCTGACGGATGATCACCCCCTCTACTCGGGATTGATCCAGTGAAGTATCCGTGGGGTGAAGGCTCTGCCCTGCCACTAAGTGGCACAAAACGAGCAGCAGAAATAAAACAGGGCTTGCAGCAGAAGGTGCGGGAGCTGCAGGAAAAGGGTGTTCAGCCTGGTTTGGGGACCATTCTGGTGGGGGATGACCCCGCTTCGCAGGCGTACGTGGCGTTTAAGCATCGTGACTGTGAAGAGGTGGGAATCGTGTCTCAGGATATCCGTCTGGGGGCGGACGCCACCCAGGAGGAGGTAGAGGCCGCCATCGATTCTTTGAATGAGGATCCGGCCTGCACCGCTTTCATTTTGCAGCTTCCCGTGCCGGCTCACCTGGATACACCCGCTCTGTTGAAGAGGATAGATCCAAACAAGGATGCTGACGGTTTGCATCCGTTTAACCTTGGTGTTTTGGTGGAGGACGTGGCTCGGGTAGCAACGGCCCCGCAACCGTGTACGCCCCGCGGCGTTGTGGACCTGTTGGAAGCGAACGGCGTGGAGCTGCGTGGCAAAAATGTGTGTGTGATTGGGCGGGGACTTACGGTTGGGCGCCCTTTGTCGTTGATGCTCACCCAGCGGGGAATTGACGCTACCGTAACCGTGTGTCACACGGGCACCGAGAATTTGGAGGAGATCGTGCGTCAGGCCGACGTGGTGGTTGCCGCCGCGGGGGTGCCGGAAATGGTGCGGGCCGAGTTTGTGAAGCCGGGTGCTGTTGTGGTTGATGTTGGTGTTGCTCGCGCGGGCGACAAGATTCAGGGGGATGTTGCTCCCGGTGTGGAACAGGTCGCTGGTCACCTGACGCCCAATCCCGGTGGTGTGGGACCTATGACGCGGGCAATGCTGTTGGTTAACGTGGTGGATTTGGCCACCACCCATGATTCTTAGGTGTGCTGTGTTGTGACTGATGCTATTGCTGTGACTTCGTTGAATGTTAATGGGATACGGGCCGCTTACCGGCGGGGTTTAGAGCAGTGGTTGGAAGAGGTAGCTCCGGACGTGCTGCTGCTGCAGGAAGTGCGGGCCGAAGTTGATGTGGCCCAGAAACTTTTGGGGCCCAATTGGTCTTCCGTGGTGGTGCCTAGCCAAGTTAAGGGCCGGTCTGGTGTGGCGGTGGCGGTACGTAATAATTCTTCTGCAGTGTCGTTTGCTGAGGGGGATTCGGTTCAGACCGTGTTGGATGAGGAAGAAACCCCGGAGGACACTGGCCGTTGGGTGGAGGTCCACTTGGACACGGCTGGCGGCAAACCGTTGCGCGTGGTGTCGGCCTATTTCCATTCGGGGCAGAAAGATGATCCGAAACAAGACGCAAAAATGGATCATTTGGGGCGCATTGATGCGCGCATGACCCAGCTTTTGGGTGAGGGCGAGGAGCAGGGGATCCACACCTTGGTTGCGGGCGATTTTAACGTGGTCCGCAGTGAGGCTGACATTAAGAACTGGAAGGGGAATCACAACCGCAGTTCAGGTGTGTTGGACGAGGAAATGGTTTTCTTGAACCGGTGGGTCAGCCAGGGGTGGGTGGACACTGTGCGGGAGTTGGCGGGGGCTGGGCCGGGACCCTATTCCTGGTGGTCGTGGCGTGGTAAAGCGTTCGATAACGACACGGGGTGGCGCATTGATTATCATTACGCCACTCCGGGTTTAGGTGGGGTGGCTCGCGACTACAAGATTGGGCGGGCACCATCTTGGGACACGCGTATTTCTGACCATGCGCCCGTCACCGTTTGGTACAGCCTGTAATTGGGTGGCATTTGTTACCCCCGGTCGGTTGGCGGGTGCTTTACGGTAACCACGTCCGCTGGTATTAGTGCTCCTGTGAGTGGGTGGTGGGGCCAACCAAGCGTGTTTGGGGCTGCTAGTGTCACGTAGTTCGGTTTGTGTTTGAAATGTATTTGGTTGTCGGTGATTGGGGAAGCGACGGGCGGTGGATCCGCCATCCAAGCGCTAACTATGAGGGCGGCGCGGGCAAGGATGTTCACCCAGATGAGTAGGGTCGCCAGGGTGGTTGCTGCCGCGAACAGGGGGTTACTGGAGATGTGCATAACGCTTGTTCCTGCCAAGCGGAGCACTTCGGAAGCGATCGCGAAGACTGCCGCCCCCGTCCATAGTGTTTTCCGGGGTACTTTTATGGCTGCAACGTAGCGGACAAATACGTAGAACACGGCGGTGTCAACGACAAGTGGCACCAGCAGGGAAGCCACGTCGGAGGAAAGGAAATCTCCCAGCGGGTGGGCCAGGCCCAACTTTTCGGTTAGTGCGTCTTGGAACCAGGTGGCAGCCAACGAGAGGGCTGCCGTAACACCAACCCCAACCAGGAGTAGCAGTAGTCCCAGGAAGTAGCGCGTGTAGAAAATGACGAAGTTGCCGGGGAAGGGCATGAGGCCAAACATGGCACGAATCCCGTCCGCAGAGTAACGCACGATCCGTGAGGCAGACCAGAGAGCCACCAGGAAACCAACGATGCCGGTGAGGACCGACCCTTTCCCCAAGTTGAGTGTTTCTGGATCAATCAGACCACTTTCCCCGGTGGCATCGTTATCCAGTAGACCCGGTACCAGTTGGTTCGCAGCGTCAATAACGGAAGATTGGAAGGTTGGGCTGGCAGCGAAGAAGTGGGAAAAGAGGGACCATCCCACGGTTACCGCCGCCACCAAAGAAAAGATAGCCATGTAGGAAATTCCGCCAGCCAGCACTTTTCCCAGGTTGATCACGTAGCGGTCCACGGCACGCCCAAGGCGGGTATGCCGAAAAACTGTGGCTATTTGGCGCCCTTTGGCGGTGAAGCCGGGGGTGCGCAGAGCGTCCACCCAGTCTTGGCGGCTTGCTTTCCAGCGGGGCGCCACGACGGGTTTGTAGGTGGTTTCCATCTGAATCTTACGTTTCCTTGGTTCCAGTGAAATCAAATAGTGCTGCCGACATGTAGCTGCCGTCGCTTGAAACCCTGTCTAGGCGGAAACCGGGTGCAACCCAGGAAGCATGGAACTTTTCTGCCACTTTCAAACCATGTTCCAACGATTCTTGGGACACGTTTTGCGCCAGGGTGATGTGGGGGTGGTAGGGGAAACGGGGAGTGTACTGCAGAGGTCCGCCCATCAGGTCGCGGGCAAGGTTGGTGCACTCAGTTCCGCCCTCGGCGACCTCAAGATAGACAACCGGGCTGACCGGTAAAAAGGACCCGCTTCCGCTGATTGTGATTTTGAAGGGCCTGTGGCGAGCAGCAACTGCCCGCAGGTGCTCAACAACAGCTTCTTTTTCTTGTTTTGGAACAGCAATGGGAGGCATGAGGGTGATGTGGGGCGGAACCTTTTGTCCTATTTTGTCCCCCAACGTTATGCGTGCCTGAGCAATTTGGGACACCCACGGTTCGGGCACGGCAACAACTATGCCAAGCCATTCTTCATCGTGAGCTCTGTTTGGGAGAAACATGGCTATGGTTTTCTTTGGTTCCTGACTGTTGGGTCTTGCTGAGACATCGGTTCGGGCTTCCCGCGTGCAGAAGTCTATCCTGTTTTGGCACAACCTTTCAGGTTGCTATGTTTTCCGAGAAGCTGGGAGCAGGCAAATGGGGGTAGGGTGTAACCGGTTCACGGGTTAACTGCAGGTTAGGGGACCGTGGACGCACTGTTCGTGGAACGGACGTTTTGTGGAGCTAGAAGTGAGGTGGCAGCAGTTTTGCGGGGCCGAAAGAATAGACCCTCCAGCGACGCGTGGCTGGTGGTGGGGTTAGGGAACCCAGGTTCCCAATATCAGAACACTCGCCATAATGCTGGGCGGGAGGTGGTGGAAACCTTAGCGCACATGAAGCAAGCCCGTTTCAAAAGGCACAGATCCAGGGTGGAGTATGCTTCAGTTCACCTGGGTGTGGATGAGAGGGGGGCGCCAAGCGGCCCGGCCTACCTGGTGATTCCCACAGCTTTCATGAATGTTTCTGGCGGTCAGGTAGCCACGTTTGCAAAAGCGCAGGGGATACCTGCGCAACGGGTACTGGTAGTGCACGATGAGCTGGACCTGTCTGCCCACGATCTTCGCCTCAAGTTTGGTGGCGGCGAAGGCGGGCACAATGGTCTTAAGTCTTTGTCTTCCCACTTGGGGGGTAGGGACTATCCGCGCTTGCGGGTGGGTGTGGGTAGACCTCCGGGAACCATGGACCCAGCCAAGTATGTTCTGTCCCCCATCCCTAAGCGGGAGCGGGAAGAGTGGCAGGTGACTTTCTCGCAGGCGGCCAATGTGATTGAGGACGTGGTTCAGCGCGGTTTCACTGCGGCGCAGCAGGATTTACATGCTTCCCGGTAGGGGTGCAGAGACATTTCGCGTGGTTAAGGGTTTAGAGATGGCGGTTTGGCTATGGATTTAGGGCTGTTGTTACCTCGCATTGGTCAGGATGCTGCTTTGCAGGCAGTGTTGCCTGAGATGGCAACACCCGGGTTGGGAACTCTAATTTTGCCGGAGGGGGTGCGCCCGGCGGTGGTGGCGCTAGCCGTGAAGGAAAGACAGAAACAAGGGTTGGCTGGGCCGGTTGTGGTGGTCGTTCCATCTAGCCGGCATGCACGCCGCTTCGCTTCGGCCGCTTCCGCTTGGGTTGAGGGCGTGGAGTTGTTCCCAGCGTGGGAAACACTGCCGCATGAGAGACTGTCCCCCCAGGTGGACACCATGGCCCAACGGGCTTCCGTGTTGCGGCGGTTGACGCGCCCTGAACCGGGCATACCTGGCGCGGGGCCCATTGCTGTTTTGGTTGTGTCCGTACGTTCCTTTCTGCAAACAATCCTGCCCCAAGTGGCAAGCGTGGAGCCTGTGCGGGTGGCGCCGGGGGGAATGGTGGACCCGGTGGAGCTGGTGGACCAGCTAGCAGCTTTGGGTTACCAGGTTGTGGACCTGGTGGAGGCTCGCGGTCAGGTCGCCGCTCGGGGGGCGATTGTGGACGTGTTTGTTCCAACTACTGATCATCCTTTGAGGTTGGAGTTTTTTGGTGACCAGGTGGAGCAAGCCCGGTATTTCCGCCTGTCTGATCAGCGCACCGTGGAGGTTGCGCCGGAAGGTTTGTGGGCGCCGCCGGCCAGGGAGTTCCTGCTGACCGACCAGGTGAAGCACAAGGCCGCCGAGCTGCAGGGGAAGCTGCCTGGTTTCGCCGAGCTGTTGGAGCTGGCTGTGGAAGGGATTTACGCGCCGGGCGTGGAAGCCTTAGCCCCTTTCTTGGTTGGGGAAACTACCACCTTGGTGGATTTGTTAGGTCCCGATACTTTGTTGGTGGCCAGTGAACCTGAACAGTTACGTTCCCGAAGTGCCGACTTGGTGGAAACGGCCCAGCAGTTTCTGGTGGCAGCGTGGGAGGGGGTAGCGGACGGCGGAAAAGTTCCTGTCCAAGTCGAAGAGTCGGCGGTGCTGGAATTTGCGGAGGTTTGGGCCAGTAAGAAAACAATGGCGTGGTGGGATTTCTCGGCTCTGCCTCCACCAGAGTTAGCGGACGCAACACCGGCAGGTGACGAGGTGGAGGGCTCACAGGACCAGGAGGCGGGGGATGCTCCAGCCAAAGTGGTTTCTTCCCGGTTGGCACAGATGGGAGCCCGGGAGGTCCGCCCCTACCGGGGAGATTTGGAGCGGGCAGCCGAAGATTTGGCTGCTTTGGCTCGGCAGGGTTGGCAGCTGTTGGTGACGGTACCCGCTGCGGGGGCTGGGAAACGTTTAGTGCAGGTGTTGGGTGAACATGATGTTACGGCTCGATTCGATGCTCAGTTGGAGGGGGACTTTCCACAGGGCATAGTGGAAGTGGTTCCCGCCCAGGTGACACAGGGGTTCGTCATGCCCCAGTTAGGTTTGGGGCTGCTCACCGAGCAGGATCTGACGGGCAGGGCAGGGCCAAGCACGAAGGAGATGCGGAAGCTCCCGGCCCGCCGTAAGGGTGGGGTGGACCCTTTGACCTTGAAAGCTGGGGACTATGTGGTGCACAACCAGCACGGCATCGGCAGGTTCATTGAGATTGAGTCCCGCACTGTCGGCCCGGTGGGTAGCCGGGTGAAACGGGACTACCTGGTTATTGAGTATGTGCCCAGCAGGAGGGGGCAGCCGGCAGACAGGTTGTACGTTCCCACAAGTTCTTTGGACCAGGTCAGCCTGTATGTGGGTTCTGATGCCCCCAAGTTGTCGAAAATGGGTGGTGCAGACTGGGCCAAAACCAAGCTTAAAGCCCGCAAAGCTGTTCGGGAAATAGCCGAAGAGTTGGTGCGACTGTACGCCGCCCGGTCCGAAGCGAAAGGTTTTGCGTTCTCCCCCGACACTCCCTGGCAGCGGGAATTGGAAGACGCTTTCGAGTACACGGAAACACCGGACCAGTTGGCCACCATGGATGAAATTAAGGCAGACATGGAACGCCCCGTGCCCATGGACAGGTTGCTGACGGGTGACGTCGGGTATGGAAAAACGGAGATCGCTGTGCGGGCTGCCTTCAAAGCGGTCCAGGACGGTAAACAGGTCGCGATCCTGGTGCCAACCACCCTGTTAGCTCAACAGCATTTGGACACGTTCCTTGAACGGTACGCCGGGTTTCCCATAAACGTAGCGTCCCTGTCCCGCTTCTCTTCCACCGCGGAAGCGAAAAAGGTGCGGGAAGGTTTAGCGGACGGAAGCGTGGACGTGGTGATTGGTACCCATACCCTGCTCACGGGTGTTGTCCAATTCAAAGATTTGGGTCTGGTGATAGTGGACGAGGAGCAACGTTTCGGGGTGGAACACAAAGAAACCTTGAAAGCGATGCGCACAAACGTTGATGTGCTTTCCATGTCTGCCACCCCCATCCCCCGCACGTTGGAGATGGCTGTGGCAGGGATCCGAGAAATGTCGGTGCTGCAAACACCACCGGAGGAACGCCAGCCGGTCTTAACTTTCGTGGGTGCCCACACGGACTCGCAAGTGGTCGCAGCGGTGCGACGAGAACTTCTACGTGACGGGCAAGTGTTTTACGTTCACAACCGGGTGGAAAGCATCGACAAGGTTGCGGCCCACCTGCAGGAATTGGTCCCGGAAGCGCGCATCAGAGTAGCTCACGGTAAACTCAGCGAAGCCGAGTTGGAGGACGTGATCATCGACTTTTGGAATCAGGAGTTCGACGTCCTCGTTTCCACAACAATAATCGAAACCGGTCTAGACATTTCTAATGCAAACACGCTGATTGTTGACCGCGCGGACACCTTCGGCCTGGCCCAGCTCCACCAGTTACGGGGACGCGTTGGGCGCGGACGTGACCGAGCTTACGCTTACCTGCTTTACTCGCCCTCCAAAACCATGTCAGAAACAGCTTTGGATCGGCTGCGTACCATTGCGGCCAACACCGATTTAGGGTCCGGTTTAGCGGTCGCCCAAAAGGACCTTGAACTGCGGGGGGCGGGGAACCTACTGGGAAGCGCCCAGGCCGGACAGATTGAGGGCGTCGGTTTTGACCTGTATGTCCGCATGGTCTCGGAAGCAGTTGCAGCATACAAGGGGGAAGCAACACAGCCGGAGGAAGATGTGCGCGTGGAGTTGGCTGTTGATGCTCACCTACCGGAGGACTACGTTCCGGGGGAGCGTCTGCGTTTGGAGGTTTACTCGAAGGTTGCGGCAGCAGGGTCACACGAATCCATTGAGCACTTGCGGGAGGAACTGGTGGACAGGTACGGCCCCATCCCCAGGCAGGTGCAGCTGTTGATGGATGTTGCAACTTTGCGGGAACGGTTGCGCAAACAGGGAATTACGGAAGCGATCACGCAGGGGAAGTACCTGCGTTTGTCTCCTGTTCAGCTGCCAGAGTCTCAAGGTTTGCGTTTGCAGCGGTTGTATCCGGGGACGGTGATTAAGCCGGCTGTGCGCCAGATTTTGGTCCCTGTGGGCAAGGCTGGTCGCATGGGTGCCGCCGCGCCGACAGATGAGGACCTTTTGGCGTGGGTGAACCAACTTCTCACCGTGCTGGAAAGCCCTGTTGCGGGGCCGCGGGGCGCCGCTGGATAGCGTACACTTGGATGAAGATATTGCTGTATTGAGGAGGGCGTGTGCTCACGAAAATTCGTTTCACAGTTTCTGGCAAGCAGGTTGGTTTCCGCGCTAAGGCGGTCGCGTTGGCTGTTGCGGGAACCTTAGCGCTTGGAGGATGCGCCTCTTCTGTGGGCTCACCGGGCGAAGCGTTGCAGGTTGGTGACGTCACGTATTCGGAGAATGACCTGACTGCTTTTGTGGATGACTACAGTCTTTTGGCTGGTGAGATGATTCCTCGTAGTGTTGCGGCCCAAGAGTTGGTTGCGACAACTGTTTTCTCTCAGTCCGCGGGGGAGGAGTTAGTTTCTATGGATGAGACGCGAGCTCTTTTGGAGGAGCTGGTTTTGCCTTCCGTTCCAGAACAGGTGGATGTTGATGACTTGTCGGATGTGACGCTTGAGTACTTTCAGGGTTTGTGGACTCTGGAGGCCGTGACGGAACAAGCTGGTGAGCAGGCCGCTTTTGAGGCTTTTCAGGAGCGGCTTGCCAACACTGATGTGACACTTAATCCTCGGTACGGGGAGATCGTGGATGGTTCTTATCTGCCGCCGGGTCTTTTGGGGGATCAGCTTGAGCCGGTTGAAGATTTTGATGAAAACATGATTATTGAAGAAGCCTTTTAGTTAGGAGACACTACAGTGGCCATGATTGATCATATTGAGGCACGCGAAATTTTAGATTCGCGGGGCAATCCCACGGTGGAAGTTGCCGTAATTTTGGAAGATGGTGCTGTGGGGGTCGCTTCTGTCCCTTCGGGTGCTTCTACGGGGGCGTTTGAAGCGGTGGAGCTTCGTGATGGTGACGCTGAGCGTTATTTGGGGATGGGTGTCCAGAATGCGGTGGATGCTGTTGAGGACGTTTTAGCTCCCGAGCTGGTGGGTATGGATGCGCGGGATCAGCGTGAAGTTGATTTGGTGATGCAGCAGGTTGATGGGACGGACAACAAGGGCAAGGTGGGGGCGAACTCTATTTTGGGTGTTTCGCTAGCGGTTGCTCGCGCTGCAGCAATTTCTGCGGAGTTGCCGTTTTACCAGTATTTGGGTGGCCCTAACGCGCATGTTTTGCCGGTGCCCATGATGAATATTTTGAATGGTGGTTCGCATGCGGACACGAATGTGGACATTCAAGAGTTCATGATTGCGCCTGTTGGTGCTTCCACTTTCAGTGAGGCTTTGCGGTGGGGTGCAGAGGTTTACCACACTTTGAAGACTGTGATTAAAGAGCGCGGCCTTTCCACTGGTTTGGGCGATGAGGGCGGGTTTGCTCCCGATTTGGAGTCGAATCAGGCAGCGTTGGATTTGATTATTGAGGCAATTAAGCGGGCTGGGTATGAGCCGGGTAGCGATGTGGCGTTGGCGCTTGACGTGGCTGCTTCCGAGTTCTTTGAGGACGGTTCCTACATGCTGGAGGGGCAGGCTCGTTCAACTGACTACATGATCGAGTATTACGAGAAGCTGATCAGCGACTACCCGTTGGTGTCGATTGAGGATCCCCTGTCGGAAGATGAGTGGGACGCTTGGAAGAAACTTACCCAGGCGATTGGCAATAAGGTGCAGATTGTTGGCGATGACTTGTTTGTGACTAACCCGCAGCGTTTGCAGCGGGGCATTGACGGGGGGATCGCGAACTCGCTGCTGGTGAAGGTGAACCAGATTGGTACTTTAACTGAAACCCTTGATGCGGTGGAGGCAGCACACAGGGCTGGGTACACGACCATGACTAGCCACAGGTCCGGTGAAACGGGTGATACCACTATTGCCGACCTGTCAGTGGCTACGAACTCCGGCCAGATTAAGACGGGTGCTCCTGCTCGTAGTGAGAGGGTAGAGAAGTACAACCGGTTGCTTCGCATTGAGATGGAGTTGGGCAACAGTGCGGTGTATGCGGGGAGGAACGCTTTTCCGCGTGCGAAGTTCTAAGACCCGCCCCCCGCGTTCGTCTGGGAGGTCAGCGAAAACGTCAGGTTCCGGCAAGAAGGTTAGGTTGACGGTTCCCAGTCAGGAGCGCCCTAAATGGTCTGTTGGAGGTTTGACTTTATCTTTACGGACTTTGGTTGCTGTGCTGGTTGTGGGCGTTTTGGTGGTTGTTCTGTTGCCAACCGTGCTGGCTTGGGTTGATCAGGAGCAGGCTTACCGGCGGGTTACCAGTGAAGTTGCGGAAACGAAGAAACGTAACCGGGAGTTGGAGCAGGAGATAGCTGCTTGGGACGATAAGGACTTCATTACTACGCAGGCTCGGGACCGTTTGGGGTATGTGCGTCCTGGTGAGATCCAGTTTGTGGTGGTGGACCCACCTGAGGGCGTCGAGGACCGGCAGGGGGAGCAGCCAGCTGAGCGTGTTCCGGTGAAACCTTGGGTGTGGGTGTTGGCCGATTCTATTGCGGATGCGGACACTCCTCCGCCCCCAGTTTTGAGTGGGGATAATGGGAAACAAGAGTAGTGGTTTAGAGGACCCTCACCGCTGGACTGGTTCGTGGTCGCAGGCTGACCATTTGGCGGTGGAGGCCGATTTGGGGCGGGTTCCGCGTGGTGTTGTTGGTGCGCCTGCGCGCTGTCAGTGCGGTAAACCGTTGGTTGTTGCTACGGCCCCGAAGCTGCCGGATGGTACCCCGTTTCCCACTACTTTCTATATGACGGATCCCGCTTTGACGGTAGCCATTTCGCGTTTGGAGGCGGAGGGTTTCATGGTGGGCTTGAACGATAGGCTCACCGAAGAGGAGGGGCTGCGGCAGCATTATGTTGCCGCGCACGAGGACTACTTGGAGCGTCGCCACCAGATTGGGTTGGCCAGCGGCCTTGACCGGGTACCTGAGATTGAGGGTGTCACTGCTGGGGGTATGCCGTCTCGGGTGAAGTGTTTACACGCTTTGGCTGCACATTCGTTGGCTGCGGGCCCAGGTGTAAACCCGATGGGTGATGTTGCTTTGCAGGAGGTGGCGCACCGGGGCTGGTGGGACCCTCAATCTTGTAATTGCGAGGTTCCTTACCGTAGGGATGGTGTGGTGCGCGTGGCTGCCATTGACTGCGGCACTAATTCCACGCGTCTTTTGATTGCTGACGTGCAGGTCGACCCCACCACTGCTCGCGAGGCTGTTACCGGCGCCGCTGTTACTGATTATGTTGTTACTGATTTGGTGCGGCATATGCGTATTACCCGTTTGGGGGAGGGCGTGGACCAGACCGGACGTTTGGGGCAGGCCGCATTGGAACGCACTTTTGCCGCAGCGCGGGATTATCGCGCGGAGCTGGACCGTCTTCAGGTGGATGGTTTGCGAGTGGTGGCAACTTCTGCGACCCGTGATGCTGAGAACAGTGAGGTTTTTGTTTCTCAAATGGAGCAGATCTTGGGCGTGGCCCCGCAGGTGGTTCCGGGCGAGGAGGAGGCCGAGTTATCTTTCCTTGGCGCACTGTCGGCTCTGCCTAAGCTTTCTGCTGGGCCCTACCTGGTGGTTGATGTTGGGGGTGGCTCAACCGAACTGGTTTTGGGCACTGACTCTGTGGAGCAGGCTGTTTCACTGAACGTGGGTAGTGTTCGTGTTTCTGAACGTTTTGGGATGCAGCAGTGGTCGCCAGAGTTCCAGGAGCAGGCTGCCGCGTGGATTGATGAGGAGCTTGATGCGGCTGGGGAAGTGGTTGACTTTTCTCGGGTTGCCACGCTGGTTGGTGTGGCTGGTACTGTCACCACTTTGGCGGGCTACATTTACGGTTTGGATCGTTACACGCCTAGCGTCACACACGGCTCCCAACCTACAGTTGAGCAGTGGGCGAATGCCATTGAGTTCATGGTGGAGGCCCCAGTGGAGCAGAAAGCTGAGTTAGCGATTATTCCCCCTGGGCGGGAGGACGTGATTGGGGGCGGGTCTTTGGTGTGGCAGCAGGTTCTGCGGCGCGTGTCTGCACAAACCCAGGTGCCTGAAGACCAGTTTCAGGTGGTTGTTTCGGAGCACGACATTTTGGATGGTATTGCGCTTGGTGTTGCCCAGACAATGTTGGCGCAGTAGCGCTGCCACCTGCTTGTGGGTTTTGCGCCCGTGCCTGGGGTTGCTAACATTAGGCAGCCGGCAGTTTTTCAGGTCTTATACTTGAGTGGCATGCTGGGCCCCCGTAGCCCAATGGTAGAGGCAGTCGACTTAAAATCGATCCAGTGTGGGTTCGAGTCCCACCGGGGGTACTGAGTTTGAAGTGCGAACGTGTTGCTATCTGACTATGCTTGATCCCTCCGCTGCCATACGTAGGTGCCCGATGGGTCGCCCTGTTGGCTGTGCTCCAGTAGCTGCGCCGCGTCACCTTCCCACGGTTCCCCGTCGCCCTCTTTCTCCCATAAGCCGGTGTACTCATCGGACGAAGTGAACGCCGTCGAACATGCCATCCATATCGGTGACGTTGCTGGTGTCCCAGTTCGATACGTCCAATTCTGTCAGCCCACTGGCATCGGCGAACATGCCACCCATATCGGTGACGTTGCTGGTGTCCCAGTTCGATACGTCCAATTCTGTCAGCCC